>NZ_JACAEH010000004.1 GCF_013388945.1 Nitrososphaera sp. | reverse complement strand
TCGACCTCGATGTCCTTCTCTTCATCAGCCATGTCGGGATCGAAAGGAATGCTTGTCGGCCGGATAATTACCTATCCCCAAAAGAATAATAGCGCTTTTTGCCAACCTCACGCCGTGTCCGACGACGAGCTTGAGGCGATAAAGCAGAAAAAGATGGCCGAGCTGCAAAAGGCAGCCGAGGCAAGGGCAGCGCTCTCTTCGATAACAGCACCGGTGCACCTCACAGACTCCAACTTCTCGACAGAGGTTGCAAGATACCCAGTCCTTCTCGTGGATTTCTGGGCCGCGTGGTGCGGGCCGTGCAGGATGGTGGCGCCCTCGATAGACCAGCTTGCAAAAGAATATTCTGGCAAGGTGGTGTTTGGCAAGCTCAACGTCGACGAGAACCCACGCGTTGCAGGCTCGTTTGGAATCCAGAGCATACCCACAATGATGATATTCAAGAACGGCAAGGCAGTCGACGTCATAATCGGCGCATTGCCAAAGGGAGCGATTGAGGCGAAACTAAAGCAGCATCTCTCAAGCGGTTCGATTTACGGATAATAAGAAAAAAGAGAAGTTTTCCGCGCCTAGTTTATGCCTAGGTGCGGAAAGGAGGCAACACTTACGCCGAGCTCGCCCTGGATCTTGCGGATCTTGCCTGCGTATTCCCTCATCCTTGCAGCATCGCCCTGAACCTTTGCGATGCGGTATCCCTTCCATGCCTTCCTCAGTGCGCCCCAGCTCTGGCCGGTCGTAAAGTTGCTGTTGTTGGTTGCTTCGGTGTGAAGCGACATTATGGCTGTCATGATGAGATACAGCCTGGTTCGTACTTAGAACCAATAGTCAACATTATCCAATTTGGTAGTGAACAAGGTTGACATGGGCGCGTTGATCGAGGCGATTTTTTGGAATTTTTATCGATTGAGAAGGTACATCTCATATATTTTGCAAGGTTTTTTTCCGCCTCAACAACCGCGTTTGTAACCAACATTTTAATTCGCCGGCGGCGTGCATTGAGGAAGTGGGCATTTTAAAGAAGGAGGACAAGGAAGAGCGCCAGAAAGCAGCCGAGCGGTTCTACGCCCTCCTCAAGGCGCTCATGGACGGGCTGTTTGACCACGCGCAAAAGTCGCGGCACGTGAAAATGCCCGGCAACGCCTCGTTCGGGCTCATCTATGACGAGCGCGACAACGTGCTTTTCACCGGCCACGACAGCAAGACCGGCAAAAAGATGTACCTCTACAACGTCAGGATAATCGGCAAGATGTTTGAAGAAAAGCGCCAGCAGATGCTCGACGACAAGACGACTGCAACTCTGTTTGGATGGATTGCAGACGTGTGCTCGATTTACATCAGCCCGTTTGTGTATGAACAAGTTGTAAACAGGCAGCACAGGGGAGAAGGCGCGGCAGAGCGCACGACCAGGCAGATTGTTCGCGGCTTTATTGACAGGCTGACAAGCGACCCCGAGCTTGCGCACGTGCTCGACGTTCTGCGCACGCACGATGATCAAAAATAGCTGACGAATGTGGCAAGCGCGCTTGGTGTCATGGTAGAAATCCGGGCGCAGGACTCATGCAGGCATGGAGAAACTGCGCTGCAACATGTGCGACGAGCTTGTCGATTCAACTGAAATATCAGTGCACGTCGCCGGAAGGAACCACGCCGTCAGGAAAAAGGTGGCCGAGTTTAACGAAATGAACGCGCTTGTCGGCAGGCACTATGAAAACGACGTTTCAGTCGTCAGCGCTTGGATAAAGAACCTGCACGCGCACGACTTTCTGTCTGGTCAGGCGTAGTTGCCCTTTATCGACGACTTGGCTCCGCACGCCTCGCAGATCAAAAAGCCTAGCTTTTTGCTCTTCTCCGTGCGGGTGTCGGGGCTTCCGCACACAGGGCACTGGACATAGTCCTTGACGTACCTGTCTATGAGCGCGCCAAACGACGACGGGGTCTTGCGGCCCAAAAAGATGACGCGCTCGCCCTGGATGTAGCCGGCAGACGCTAATTCTTTGTTGAGGTACAGCAGCAATTTCTCGGGGTCGCGCCTGAGGGCCTTTGGAAAGTCCATAAAGTTGCGGAATATAGTCTTCTGGCCCACCCAGATTATCTGCGGTACCGGGACTTCAAGCCTTGATGTGGCCTTTTTGGCGCCGGTCCCCATCTTGTCCTGCAGTCGCTTCAGCAGCGCGTCGTACTCGGCAGACTGGGTCTTGCTCACGGCATCAGCACGGCGTTTCTGTTTAATGTGTGTTGTGGGTGGCGGCGCACATGGACTTCCAGACGGCGTCTGCCTGCTCAAAGCCCATGTCGTGGCTGTGGATCATGTGGCC
Organism: Nitrososphaera sp.; assembly: GCF_013388945.1. GTDB lineage: Archaea > Thermoproteota > Nitrososphaeria > Nitrososphaerales > Nitrososphaeraceae > Nitrososphaera. Next base: position 425,438 of record NZ_JACAEH010000004.1, on the reverse strand, counting down.
GACGAACTGATCCCTGCCGTCAAGCAGTATGTCGCACCTGCTGCACTTTGTGGATATCTGGAAGGCCTGCATCATCTCGTCCCCCAGTCGTTCTTGCGCAGGCTCCAGATTGCCGGGAATATGAGCCAGCAATGCACGAACGCAAACATCAAAGTCTCAAGCGGCTTGTAGTGCCAGTACTTTGAGCCGGGGTCGCGGAACTTGTAGTCGACGCCCTGGGCGATGCCGGTCAGTATCATGCCTGCCAGGATTATCATCGGCGCCCAGTAGTTGTTCAGCACAAGAGGCTCGTAGATAAAAGAAGTCACCACCAGAAGCGGGCTGATGAACATGTACATGAACTCCATGTAGAATATCAAAAGCGACATCACGGGGTTCCGGCGCCAGAAAAAGCCGCTGACAAAAAAGTTCACGCGCAGCGTGCCGCGCTTCCAGCGCTTCTGCTGCTTTAAAAATATCTTCATCGCGTCTGGGACTTCTGTGTAGACGACTGCGCTTGGGACGTAGACTGCCTTCCACTGCATGAGCGCCTGGCCGGTGAGGCTGCGGTCCTCTGCATCATCAAAGTTTGACATCCACTTCATCATGTTTTTAGTCGTCGGGGTCATCAGCTGCTTGCCCTTCTTTGGCGCAATGACATAAGTCGTCATTTCCCTGTCGTCGGCAAGCGGGACCTTGGCCTTGGTCCAGTACGGCACGTAGCTTGCGATGGTCTCGCGCCTGTATGCAGAGAGGCAGCCCGAGCAGCACAGCACGCTTCCAAAGTAGCTCTCTGCGGCCTTGCGTATGTTAAACGAGTTGTCGTACCACACGTCCTGGAACTTTGTCAGCGTGTTCTTGTGCGAGTTCCAGACCTTTGCAAGTCCCACCACCGCTCCCACCTTGGGGTCGCCCTTGAACGCTCTGACCAGCTCTGCGATGGCGTTTGCGTCGACCACGCTGTCAGAGTCGATGAACACCAGGAAAGTGCCCTTGGAGTTGTAGAACGCAGACGCAATGGCCTTGCGCTTGCCTTCGTTCTTTTTGTGGATGACCTTCAGCTTCGGGTACTTGGCGGCCAGCTTGTTGAGAGCGTCAGTCGTCCCGTCCTTGCTCCCGTCGTTTATGGCTACGACTTCCAGGTTCTTGTATGTCGACCTGAATATCGCGTCTACGACTGTCTCTATCATCCCGTGCTGGTTGTATACGGGGATGATGACTGTCACAAGGTCGTCCCCGAGCTTGCCGGTCGCCGGCGACTTGAAAAAGATCCATCCAATCACAAGCGCGTTAACGGCGTGTATCGGAAAGATTATGCCTGCCAGAAGGAACGGGTCCTGAGCCTCCCAGCCGCGCTGTATCATGTACGTCATGAATACAAGCAGGGCAAGGATGACAAGGACCCTGAACACCCACGCCCCCTTGCTTACTTTTATCCTGCCGGACTGCGCCACCTTTTGCCGGGACGTGAACCGGGAAGCCGGCACGTACGACTTGTCGCTGGGGTCTGTCATGCCGATGCTCCCTCCACCGTCAGGTCAGTCTCGGTCAGCTCTGACGCGCTGACAAGGCTCATCTCCTTTTCCTTGAGCGAGACTATCAGGCTCTCTATCTCGCCGACGGCTGTGTTGTTGTCGATGTTTATTATGATGGGCAGGTCGAGCTTCAGAAGCTGCTCTATTCTCTCCGGCTCGTCGCGGCAGTCGCACGACACGAGGTCGTGCTTGACGAACTGGTCTCCCTCGTACTTGTTGTACTGCGTCGTGTAGGAAAAGTCGGCGGTTATGTCCGAGCTTGAGAGGAGCGAGTAGATGTCCTGGTTGGTCTCGCCAAACGGCGCCCTGAAGACGTGCGAGTCTATGTTGCCGGCCCTGTCGACTGCCTCCTTGCCCATCCTCACCTCTTCAAGCGCATACTGGTAGTCTGCGACGGCGTTGAGGTTGACGTACCTGTAGGTCTGGCTCCCCACGTCGGTGCCCTGGGAGGCAAAGGCAGTCACGCACTCGGGGTGCTGCTCCGCCACCTCGCCTGTCACAAACACCGTGGCCTTGACGTCGTGCTTTTGGAGCACCGAGGCGAGATCGTTGCACCACTGCGGCGCGTTCCAGCCGTTCACCATTGAAAACGAGAGCATCACAGGCGTCGGCTTGGTGCGCTCAAGCGTCTGTATCAGTGACGGCCCTATGGCTATCAGTACCCCTATCCCTATAACTATCGTCGTGGCTATCGCGCCAAGGAGCGCCATCCTTATGCCGGGCATGCCCCTGCGCGGCTTTGCGCCCTGCCGGAATGGAGCGATGAAGCGTGGCCGGCTTCCCCTATCGTGCTGCCAGCAAGCTCGCTAGCGCCTGTACGACCAACCGTCATTCCAGTGAAGCATCCTGCCTTATTTTTTTTAATAATTTTGATGGCTCTTTCTATACGCTCCACTCTAGATGCAGGTCGTTTTGAGAATGTTATAGTAGATAATACCATCAGCGCGTTCCCCATTCGTTCCTGCGCAGGCTCCAGATAGCGGGGAATATTATCCACGATATCACGAACGCGGTTATCAGGTTCATCAGGGGCTTGTAGTACCAGGTAGTCGAGGTGCGGTCCCGGAACTTGTAGTCAAGGCCGTGGCCAAAGCTTGTCAGGACCGAGCCTGTGAGGAAAATCGCAGGCACCAGGTAGTTGTTCAGCAAGACCGGCTCGTAGACGAACGCGATGAGGAGTATGAGCGGGTTTGTGAACATCAGCATGAACTCGACGTAAAAGAGGAGGAGCGACATGATGGGGTTGCGCCGCCAGAAAAAGCCGCTGACAAAAAAGTTGACGCGAAGCGTCCCCTTCTTCCAGCGCTTCTGCTGCTTCAAGAACACTTTGACGTTTTCCGGCACGTCCGTGTACACCACAGCTGACGGCACGTAGACTGACTTCCAGTCGATGAGCGCCTGTCCTGTCAGACCCCTGTCTTCCGCGTCGTCGTACTGCGACATCCAGCGCATCATCTTCTTTGTCCCGGGCGTAAGCAAATGCCTTGCCTTTGGCGGCGCGATGACGTACGTCGTCAGCTCGCGGTCCTCGCTTTCCTTGAGCCGGGCCTTTATCCAGAACGGGATGTAGTCGGCTATCGCCTCGCGCCTGTAGCCTGCGAGGCACCCGGAGAGGCACATGACTGCGCCAAAGCGGCTCTCGGCGCACTTGCGGATGTTAAACGAGTAGTCGTACCACACGTCCTGGCACTTTGTGAGGACGTTCTTCTTGGCGTTCCAGACCTTGGCATAGCCGACGACGCCCCCTATTTTCGGGTCGGCGCTAAACGCCTTCATCATTTCAGAAATGGCGTTTTCCTCCACTATGCTGTCAGAATCTATCAGGACCACGTAGCGCGCGTGCGAGTTGACAAACGCGCTTGCCACTGCCTTGCGCTTGCCCTCGTTCTTTTTGTGGATGACCTTCAGCTTGGGATACTTCCCAGCAAGCCTGTCGAGGACCTCCTTGGTGCCGTCGGTGCTCCCGTCGTTTACCGCAATGACTTCTATGTTCTGGTAGGTGGAGCGGAATATCGCGTCTATCACCATCTCTATCAGCCCCTTCTGGTTGTATATGGGGACTATGACTGACACGAGCTCGTTGCCGGGCTTGCCGGTCGCCGGCGACCTGAAAAAGAACCACCCGATGATGAGGTAGGCAAGCGAGTGCGTCGGAATTATCACGCCGGCCATCACAAACGGGTCGCCCGTCTCGAGCGTGACGCTGACTGTGACGGCTATCAGCACGGCTGTGAGGACGACGGTCATTACCCTCACCGCCCACGCCTTCTTGCTGACCCTTATCCTGCCCGAAGGCGCAACGGTCTGCTGGCACCTGACTGCAAGCGACGGCGACAGCTGCTGCTCCTGCTGTTCGGTCATGCCGGCGCACCTGCTATGCCGCGTGACCTTGCAAGTCCCGCCGGCGCTATTGCTATTTTCTTGATTTTTCCACTGTTTTCCTTCATGTGTTTCCCGCTTCTAGGCCAACCCTAGTACGTCAGTGCGGTTCCGCCACTCTTTTCGGCCCACCCCGCGGAACCGGTCAGTGCATTGCGTTATCGTTGAATCTATCGTACGTTACAATCAGTGCAGTTCGACTGGCTTGACCTTCGCCTGAACGGCGTACGAGATGTGCTCCCTGTACTCGGCGTCGACCTTCTTTGCGGCATCTATGATGCTGGCTTCAAGCAGGTTCTTGGACAGGTTGAGAAACATCTGGCTGTCCTTCGGCAGGCAGTGGCCGCCAATCCCTTCGCGTGCCTCGAGAACCTTGATGTTCCACTTTGTGTTTATCGCGTTGCGCAGCTCGTCAAAGTCGATGCCAGCGCGGTCGCAGAACATCTTGAGCTCTTCGGCAAACGCTATCTCGACAAACCTGTACGAGTTTTCCACTATCTTTGTCAGCTCGGCGACCTCGACAGACTCGACTTCATGAAGCGGAATGTCGAGGAGCTCGCCGTAAAAGTGCCTGGCCTTCTGCAGGCAACATGCGTCGCAGCCGCCTATGACGCGGGTCTGCCGCACGCCGTGGTCGTGCTTTTCGTTGATGTAGAACCTGTGGGGAACATGGACGACGTGCATGCGGTGGCGGAAGATCTCCATTATCTTCTCCGACGTGCCCCGCGTAATCGTGCTGTCGACTCCCACGAGCGCGCCTGTCTTGCCCTCGTACGCTATCCTCTTTGCGATGTCAAAGAGGCCGTCGAGGTACGGCACGAACATGTCGTCCGGCCTGTGCGTCGAGATGCAGATGATATAATAGTCGTAGCCCGCAAAGCTTGACGCCTTTTTGCGGATCACCTGATCGTCGATAGCGCGCTGGACGGCCTTGTCGCTGATGTCAAAGCCGTCGACTGCCAACCCCTTCATCGTCATGTATTCCGCGTTGCTGTATCCTATCTGCCCGAGTCCAATGACTAGAACCTTGTTTCCGTTCATCTTGAAGAAGCGCTGCCGGAAAATTAAAAGCCATTACGCAGTATGGGCATAGTCAAAAGTAACGTAACTGTTTTCTATGTTGGGAAACTAATACATACAATATCCAATATAGGTGAACCTTACGTACAGTGAGACAAAACGCAAAAACGCGTTACGCACGCATCTGCGCTCCGGTCTTTATTAACGATTGCCGTTTTTTGTTCCAGATTGCAGCCAGATAACAATTTCCTGTATTTTCCATCCATCTGTTTTTATTCCAGTCCGCAAGTACGGCCGGCGTGATCCCGATAAACAGGCCGTGGCTTGGCGAGGAGGAAAAGCTTGAAGTCATGAGAGTCATCGAGGAAAACGCGCTGACAAGCGCCGCAAGCGACGGTGGCAGGCGCGTCAGGGACTTTGAGAGCGCGCTCGGCAGCTATCTAGGCTCAAAGCACGTCATAGCGGTCAATTCCGGGACTGCAGCGCTCCACGCGGCATTACTTGCAGCAGGCGTCGGCCCCGGCGACGACGTGCTCTTGCCGGCGTTCACGTTCGTGGCTACTGCAAACGCCGTAGTCGCGTCGGGCGCAAGGCCGGTATTTGTCGACATCAAGAAAAGCGACTACACAATCGACAGCCAGGACATGAAGCGCAAGATAGGCAGGCGGACAAAGGCAGTCATCCCCGTCCACCTGTACGGCCACCCGTGCGACGCGGAAATATTTGAAATTGCAGAGAAGCGCTCGCTTGCAGTGATAGAGGACGCCTGCCAGTCGCTTGGCTCGACTTTTCGCGGCAGGCAGACCGGAACGCTCGGGATGATGGGCTGCTTCTCGACGTACGCAAGCAAGGTGCTCACGTCCGGCGAGGGCGGCGCAATCGCCACGGACGACGACAGGCTTGCTGGAAAACTGAAGATGATACGCAACCACGGCATGGTTCACGGCTACGACACGAGGGTGCTCGGGCTCAACCTGAGGCTTCCAGAGATGAGCGCGGCCATCGCCAAGGTGCAGATGGGCAAGCTGGGCGCGATGCTTGACGCAAGGAGGCGCAACGCGGAGCTGATGTCACGACTTTTGTCCGGAGTAAAGGGCGTCGCATTGCCGGCAGAAACTGCCGACAAGAAGTTCAACTGGTACCTTTACACTGTTGCATTTGCAACTGCAAAGGCAAGGGAAGCCGCAAAAGTTGCATTAGAAAAGGCCGGCATAGGCTCTGCAGTGTACTACGACCCGCCGGTCCACAGGACCCCGTTTTACCGCAAGGCCGCGCCGAAAACAAAACTGCCGGCCACAGAGTGGTGCGCGGGGCGAGTGCTGTCGCTTCCGGTCCACCCCGGCGTCGCACAAGCCGACGTGGAGCGGACTGCTGCAACGATAGCGGCGCTCTGAGAGCGCCATTTTGCAATGACGCGTCAATTCTCCCAACTTGTAAGACTATATCATAAAATTTGTATATTATGTTAATTACATAGGTCGATGCGTTTTTATAGCATCTGGATATAGGATTTTCTGGAAATGCCGATCGATACGGGAGATACCACGTGGATGTTTGTATCCACTGGGCTTGTATTGCTCATGATACCTGCCCTGGGTTTTTTTGAGGCGGGCCTCATCAGGACCAAAAACTCGCTTTCAGTAATCATGCAGACCTTCTCGGGTCTTGGCATACTGTCAACCGTCTGGTTCATAGGCGGATTCACGCTCGTGTTCGGCCCTTCGATGGGAGGGTTCATCGGTGGCGGCGACTTTTTCTTTTTCAACAGCGTGCCGGTCGACGATGCGCTCCCGCAGGCGTCGACAATCCCGGGCGTCACCTTTGCGACTTTTCAGATGATGTTTGCAGTCATAACTCCACTTCTCATAACAGGCGCGTTTGCAGAGCGCGTAAAGTGGTCAGCGTTTTTCGTCTTCATAATCGCGTGGAGCGTCTTCATCTACTACCCGCTTGCACACTGGGTGTGGGGCGGAGGCTGGCTTGCGCAGCTTGGAGTCTTTGACTTTGCCGGAGGCATCGTCATTCACACTAGCGCAGGCATGGCGTCGCTTGCAGCGGCCCTCGTGCTTGGCAGGCGCAAGAACTTTGGCCCCGACATCATGGTCCCCCACAACATCCCGCTTGCAGTCATCGGCGCATCGCTCCTGTGGGTAGGCTGGTTTGGATTCAACGGGGGCAGCGCGCTTGCGTCAGGCGGGCTTGCCGCCAACGCCATAATCACGTCGCAGATAGGCGCGGCGACTTCGGCGTTTGTGTGGATAATCCTTTCGTGGAAGAGGTCAGGCAAGCCTTCTACAACAGCTGCCATCAACGGCGCGATATGCGGACTTGCAGGCGTAACGCCGGCCGCCGGCTTTATCAGCGGCCAGAGCGCGTTCTTCCTTGGAATCGTGCTGGGCCTTGCCTCGTACTATGCCATCCTGCTCTTCAAGGAGCATTGGAAGATAGACGACGCGCTCGACGTCAGCTCGGTGCACGGCGTTACCGGAATAATCGGGTCGCTTGCAATCGGCCTCGTCGCAACCTCGCTCATCAACCCTGCAGGCCCCGACGGGCTGCTGTTTGGCAACCCGATGCAGCTCCCAATCCAGGCGCTTGGCGTCGGAGTCGCGGCAATCATGGGCTTTGGAGGCACCGTCGCCATCATGAAGGTGATAGACAGGACCATCGGCCTGAAGGTGAACGAGGAGGAAGAGGACGTGGGCCTGGACATCAGCCAGCACGCGGAAAGGGCTTACGTGTACTAGCCCCCTCCAAACTCTTTTATCCCTTTTTAAACTCATTTTTCAGGCTTGAGGCTCATCATATACACCGGCAAGGGAGGCACGGGCAAGACCGTGACCTCGTGCGCGACCGCGATAAAGCTTGCAGGGAGGGACCACAGGACCCTCGTTTTGTCGGCAGATCCTGCGCACACGCTTGGCGACGCGCTGATGGTGCCCGAAGTCGGAAACGAGCCGTTGCAGGTCGCGCCCAGGCTTCATGCGCAGCAGATAGACCCCGTCACCGAGATGGGCAAAAAGTACAACACAATCTTGTCGTACATGGCGTCCGTGTTTTCGGCAAAGGGAATCGACGAGACTCTGGCGTACGAGATTGCGATGCTGCCGGGCATGACGCAGCTTTTTTCGCTGTTAAAGATAGAGGAGACATGGCAGACCAAAGCGTACGACGCAATCGTGCTTGACATGCCGGCGTCCGGCGAGGCGCTGCGGTACCTGTATTTCCCCAAGCTGGTGGGAAGCATCGGGCGCAAGCTGACCGGGCTTGCAGGATTGTTTGCCGGGTTTGGCAGGATATTCCAGCCGCTTGCAAAAATCCCTGCCCCGTCGCGGGACGTCATCCAGAGCGAGATGGACCTGCTTGACAGGCTTGACTCGCTTGCAGAGATAATCAAGGACAACGACGCTACGAGCATCCGGCTTGTCGCAAACCCGGACACGTTCAGCATCGAAAACGCCAAACGCGCGCTTATGTCGGCTTCATTGTACGGCATAAACGTCGACCTTGCGATAGTGAACAAGATAATGGCCGGCTCGTCTGACGCCTACTACGACAGGTGGGCTAGGTTCCAACAAGGGAAGGTAGCCGACGCCAAGGCCAACTTTTACCCGCTGCCTATAAGGGAAGTAGAGCTGTACGAGACGGAGCTTCGCGGAATCGAGATGCTCTCAAAGCACGGCGACAGGATCTACGGAAGCGACGACCCGGCAGGCGTGTTCTACCGTGGCAAGCCGTACCACTTCACAACCGAGGGCACGACGGTAAGGATGACGGTGCAGGTGCCGTTTTCAGAAAAGGACGACTTTGCAATAGAGCGCTACGGCGACCAGCTGACAGTCAGCGTCAGGACCGCCGCAGGCAGGGTCGTAAACATCGTGCCGCTTCCAGTCGCGACTGCAAGCATGAAGCTTGCAAGGGCAAGGCTTGAAGAGCGGGTGCTAGACGTGCTTTTTGAGAAATAGATCACTAGTATTCGTTCGCAAACAGTTTATATAATATCTGAATCCCAGTACTGAAGAGTAACATGCCAATCGATCCAGACTTTCCGAGGAATCATCAGGTAATAGGCAAGATAAAGCACTCGGATGGCGAGCACTACCACTACTTCTGGGGCCCGGGCAAAGCTGCAGAGGCCGCAGAGAACGAGGAGGTAAAGCACGCCTACGAGCAGCACGGCGAGGAGCTGGTCCCGCTGGGCGTAAGCGGCACGATGGTCGCAATTGACTGGGACTCGTGCGTTGCCGATGGCGCCTGCATCGAGGCCTGCCCAGTGCAGGTGTACCAGTGGTACAGAACCGAGCACGACGTGCCGGCAAAAGAGGCAATAAATATGGAGTTTGCGGGTACTGGCAGCTCCGTCAAGGAAGAGCGCAAGGACTACACGGACAAGGCAGACCCAATCAGGGAGCACGACTGCATCTGGTGCATGGCGTGCGTCTCGGTGTGCCCGCCGCAGGCAGTCAAGGTGGACCAGTCAAACCTGGAATTCCACGAGAAGGCCTCAGGCACGTTCAACGAGGCACTCTCGAAGAGCAGCGCACCTCCGCCTCACGCGCACTAGCCCTCTTTTCTTCTCTTTTCTTTTGTTTTAAGGAATAAATCCCAGCGTGCGCTGTCGATAGTCGTGCCGGTGGCACTGGACTCGTACATGGGCATGTTCTTGCCGGCAGACATTCAGAAGAGGATAACGCGGTTTTTGACAGGCAGTTCTACCTTCCCGTACGTGCAGAAGGAAGAAAAGATGGGCGCGTTTTTCATTTTCGGCAAGGATTTTGGAATTCATGGCGACGTTGAAATAAACGAAGCAAAGGACCTCGCGCGCAGGACTGTCGAGCAGGCGGCCAAAGAGATCAGGATGTACCAGTCAAACCCGGGCAGGCTCGACCCCACGTTTACGCGTGAAAACTATACGAAAAGGATGCTGCAGATTGCAGTCGACACGCGCGGGATGAGCCAGGAGGAGATGAACAGGCGCGTCGCCGGCGACCCCACTATATTGCTGGACTGCTTTGCGCAGCACGTCGCCCATTTTTCCCAGAATTTCTATTTCGAGATCTTCGGGCCGCTTGCAAAGGAGCAGGTGCCGGCACCCTTGCAGAAAAAGCTCGAGGGGCGCATGGTGCTTCTTGGATACAACGCCAAGAGCGCAAAAGAGCTGCCGTTCAGCCCTCTTGTGCCGTTTTTCGACTGGCTGTCAAAAGTTGGATGAATGATCAATAACCCGGACCATGTGCTTGACGTCCAAGACAACGACGCCTTTTGGCATGTTGATTGCAAGCACGCGCTCGTTTGGCGGGCTGTAGCGCAACACGTGCACCAGCGCGCCTTTTCCAAGCCGCCTGCCGCTCCTCTTCTCTATCGCTATTTCCGGGTCAAAGAGCGCGTCAAAGGCGAAAAAGTAGGTGCCGCCCCAGACGTTGACAGAATACTCTACGCGGTAGTACGGGATGGACATCCTCGGGAACATCAGAGCAGTCGTGGAATGCACGGTCTCGTCTGCGTCGTAGAACCTGCTGCTGTGGAACGTGTCTACAAACGGGATTTTTGTGGTTACCGTCGAGTTGACCACCTTTCTTGTGACAAGTGTTTCATAGCGCTTGAATTCCTCGTCCGGCAAAGTAGCGGGGCCGTATTTTGCGTCGTCGTGCATCGTTATGCGCCTGTTTACGATGAACTTGTCGCCTGCCTCCAGTAGCCGGCGGACGTTTTCCACGAACTGGTGCTCGTTGCACTCGTACAGCGGCATTTCAGCCACCCACGCCCTTTACGACGTGCGATATCGTCCTGTTGGAGCCGCAGATGGTGATAATCGGGTCCTTCGGGTAAACGTCGCCAATTTCTTCAGACACGCTTATCGTTTCTTGGCCGCGGACGTAGAGCATCTTTTGCCAGAACTTGCCGTCCGCAACGACTGTGGCGGTGTCCTGCAGCAAAAAGCCTATCTCGGAGAGGCTTGCCTGCACTCTTTCCAGTGGTACAAGCACCGAAATGGACTTTAACCTCTGCTCGGCTCGTCTGGCCAACGGTACTCTGATCACTTCACGAATATAAAAATGGGTCGAAATGCATGTTATGCCCTAGTTATCAAGGCAGCAAAATCGGAAATCTTATTACGATTCAAGCTTCCGACCTTTCTGACTACGATTTCCTTCGCGATGTTGAAACATCTTTCTGCATCTTCACGAACTATTTGCTTTCCTCTATGAATAAACCTGTTTCTCTTTGATTTCATCTCCATATACCTATCATAATCATCTTCTGATATCTCCTCGTTAAGATTTAGTACCTCGAGAAGATAATCAGCCGACCACCGATTAGTATCAAGGAGTTTATTTGTTCTGTCTTCATCCAGATCCTTTTCATCCACTTTTTTCTTCCACAATTTTGAGATGTGTCTTTCAATAATGCTCCAGCTCATAACAAAAGAAGGCGCATATTCAGCATCATTAAAATGCGTAAACGATTCTGAAAGTAATCTCAGATCCTCCACATACTTCCCTTCATCAAAAATCCTGCCAGCTTTGGCAACGATTTGTCGGAGAGTCATTTCGTCGATCTCCCTTCTTCTATAGCCCGAGGTACCTTGCCCCATCCGATCTAGAAACTGACGAGTTCGCAAAGTTACTTCCGGGTCGTAGGTCATGCTTCCCGGCGTCATAGTCTCTTTGTTGTATTCGATGGTAGACAGTTCGTGTTCTCTAACTGCTAAGAAGTCTAGTCCTCTTAACATGCCCACCGCCATTATCACATTTAGAGCTCTAAGTGCAATTTCCTTATTTGAGATTGGTATGAAAATGAACCCGTCAGCATTGACTATAGCTGCATGCTTCCCGAAGGACATTGAAATTCCGTTTTCAAAAGGAGAGATGTAGGGCATATTGCTTATTCTACCATATAATACGTCAGAAGGCGTCAATTCCGGTTGTCTACCAACGAATATCGGCGGAAAGAAATGTACGCCATAAGCTTTGGGATTATCTCTCGGTTTGTCAAGCACATGTACCTTTTCCTTTGCTTTGCCTTCCGACCTCTCCTTCATGTTCTTAGCTCTTGACCTTGTTTCGCGCAATATTTCGTTAACAATTGTAACATAGTCTTGTTCAGCGATGTTGCCGTAATGATACGATGTCCAGATATTGGTACCTTCGAGCAAGCCCATTCCCGACCCTCTGTGCACTCGGCGTTCAAAATGCATGGCTTTTGCCATCTCGACGAGTCTATGGAGATGCCTAGCCAACGTAAATGCAAGAGTCGTTCCGGGTTCATCAAGATAAGGCCGTCTACCACTGCTCACCTCAGACCATCTAGGTTCTTTCAATATCGGTTCCACACGGTCAATGAAATTGTGACTGTCAAGCGGACCGTGAATGATTATTTCTTTGTCAGGTCTGTTGCCAGAATTGAACTTGAAAATGAGTTGAATTTCAGGGTTCTCGAGCCAGAATACTTCTATCTGGCAGGGAAAGCGATAGTTGACAGAAGTATCTACCCCATAGCTTTTTTCTTCATCAGATATTTTTTCATATTCTTCTCTAAAATGGTCTATTAAATTTGAGAACCAATCCTGAAGATTATCTGCATTTGACTTGCTTTCCAGAGTCATATCATTAACACAATTATGAACAATTTAACCATTGCCGGATCCCTTTGTAAGAATCGCAATGTCCATACCAAGCTCGTTTCGGTGACAAATCTATCGGATGAATGTCAGGCGCTTAGGTCGATACCAACTCCCATTAACGTATAATAGTAAGGCAGCAAGAAAACCCACTTGCGCGGACGTGGCAGAGTGGTCTCTCACGCGAGACACAGTAATGCGTCGGCCTTGAGTCGAGTCATTGCCGGACAGCCGATTCGCCCTCGGGCGATCAGGAGTTCAAATCTCCTCGTCCGCGCCTATCCTCTTCTTGGCGTCCCGCGCTGCTTCTTTCTCTGCTTGACCTTCTGCGTGTGCTCGGCCTTGACCTGCCTGTCCAGCTTGCGTATCAGCTCCTTCACCGCGCTTATCGGGTCAAAGCCCACTGCGTGCGCGTTTATCACGCCCTTGCCGGTTATCAGCCTGCACCGCACGGAATATTTCCGTGTCCTGTGCTTGTCCGCGTACACGACGACGTTCTGCAAATCGCGGATCTGGCCCTGGATCTTTTTCACGAATTTTGTCAGATGATCCTCGATGTCGCGCCTGTCGTCCTCGTCGCCCATGTGCGCGATGTGGATGGCAATCTCGCCCTTCTTTGGCAATACAAGTTCAAGCGCGTCCTTTGGCGTTACAACTCCAATAGGCCTGCCGTCGCCAACGACTACAAGCTCCTCGTTCTTCTTGAAGTAGTCTGACAGCTCGTTCAGCTTTGTGCCCCGCTCGACTGAAATTGCCCGGCGCATGATGTCCTTTACCTTGACCTCTCCTTTCACCTTCGACCTGCCGCCAGATATGGCCGCAGACTTGCTGGTGCGCTCTGTAGGCGCCGCCATTATTCCTGCGGCGTCAAGGATGCTCAAAATCCCGCGTATCACGCCGGCCTTGCTTATCACCGGCAGGCGCGATATGTTGTAGCGCCTCATTTTCGATACCGCGTCTGCAAGCGGCGTGTCCTCTTCAATCACGATTGCGCCCGTCATCACCTCGTCGACGATTGCGTGGCCGAAATCCGCGGTCTGGGCGATGTCAGTCTCGCTCAGCATCCCTGCCAGTTTCCCGTCCTGCACCACGGGAAGCGCCCTGCTCCCGGTCCCAAGGATCGTCTTTGCCGCGTCCTCAACTTCCTGGTCAGGCGAGAGCGACGTGGTGCTTGTCACAAAGCTTTTCAGCTTTGAGGCTGGCTGTGCGCTGGAAGCAAGGAACTGCTTGGCAAATATCATGCCTGAATAGGCGCCTGACTCGTCTACGACCGGGACTTGGTGGATGGAGCGGTCCACCATGAGGGCAAGGGCCTTTGCAACGGTGTCCTCGGCTGTCAGCTTGGCAACGTCTGTAACCATGATTTCAGAGACCTTCATTGCCTTTAGCGTGGCCGGGGATTACATTTTAAGCCTTCTCTTTTGCAAGCCTTCCTGATGGAGAGAGACCGCCGGCTTGCCCTTGTCGCCGGCGCAGCGGTGATAATAGCGACCATAGTCACGATAATGTATTCGCCCGGCGGGACGACTATTCCATTGCCAGAGCCCACCACTGGCCAGAACAATACAGGCATTTCGTCTGGCATACAGGTCATAGCGCAGGACCTGGAAGTGCCCTGGGCTGTCGACTTTGCAGACGACGGGCGGGTCTTTTTCACAGAGAGGGCCGGCAGGATAAGGATAATAGAAAACGGCACGCTGCTAGCAGAGCCTGCAGCCTACATCAACGTCGAGCAGAGGACAGAGTCCGGCCTTCTCGGGCTTGCGCTGCACCCCGACTTTGCAGAAAACCACAGGCTGTACATCTACCACACTTATGCCAACTCGACAGGCGTGTTCAACAAGGTGGTGATGCTGACAGAGCGCGACGACAAGATAATCGACTCTGCAACCATCCTTGACGGCATACCTGCCGCAGACCGAAACGACGGAGGGCGGATAAAGTTCGGCCCCGACGGCAAGCTGTACGTCGCAACCGGCGACGCAAGGCAGCCCGAGCTTGCCCAGAACGCAAACTCGCTGGCAGGTAAGATACTGAGGATAAACGACGACGGCACTATCCCGGACGACAACCCGTTCCCCGGCTCGCCTGTCTACAGCTACGGCCACAGAAACGTGCAGGGGCTTGCGTGGGACCCGGACACGGGCGCAATGTACGCAAGCGAGCACGGCGAGAGCGGCAACGACGAGATAAATCTCATCAAGCCGGGCGAAAACTATGGCTGGCCGGTGGAAGAGTGCGATGCAGTGCGCTTCGAAAAGCCGGTCCGGTGCTTCAGCCCCGCCCTTGCTCCCGGCGGCATAGTGATCCCAACTTCCGACGAACTGGGATATAAGGGCGACATATTGATGGCGTCGCTCAAGGGCGCGCACGTGCGCCAGATAGACCTAGAGACTGGCGAGAGCAACAACATACTGACCAGCTTTGGCAGGATACGCGACGTCGCAGAGGCGCCCGACGGCTCGCTTTACGTGCTCACGTCAAACCGGGACGGCAGGGCGATCCCGGAGCAGGGCGATGACAAGATTTTAAAGATAACCTCCCCCTAGCTTCTCTGGATGAAAAAGTTCTACGAGATGGTCAGGGACGAGCGCCTCGACTTTATCAAAAACGCGGTCGGGCTTTCCGAGGAGGAGAAGGCGTCGCTTGGCGCGCCCTTGGCATTTGAGAGCGCGGACAGGATGGTCGAAAACGCGGTCGGAATCATGTCCGTCCCGCTCGGGATTGCGACCAATTTCGTGATAAACGGCGTTGAGCGCCTTGTGCCGATGGCGATAGAGGAGCCGTCCGTGATAGCGGCTGCAAGCAAGGCGGCCAAGATTGCAAGGGCAAAGGGCGGATTTACCGCAAAGGCAGACAGATCATTGATGATAGGCCAGGTGCAGGTCGTTTCGGTAAAAAACGTCGCCGGCGCAAGACGAAAGGTGCTTGCCAAAAAGAAGGAGATCCTTGCGATAGCAAACGCAAAGAGCAAGTCAGTTGCTGCCATCGGCCTGGGCGCGCGTGAAGTGCGCGACGCTAGCAGGAACAGGATGGGCCGGATGCTTGTTGTTGAATTGACGATAGACGCCAAGGACGCGATGGGCGCAAACGCGGTGAACACGATGTGCGAGGCAATAGCGCCAAAGATTGCCGAGATAACGGGCGGCGAGGTGGTGCTGAAGATTCTCTCAAACTATGCGACAAAGAGGATGGTGCGCTGCAAGGCCGTGTTTGACAAGGGCGAGCTTGGAGGAAGCAAAATCGTAAAGCGCATCCTGTACGCGTACGCGCTTGCGCATTCCGACGTGTACCGCGCAGTAACGCACAACAAGGGCGTGATGAACGGCATCGATGCCGTTGCACTGGCAACAGGACAGGACTTTCGCGCAATCGAAGCAGGCGCGCACGCCTACGCTGCACGCGACGGCACCTACCGTTCTCTGACAAGATGGTGGCGCACAAAGGAAGGCGACCTTGCCGGCGAGATCGAATTGCCGTTGGCGGTAGGTATCGTCGGCGGCGTTGCAAACGTCAACCCGACTGCCAAGGTTGCACTGAAGATAATGAGCGTGAAGAGCGCGCAGGAGCTTGCGATGGCAATGGCGGCAGCAGGCCTTGCCCAGAACCTGGCAGCAATAAGGGCGCTCTCTGCAGAGGGCATCCAGGCCGGCCACATGAGGCTGCACGCCCGGAAATTCGGCAAATAGGCGCTATGACAAGCGTTGGATGAGGCAACTTGGGATAATCACAAAAATTGCACCATTTTTTCGTGCTTAAAATGGTGCACAATGCACCATATTTCCACTGGAAAGGCTTGCTGACAGAATGCTGACTTGCCGCAAATACAGTCTTAATGCCGCCTCAACAACCTACTACAAGATATATATCCGATAGACCGATTTGAGCATCTGCCAATGCCCACTGTGAAATTTGCGGTTCCAAAGGGTAGCATAGAGGAAGTCACGTTCAAGCTCCTCGAGCAGGCTTACCAGACGGTAAGCGGCCGTGGGCGCACCTACAGGGTCAAGCTGTCCGACCCCGAGATAGAGACCAAGATCCTCAGGCCGCAGGAAATACCGACATACGTGCAGGAGGGGTTCTACGACGTTGGCATAACAGGTAGGGACTGGATAAAGGAGGCAAAGGCAGACGTCGAGGTCCTGCTCGACCTTGAGATCGGCAGGGTCAACCAGGTGATAGCGATTCCGAACAGCTTTCCCTACGACAGCTTGGACGCTCTGATTGACGATTTTGCTAAAAAGAAAAAGACGCTCCGCTTTTCTGCAGAGTACCTGACGACCACGTCGGCGTACATCAAGGCAACCAAGGCGTACAAAAAGCACTACGGCGACTCTGACCCGACCATAATAACGCCGTGGCTTCGCGTGGGCGACAACAAGAAGGTCGAGATATTCCTCTCGTTTGGCGCGACTGAGGCAAAGCCTCCTGAAGACGTTGACGCGATTTTCGACATCACCGAGACAGGAACGACGCTGGCGCAGAACAACCTGAAGATAATCGACACGGTAGCGACGTCGACGGCAGTCTTTGTCGCAAACAAAAAGTCGCTAAAGGACGCGGCAAAGCGCGAAAAGATAGCCGACATGGTCGCGCTGCTCAAAGGCGTGGTGGAGGGCAGGAAAAAGCTGCACCTGTTTGTCAATGTCAGGAAGGAGAACCTCGACAAGCTCCTCAAATCATTGCCGGCCTTAAAGAGGCCGACTGTGAGCCCGCTTTCCGAGGAGGGCTGGTTTGGAGTCAACACGGTAATCGACAAGCGCGAGTTCATCAAGATAGTCCCCAAGATGAGAAAGCTGGCGCAGGGCATAGTCGTGCTCGAGCCAAGGCAGATACTGCCGCTTGACGAGGTAAACCTGGACGGCTACTCATGAAGATCCTGGACGTAACCGAGCCGGCGTCAGCCGCTGCAGGGATGCGCAAGTCAGTTAACATTTCCAATGAATTGATGGCACAGGCAGTAGGCATAATGCGCGACGTGCAGGAACACGGCGACGCGGCCGTCATCGACTACACTGCAAAATTCGACGGCGTCAGGCTCGAGTCGCTTGCTGTAACAAAACAGGAGATAAAGGACGCGTACTGCAAGGTGACAAAAGAGCAGATCAAGGCATTGAAGCTGATGAAGGCGCGCCTTGAAAAGAGCGAGCTTGCAGTCGCAAAACGCTTGCGCGGAATCAAAGTAAGATCAGAGGGCGTCGCCATCGAGAGGGCGCTTGCGCCCGTCTCAAGCGTCGGCTGCTACATACCGGGCGGAAAGGCGCGCTACCCAAGCACTGTCGTCATGTGCGCGGTGCCGGCCAAAGTCGCAGGCGTCAGGAGGATTGTCGCCATTTCGCCGCCGACAAGGGACGGCAGCATCGACCCGCTCACGCTGGTCGCTGCAGACATCTGTGGCGTGAACGAATTCTACAAGGCCGGCGGCGCGCAGGGAATAGCGGCGCTTGCGTACGGCACGCAGTCCATCAGGCCGGTGAGCAAGATAGCGGGTCCCGGCGGCATGTTCGTGACTGCGGCAAAACTTGCGGCGGCAAGCGTCGCGTCCACCGACATGGTGGCCGGTCCGACGGAGCTTTTGATATATGCTGACGCGTCTGCGGACCCGAGGCTTGTGGCCGCAGACCTCATCTCTCAGGCAGAGCACAGCCCAGATACGGTGTGCGGGCTTGTCACCGCGTCGCAAAAGCTGGCGTCAAGCGTTCAGGCTGAAGTTGACAGGATGCTGCCGCAGATAGCAAGGTCTGACATCGTTGCAAAAAGCCTCGGCGAAAACGGCTTTGCCGCAGTCTGCGCCGACGAAAAGGCGTGCATAGAGTTTGCCGACGAGTTTGCGCCCGAGCACCTTGAAGTCATTTGCAAGAGGGCCGATACGGTTGCGAAAAAGTTCAGGTCTGCCGGCCTTGTGCTGGTCGGACCCGACAGCCCGTCGTCTGCAAGCGACTATGCGCTTGGCTCAAATCATGTGCTTCCGACGCTTGGCTTTGCAAAATCAAGAGCGTCGCTATCGGTGCTTGACTTTGTAAAACTGGTGAACAGGGTAAAGGTGTCAAAGGCCGGCCTTGCGAAGGTGGAAAAGGCCGTGAGAGAGATGGCGACTGCAGAGGGCCTGCCCAACCACTACGAGGCCGTAAAGGCAAGGGGGAAGCGCAGGTGAGGTTCTCAAGAGAACTGTCAAGGATATCCAAGCTTGACAGGTACGTGCGCCCGGAAAAAATAGAGGGCGCCATAAAGCTAGACTCTAACGAGAACTTTGCCCTTGACAAGGATTTCATAACGGCGGTGGCAAAGTCGGCGGCAAGGCGCGTCGACCTGCGGGAATACCCGATAGACGAGCTTGAAGGGCTCTATGCCAAGCTTGCAAAGTACGCCGGCGTGCCGCAAGAGTGCGTCAGCGTCGGCAGCGGCTCGGACCAGATAATCGAGCTCCTGCTCACCACGCTTGCGCAGAAAGGCAGCAGGGCCACAGTTTTCGTGCCGACGTTTTCGTATTTCATAAACAGGTGCGAGCTCCACGGCATACTTGTAGACAGGGTCCCGCTTGATTCCAATTTCGAGCTTGACGCGGCCGTGTTTGTCAAGCGCGCAAGGAGGGCAGACCTTGTCTACCTTTGCTCGCCAAACAACCCCACCGGCGGCCAGATCCCGAGAAGGACTGCCGAGGCCATAATCGACGAGCTGGACGACACGCTTGTGCTGGTCGACGAGGCGTACGCCGACTTTGCGGGCTACTCGCTTGCCAAGATTGCGGCAAGGCGCCACAACGTCATCGTGCTCCGCACGCTCTCAAAGGCTTTCGGGCTTGCAGGCGCCCGCGTGGGCTACATGGTGACAAACGAGAGGATGGCAGGCGTCTTTAATTCCACGATACAGTCGCCCTACCCGGTGAGCACGCTCTCGCTTGCAATAGCCGCAAGCGTGCTAGAGAGGTCGGCGCACGTCAAAAAGACAATCGAGGCTGTCAGGAGGGAGCGCGAGCGCGTGGCAAAGAGGCTCTCTGAGGTCAAGGGAATCAAGGTGTACCGCTCCGACGCCAATTTTCTATTCATCGAGGCCGGCAGGAAGTACCACGCAATTGCGGAAGCGCTTGCGAAAAAAGAGATAGTGGTAAAACTGCTTGGAAACGTCGCCGGCCACCCAGGCTGCATGCGCGTGACCATAGGGACGCGCAGGACGAACAGCAGGTTCCTGCAATGCGTGGAATCGGTATGATGGACTGCGCGCTGTTTGACATCGACGGCGTGCTCGTCGACATACGCAGGTCGTACAACGAGGCGATAAAAAAGACAGTCGAGTTTGTGCTCGAGCAAAAGGCGGGCAGAAAATACAGTGGGCTTGTCACCGACCAGCTGATACTGCGCTTTCGGCAGGGAGGCGGATTCAACAACGACACCGACACGAGCTATGCGATAGCGCTGGCGGCGATGGCAAACCCGCAGAAAACGCCTGCGATGAGAAAGTTCCTGTTCAAAGTCGCAGAAAACGCCGACGACACCGGCATCGTAGCAGTAGAAAAGTTCCTCTCAGAGTACGGCATTGAAAAGCACAGGCAAGATTTGGTATACCCTGCGCCGGTAAAGGACAGCTACATCGGCAGGGTGTTTGACGAGCTGTTTTACGGGCCCGAGCTTTTCAAGAAGCAGAACGGCCTTGAGCCAAAGTACTGCAAAGTCAAAAGGCCGTTTATAGCAAACGACAGGATTGCGGTCAAGAAGGAAACGATGAAGCGCCTCCACGATCGGTTCTCCGGCAACCTTGCCATTGTTTCTGGAAGGAGCAGGCTTGCAGCAGAATACTCGCTTGCGCCTGTCATGAAATACTTCAACCTGCCTGCCTGCGTGTTTTTAGAAGACGAGGCAAGGGAGCACGCCAAGCCAAACCCTTACGCAATCAAAAAGGCGATGCAGGTCATGGGCGCAAAAAGCGCGGTTTATGCCGGCGACTCTGCGGAGGACATGATGATGGCAAGGCGGGCCCAGAAAGAAGGAGGCTTTGACATCGCGTTTGTGGGCGTGTACGGCCTGAGCCCCCAGCCTGCAAAGACCCTGAGGCAGTTCAGGGAGCAGGGCGCCGACGCGGTGACAAAGAGCGTCAACTCGCTGCCATTACTGTTAAATAAAGTATAGGGGGCTTGAATTGTACTTGGCTTCTGCTAGAAGGGCAAAACTCGAGCGGGTCACGAAAGAGACTGCAGTCACCGTGCAGGTAAACATCGACGGTGCCGGCAACGCAAAAGTAAAGACCGGCCTGCCGTTTATCGACCACCTCATTACGTCGATTGGCAAGCACTCGATGATAGACATCACGCTTT
Organism: Nitrososphaera sp.; assembly: GCF_013388945.1. Taxonomy (GTDB): domain Archaea; phylum Thermoproteota; class Nitrososphaeria; order Nitrososphaerales; family Nitrososphaeraceae; genus Nitrososphaera. Next base: position 404,596 of record NZ_JACAEH010000004.1, on the reverse strand, counting down.
CAGGCAAGTCAAACGATGGGATTGTGCACCACCTGGCAGAAGACGTCGCAATAGCGCTTGCGCAGGCAATAGACAAGGCGCTCGGGGCAAGGGCAGGAATAGTGCGGTTTGGAAGCGCGATGGTGCCGATGGACGAGTCGCTTGCCTATGTCGCCATTGATCTGGTAAAGCGCCAGTACCAGAAGGTGGAATTGAAATTGGAAAGGTCGAGCATAGAGGGCATGCCGCGCGAGGATCTTGAACACTTTGTACGGTCTCTTTTGCAGAACCTGAACGCGTGCACGCACATGGTCGTGCAGTACGGCGAGAACGACCACCACAAGGTCGAGGCCGCGCTCAAGGCGCTGGCGCTTGCGCTCAGGGCCGCATGTGGCGCGGACACGAAGAGGAAGGGAGTCCCAAGCACCAAAGGCGCGATGTGATGAAGATAGCGATATTTGACTACAGGGCAGGAAACCTGTTCAGCCTAAAGGCTGCGCTTGAGCGAAACGGCGCCGAGGTCACGATAATCCGCGACATGGAAGACCTCGACAGGTTTGACGGCCTGGTGCTCCCCGGCGTTGGCAACTTTGACCCTGCGATCGAGTCGGTGGCAAAGGGCGCCGGCAGGCTTGAAAAAGCGATAGACAGTGGCATGCCTGTGATGGGCATCTGCCTTGGCATGGAGATGCTCTTCAACAGGAGCGAGGAAGGAAAACTTGAAGGGCTAAAGATACTGGACGGCGAGGTCGTGATGCTCCCAAAGCGCAAGGTCAAGGTCCCGCACATGGGCTGGAACAACCTGAAGATAAAGGGCAAGAGCAGGTTTTTAAAAGGCGTAAAGGACGGCTCGTGGGTTTACTTTGTGCACTCGTACCGCGCGGCGCCTGCAAGCAAAAAGCTGGTAGTAGCCACGTCGGATTATGGCACCACCGTCCCTGCAGTCGTGGAAAAAGGCAACCTCGTTGGCGTGCAGTTCCACCCTGAAAAGTCAGGCGACGTCGGTGCGCGGATGATAAAGAACTTCCTTGCGATGTGCGAAGAGGCAAAGGAAGAGAAATGAAGGTAATCCCAGCAGTAGACATCATGGGCGGGCAGGTCGTGAGGCTGGTAAAGGGCGACCCGGCAAACAAGGTGGTCTACGGCGACGATCCGGCAGAGATGGCAAAAAAGTGGGAGGCTGCAGGTGCCGACCTTATCCACGTAGTCGACCTTGACGCGGCGTTTGGCACCGGAAGCAACAAGGACGCAATAGCCAAGCTTGTGTCGTCGGTGAAGGTGCCTGTGCAAGTCGCCGGCGGCATAAGGACTGCAGATGCTGCCAAGGACGCCCTAGAAAAGGCCGCGCGGGTGGTCATAGGCACGATGGCCTACAGCGACCCCGACTCTGTCAGAAAGCTGGCAAAGAAATACCCGGGCAGGGTAGTTGTTTCAATCGACCAGTCAGGCGGCAAGGTAATGGTCAAGGGCTGGAAAGAGTCCGCCGGCGTCAGCGTGAAGGACGCAATTGTGCAGTTCCTCGGCATGGGCGTCGAGGACTTTTTGCTCACAAGCATAGACAGGGACGGCACGCTTGCCGGCCCCGACGTCGAGACGCTGGCGCAGGCCGCAGGCGTTGACAGCCGTGCAAGGATAATCGCAAGCGGCGGCATTTCAGGCGTCGACGACGCCGTCAGGGTCAAGAGCGCCGGCTGCGCCGCCGTCATACTTGGCAAGGCGATGTACGACGGCAAGGTTACCGTCGAGAGGGTGAAGGCAGTAGCATGACTTTAGCAAAGAGGATAATCCCGTGCCTTGACGTCGACAACGGCCGGGTTGTAAAGGGCGTGCACTTTGCCGATGTCAAGGACGCCGGCGATCCTGTTGAACTGGCAAAAAAGTACAGCGAGCAGGGAGCCGACGAGCTTGTCTTCCTCGACATCACGGCGTCGCAGCAAGGCCGGGACACGATGAAAAACGTGGTGAGAAAGGTGGCAAGCGTGATAGACATCCCGTTCACCGTAGGCGGCGGGATAAAAAAGCTTGAAGACGCCCGCGACATTTTGCTGTCAGGCGCCGACAAGGTGTCGATAAATACGGCTGCAGTCAAGACTCCGGAGCTGATAACCCGGCTGATGGAGATTTTCGGCAGGCAGTGCGTCGTGGTAGCCATAGACGCCAAGAGAATCTACACCAAGGGCGCGGCAAAGGGCAAGACAATGTTCCGCGACAAGAAAGGCAGGTACTGGTTTGAGGTGATGATATACGGCGGAAAAGAGGGCACAGGCCTTGACGCGGTAAAGTGGGCGGAAAAGGCCGAGTCGCTTGGCGCCGGCGAGATACTCCTCACAAGCATCGACGCCGACGGGACGGAGAACGGCTACGACGTCGAGCTCACAGGTGCCATCTGCAAGGCGGTCAACATTCCGGTCATAGCGTCTGGCGGCTGCGGAAAGGCGAGCCACATGCGCGACGTGTTTGAAAAGGCCGACGTCGACGCCGCGCTCGCCGCGTCGATATTCCACTACGAAAAGTCGACGGTGGACAAGGTCAAGAGATACCTGAAGAGAAGCGGCATTAAGATAAGGGCATAGCATGTTTTTATTTTCTAACGTGTATATGGACAATGAGAGCCGGCGATGGCTAGAAAGATGATGGCAATTGCAGGGATAATCGCGGTCGCAATAATTGGTGCCGGCGGAGTTGTCGTATATTCCTACTATCCTAGGCAAGCGCCAAGCGAAGAGGAGCTGCCGGCTGAAGTAATTCTTGCGAACCAGGAGGACCTGCCAGAGGTCAGGGCGTTTCTTGACAAGTATCCCGACGCAAAGACAAACGTCGACAGGAGCGGCAGGCTGGCAGCGGACTATAGGGTGGACAAGAGCGTGGACGAAAGTTCAGAATATCTGAGATTGAGGGTGTTTTCCGACGACGATGGCAATCCCCAAGAGATGTTTGTAGAGTGCTATGCTGAAGGCCAGCCCAGATTCACGTATGACGACATCGTGAATTACGCCGAGACAGAGACGTGCCTGAAATAGTGTTTGGCGCCGGCCGGACGATCAATTTCCGACCTTTCTCATCGTGAAAAAAGCTACCGTCCCTGCTACGGCCACTCCTATCCCGACCATCGACAATACAACTGTCTTTTCTTCTATCTGCGGCTGTGGCAGCGGCTGAATGTTTATCCCATCTATCTGTTCATACCAACTCGACTGCGTGGCGGGCGCCATGCCCTCGCCTAGAAAATCTAGATCTTCCTGCGCGCCTTCAATTGGCTGGTTCCTGTATCCAAGCCCGGTGTAGAGATAATTATCGTCGTGCCACCATTGTATTGTATATACAAGATAGCTCCTGCCTTTTTCAAACTCGTAGCCGCAAACATCGCCGCTCGTTCCAGTAAAGACGACTAGCTGATTGTAGTCCTTTCCATCCGGGGCCTTCCAGTACCTGTCGACTTCAAAGGACATCAGATGCCAATCGCCATAGCCTTCAACCGTAAAGGTTTGGACTTCTGCAACTCTGCCAGAAAATATGGCAACTGAGTTTTCAAGTGAATCCTGAAGAGGCCGCTGACCTATCACTTCACATGCGTAGGCTCGGTCAAGCTGGACGGAGCCCAGTAAGAAAAATGCGATTACAAGGGTGCCAAAAAGAGTCAAAATAATGCGTTTCAACGATTTGCCTTGAATTCGCAATTCGGATACTTCAGCCTTGTGCAGGCTGCTTTGGAAACGCGTATATTATTACTCTACAGAATAGTCGGCATGGACAAGTTCGGCCTGCTACCTTCCGGAAACAGCATCCCCTTTGAGGCGCACCTAGAGCACCTTGACGCGCAGAGAAAGGAGATTATGCTGGATATCCGCAGCTTTGCAAAGACGCTTGGGCCAAATGTGATTGAGGAGGTTAGGCCGCACAGGGTCGTCTATGCAAAGACGCTCACTTTCAGGACTTTCCTTGATGTCGAGCCGGCCGGCGACCACCTGTCCGTGGAGGTCAGGTCAGGGCGCGCAGGACCTGCCGAGCGCTTTGATGTAAGGACGCAGCAGGACCTCGAGCAGGTGAAAAAGCAGGCAACGCAGGCTTTTGAAAAGATCCGCTAGCCGGTTATCGTAAAGTCAGAGAACTCGCCCGTGTAGCGCTCATACCTGACCTGCACGTCGTCGACCTTTGAAGCCGACGGGCCCTGGTGGCACCACTCTACCACCTTTCTCACGACCTCCTCTGTGCCTTCAATCACTGCCTCGACCCTTCCGTCGTCGAGGTTCCGCACCCAGCCCGTGGCGCCGTACTCCCTAGCGGTCCGCATGGTGTTCTGTCGGAAATAGACTCCCTGCACCTTGCCGGTAACAAACACGTGGACGCGGATGTCTGCCATAGCCGGCAGAGGTGGCAAGGGCGCCAAATTTGTGCTTTGCTTCCAATGCCTTGCACTGTACACCGCGCTCTTATAGAACAAAAGCCAATATCCGAACTTGTGAAAAACGTCCTTGCCGCCGGTCTTGCTGCAGGCCTGTTTGTAGCCGGCATTTTGGCAGGCATGTTTGTAGTGTCGGGCCAGCCGGAGCAAGAGACTGCTGTCACCATAGAACCAACCCTGCGCCGGATAACCCTGATTGCTGACGAGAACGTGGTGCAGGTGGCGCCCGACAGCGCGCTGCATCAGGGAGGAATAAGGTACCATGCAATGACGTTTAACGGCACCATACCCGGCCCGCTCATCTCAGTCAACAAGGGCGACACGGTGGAGATAACGCTTCAAAACCAGGGCGACATAATCCACAGTCTGAACTTTCACGCGGCAGTAGGCCCGAGCCAGGTGCTGTCGGAGGCGGTGAGGCCCGGCGAGAGCAAGACATGGTCGTTTGTGGCAGACACGCCGGGCGTCTTCATGTACCACTGCGACGGGGACAACCTCAACGGCATCTGGGAGCACATCGCAAGCGGCATGTACGGCGGCATCGTGGTGCGCTCGGGCGACGAAAAACCCGTAAAAGAGTTCTACGTTGTGTTTGGCGAGCTCTACAATACGGAAGGCGACGGGCCGTTTTCAGGCGCTGTCAGAGAAATCGGATCTTTTGATCTGGACAAGTTTATTGCAAACAGGCCCGACCTGATACTTACAAACGGCATGGCCTACAGGTACATACCCTATTTCGGATCTGCAAGCACCATGCAGCTCAACAACGACGCGGAGCGCTTTGATGTGAAAGCAGGCGAGCTGACAAGGTGGTACATCGTCAACGCCGGCCCGAGGGGGCACGTCGCGTTCAACTTTGGCGCAGGCATAATCAACACAGTTGACGGCAGGCCGTTGCACGACGAGACGTGGAGCATACCGCCCGGCTCGGCTGCCGTCATAGAGACGGTGTTCCCTGAAAAAGGGGTGTATTTTGGAAACGACCATGACGAGGGCCGGCTACTGTCCGGCGCAGGATTTGCAGTATACGCAAAATAGCGTGGCCGAAAAAAATCAGGCCAGGTGTCCGCCTTCTTCGGCGAACAGGTGCTCGTACGTCGTGCCCTTTCTCACCAGCCGGTACTTGCCGTCGCTGTCCTTCATGACGATGGGCGGCTTTGTCTGGCAGTGGAACGGCATGTTGAACACGACAGAGTAGGCTCCCACGTTGTAGAACGAGACGTAGTTGCCGACCTCCGGGCTGCTCATGTCCGACGCCTTTGAGAGCGGGAACACGTCGTACGTGTCGCACAACCTGCCGGCAAGGTGCGTGTTCTTTGGAGCCGCAAGGCCCGTGGTCTGGTCCTTGCTGTCCACCACCGGGATTACCTCCTGCGGGTATTCCTGCTTCAGGAGCGCTGCGTCGAGAAGGATGTGGTAGCCTGCGTCGACTATGACTATCTTGTGCTCGTTGTACTCCTTGGTGTTCACTATCTTTGATACCAGTATCGACGACTCTGCCACGAGGAAGCGCCCGGACTCTATCATCAAGGTGAACACGCCGTGGTTGTCTGCAAGCTGGTTGAGCCTGCTTGTGTGGTTCTCGGCCATCTCTGCCGGAGTCGGCACGGGGTCGTTGTAAAAGACAGGCGTCCCGCCGCCTATGTCAAACGTGTTTACCTGGAACGCCGGGTTTTCCTTCTTCATCTTTGTCATGAAGGCGTCCATCTTGTCCAGTGCGTGGGTGTAGCAGGAAAAGTCCGTTATCTGCGAGCCTAGGTGGAAGTGGAAGCCCTCGAACTTTAGCAGGTCGCTTGCAAGCATGTGCTTGACCATCTTTGCCGCGCTGTCGATGGTGCCGCCGTTGAATGGCACGCCGAACTTGCCGTTCTTGTACGATGCCCGGACCTTGGCGTCAGTTGCGACTTCGGGGTTTATCCTGACCATGGCAAGCGGGCGCACTCCTGCCTTGCCTGCCGCGTATGCCAGGTTCATCATGCCCTTGTGGGAGCTGACGACCACCCTGCGCACGCCGCTCCTGAGCACTTCGACGTACTCTTCCGGCTCTTCGGTCACGCTCGTGTAGATGACGTTCTCCGGGTCGGCGTTGCACTGGCGTATAAAGTGGAGCTCGCCAAGCGACGTGAGGTCGAATGTGAGCCCGTCCTTCATGAACGCGCGGATTACCGCCGGGGAAAAGTTGGCCTTGATAGAGTACGCCACCTTGACCGGGCCCTTGTACTTTGAGTAGGCCCTGTGCAGCTCGCGCGCTTTGGCGTGGAGCGTGTCCTCGTCAACAAGATAGAGTGGTGTGCCATATTCTGCAGCCAAATTCTTTACGTCAAGCGGTGTTGCAAAGCGGTTCAGAAGTGCGGCAGTCGGTTTGCTTACAAGTTGGATTTGGGAGTTATCTGCCAATTTTGTAGTTAGTGTTATCAATAAACCATCACTTTAAAAACATTACCCCGGAAATCCTACCGGAAGTGGTGAAGAAAGTTTGAGCAAAAACCTGCCGGAAAAATTTTGCGCGCCAAAAAAATTGGCGCCGAGATTTTCGGGCCGCGCCTAGCGGTAGTACGGCACGGCCTTTTCTGCAGGCTTGCCCTCGCGCTGCGTCTTTATCTTCTTGATTGCGTCCTCGAAGTGGCGCATCATGACGTGCGCTTCGGCCGCGTGCTTTGCTGCTTCTTCCGGCGTCGGGTACTTGGCAAGGTACTCGTGCAGGACAAGCGACACCGCGGTGTTGACCACCGAGCTCGTGTCCGCGCCGCTGAACCCGTCGGTCAGCTCGGCCACCTTGCCCAGGTCCACGTCGGAGCCAAGCGGCTTGCTCTTGGCGTGGATGTCCAGTATCTTCAGCCTCGTTGCCTTGTCAGGCATCGGCACGAACACAATCTTGTCAAACCTTCCGGGTCGCAGTAGCGCGGGGTCGATGATGTCTGCCCTGTTTGTCGCCGCAATCACGACCACGCCTGAAAGCGACTGTATGCCGTCAAGCTCGGTGAGCAATTGCGAAACGACGCGCTCTGTCACCATGCTGTCGCCTCCTATGCCCCTAGTCGGCGCTATCGAGTCTATCTCGTCAAAGAACACGACGCACGGCGCAGCCTGCCTGGCGCGCCTGAATATCTCGCGGATTCCCCGCTCCGACTCGCCGACCCACTTGCTCAGCAGTTCCGGACCGCGGACGCTGATAAAGTTGGCCTCCGACTCGGTGGCTACCGCCTTTGCAAGCATGGTCTTACCTGTACCGGACGGGCCGTGCATCAGTATGCCCTTTGGCATGGTGTGCCCAAGCTTTGTGTAAAGGTCGGGGTAGCGCAAAGGCCATTCGACTGCCTCCTGGAGCTCGCGCTTGACCTCGTCGAGGCCACCTATTGCGGACCACGGGATGTCAGGCGACTCGAGGTAGACCTCTCTCATGGCAGACGGCATGACCTCCTTGACTGCGTTTTCAAAGTCGGCCATGGTCACTATCAGCTTGTTGAGCACTTCTGGCGAGAGCTTTTCGTCCTCAAGGTTCAGCTCCGGCAAGAGCCTGCGCAGGCACTTCATCGCTGCCTCCTTGCACAGGTACTCCAAGTCTGCGCCCACAAAGCCGTGGGTTACTCCGGCTATCTTGTCCTGGTCGACGTCGGTGTCGAGAGGCATGTTGCGCGTGTGTATCTGCAAGATTTCCAAGCGACCGCGCTTGTCAGGAACTTTAATTTCTATTTCCCTGTCAAACCGGCCGGGGCGCCTGAGCGCCGGGTCGATTGCGTTTGGCCTGTTCGTCGCTGCAATCACGATGACCTTGCCCCTTGCCTCGAGGCCGTCCATCAGCGACAGCAATTGCGACACTACACGGCGCTCCACCTCGCCTGTAACTTCTTCGCGCTTTGGAGCAATCGAGTCTATCTCGTCGATGAATATGATTGACGGCGCCTTTTCCTTTGCCTCCTTGAATATCTCCCTGAGCCGGGCTTCTGACTCGCCGTAGAACTTGCTCATGATCTCCGGGCCGGATATGGAGATAAAGTGGGCGTTGCTCTCGTTGGCGACTGCCTTTGCAAGCAACGTCTTGCCGGTGCCAGGAGGACCGTACAGCAAGACTCCCTTTGGCGCCTCGATTCCAAGCTTCTCGAAAATCTCGGGGTGCCTGAGCGGGAGCTCTATCATCTCGCGGACCTTCTGGATCTCCTCCTTCAGGCCGCCGATGTCCTCGTAGGTGACCTGGGGGACGCCCCTCATGGTCTCGCCCTTCTCGGCGATGTGGAATATCGTCTTCTGGGTGACAAGCACCGCGTCTGCGGCCGGCGTGACGCCTATTACCTGGAAGGTGAGCCTGCCTCCAAAGTACGGCACCATCACGTTGTCGCCCTTGATGAGAGGCACGCTTTCAAGCGCGTCTGCAAGGTAGCGCTCGTCTATCGGCGGGATTGCCTCAAGCGGAGCGACTATCACTTTCTCTGCCGGGACTGCCTTTATCTTCTTGACAGTCACCGTGTCGCCGATGGCGATGCCGGCATTGTTCCTCACAAGCCCGTCGACGCGGATTATGCCCTTGCCCTCGTCTGACGGGTAGAGCGGTAAACACTTGGCAACCGTCCTGCGCTTGCCCCTTATCTCGATAACGTCGCCAGTTGACGCGCCCAGAGAATCCATCGAGTCGTAGTCGATCCTGGCTACGCCCCTACCGACGTCCCTAGTATACGCCTCAAGAACCTTTAGTGACAGAGTATTCTGGCTCACACTAACACCTTTGCCGTAACTTGTCTTTATACCTTTATTATCTTTCGCCCAGATTGCATATTACAAACACGCACCGTTTTTCAAAGCCCGCGTGAATATTTTCCAAACTGTCAGGCAGGATTTTGCTATTTTTTGTGTGTCCGGAACCCGCCGTCCGTCCGCGCTTTTACACAAGCTCGCTTTTACTTGCGCCTACATCTTCTCCGTCCATGACAAAATGCCGCATGGTAGAGCTGTGGGCAAACGAGGGAGAGACCGAGTTTGGGATAAGGGTCGCCGGCGAGCCGGGGTTCAAGGCCATCACGACGAGCCACCCGAACATGATGTTTGAAAAGATTATCGACAGCGCCACCATGCTCGAGGACTTTCCGTACAACTGGCCGTTTACGCTCGACCTGTGGGTGATGGAGAGGTTCTCGCGCAGGGTGAGCTCCCGGACTGCGAGCGAGGCTGCAAGGACGCACACGGCAGAGCTCCTGCAATGACCCATAAAGGATTATAACTTGCCCAGAGCAACTTGACTTGAATTGGAAAGACAGGATACGCAGCCCATATTGCCGGGCGAACAGATTGCCTCGATTGAAGAATTCGAAGGCGGCAAGAACACTTACCTCACATCCGACGGCACCGTCAGGTCGGCCGCGGTCGGAACCAAGGTCTACGACCTGAAAAGGCGCACGGTAAAGATAGAGCCCAAGAACGCGCCGACGCTTCCAAAGGTGGGCGACATTATAGTCGGAGTAGTCGAGATGATATTTTCCAGCATGGTGTCGGTAAAGGTACTCTACATAAACGACAAAAAGTCGGTGTCAGGCTTCTCTGCAATCGCGTCCATGCGCGTCGGCAGGGACAGGCGCGACAGGCCAATATTCCGCACGGGCGACATCATCCGCGGACGCGTGACTAGCCTGCTCAACAACACCGTGCACCTGACGATGGCCGAAAAAGAATTCGGCGTGCTCTACACCCTGTGCTTCATGTGCGGTGGCGATACCGTCAGGGTGAACGACACGGTCAAGTGCATCGAGTGCGGCGCGTGGGAGCCGAGGAAGGTCACCCACGACTACGGCAGGGAAGCTCTCCGGCAGGTATACAGGGCGGGCAAGTAGCCCAGATGGCAGCCAGGGTTGCCTTCCAGGGAGAGCGCGGGGCCTATGGCGAGATGGCCGCCCTGCAGTACTTTCCCGGCGCGACCTTGGTGCCGTGCAAGTCTTTTGCAGACGTGTTTGAGGCGGCAGAAAAGAAGAAAGTTGCATACGCAGTAATCCCGGTTGAAAACTCGATAGAAGGAAGCGTCGGCGAGGTCTATGACCTTTTGCTCCTGACAAAGCTCAAGGCAGTCGGCGAGGTGTACCAGCGCGTCCACCACTGCCTGATAGCAAACAAGGGCGCCAAGATATCGCAGATAAAGTCCGTCTATTCGCACCCGCAGGCGCTGGGCCAGTGCAGGGGCTATTTGCGAAAGAAAAAGCTCGAGCCGCTACCGGCGTACGACACGGCAGGCGCAGTCAAGATGATAAAAGAGCGCGGCATGCGTGACTCGGCGGCGATAGCAAGCAGGCGCGCGGCAGAGCTTTACGGCATGGAGATTCTTGCAGAAGGCATCGAGGACAGGAAGAACAACTTCACACGGTTTCTGATTATGGCGCCCAGGGCGGGCGACAGGTCGGGCAGGGACTACAAGACCTCGATAATATTCTCAGTCAGGCACGTCCCCGGCGCGCTGTTTGGCATCCTGGTCGAGTTTGCATTGCGCAGGCTCAACCTGACAAAGATAGAGTCGCGTCCCACAAAGGAGACGCCGTGGGAGTACAACTTTTACGTAGATTTTGAGGGCCACCTGGGCGACAGGGCGGTCAAGCAGGCCCTTGCCGCCATAAAGCCCAAGACGTCGTACCTGAAGGTGCTCGGCTCGTACAAAAAGGCCAGCTTTTAGCGCTGGCGGAACCTCAGGCTGATGCCGGCCACTATGACCCCGGTGATGATGAGCATCATGGGCCCGGTGAACCCTAGCGGGCCGGCCTTTGTCTGCGTGGTGCCGGTTATTTCAACGTCGGAAGTGCCGGTGTTCTTTATCGTTACGGTGTACTCGCCGGCCTTGTCTGCCGTCAGGTTGTAGCTAAAGTCCGACTGGTCCTTTGTAGAGGCGAGGGCGTTTCCGTCCGGGTCCTGTACGGTAAAGTCAAAGGTGGAGCCTAAAGCGCGTATGGAAAGCGTGTTGCCCACGTCCATCTCAGGCGTTATCTCGTCGGTGAGGCCGGGCCCAAGCGTCTTGTCAAGCGGGACCGTCACCGCGACGCCGGAATAAAGAGCTGCCGCTATGCCGACTGCGATGAAAATCGCGCCGGCCCCTATCATCGCGTAAAAGATCTTTTGAGACAAGCTACATCACGTCTACGTCGTGCGGCTGGCTTTCCATGTACCCTGCAGACGACATCCTGACAAACTCGGCGTTCTTTTGCATCTCCGGTATGGTCCTTGCGCCGCAGTAGGAAAGCCCTGAGCGCAGGCCGCCTGCAAGCTGGCGCACTATCTCGACGACGCTCCCCTTGTAGGGCACCATCGCCTCGACGCCTTCTGGCACGTACTCGTTGGGGTCGTCCGTGTCGACCACCTGCTCCCCTTCTTCGCGGTACTTCCTGCCAAGCGACGCCATGTACGACGCCATGCCCCTGTACATCTTGTATTTCTTGCCGTTCTTTACAAGCGTCTTGCCGGGGCTCTCGTCGGTGCCGCCAAAGAGGCTGCCGACCATCACAGACGACGCTCCTGCTGCAAGTGCCTTGGTCACGTCGCCCGAAGTCCTGACGCCGCCGTCTGAAATAACCGGTATGTCGTATTCCTTTGCGGCCTTGACCGCGTCTATCACTGCTGTGAGCTGCGGCACGCCCGAGCCTGTCACCACGCGGGTGATGCAGATAGAGCCCGAGCCGACGCCCACCTTGACTGCGTCCACGCCGGCCTTTATCAGGTCGCGTGCGCCCTCGCCTGTTGCCACGTTGCCTGCGATTAGGTCGCAGGCCGGGAACGCCTTCTTTATCATCCTGACCGTGTTGATTGCGTTGTCGCTGTGGCCGTGCGCGATGTCGACCACGAGCGTGTCCGCGCCTGCCTCAAGCAGAGCCTCGGTCCTTTCAAGGTAGTCGCCCTTGACGCCTACCGCCGCGCCCACCAGCAGCCGGCCTTTCTTGTCCTTTGTGGCGTGCGGGTAGTCCTCCATCTTTTGTATGTCCTTGCTCGTTATCAGGCCGGCTATCCCGCCCTTGGCGTCTACCAGTGGCAGTTTTTCGATCCTGTGCTTGTGCAGGATCTCTTTAGCCTGCTCTATCGTCGTGCCGGCCTTGGCCGTGATGACGTCCTTTGTCATAAGTTCAGAAACTTTGCGCCGGTGGTTATTTTCAAAAGTGATGTCGCGCCTTGTGATGATGCCGGCAAGCTTGCCCGCTTCTTCGACGAGCATCCCCGAGACGCCGTACTCGGCCATCTTTTTCTTGAGATCCGTGACCGTCATGTCCGGGCTGACGGTGTAGGGCTGCTCGATGATGACAGATTCCGACCTCTTGACGCGCAGTATCTCGTCCACCTGGTCTTCTATGCTCATGAAGCGGTGGATGATTCCGATGCCTCCCTCCCTCGCAAGGGCGATTGCCATGTGCGACTCTGTCACCGTGTCCATGTTGGCGCTTACAAGCGGTATGTTCAGGTGTATGTTTCGCGACAGCCGCGTCTTGAGATCGGTTTGGCTGCGCGAGACTATAGGCGATCGTTTCGGGACAAGAAGCACGTCGTCGAACGTGAGGCCTTCTTTAAAGTCCAACTATTCCCTTGCTGTCTAGTCGGCAAGAAGTGTTATAAGCGTTTGCCAGCTAGCGGCTTAAAAAAAGCCGCCTCTCGATGCCTCTGCCTGCACATTTACAAAGCCAGAGTCGGACTCTGTGCCCAATCCGGACAGGTCCCGAACCCCTTTTCTACCTGCAGAAAAAATGTTACATCATGTAACATTTTGAGCACGAAAAAATGATACAATTTTGCATGATGGCAGGAGGCAAAAACAATCTCGTGCGCAGAATTGGTTCTTTTAAGGCGGACTTTTTTTTACAAAGCCCCAGCTAGCGCAAAAGCTCGAGCATCGCAAGAGCCTGCACCGTCTCCTTGACGCTGTGGGTCCTGATGATGCTGGCGCCGTTTATTGCCGACATTATCTCGCAAGCTATCGAGGGCGCAAGGCGCTCGTCGGCGTCGACTCCCAGCAGGTGGCCCATGAACGACTTTCTCGAGACAGAGACGCACACGGGCGCAAGCCGGGCAAGCTTGTCCAGGTTAGAAAGAACCTGCAGGTCGCGGGCGTACCACGGCACGTCGGTCATTTTCGTGAAAAAGGGGTTCTTGCCCTCGCTTCGGAAAAAGCCAATCGACGGGTCGACTATGACATCCTTTATTCCGGCCTTTTTGGCAATCACCATGCTCTCCTTCAGCGCGGCAAGCGTGCCGGCGACGTCGCCTTTTACAGGCGCGCTGCTGTAGGCGCCGGCGATGACAGGCAGGCCGGCCTTTGCGGCTGCCTTTGCCATCTTGCCGTCATACTTCAGGCCGGTCACGTCGTTTATCATGTGCGCGCCGGCCTTTGCTGCCGCCTGCGCTACTTCGGCGCGGGGCGTGTCTGCCGAGATTGGCAGGCTGCAGGCAGACTTGGCTGCGCCTATCGCCTCCGTCATGCGTCTTGTCTCCTCCTCGACGGGAATGACTGTCTCAAGGTACGGCGCAGTTGACATGGCGCCGATGTCGATGATGTGCGCGCCTGCCTCCTGCATCTCCCTTGCCGCCTGCGCTATCTCTGTCGCGCCCGTCCTGACTGACCTTTTGTAGAAAGACTCGGGGCTTGCGTTGATTATGCCCATCACCTTTACGTGCGAGCCTGCGCCGATCTCGACCGGGCCTATCTTCAACAGAGTAACATGGATGCAAGTGCGCTTTAAACCAGATGGTCGAAAAAGCTCAAAAGGCAGTAATCCCAGAAAAGAGCAATGGATTTTGCCAAGCTTTGCAAGAAGGTTTTTGCGCTGAACGACGACATCAGGTACGCCGCGGTCATCGACGACATGGGCGCGGTGATGGAAGGCGGCATGCGCAAGGGCATCGACTCTATCACAGACCAGAGCAACGACGAGCTGTACCTGGCGCAGACGGCGCTCCGCAAGTCGATGAGGGAAAAGTTTGACGCGTCTATGGGAAAGGCGCGCTTTGCCTACGTCGAACGGGACAAGATATCCATACTGACGTTTTTCATGAACGGGCACACGCTCGTGGTGACGCTGGAGCCAAACCTCGACTCGCACACCGCGATGGACATAGCAGAAGACACGCTTGAGATACTGGACAGCAAGCGCTAGCAGGCCAGCAGTATCTTGCCGGCGTGCCGGCCCTGCTCCATCCTTTCCTGCGCGTCGCGGGCCTGCGCAAGCGGGAACACAGAGTCGATGACAGGGCGGATCTTTTTTGCCTCCACAAACCTGGCAAGCTCGACCAGTTGCTTTTTCGTCCCCATGAGCGCGCCTGTCATCGTTATCTGCTTGCTGTAAAACGTCCTTACCGGCACCAGCGCGTCGTTGCCAGACGTCATGCCGCAGACTGCCATCCTGCCTCCTACCTTGAGGGACGCGATGCTTGTCTGCCAGGTTGCGGCGCCGACGTGGTCTATCACGATGTCGACCCCGCCTGCCAGCTTCATTACCTCGCCGGCGATGTCAGGGGTCTGTGACCGGTCTATTACGTGGTGCGCGCCTGTGCGCCTTGCAAACTCGGCTTTTTCGGCGCTTGAAACAGTAGTGATTATTTTAGAGACGCCAAGCGCCCGGGCAAGCTGTATCGTCGCCATGCCGACGCCAGAAGCCGCGCCGTAGACAAGGAGCGACCTGCCCTTCCCGGCGCCGTTTGCCCTGAGCATGTTCCACGAGACGAGGTACGAGACTGCAAGCGTGGCTGCAACCTCGCTTTTCATCCTGCCAAGTTTTATCACGTTTCTTGCCGGCACGGCTATCTGCTCGGCGTAGCCGCCGTCATAGTCGCTCATGCCGCCGATGATGGCAAACTGGCTGCAGAGGTTTTCCCTGCCTGCCCTGCAGTGCCCGCAGCGGCCGCAGCTCATCCCCGGATAGACCATGACGCGCTCGCCCTGCCTGAATCCTTGCGCGGTCTTGCGCACGGTGCCGACTATGTCGCAGCCGCAGACGTGCGGCAGGCGTATCTTTTTGCCCGTGATTCCCATCCGGGTCCAGATGTCCAGGTGGTTGACGCCGCAGTATTCGATGTCGATTTCTACCTCGCCTTTGCCCGGGACAGGGTCAGGCAAGTCCTCGTATCTCAGGACGCCGGCAGACCCGTGCTCGTGAAAAGCGACTGCCTTCATTTCCGGGTCAGGTTGTGCATCGAGACGAGGTCGGCGGCAAAAGGCGTCAGGTCGTCTGGGACCGGGATGTCAATGGGGTCTTTGAGCGAGAGCGGCTTGCCCGTCTCCGGCGAGACTGTCTCCTTCTTTTTGTTCCAGACCTGCGAGTTAAAGTCGGATATCGCTTTCGTGAACTTTGCCATGCCGGTTTCCGCTCCTGCGGCGGGAAGTTCCTGCAGATGCACGCTCTTTTCTGAATACATTTTTGTCCACAGCTCTTCTGCGATAAACGGCGTTATCGGTGCAAGCAAGAGCAAAAGCGTAGAGAACACCCTGTGCAGAGTGTAAAGCGCCGACGCGTGCCCGGGCCTGTCCTCGTACGCCCTGCCCTTTACCATCTCGATATAGTGGGCGGCAAAGACGTTCCAGGTAAAGTCGCGTATCGCGTTTGCAGGAACGAAAAAGTTGTACTCGTCGTAGCCCCTCTTGCACTCCTGCACGAGCCTTGCAAGCTCGGCAAGTATCCACTCGTCAGACGCCTCCAGCTTGGCAGGTTTTTCCCTGACGATGTCAAACGACGAGAGGAACCTGCCCACGTTCCAGAGCTTGCTGAGGAACTTTTGCGCGCCGGCTATCCTCTGCTCTGAGCACCTGAAATCGTAGCCCAGGTTGGCCTCGCTTGCGGCCCAGAACCGGAACGTGTCGGCGCCGTATTTCTGTATTATCGGGAACGGGTCGATGACGTTTCCCTTGCTCTTGCTCATCTTCTCTCCCTTTTCGTCTACGCCGTAGCCCATTATCCAAGCGTCTGACCAAGGCATCTTGCCTGTCAGCTGCACGCACCTGAGCATCGTGTAATGCAACCATGTGCGAATGATGTCCTTTGCCTGCGGCCTGACAGAAGCAGGGTACGCATAATTGTGCAGTTTGTCGTCACTTCTGAATTTGGTGACATAAAGCGGGCTTATTGACGAGTCCATCCAGGTGTCAAACGTGCGGTCCTCGCCCGTGAACTCTTTGCCGCCGCACTTGGAGCAGGTGTCAAACGGCGGCTTTTCCTTCCAGGGGCGATAATATTTGCCCGGCTTTGGCAACAATGGCGTTTTACAAGAGTTGCAGTACCATATCGGGATCTCGGTGCCGTAAAAGCGCCTCCTTGAGACCGGCCAGTCTATAGCGACAGAGTCAAGCCAGTTCAATAAAATTTGCCGGTGCATCTCGGGGTGGAATTTCAGCTTCATGGCAAGCTCGCGCAGCTGCGGAACGTACTCAAGCTGCTTGACATAGTAGTCGTGGAGCGGGATTATCTCTATCGGGGTCTTGCTGCGCTCGCACAGTGGAGTCCGGTGCATGATGCTCTCCTCCTTTTCCACGAGGCCGGCGGCCTTCAGGTCCTCGATTATCCGCGTGCGCGCCTGGTTGATGCGCAGACCGGCATAGGCGCCTGCCGCTTCTGTAGTGATGCCGTTTTCAGACAGCGCGACTATCTCCTTTAATTGCAATTCCCTGAAAACCTGCACGTCGTTCTGGTCGCCGTACGAGCAGACCATGACTGCGCCGGAGCCAAACTCGGGCTTGGCAGAGTGGTGCATCTTTATCGGGACTTCCCTGCCAAAGATAGGAAGGATGACTGACTTGTTCTGGTAGTCGAGGTACCGCTCGTCGTCCGGGTTGACGACGACAGCCTGGCAGGCAAACAGCAGTTCGGGCCTCGTCGAGGCGATTATGATATTTTCATCGGTGCCGGCGACTCTGAACTTCATGTGCACGAGTTTCGTCGGCAGGTCGTCGTAGATTATCTCCGCGTCCGCAATCGTTGTGCCGCAGTCGGGGCAGTAGTTGTTCGGCCTGTTTGCAAGGTAGACAAGCCCGCGGTTCCAGAGGTCGATGAACGTCGCCTGCGTGAGCGCCCGGTACTCGTCAGAGTCGGTCCTGTAATAGTGCGCAAAGTCGCCGGAGAGCCCCATGTTCTTCATTATCTGGAGCATCTCTGCCTCCAGGTCGTCCAATGCTCCTTTGCAAAGATCAAGAAACTTTTGCCGGTCCATCTGGCGCATCCTTACCTTGTACTTTTTCTCCGTGTAGATCTCCACAGGCAGGCCGTTCCGGTCTATGCCTATGGGAAAGAGCACGTTCTTGCCCGACATCCTTGCGGTCCGGGCTATCATGTCAATCTGCGCATAGTGGGCGGCCGCGCCCATGTGCCAGGGCTTGCCCGAGGGGTATGGGGGCGGGGTGTCTATGACAAACGCGGGCTTGTCGCTTATCTCAAAACGGTAGGCGTCGTCGTCCTGCCACTTTTTCAGGATTGCGCTTTCAATCTCGTGGTTCCACGCCTTGCTCTCTATCTTGGGCTCCATCGGGCTTTTGTTGCAAGTGCCTTTATGCCGTTATTAACCGTTAAGCCTGCCCTTCAGTAAAGTATTATTATCATCGAGGGCACAACCCATTTCGTGAGATTCGTCGACTGGTTCCCGTATTACCAGAATATCCGTGCAGAATTCGGCTACAGCACCGAGAAGGACCAGGAGGCGGCAAGGACGCTTTCTGCGATGATAGAGAAAAAGGCGCTTGACCCCAAGGTCCTCCAGAAAAAGCTGAAGGGCAAGAACGTGTTTGTGGTGGGTGCAGGCCCGAGCCTTGAAGAAAATATCGACGTGCTGAAAAAGAACAAGAACGCCGTGAAAATAGCTGCAGACGGCGCGGCGCAGGCGCTTCTTGAAAACAGGATCAAGCCCGACATCGTCGTGACAGACTTGGACGGCGATGCTGCATCATTGCAAAAGGCCGCAAAAGGAGGCGCGATAATGGTGGTGCACGCGCACGGCGACAACATGCCCATGCTAAAGAAATTGGTGCCCAAGTTCAAGAATCTTGTCGGCACCACGCAGGTGATGCCGGTCGAGAACGTCCACAACTTTGGGGGTTTCACAGACGGCGACAGGTGCGTGTTCCTGGCAGAAGAGTTTGGCGCAAAGAAAATAGTCCTCGTGGGCATGGACTTTGGCTCTGTGATTGGCAAATACTCGAAGAAAAAAGTAAAAGACGCCGCGCTCAAAAAGCGCAAGATGGAGGCCGGCAAGCGCCTGCTCGAGGTCCTTGCCAAGCAGTCGCGCTCGCAGCTCTTTGACACGTCTAAAAAGCCGATAAGGGGCTTTTCGCCTTACTAGGCATGGTCAGCCAGCGCAAGGCAATCGCCATAATAGGCATGTTCTTTGCAGTGGCAGGCGGGGCCGCGTGGTTCTTTGGGCAGACGATCCCGGCGTTCATCCTCTGGGGCGTCGCGATAATAATAATGCTCAAGATAAACAAGAAAAGGCGGTAAAAGCTATTATACCATTTAGAATCAAGAGGGCTTGCTGATGTCCGGGTTTGCTGAAGACGACGTGAGGCGCGCGGCCGATATCCGCGAGTGGCTCATGAAGCAGATAGCAGACAAGCAGGAGGAGCTGGAGAGGCTCCGGAACACGCTTGCAGTAGTAGACAGCATACTAAAGCAGGGCAGCTTCCGCGCCGCTGCGACCCTGGCGCCGGAACCCAAGCTGGCGCCCGCAAAGCAGGCGATGGCAATGTCGCCTCCACCGCCGGCAAAGCAGTCAAGCTTTGAAGTCGGCAAAGATGTTCGACAATTAAAGCGCGCCAAGGACGAATTTCTCCTGGCAAACGCAGAGGTGACTCCCAACTCTGTCATAATCACGCCTGTCGTTAATCTTAGTTCTAACACTCCACCGTTCAAGTCGTTTTTCCTGAGCAGGATACTTGACGGCATGAAAGCCAAGGACGCCGAGAAGGGCGTGAGCGACGCGCTCTCGTACTCGGTGGACGAGTCAAACGGGCAGATAAAGCGCATAACGATAAGCAACTACCGCGACAAGGAGCGCCTCGGCGAGATATTCAACACCTCGACGTGGGTGTTCACGCGCATGCTGGAGAAGTCCGCGTAGGCATGTCCGACAAGATGGACAAGATAGTCGTCCTCGACTTTGGCTCGCAGTACAGCCACCTCATCTGCAGACGGATAAGGGAGGCTAACGTCTACTGCGAACTTCTCCCTTATGACACGCCTGCCAAGGTGATAAGGGAGATGAACCCGAAAGGCATCATATTCTCGGGCGGGCCTGCAAGCGTCTATGCAAAAGGGGCGCCCAAGCCGGACAAAAAGCTGTTCGAGATGGGCAAGCCAATCCTTGGGATATGCTACGGCCACCAGGTGCTCGTGAACAACTTTGGTGGAAGCGTCAGGCGCCAGGCAAGTCGCGAATATGGAAGGGCAGGATTGAAGATAGACGACAATTCAGACCTGTTCAAGGATCTTGGAACCGGCATCAACTGCTGGATGAGCCACGGCGACGCGGCAGAAAAGCTTCCAGAAGGTTTCCAGGTGCTTGCGCACACGGACAACTCGTCTTCTGCAGCGATAGGCAACAGGGAGAAAAAATTCTACGGCATACAGTTCCACCCCGAAGTGGTGCACACGGAGCGGGGCGTGCAGCTGCTGAAGAACTTTGCGCAGGAGATAAGCGGTGCCAAGCCAGAGTGGGACATGCAGAGCTTTATCGAGACGACGGTCAAAGAGGTGAGGGAGAAGGTCGGCAAGGATCATGTGCTGGCGGCTGTGAGCGGCGGCATCGATTCTACTACAGTTGCAGCATTATTGAACAAGGCTATCGGGAAGCAGCTGTCGTGCGTTTTCATCAATCATGGCCTTTTGCGCCAGGACGAGGAGAAGGAAGTCGTCAAACTGTTCAAGGATCATTTAGGGATAAACCTGATCTACGTCGACGCGGAAAAGAGATTCCTTGCGCGCCTGAAGGGCGTATCCGATCCTGAAAAGAAGCGCAAGATAATAGGCGACCAGTTTGCAAAAGAGTTTGTAACAGTTGCCAAAAAGCACGGGCCGTTCCAGTGGCTTGCGCAGGGCACGCTGTACCCTGACGTGATTGAAAGCGGCGTGTCGAAAGGTCCTGCAGCCGTCATAAAGACGCACCACAACGTCGGCGGCCTGCCAAAGTGGCTGAAGCTAAAGATAATCGAGCCTCTGAGGTATCTGTACAAGGACGAGGTGAGAAAGGTCGCAGGCTTGCTTGGCGTGCCCGACGAGCTATTAAAGAGGCACCCGTTCCCCGGGCCCGGCCTTGCGGTCAGGGTCATAGGGGTGTTGACGCCGGACAAGATAAGGATAGCCAAGCAGGCAAGCAAGATTGTTGAAGACGAGCTGAAAGCTGCTGGCTTTTATGACAAGGTGTGGCAGGCGTATGCGGCTGTCGGCGACGACAGGGCGGTTGGCGTCCTGGGCGACGAGCGCGTTTACGGCCACGTCGTGATGGTAAGAGTCGTAGAGTCGATAGACGCCATGACTGCAGACTGGACGCGCCTGCCGTACGATCTTTTGGAAAAGATTAGCAACAGGATTACAAACGAGGTTGACGGCGCGACATGGGTGACGTACGCGGTGTCGAGCAAGCCACCGGCAACGATAGAGCCGCAGTAAGAATGCGGATGATAGGCGGCTGAATTTGAAACTACTTGTAGCAGTAGAGTAGGAAATATGACTTTGGTAATACTATACTGATAAAATGTGAATTTCGTCGCATCTAATAATTTAGAAGTTACCTATCAGCAATTGCATACTGATATTGATACGTTCGTATCTCATAATTAGAATTATGATAGATTTTGAAAACAATTTCCCCTGATGGCGCAAAGTCTTTTGTAACGTTAAATTCGAGAGGGATCGTTATTGGACCTTCGCCAGGTTTTAGATACGTAGCAATATTTTCTTCGGCAACACCGAGAGCTGTTAGGACTTCGCTATTCGGAATTACATTCACAGTGTATCTTTCGATAAATGCACCGTTTGTACCAAAATTCGATACGAGTATATCGAAACTGGCAGTAGGATTTGAAAGAATCAGATCTCCATATTCAGCTGAAATCTCTGGTTCACTAACAGTAATCAAGCCATCAGAAGCGCTGTGAGTAACAGTAATAGAGCGTACATCCTCCCTAGGAACATGTGGTACAACGACCACATCTATGAATGACTTCTTAGCCAACCCCTCGCGGGTGGCATCTAGGGTTTTGTTTAGTACCGTGACTATCTTTTTTTGTTCTTCTAATGTTTCGCCTTGAATTCTGTTCTGTTCAATAAGCGCATTAGTTTGTGCGGAAAGCTGATTAATCTGATCTCGAAGGTCGTTGCCCTGCCAAACCGCTATAGTAATTGCAATGATCGCTGCGATGCCAGCAGGGACCAGTGCCTTTGCCCACCCTGATCCATGACTTTCCTTAGTCATTGGAATAGGGCTTCCACGTTTCTCTTGTTATTAAGCACTCTCCAAGACATAGATAGTGTCTGGAAGTTACTCGCAGCATTCATCCTTGTTCTCGCACCTGCAAAACTCGGGTTCCTTCAAACACTGAGGACATATCCTAACCCCACAACCGACGCAGGTGCTGTCAGACAGATTGCACGCCCAATGCTTGCACGCCGCCAATAATACCGATACGCAAGAGTTACAATTAAGAGCTATTCTTGCTTCCAGATAGTCTCGCGCCGGCCGCCTGCGCCGCCACATTCCGTGCACAATACAGTCCCGATCCCCTTGCAGTCGTAGCATGTCTGCCAGCTCGGCCCCACCTTGCCAGAGCCGCCGCAGTTAAAGCATCTCCTCCTTCCGTTTTCGCAGAACGTGCACTTTTTCCAGACCTGCCTTGCAGACATCATGACAACTTGAAACTGCCGCCTAATTAACCAATCAGAGAAAATCGTCGTCTGACTCTGCCTGGTCGCGCTTGTCGTCGAGCTCGTCGAGCCACTCGTCGCCGGTCCTGGTGTCCCATTCTATCTCGATCTTGCGTGGCGGCGCAAGCACATCTTGTATGTAAAACAATGCAAGAGGTATCTTGATCTTTTCCAGCGCGTCAACTTGATTGTCTGAAAATCCGCTTCTGCCTGTCTTTACTTCGACCCAACAGAGCGCGGTTGGATTGGCGACCAGTACGCCGTCGTAACGCTCGCGCTGGCTGACCTTGCAGGCAAGGTAGTCAAACACAAAGCTAGGGTTTTCCTTTGAATCGTTGGTGGGCTTTGAGATCTCCTTTATCTCTCGAATGAGATTATCGTGGATCTTGATTTTTATCCGGTGGAACCCCTTCTTGAATACAAGCACGTTGTCTTTGAAATCGCTGTTGTGGATGTTCTCGAGCGAAATGTACGCCCAACCTTTCTGGTCGCTTCCTTCCTTGTAGTAAAGCTCGCCAAGCGCCCCCTTCAGCGACTTTGTAATCTCCAGGCTCATGCAACGTGATAAAACGCGCCGGTGCTAAAACATTTTGACCTAGAACCCTTATAACGCATCTGGACATTATCGTGCAATGGCAGACCACTTATTCAATAAAGTGTACATGTTTGCGGCTGCCGCTGCTGCCATCTATATCGCAATAATCATCCTGACAGGCGCCGGGACCACTGTCAGCCAGTTCTACCTCATAAAGGCCGAATATATCCCGCTGATAATAATTTCCCAGCTTGCGGTGCTTGGGCTGAGGGCGATGCGCAACCGGTTCCTCCTCGGTGCAATCGGGATATCAATCGCGTTCTGGCGGCACATCCTCATCTACCTGTCTGCGCTTGCAGTCGTAGTCATTACGCCGGGCGGCGCAGGCGAGCTTGTCAGGGCGCAATTTATCAAAAAAGAGTCGGGCGCTCCGATACCTACCACCGCGCCGCTGTACTTTGTCGAGCGGTTCCTGGACATAATCACAGTGCTTGCAGTCATGTTCGTCTCCCTTGCATTTTTCCCGCTCTGGGAAGGCTTTGTAGTCGCAGGGATAATCCTGCCGGTCGCGGTCCTGTTTTACGTCCTTGCAAGAAACAGGGCGGTCTTTGACGGCTTTGCCAAGTTTTTTGGCAGGTTCAGGCTTGTCAAGGGATACGCCGCCGGCTTTGGCGACATGCACCACAGCTTTTCCACGTTCCTCAACCTGCAAGTCGCTGGCAGGGCGTGGCTCCTGAGCCTGCCTGTCTGGTTCATGGAGGCGGTGACTGTCTACCTCGTGTTCGTCTCGCTTGGCGTCGATTTCGAGTTCGCGCATTCAACAGTCGTATATTTCACGTCGCTTGGAGCCGGCGTGCTCAGCATAATCCCGGGCGGCCTCGTGGTGACGGAAGGAAGCATGATAGGGCTCTTGCAGGAAGAGGGCCTAGCGCTTTCCACAGCAGCTGCAGTCGCGCTCCTGGCAAGGATGTCGACCCTCTGGCTCACCACGATAGTGGGCATAATAGCCGCAAGGATACTGATAGCAAGCTACGAATAAGACTTTAATTGCAAAAGCACGTCATTAATTCAATGAGCACCGACAGGCTGGCGCAGTTTTCAGGCAAGTACATCAACCTTGAAACGTACCGCAAGAGCGGGCAGGCAGTCGCCACGCCCGTGTGGTTCATGGCAGAAGGCGGGCAGATTATCGTCGTCACAAAGAGCGAGACCGGGAAGGTCAAGCGCCTGCGCAACAACGACAAAGTTAGAATAGTGCCCTCCGGCATGAGGGGCGAGCCCCAGGGCGAGTGGGTGGAAGGAAAGGCAAGGTTCCTTGATAAAGACGAACTGGAAAGGGCGCTCAAGGCGCGAAACAAAAAGTACGGCTTTCAGGCAAAGCTTGCCGGGTTTGTCTCGCGCACCAAGGGCGAGCTTGTGGGGATCTCGATAGCGCTTGACTGATTCCGTGAAGATAGACATTTCGCGCCTGTGCGACGCAAGCAAGCCGGCCATAGTTGAAGCGCTAGGAGCAGAGGAGCAGGAAGGCAGGATATTCGCGTCAGGCACTCCGGCGCAGGTAAAACAGGCGATAGAAAAGATGCTGCCAGAAGGCTATGTCGTGGCAGAAAGCACAGAAGACCCGATGTTGCTTGCGGTATTGAAGGAAGGCGACATCGAGCAGCTTGGATTGTATCTGTGCGGCTATTGCGCCACCGTCTTTCGCAACGAAGTGGAGCGCAACCTGCACCAGCGCGTGCATTATTTCGGGTTCGGGTAGTATCGTCAATAGCCGGTTAGAATACGCATATCGCACGATCCAGTAAATTCATTAAATACCTTCTTTCAATTCTAATTCTATCCTATACAACAAAAAACATCAATCTTTTATGAAAACACAATCCTTTAATAGAAAATCTTGTATAATACTACCTGTGAAGCTGCCGAGAAACGATGCTTAACGTTGGCGCTTGGCGGCGACGGAAGCAAAACTGCGTCGAAAGGTGCCAGACCGCGACTTTAACGGCAAAGGCTGTAACAGGTCGTGACGCGGGATCGCCAAGCGCCTAATACCCCCTTTTGTTATAAGAATTAAACTGGTATTTTGTTGCATAACGAGGCGCATTCAGACTAGGGGTAATGTTATATGCAACACATATGACGACACTTCAGGCTTAAACTCGGAGCTGACTTTACGAAGAAAAACGACAATAATGACTCACATATAGTATCTATACTCATTTTGTATTCGGGAATTCTTTGGAACTCTTGTCAATATAGAGCCAACAGATCTTGCGAATTGAAGAGTTATGGGTAAGTAAGAATTGAATCCGGTGCTATTCCAATTCAAACGTGTCAGTGCCAGAACCTCTCTTACTAGCTCTTCAACAGAGGAATCCCCTTCATGCTTCCATATTTCAATAGGATGTGGAATCCTTGGTCCTGGGTAAGATTTGAGATAAGGAACATATCCTACAGTGTATACCAAGTATCTGTTTTGCTCTAATTTGACTACTGTCCCACGCAGCGGTGGTTCAGAACCATTCCTATACATGTAAAGACCCCTGCTTTTTCTCATTGAGATAAAGTCGTGGTATGGTATCTCAGAAGCAGCTTCCCTGAAACCTTTTGCTTCATCTTCAAGATAATCAGATGTCTTATGAACTATCACTCTTGATGGTTTGTGTCCTGTATGGGATTCATACAGCTTTAGAGCGTCTGTTAAAAGAGCGAGTGCAGAGTCTTTGGACAGATGAGGATTCGGACCATCTGATTCGCTCCAATGAAACAAGTCTCCACGCAATACCATCCCTCTTCCTTCATCGGTGAAAATTTGGGCAAGGCTGGCTCGCATATCATTATTTGTACTTTCAATATCTCGATAGAACGAGACCCCAACATAACATGTTCCCTCTTTAAGGCCAGAGATACGCCATGTGGAATATCCAGCTTTAAAGTAGAGCGCAGCACACAAGTTCCAAGCTATAGTTGCTGCATCTTGATTTTTCATAACTTCCCTTCCTTCATCATCTCTGTTATTGCCTGTATTATTCCTAATAACAGGCGCGGGAGGCTTCTGAATATCTGTTATGGTGCTATGGGCGAGAATTTGCGTTGGAATGTCATGGTCCATACAGAGCGCCTTTAATTGACGCCTAAAGTCCTGCTGAACCTGCATTTCAATCATGTCCTGTACTTCTGGGTCAAGTGGTGCAAAGGTGAAAAGGTGTTTTGACAGATTATCTTTAATTCTGTTAATACGATTTCTGTCCTGCCTACTCAATATAGTGCGGTTCTTTTCTTCAGGGGATGTGCTAGCTCCGATGCTATTTTCAAGCCTAGAATCTTGGTGGCACACTATGACATCAGGCTTTGAATCACGGCGACAGATATTGCCTACTTTATCTGCGTATATGGTAGCAGCTTCCTTCACTCTTCTGTCATAATTCATTATGTCAAGTATTCGTTGCACCTCGCCGCTGCTTAGTACTACGTTCCAGCTATCATTTAGCACTAGTTTGGCGCGGAATGATTTTTCAATGCCAGGGAACGGAGGAGCCTTGATTGGCTGTTTGAAGTTATTGATTATTCTTTCAGATAACTTCCTGCATAATCCGTTGACTTCAGTAATGCCATCTCCTGTACCTACTATTCCAATCCTTATCTTAAGTGGGGTAGAATCCCCTGCATCATCACCTGACCATTCAGCAGGACCATATAGCGCCAACCCATGCTTCTGGTCATAGTCTTTGTTGTTACCACCCAACGTAAGCGGCATCTCGTTAACGAACCATGCTTCCATTCGAGGACCTAGAATCGCTTTGCTAGCCAATCAGTCTCCTCACTCCTCATCTTCCTCCACAGAATCATCCTCCAGACCAGCGTCCGTCGATTGCATAGCCTGCTCTGCATCAGCATCGATGTTTTCTTCAAGTTCTTCTATCTCTTCATCGGTTGCTGATTCCTTTTCCCAGATTCCATCTCTGTAATCACCAAAGATGCCAACCTCCAGCTTTGCAAGGAGCGGGGTCGTTGCAATTGTTATCGGCTCTGTCACTCCTACATCCATTGCAATGCTATCTGCTTCTCTGGCATAGATTCTTGTCCAAAGTCTCAAATCATCTAATACAGCATGGTTTCTCTCTCTGTTCATCCACTGAGCTGAGAGTGAACTCATCTTCCTTCTGTCAACAGGGTCTGTGCCGTTTGTGGTGAAGTGCCAGCCGGGAACTATCTTGAAGTAGATCGATTTGCCAACGATTGTAAAGCCTGTCTTGCATGACCGATGAACGTAAAACGGCTCTATCGATTCAACGTATTTTACGAGGGTTCTCCCCAGCCTCCTTGAGTCTTTTCCCGTGTCATTTGTAATGATTTTGCCATCCTTGTAGTATTTTGTGGCCTTAGAATCTGGCACAAAGAAGTTCTTTTTCATGCTGCGATAATCATAATATAGACCCAGACTTTGCGTGTGCCGGGTATTGCATCGATTGAGCAGATCAACTAGCGTTACGGGTAAATTCGCAATACATTGTTCCAATGTCACTTTCTTGACCTGCGTTGATGCAAGTATTTGCTTGAGCTCATTGGTTTGTGGATTCGCAAATGACAGTATTGTCTGGTCCTTGTCATCAAATGCGAATGGAGGAGGGTTGGTATTTGGTATGATGTCCCAGACATCGCCCCTTTTACGCAATGTCGTCTTTGCCAAGAACAGCTGTTGCGGCATGTTGGTTACAGGCAAAAGATTGGAAACTATCAATTCTTCTTGTTGATCAGGAGCTACTGATAGAAGCGAAGGCTTTGGTGAAGGTTCATTCACTCCCCCGGGCCGTGGCCGCAGGGACTCTCCTTTTAGCAGTGCTATGAGCTTCTTTGTTTCTCGTGCATAGTTTGATTCCGACCTGAAATCAAGCCATAGCGTGCCCTGAAGAGAAAGTGGAATCTCGCATTCCCTCAGATATATTGGAACTATCTTTCTCTTGATGCCTAATGGGTCACTAAATGTCGCCATTGTTCTTTCGAGATTAGCCCATGCAGAGGCAGACCACTCTGGTGTCATGACTGGGGCAAAAAATCTGGCTTTTCTGAGGCCATCTTCTATCTTCAGGACAATGTTATCACCTGGTTGAATATCCCAAGGTGCGAACCAAGTTTTCAGGTGTCTGCCATTGAGAGTTTCCTTTTCCACTTTGGCAGCTAATTTTCCTACCCATTCCTCATCATCATGTTGGTATGAGAGAAAGACATCAGGCGTGTCCGCTTCAGAAGACGATCCTTGAGGTGTGGCAGTTGCTGCACTCTTTCTCACGACGTTACGCTTCCGGCTGAGGTAAATATAGGTGGTACCTATTATATGTCGTGTCAGGAAAGCTTTTCTTAAGCTTTAAGCTAGCTTGAGATGCTATTTTACGAAAGAACTCCGCTTAGGAATAAACGTACGATATCATAGATGACCTCTTGAAGTAACCGACCCATTGTGCCATACAGAATACTTAAAAATATTATATTAGAAGGTTCCATGTTGCCTAAAGAAGACAGCATAGTTGGGGAAATAATCAATTTCCGTGGCCTCGTCTATAGCCCGATTAACGAGCAAGGAGTTGTCTTTCTTTTCGGCAGGCTGTTAGATGATCTCAACATGTACATTGAGGAGGTTAGAACCTAACATTAACACGGGATGGTTTGCCCTAACACCTAAGGATCATCTGGAAGAAGAAGATGAGGAGAACGAAGAGGAATCAGAAAAATGATCGGCTCCTTTACATCAGCAGCCTAATAAGCAAGCACCCATTACCATTGATGCTTGACCAAGATAACCTTCTATGGTGGCATACACGAGATAGGGGGTAACAAGTTCTTGGTCGAGGACAAGGGCACTCGGGTCTTTCTTGACTTTGGAATGCAGATGGGCAAGGTAAACGACTACTTTTCTGAATTTCTAAAGCCTAGGGCGCTCAACGGCATGGGCGACTTGTTTGAGTTTGGATTGTTGCCCAAGCTTCCAGGCTTATACAGACAGGATTACGCCAAGCATATGGGCTTTGACGGGAAGGAAGAGACTGCTTTTGACGCGCTGGTTTTAACACATGCACATGTAGACCACGCTGCATACATCCATTATCTGCGGCCTGACATCCCAGTCTACTGCTCTGAAGCTACAAAATTGATACTGCAAGGCATACAGGACACGGGCGGCAAAGAGGATTACCTGACATTCAAGCACAATTTCCGCATTTATGAAAACAAAAAGGGCGAGATGAGCCGGGGCAAGGGAGAGGACTATCAGGAGCCAAGAAAGATTTCGGTATTTGAAAATGCAAAAAAATTTACCCTTGACTCTATAGAAGTCGAGCCTCTGGCAGTTGACCACTCGCTGCCCGGCGTAACTGGGATCATTATGCATACGTCAAAGGGCTCCATTGGCTATACTGCCGATATTCGTTATCACGGAAGAAGGGCCGGCGATACAGAGCGCTTTGTAGAGCGATGCGGCAATTCTGACATTGACGTTCTTTTGTGCGAGGGCACCAGGGTTGAGGAGACGTTTTCTACCACAGAGTTTAGCGTAGAGCAGGATGTCAAGACGATAGTAAACAAGACAAAGGGCTTGGTTGTGTGCACATACCCAACTCGAGATCTGGATAGGCTGCTCTCATTTTACAATGCCGCCAAAGAGTCTGAAAGAGACTTGGTTATTGACCTAAAGCAAGCCTACCTCTTGAAGTTGTTTCAAAAGTCGGAGCAGTGGAAGAATGTCTTTCCAAAGCCGGATGACAAGAGAATCAAGATATACCTGCCAAGAAAGTCATGGGGTCTGGTTGGGAGAGAAGAAGACGACATCAGCAGCTACTGGACTGAAAAGCAGCTGCTGCAAGATTATGAAGTGTGGGAAAGACAATTTCTTAATTATGGCAATGCCGTCAACTATCATGATGTTTTCAACAAGCAAAAGGACTACATCTTTTATTGCAACGACTATCAGCTGCAGCAACTAATCGACGTAAGGCCGATAGAAGGTTCAAGTTACATCAGGTCGCAGACAGAGCCGTTTGACGACGAAATGGAGCTGAAAGAAGAGCGAGTGAAGAGATGGATTGAGCATTTTAGATTGATAACAAGCGAAAAGGACTGGACCCATACTCATGTTTCCGGGCATGGCTCTGGCGACCAGATAAAGAAGGTCATTGAAGGGACCAAGTCAAAGATGCTTGTGCCGATTCATACAGAACACGAAGAGTATCACAAGAAATGGCATAATAACGTCATAGAGGTCACCTCTAACCATCAGCTTGCCCTTCAATGATTTTACCAGAAGGTGACGATTAATCACAGAAAAGTCAAATAGAAGAGATTTCTAGCATTTAGAGGCTATTGACGTCAGTCCTAAAGCATTCAGACAGGATAATACAATCCCTTGGATTTGATCCCTCGTCTTTTCATCCGACGTCGTTTACATTTTCCTTAAAGCCAGCGCCAAAGTCTTGGAAGGCATTTACCGTTGACGACGCACATTTTCCGCTCTACAAGATCGATGCTAAAGGTGCGAAGACGGTTGAAATCAGGAATTTAATTACCGGAATCCAAGCCGAGCATTATATCGTTATAGCTGAACTAGACGGTTTTGATGTTTTATGTATGAGCCGACACAAGAGAGGAGAACAGCCCCTTGTTCTTACCTTAAGGCAAGATAAGGACTATGATGCAGTTATTACAGTTTTTAGGGGACAGAATTTTACTTCCGACGTTCTGTCGGCGCATTATGCCATAAACAAGTCGATTGATCTGCTAAAGTCTGGCAGCGGCGAAGGACCGTTCATCAACCGCGGCCTGTTTTCAAACTATTTTCTTAAAGAACGACTCGAAAAAGCACTTTCTGACAGAAAAAGAGACGTTTGGAAGGAGGCCGCGACATTCTTCTCAAAATTTGCAAGTGATGGAGGTGGAATCCCTACCGATTTTGAACACATTCCAAAGGTACTTGAGGCACTCGGATATCAGACTAAGGCAGTAGGGAATCCATCACCAACGCAATATATCTTGTCATCTGGTCCACAACAGATGCAAACCACAATTGCTGTAGTGTCAAGCGCGGATAATCTTGACGTGATGAAGAGTGACGATAGGACTGTACCCAGCGTTCAGGCAGTAGCTTCCCTAGCAACATATCCATGGGTAATCCTTACCAACGGAAGGCTTTGGCGGCTCTATTCTTCGAAGGTGTCTTCTGCAAGTACGAACTATTTTGAAGTTGATATTGATGGCATCACTGACGAGAAGGACCAAAGGCTCAAGTATTTCGTGTCTCTCTTCTCGGCAAGCGCACTTGTTCCAAAACAAGATGTGACGGATCTTGACCATATACTTGAAGGAGGAGCTCAGTATGCAACTGAGCTTGAAGAGGATCTTAGGACAAAGGTCTTTGACAAGCAACTCTTTCTGGACCTTGTAAGAGGAGTTCTGCGGCATTCCAGGAAGAAGAAGTACAATGAGGAGCAGCTTGCAGACGCAAAAAGGAAAGCACTAAAGCTGCTTTACAGGTTACTCTTTATTCTGTATGCAGAATCCCGCAGCCTGCTACCGGTTAAGGATAAGCGTTATTCACAGATTTCTTTAGGTCAGATAAAGGAACGACTGGATGGAATGGAAAAAGACCCGGATTCTTCGTCTGCATGGGATGCTTTAAGCAGACTTTTCAGGGGCATAAGCGAAGGTGATCCGACTGTTAATCTTCCTCAGTATGATGGTGCTCTTTTCGAGTTTGATGAAACTATTGATAGGCTGAGCGTGATGAACAAACATCTTGTTCCAGCATTGCGGGCATTAATGGAACGGGATGGTAAGGGCATCGATTATCAGAATCTTAGCGTGAGACAACTGGGTTCACTGTATGAAGCACTTCTTGAATACTCAGTCAGGCAAGCAGAGACTGACTTGGCAATAGTCAAAGACGAAATCTTGGACATGAAGTTTGCAAAGGGTATGAAATACGAACGCATTATAGATGAAGGAGAACTCTACCTATCAGCAGGCGGACTAGCGAGGAAAGGTACGGGCAGTTATTTCACGCCTGAAAAGATAGTGAAGTTTCTTGTAAAGAAGGGATTGGAGCCAATATTTGCTGATAGGGAAAAGAGGTTTGCAGAGCTGTATCAAAAATGGCGAAACAGTGGCGACAAGGAAGCAGGAGAGAAAAGCACTGAAGCGCTGCTAGACATACAAGTCGTGGATCCCGCTATGGGTAGCGGTCATTTCCTCGTAAATGTGGTAGATGAAATTACAAAGTGGATAATGGGCGTTCTTGACAAATATCCCGATGCACCGCTTGAAAGAGAGATTGAGGAAGATAGAAAAAGGATTATCGAAGAACAAAAATCAAAGAGAATTGAGTTAGACACAGATCTTCTTACCTTCAATGTCATACTTAAGAGGATGGTCATGAAGCGCTGTGTCTTTGGTGTGGATATCAATCCTTTGGCGGTTGAACTTGCAAAGGTCTCTCTTTGGCTTGATTCATTTACCATCGGTACTCCGCTCACCTTCCTAGACCATCACATAAGGACCGGTGATAGCCTGATTGGCTTATGGATGAATAATCTGAAAGCAAGAAAACCAGACAATACAACATTAGATGGCTGGATGGGCGATGTAGAAGCTATTGGCGACATCCTTGAAGAGATTAGTTACCCTGCTGATTTGAATATTGATGAAATAAAGAAGAGTAGGGACAATTATGAACAATTCAGAAAGGCAAGTGAGCCACTTAGAGTACTCTTAGACATGCAATCAGCAGGGATAATTGATGAAGAATTGAGAAAGAGACTTCCTCCAAACTTACCATTGATCGAAAAAACAATACGAAATGGAAGGCTGGATAAAGTCATCTGGTCAGAACCTGTCTTTAAATCCTTAGAGTACGCGAAAATCTATCGGTTCTTTCATTGGGAGTTAGAGTTTCCCGATGCGTTCACTGACGAAAAGAGAGGTTTCGACCTCATAGTCATGAATCCTCCATGGGATGCTGTTAAACCTGACGATGATGATTTCTTCTCACAATATCATCCCGGGTTCAGGAAGATAAAGAGTAAGGCCGATAAGAAGAAGATTAAAGAAAAACTATTGAAAAACGTCAGTATAGCAAAGGCTCATCATTCGTACATACAAGCAATAGATAGTAAAATGTCGTTTTACAAAGGCTCCGAACAGTATACAAAAAGAGGTAGCGGTGACATTGATATGTGGAAACTTTTCCTTGAAAGGACATTCTCTCTCCTTTCCAATGATGGCACACTCTCAATTCTTTTGCCATCTGGAGTCCTCAACAACGAAGGTGCAACAGGGCTTAGGTCAGAACTCCTCGATAAGCGAATCATGCATCTTTACGAGTTTGACAATATACAACGCATATTTCCTGCTATCCACAGTGATTACAAGTTTGTGCTATTAATAGCAACCAATAGGGGAACTGCAACGGAATTTCCAGCAGCTTTCTATCTGCACGATATGGATGCACTCGATGGCCGCGTCGAGCGGGACAAGTTTCTAACTATGTCTAACAAATTCGTGAGGTTAGTGTCGCCTGAGAGTTTTTCAATTCCAGAAGTAAGAAATCAGAAGGAGGTCAGATTATTCACAAAACTATATTCCAATCACCCCATTATCTCTAACGGAATAGGTGCCAATCAAAAATGGAGTTTCAGGTTCGTCAGAGAAATAGATAGGACTAATGCTGCTCATCTTTTTAAAACAAACGGTAAAGGGTGGCCTTTAATCGAAGGAAAGCATTTTCATCAATTTATTCCAGACTATGAAAAGCCTGATTTCACAATTGATAAAGAAGAGGGACTGAAGTGGACATCTAAGGTTAGAGAATATGGAGATCTAAACAAGGAATTTCATAATGTATCCCGTTTAGCTTTTAGAAATTTTGGAGGAAGCACCAACATAAGAAGCATTATCGCATGCATTCTTCCAAAGCACACTTTCAGTCCAAACAATGCCTCGATCGTAGTACCCCGTATGAACGGTATGCTTATGTTAACTAAGGATTATTACCAGATAATCTCGTATTTAGTTGGAATATTCAACTCATGTGTCTTCGACTTCCTTGTGTTTCGGCGAGTTTTCATGAATCTTAACTTCTTCCTAGTATATCAGACACCTATTCCCGCAATTCTAGATAGTCCATTAGTGCATGAAATTGTCCAAATATCTGCGAAATTAAGTTGTGCAGATGATAGATTCCAAGACTTAGCAATTCCGATTGGAATTCAATGTTCGACCCCTACAATGAAGCAGAGATTGGAAATGACAGCTAGGCTAGATGCTCTTGTTGCACATCTTTACGGTTTGTCTAAAGAAGAATATGAGTATGTGCTCGGCACATTTGAAGACTTCAGAGAAGACAATTCTATTGAGGATTTGGCAAGAATAAACTGGGATGAGACACTGATTAAGAAGTTTAATGGAGAGATGAGGAAAAGAGCATTAGTCAACTATGATATTATTCAAGCGAAATTAATAGGAGAAAACAAATGAGAAAAGAAATCATAGACAACCAAAAAGATTTGTATACGATGTCTCAATTCCTAAATGAGGAGCTGCATAATGACAGAAATAAGGGTCGATTATCAATATCTTCGGGCTTCTTCAATGTCGGCGGCTATCAACTAATTCGTGATTCGCTTTGGAAATTCTCAAAGCGTCCAGATTTCAATCTGCGATTCCTATTCGGCAAAGAGGCCATTAGCGTCAAAGAAGATAAAATGACTTTTGAAGAACTGGTAGAACGATTGCCCGACACACAAAATGAAATGGATTTGCAAAGTGAACTAAACAGGCTTGATCTTGAGTGGGAATCTGCCAAGCTTGTTGACGACCTCATCCATTTTCTGCTGCAGGATAGAGTTCAAGTGAGAACCAACAAGAACAGGTTCAACCATTCAAAATGCTACATCTTTGACGATACCGCCGCCGTTGGCTCTAGCAACCTTACAAAAGCTGGACTAGTAGGCAATGTTGAACTTAATGCAGTTCTCTACCAACCCTCTGCTCAGAGGGAACTTTTGGACTGGTTTGAAAGGCGCTGGAACGAAGCTGAAGACGCCAAAGCCGACCTGATAAATATCCTAGAGAATTCCAAGTTTGGGCTTCCGCTGGATCCGTTTCAGATGTATATGAAGCTGCTTTACGAGTATTATCGTCCAACACTCGAAGAGCTTCAGAAAGGCAAGGATACAGGCATTGAACTTCTAACAGAATTTCAGAGAGACGCTGTTACAATGGCAGAGCGGATCATGGACAAGTTTGGCGGAGTTATAATATCAGATTCTACTGGCCTTGGAAAAACCCACATTGGTTTATGGCTTCTGCATAATCTGGCTCTGAAAAGAAAAAAGATTCTGCTTATCGCGCCAAAGCAAGTAAAGGATGCAGTTTGGGAGCAGCGGCTTCTAGACGAAAGCATCAAGACCAAGAATGTGACGCTAGAAAGCACAGGCACTGACAATTTTGACCCTACGGATTATCTTGACTTTGACATTGTACTTGTGGATGAGAGCCACAACTACCGCTCCGGATCTACCAAACGTCATAACAACCTGATGAAAGTATTAGCAGGCGGCAAACGCAAACAAGTTATACTAATGACAGCCACGCCTGTCAACAACAGTCTAATCGACCTCTATAACCAGCTTAGTCTTATTACTGCCGGAGATGATGCACACTTTGCTGATCTTGGGATCGCTGATTTGCGGACATATTTTAATAGAGCAGACAGGAAACAGCTGGCAAGCGGTGTAGAAGATATTGTCAGACTTCTTGATGAAGTAATGATTCGCCGAACTAGGAACTTTATCAAGGAGAACTATCCAAATGCTACTCTCAACGGCAAGCCAATCAAGTTCCCCGAGAGAAAACTAACCAAAGTCGAATATAGCCTTACGGCTTTGTTTGGCCCAGTTTACAAGCAGGTTATTGATACAATTGATAACCTCAACATGGTTCCCTACAGAGTAGATTCGTACAGGATAACTGCTGAAGAAAAGGAAAAGGAGGAAGCAGAACATAGAGCATCGCTACAAAAGTACGGCCTTTTGAAGAGGTTCGAAAGTAGTGTAGAAGCGATACGAAAAAGTGTTGACCGGCTTCTCACATTTTACAAATGGTTTGCAGATTCGCTGGCAGAAGATAAAATCCTCGACAATAAAAAATTCCATGAATTGCTGTCAGAATACGAGGACCAAGATGAGGAAATCGACGATGACTGGTTTGTCGAAAAAATAAGAGCCATTGAACTAGAACCAGTCCGCGACCTAGACACAAAAAGGATGCAGCGCGAACTAAAGGAAGACATCAAGAAACTTCAACCTCTTAAAGACAGCCTGCAGACGATCCAGCCTTGGGCAGATCAAAAGCTGAATGCTCTAAAGAATGTCTTTGTAAAGGATAAGGTGTTTACAACTGGCGGCAAGAAGGTCGTCATATTTACGCAGTTTGTCGATACTGCAAATTACCTTTACGAGTATTTGAAGAAAGAAATCCCAGACAAAAAAATAGATATTTTGGTAGGAAAAACAAAGCCTGAAGCTAGAGAAAGAATTCTACGGGAATTTGCTCCAAAGTCAAACAATCCAAAGAACAAACCAATCGAAAGAGAGATCGATATTCTGATTTGTTCAGATGTTCTCAGCGAAGGGCAGAATCTGCAAGATGCCAACTATGCAATCAATTATGACCTGCCATGGAACCCTATGAAGATTGTTCAACGTGTCGGCCGCGTTGATAGATTGACAAGCGAATTTCCAGTTGTTACATCGGCGGTATTCTTTCCAGAAAAAGAGCTTGAAGACCTCCTTGGACTTGTAATCAAGCTTAGTACAAAGATACAGAAAGCAGCAGGCACCGTCGGAGTAGAAGTCTCTATATTGGGCGAACCGTCAAGTCCCAAGAACTTTAACGCTTTTGACAGAATCAAAAAGCAGGATTCATCTCTCATAGATGAAATGGAGCACGGAGCCGAGCTTCTACCAATGCAGACACCGTTCCAAGAAATTCTAAGCTATTTGAAGAAGGTCGGAGAAAAAGAATTGAAGGCCATCCCATACGGCAAAAGGAGTGGGAAAAAATCTACCGATGAAAGCGGCCTGATTTTGGCATATAAAGAGAAGAAAAAGGATGATTCGATGCACTTGCTGTTTTATGACTTCAAACATGCGAAATTTGACCATTCAGAAGACGTGACTTGGATATTCAGGCATGCTGAATGTAGAGAAGACGAACCTAGGGTTATGCCTCTTGAAGGAGAGCAACTTTTTACGCAATTAAAGCTGATAGACGAGAAGGCGAGACAAGAGATATTGATAGCTGTAAACGCGCCATTTGAAGCGCGCAAAGCCGCCAAGATTAAAGGCAAGAATCAGGAAAAACTGCGCCTCTTACTATATGAAATGTTTGACACGGCTAAAGTAGCAAAGGACGACATCATTCCGATTTACCAACTACTAGCCAAGACCAATTACCCTGCATGGGAGGAAGACTTTAGGCAAATACACGAAAAGTATCTACAAGACCAAAGCATCGGGAA
Organism: Nitrososphaera sp.; assembly: GCF_013388945.1. Lineage (GTDB taxonomy): Archaea > Thermoproteota > Nitrososphaeria > Nitrososphaerales > Nitrososphaeraceae > Nitrososphaera. The sequence continues at coordinate 367,277 of NZ_JACAEH010000004.1, read as the reverse complement.
TTTGATCACTTCACTGAACAAGCTCTTTGAGGAATTCAAGATTAAGGGAAGGGAGATGGCGTAAGCGCGCCAGGTGAAGCCAGAAGATTTAGTTCTGGTTGGCTGTATGTTTTTAGTGAATCCGGCGTTCAAAGAATGGAGCAAAATAGGATAGCACTGACCGCAAGCTAATTTAAGAAGCAGCTACACCCAGAACCGGAACATTATATGGCAAAGGAAGAGGTTCAGCTTCAATTTTCAGCTACTACACGAACCGCCGATCTCTGGAAGTCTATTTCTTCAGCAATAATGACAATTGTCGATGAAGCACACTTTGAAGCCACTAGCGAAGGTTTACAGTTCAGGTCAATGGACCCATCGCATATCGCGCTTATTGATATAAGCTGTCCTGCAGTTGCATTTGAAAAGTATGAATGTCCTTCTCAAGTCAAGTTCGGCTTCCGAGTTGACGACTTTGCCAAAGTAATCAAAAGAGCAGGTACTAGCGATTCAGTGGAGCTTGGCCTCCAAGACAGCATGCTGAACATAAAGACATCAGGCGGCTATACCAGAAGTTACAAGTTAAGACTGATAGAAAGCAGCAGCGGATCTTCAACCCCACTTCCAAAGCTGGAATTTGGCAGCAGGCTGGTAATGGCTCCTGCTATACTTGACAGAATCTTAAGCGATATCGAAGTTGTATCTGACAAGATTACAATAGAGACTACAGAAGACAAGAAAGTCATTTGCAGTACAAGGGGCGATTCAGGTGAGGCTACAGTCACTTTGGATGACAAGAGCGGCATTGAAAACCTAAACGAGATATCGGTTACCAAACCCAGCAAGGCGACCTATAGTTCTGAATTCATGTCCAAGATGGTAAAGGCAGTTGGAGCCTCGTCAGAAAAAGTGACAGCAGAGTTTACCTCAAAGATGCCGCTGAAACTCATATTTGCTCTTCCAAATGCAGTCAAGATAGAGTTCTTTATGGCTCCAAGAGTTGAGGACTAATTCCAGCGTAGAACCAATATGTAGATAATCAGAGTAGGATGTCTTCATGCAAGGCCACTCGAATTGTAATACCTGATGCAGTGCCTCCTAATTTACCACTAGAATTTCAGCGACTCTACCATTAGTGAGGAGTTCAAGTTCATAGTATCAAATTTTACATGTAACGATTTAGCAATCTGAGCTTTAATATGCTCAGGTATCCCACCATAGCACTTGTTCAATATCTCTGTATTTTCCCATCCACCTAAGCTTGCCACATAAGCAAGTGACCAATTCGTTGCTGCAAGATAGTATTGAGCCATCGTGTGCCTGAACAGGTGCAATGGACGGCCATCAAAGTACAATGCGTCTCCCAATGCGTAGATCCTGGTTTTTTCATTTAGCCAGCTTCTTTTGTCAAGCTCTGAAAATATCTTTCTGAACCTAGCCGTCATTCTCTTCGCAAAATAGTGGGCCTTCAGACAATTCGCCTTGTCACTGCGAGCATCGTCAAAGAACATGAAATCTCTTTTTGGCAGCCTATCATGAGCTGTTTCAACAATAGCGCGGCATTCTTCTGTTGGGTACTTGACCCACCACTTTCCTTCCCTTGTCAGATACCATGAGCCTTTCTTTATCTTGGGCTCAAACTGCTCTACCCGGAAAACGGGAGACATTGCTACCCTGTCCCAGCTCATGGATGCCATTGCAAACGCTCTAGCTCCGGTATGCAGGTCGATGTTCATGAACGACCATGCCTCCCAGTCCTTCTCATTTTCCAGCCGCCTGTTTACCATCTCAATCTGCTCCGGCGTAAGCATGATTTCCTTGTACTCGCCAAGCTTCTCGGACGTGGTTGAAAGACCGTACCGCTTGCCTTCGCCATGAGCGAAGTTGATGCTGTGGGCTGACAAAAAGCTGCGGTACGCAACGATGGTATTTGTGCGCTGCATCTGTGGATAAGCAGTATTGAACCATGCAAGGAAGTTCTGCCAGTATTCGATGGCTATCTCTTTGCGCTTTGCTGCGTCTATTGGAACGCCGTGGCTAACCAGAGTTTCTGGCATCACCATCAGCTGGTCCGATATGCCATGAATGATGTTTATCATGTACCTGATTCTGGTAGCTGGAGTCTTTGCTGATTTCAGATATGTTATCCATTTCTGAATTGATGGGAGCTGATTGAACTTTTCATTCTGAAGCTTGGCATATTCATGTGCCAGCTGCTCCTGGAGCGACATGACGATGTTGCCATTTGAATCGCGCTTTACTCCCCACTTTGCATCAGCTTCCATTTCTGATAAGTATCGCGATACAGTGCTGTAGTCTTTGCCGATGTCAAGGCCGATCTCGCGCGTAGTGTAATTGCCTTTTTGGATACTGATCATAATAGCTTCTTTGATCTTTTCCCTGTCTTTGACTTTGATGCCCTTGACTCTTAGGCGACTCTTTTTTCTTTCAATTTTTTGGACATCAAGCTTTTGAGCGCGATCGCTTTTTTCCAATATTGCATCTGATTGAGCCATTAGTTAACCGCAGCCTCCTTTTTCTTTGCCGCAGCCCGTACCGACTTTGCCAATTCCAGCGCATCTTCTATCGCCTGCGGCTGGCTGCGAAAGCCATAGTCCTTCATGTAATCCCTGATCTTGTTCTTCAAGCTTATCGACACGGTTATTGACTTCTGGTTGTACCGTGGCACTGTGCATCGCCAATAGTAATAGCAGTTCGCTTGTATATAAAGTAACCGTGTCTTTTTATTCTTATGAACGGTGCAATTCGTTCCGAAAAATGGTTAAAGGCAGGGGACAGTTACCGTAATTGTAACCGTTCAATTTAAATATGATGCACCGTGTATAACTTATCAATGCCACGAACTGGCCAAAAGTCGTTAACGGTAAGCGAAAAAGTCTTTGAAGAGATCATGCAGGAGAGGCAAAAGCTTTCTACGTCTTCAAAGACCGATGTTGGGCTTAACATGTTCCTAGAATACCTGCTCAACCTCCACAGGGAATGGAGCAAGAAAATGCCCAGGCTTTCTAAATTTGGACTGTATGATGACAAAGTCGGGATATTTGACAGCAAAAAGCGGCAGATAATCGAAGTGAGAATAGTTGATGGCGAGCTGCGATGTCCTGCATGCGAAAGCGATGAGTGCATACACATAGGCTTTGCTCTAAGCTTGGATGAAGTCAGAAAGTTAATGCTTGCCGGCGAGATAAAGAAGCCAAAAATTGCTACTCTCTAGCCATCATTTTTCTTTATGGTGGCGCGGCCCCGACAGCAATTATCCAAGACAGGCCAACATATACCAAGATTGCAAATGATGCCAAGCCAGCAATTAGAAACTTGTATTTTCTGGTCATATGGTGACAAAAGAAAAAGGGAATGAAAGATTAAAGGCTTTTTGTATGTTTATCTATGGCACGTTCAGGCAGTTGTATCCATTGACATAGCAGTCATAGACACGTAGTGATTGTGCGATGGTTATCGTTGTTTCTGCATTTGACGGCTTAACATCGGGCGTCTCATCGGGTTGGTTGAACCAATCTGCTATCTGTTGCAGAATTGATTTCTTTGCCACCATGTTGTAGCCATTCCATGCTGTCAGAAATCCTCCCTTGAACAGCGGCCTTGTGAATGTAGTGCTGCTGCCATCCTCATTCTCTCTTATGACTTGGCTGCTGCCAACTTGCGGGTTCAATAGCGCGGTTGCTGCCTTGTCTGCATATGTCTTACTGGTAGTATCGCCTAGGCCATATCCAAGTTTTGTCTCAAGTGCCAGAAATGCAGCCGTTCTGACTCCGCTAGCTACAGTGCTGCTAGTTGGCGATGCAATGCCATAATCTGCAATCCAGTGCGATTCTGCCATCCTTGCAACCTGCCTTGGCGACCTTGTATTCCATCCATCGTACATAGGTGTGTCTGGTCCAACTCCCTTGTTCAACAAGTGCAGAGCCCACAGCATAGGAACTAGCCAATCGCCATTTGCGGAGTTGTAGATGTACAGATCCACATTGTTGCAAACCTTGCTATGGTACTGATACGACCTGTCATGTTTTGTAGGCTCTGTATAGCAATCCCGGTACACGCCTGTCGATCCCGATTCATACAGATAGTTGTACGGCAAGCTGTAGCCACTGCCAAACATTGGAGCATAGATGTCTTTGTGTAAAGTATATCCTTGGTTGCTTAGCCTTGCTCCCAGCGCAAGAGCTCTATTGGTGTCGTAGATGTTGTAGTATTCCATGCCAAGTTGCGTGCCATGCCTTTCAATGTACCTATGTGACCTGAAGAAGTTGTCGTTGCCAAAGTTGACTGAACTTGTATATGTCCAAGTTGTGCCGACATTTGAAGAGCTTGCCCTGCCAAGATAGGTAGATCCCAAGTAGACATCAGCCCATGAGACTTTAGAGTTGGAATCCCACTGCTGGTTCTTTACAGTAACTTTTACATTCCTATTTGTGCCATAGTCATAGTCTACGGTGACAAACAGCAGAGGCACTTTGTCCCAAGTCGAGCCGAAAACATCTACTGTCCTGAACCTAATCTGGTACTGTATTGTGTCTGTTCCCGTCTCGCTGTATGCATCAATGTAGCTTGTCTTTATGTCGAGTTTGACGTTGACATCTTCTCCAGCTGCTATCCTTCTGCCATCAGAGTGTACGACCCAGATAGGTATCGAAGGATACTCTGCTAACAATGCTTCATTTGTTGTATCAACTTCTGCGTTGTATGTGTTCTTGTATATGTTGTCGATGAATCCCTTTGCCAGATTCAGCCTTGTCTGTATGCTTGTATGTGATGGTCCGGCAGCCGCAGCCTGCTGTACAGGCATGACAAAAAGTGAGGCTGACAGAACCAGCGCAATAGCTGCAAGAGCTAGTGCGGCTTCTTTCGTTTTGTTTGCCTTGTATGCGCATTCACGCATACAAACTACGTTAGTAACAGTTCAAGATAAGTATGATGCACGGTTCTATGTCATTTTCTGAACCGTTTTAATAAGATTATCGCAAAACCAAGAACAATAAACATTCCAACCAGCAGTACAGGTAGTTGCACATCGCTGCCATCAACCGGCTTGGCTATTCCATCAGAAAATGCCATGCCTTTGTAAGCCAGTATTGCTAACGAAGTTGTTTCAACATTAGTCTGGCTATCCGGCAACATGTCGGCACGGTAGTGAGTATAGACACCTCCAGTCGTAGAATTCTGCATATACGAGATAATTGTCAACGCATCTTTTGCTTCTCCAAAGCCAGTTATGTTGCTGGCAATCTTCCAAAGTGCAATTTTGTAGGAGCTATATCTCTGCCCGTCAGCAGCAAACGCCTTATCTCTTATGCCAATACCGTCAAACATGTTGACTCCTTTATCATAGCATGATCGTGCATTAGCCACTTTGCCGGCCTTGTAATAGTAGATGGATTTGTAAAATGCGATATCTCCATAATCGCTGCATTCTAGCTCAACAGAACCATCAGAATCAGAGATCCAGATGTTGTTTACCACGTTCTTATCGGTTAGTGAATTGAAAAAGGCTACTTGGTCGAACAATGAGCCTACCGGATGTCTGAAATCAAGGTCGTAAAGCTCATTATAATGTCTAATTGTGCTGGTAATGTTTGTAGCTTTGGCATAGTCGTAATCTTTTAAGACATGGCTAGCGAGAATATTATCGGTCCATAGCCAGTACCTGTCAGTATTTTCGTTTTCTCTCACTAGGCCATATGTAGAGTTGTAATTGCTTGCGATGTATTCAAACGCCTTTGTAGAATTAAAGGAAGGATTGGCTGCGTACGTAGGCAGACATACCATGACTGCCAAGGTCATCGCTACGCATATTGCAGTAACCAGAAAAATAAGCTGATGGGAGGGGATTTTGCCGCTCATATTTTCTTCTTTAGTTTGCTGAAGAGGGTGAAAACTATTCCTATTGTCACTATCGCGGTTAGCAGTGGCACCATCACGTTCACGCTCACGCTTACCATCTTTGTCGGGCTCAGTCCTCCGACATAGACAGTGACAAAGCCGTCAGTTGCCACTCCGGCCTCATTTCCATACCCGCTTACTGCAACTATCTTGAAGTTGCTTGGAAGGACAAAGCTGTCTATGATCGATGTACCATCCATCAGCTTGATGTCAAGAGATGAGCCTTGGTTTTCTACAATTATCTCCTTTGGAAATGCCTGCAGGTCCTCACTTGTCATCCCTCCTATCTTTGTGCTTGAACCGGTAGTCTTGTCTGTCCACAGAATGTCTATGGCCTTGTTGTTGTACACCTTTATCTCAAGCGCATTCATTGGGCCGCTTGTTGCATCTTGGAACTTTACCACTGCTGCCTTGGTTCCTGTAGCCTCATAAGTCAATTGGTTCACAATATCTATTTCAAATGGTGGCGAGATGGGTTTGTCTGCGGTGTAGATTGTAGCGGATGTTGTGTTGAACACAGAGAAAGGTATGCTGCGTTGAAAGACTATCGGGCTAGGCAAGGCGTAGATTGACTGAACTGTAGCCGCCATAAAGACCGCTACTGCAAACGCTGCGATCAGGATTGCGTCTTGTATTTTCATTATTGCATCATCTTCCTCTTTACTTGAATTTTCCCATCAGCTTGTCAAGCAGCGCAATCATGATGAACACGGGAATGATTGCCACTATTACCGACACCAGCGGCGTCATGTCCATGGTCTGCGTAGATGTCTGCGCGTACGCCGGCGCCGGCACTACATAGCTAGTGGCAATCACTCCAAGTGTTGCCAAAAAAGCCACTATGGCTGCGTGCTTGGATTGTTTGTTTGGTTTTGTAACCATGTATAATATTCATGGAACAGTTCAAGATAAGCGTTTAGCACAGTGTCCTTAGTGACCATGAACAGTGCTATAGACTATGCTTCAGATGAGCATCAGAAATATCCAGATAGGAATTGTCACTATCCCTGCTTTTACTTCGGTTTTGTCTTTTGACAATAGTATACCCTTGTTTGTGCCGGAACTCTTCTTGAAATCTATTATTCCGTACCTATCACTTTTCAAGATGCTAGATTGGTACTTAATCTCAATTGGTAGAACTGAATTATCGCCTAACTTGATAACAAAATCTATTTCTCTGTCCTTGCTACTCTTCCAGTAGAAAAGGGAATTCTCATAATCAAAGAGCTGTTTTTGTTGGCTCAAGCAAAACGCGAGTCTTATCAGATGCGAACCAACAATACTCTCAGTCAGCATTCCAACATTCTGTGAGTCCTTTAGAAATTCTATGCTTGCTACAAACGGATCTTGACCACCTATCCACGCTCTAAGTGCATGAAAGAAAAATGGATCGTAGAAGTGTATCTTCTTGTTCTTCTGATACGAAGGCAGCTTGCGCGCAATATCGTAAAAGCTAACATAATACAGGACAAAGCTGTCTTTCAGAGTGTCGATATATTCGGCGATGGTGTTGTGGCTAGATACATCAGTGTCATCTTTTAGGGTATTCCAGCTAACCGGATTTCCGGCTGTAATGAATATCCTTCGCAGGATTTGTCTCAGATAAGTTTCCTTCTTGTTCCACCGCGCAAGGTCTCCTAAAACCACATCGATATACGTCCTGTAGATGCCTTCTGATATCTTTCCAGTCCTTAGATACTCATCAGTCACCCTAGGTATTCCTCCTGTCATGAGATAGCTGTTGAACAGCAATTCGAGATCCTTAGAATACAACGACAACTCTTTGATTTCTTTCGGAACGTTGCCCTTGCTAAGTTCCTGTAAAAGCTTTATTCTGCGCCCTGATGCAATTATCTGTTGCTTAGATAGCGTCTTTTGCAAATCCTGATTTATGGTTTCTACATATTCTACAAATTTCATAGGCAGAAGGATCTTGTCTGGAACATCGTCTAAGATTCCTCTCCTTCCGGGTAGTTTTTCGTAAGCTTTCTTGATGTCTAGTGTATGGGAGCCAGTAAGAATGATTGTGGTATTTGTCAGCTTGCCAGTATCCGATAAGTGCTTTATCGCTTTTTGCCAGTCCCTTACAGATGAGATCTCATCCAAGAATAGATATGCTCTCTTCTTTCTATCTGGTCTAGTCGAATCAAGATAGGAATTGACCGTACCTACTAGCTCCTTTGGATTGTCGATGAGGTCGCAGGTATAGTAGAATATCAATCGTGGATCAGGAACTTTACCAAGCAAATCTCTAATCATACTCTTTAGCAAGGTAGTTTTTCCTACTTGTCTTGGACCCCTCAATGTGTATACAATGTCTTTGCCCAAATTGAACTTGTATCTTATTCTTGGCTGCCATTTGACACTGGATTTTTCAAGTTCAGTTAGATGCTTGTCCTGGCCGATGACCTCCCTTTTCTTCCACCAAGGATTTTGGTCAACCAAGTCAATCGCGATACCCATATTGTAGATATTTTGACAAGTTATTTATAAACACCTTGTCAGTCTATTGACAAGCCTTACTAGCTCACAGCAGAAAATACAACATTCGATCAATAGGAATGAGATCGCAATTTAGTTTTGCACGACCCCCATTTCCTTGTGAATACCAACTTTCGTCCTTAACTTTCTACCTACGTCGTTGCCTTTTAGGTAATTGTGGTTAGCTATTTCAAACAATAAAGACATATTCTACTGACGTTAATTTGTTATATTATGCAAGAAAATAATAGTATGGCTAAGCTGCTGATAATAGGCGGATATCCTAAAGGATACAAAGAACCTTTTTCATATGAAACCCGTTCAGGCAAAGTACTCCGAAGAATCCTATCCTCACATAATATTGAGGCCCTACTCATGGACTTGTGGGGATCTCGACATGAGGAAGAGATGGGCAGGATCAAACCAGAAGTCATTAGGAAAATACAAAGGAGATATCGACAGGGATATAGAATAATAGTCGTTGGAAGGTACATGTATAACTGCCTAATGAAGGCAATTGCAAAGAGTAGAAGTATAGATATTCATTACCTTCCTCACCCAGCATCCAGAACTAACTATCACCGTAGGCAGCTTGAACATGGCTTGATACAGCTTTCCATGTGATCGACCAGAGAACGACATCGTGTTTATAGGAAAATAGAGTATTCCAGAAACTTTAATTTTAAATAAAAGGATAGATTGAGAGTGACAGAATTGCAAGAATCATCCAACAGCGCTAGTGCCAAGATATTTGTTGATTTTGATTTGTCACCTAGTTATACCCCTTTGCTAATATTTCGGAACCTACGAGATGATTCTGTATCAACCATCAACCTCGAATACGGAAAGACTCTAGTTTGGAAAACAGGCGAAAGTAGGTATTGTGTAGGTTATCATGTTAAGGACGAGTATCACCACTACGAGCCTTGCCCATCGAAATCCATAGTGGAAAAAGGAATTCAATGTAGCAGATGCAAGAACAAAGACCTTCTATTTCCATGTATGATTTGCAATGGCAGTGAGTGCATTAACATAAAGAGTATGTGGAATGTCTGCGAAGTCACGCCTACTTCGGTATACATTACATTCTTTGGAGATATGATGAAGGTTGGAGTATCGAAAAAGGACAGACTACTTAAAAGGTGGATAGAACAGGGAGCAGATTACGCATCGGAAATAGCTGTTGCACCTAATGGTCTTATTGCAAGAGAGATAGAAAGCGCAGTGTCTAAGGAATTTGAAGTTACAAAAGGAGTTAGGATTCAGAAGAAGCTAAAATCTATTTCTATTCAGAACGAGAGATTATTTGAAGATACCACCAACCCTGAACAAAGTATTAAGAAAGAATATAACAATAGAGTTAAGACTATTGCGGAATGGATCATGCATAAATACGGTGAAACATTGGCGGTGAAAGAACCGATAATTAGAGATCTCCAACAATTCTATGGATTGGCGTTTAAGGGATCGGTTTCGCGACTTAATTCGATAGATGATCTTCATGGACACTTTGCAGGTATGAAAGGGGCTCTATTTTGCCTTGAAATGCAAAACCGGCTCTGTGTCTTCGATATAAGAGAGCTGCGTGGAAAAATAAGTGAAATTGAGATAGCCTCCGATCATAATAATGCTGTGTCAATTACTTCGCAAAGATCCATTACAGACTTTTTTGGCTGAGCTTTTTCATGATAACTTTTTTGATCTTATATATGTCATCTTTTGACTGTCCGTCAACAATGGTGACATATGGCTTACGCATTAACCTTCTTTTTATTTGAAGATAGTAATCATTTTCCAAGGTTAGGTATGCATCCTGATAGAAAAGGTCCTTACTTTTCTTGTTCCTATTCAGGATCCTCTTTTTTCTTACTGCAAAAGGAGTATTCACATAGAAAAGCAAGTCAGGTTGCCTTGTCAGACTATTCACATGATGTATGAGCTTAAGTGGAATTCCCTGCATCCGTTGGTAAACCTCTGTTGAATGTATGTATCTATCTGAAATTACATTTACGCCGGATGATAACAGATCCTCCACTTTACGAAGATGAAGCACCCTGTCAGCAGCTATGAGATAAAAGAGTACAAACGGGTCGTTAGATCTCTTTGTCGATAGTTCTCTTATTATTGGTTTTAGCTTGCTATCATAAGGTTCTTTGGTATAAACGAATTGCAGGTTTGTTGAAGACATCTGGTTTATCAATCTTTTTGCAAAGTAGCTCTTGCCAGAAGCATGAGGTCCTTCGAAAACTAAAAAAATGCCAAACCGAGATATGTTCTGCTTCTGTTCGGTCAAGTAGTCATCGACCATAACCGGGCCAGGCACAGAAGCTCTTTGCCAATTTTGATGTTAATCATGCATGGTCGTTCCATCTTAGCATACCAGTAGACTTTCTTCAAAGTATTTCCGGATATGGTTTTGAACATACGGATATTGCTTCCATGCCTCGGTTATATGCTCAGTTAAAATGTTACCAAATTTCTTTATGCATGTTGCCTCCGAGGGAACTGGCGAGGCAACGATGTCTCCATCAGGATGAATAAGTATGGCATGTCCTTCCCTGACTCTTTCCCAATCTGTTAACGTTATTTTTACTTTCCATCCTCTTTCCCTTTTTACCAGTTTTAGCATTTCATATGTTTCACTTAGCTCTTCTGAGCTTAGACCATGGGAAAGGATATCGGCTCCTCGACCCTTTCGGATGGGTGAGAGAATCTTCAGCTTTCTGACTCCCAAATTGTCAGCCATCTGACAAACGTCTACGAGATCTGATTTATTGTCAGAAAGGAGGACGTTTACAAGCGATACATCCACGCCGGCCTCCACCAAGTTCCGAATTCCTGTGTACACCTTATCAAACTGTCCTCTTATTTTATTATGAATCTCAGGGGTGCCGTCTATGGTCACATCAGCATAACTCAAGACGGAGCTGAGTTCTTTTGCAAGACTCTTTGTTATAACAGTAGCATTAGTAGCAACTGCTATAGTTGGAAATCCCTTGTCCTTGATGTATTTTAGGATCTCCACCAAGTCTCTTCGCAAAGTAGGCTCTCCCCCAGAAACTATTATTCGACTAACTCCACTTAGATTATCAACCATCCTCTTGACTGTATCAGTATCGTACTCCCGAAGCTGCAGGTCTTCGCTGCAGTAAATGCATTCGAGATTGCATCTTCTTGTTATTTGCAATGTTACTGATACTGGCAAATCGAGCTTGAGGTCCGCATCGCCTTTTCTGACAAAACAATGTGCTTGTAGGTCAAAATTGAACGGAAGATTCTGAATATTAGTAGCACTCCCAGAGCTCCCTTCCACGATCAACACTCACCAATAACAAATGCAAATTATAAAGTTACCTCAACTATGTCCTTCCAAAGTTAGGTAACTCTTTCATGAATTCATCAAACTGGTGATAGACCTTGTAGGCAGTTGCAAATGGGCTTGTTCCATCCTCCATGGGATGATATACATACGTAAGAATCGAGCCAGTCTGTTGTGCATAATTTATTTCATATTCCGAACCTATAGACTTTGCAGGTCGATAAGCCACGACCATGTCAGATTGATTTATCAAGCGTTCATCACGTGTGATAATCTGTCCGTTAATATCTACAATAACCTGAGCAATGTCACTGACTTGATACTCCTCACCATCTAATTTTATAATACCATCTGGTACTGGTCTTCGGAAATTCTCCACAAATCCATCATGTAGAACCTTTTCTTTTATTGTTCCCGGATTAAATACAATAAAGTGGCGTTTTAAGTTAGAGACAAATAGATCTGCTTCTTCCTTTAGTTTCTTATCACTCTTTGCCAAACTAATAGGGTAACTTGCATAGACCTTCCGCTTGCCATTGTCTTTTAATGCGTGCCTGCTTTCAAACATCAGCTGAAGGATAATTTGAGGACCATGTGAAACTGCAATTACATAATGCGGGATAGGAGAATCTAGAAGATTGTCTGCAAGGTTCTTCGAAGAGGATATTTCTGCTTCTCGCCACCATGCTATGTCCTTTAATGAAAGCGCCCTAACATAATCGGTTTCTTCATTCCGTTCAGCGATCCGCTTCTTAATGCTGTAAATATCATCGATCAAAGTTATTATCATATCTGGTTTGAATTTACGCAGAATTTTCCAATCAGCAACTTCGTATATGCTGTTCTTTCTAAAGTATGTCATATGCATTCCTACGATGGTATTCCTATGACCCTTGCTTTCTGCATCGATTACTTCCAGTGTTCTACCCTTGAAACCGTTCAATCTTTTCATAGACATATCAAGATAATTTGGCGACCGTAAATCCTCTGTTTTACACATTCTATCTTCAAGATCGTATACTCCATCTATGCTTGCCTGGGCAAGGATCTTATCATCAATTTTTACTAAAGGGTCAAAACTGAATTTTGAATCGGACGGAATAGTCTTTTGATTGCAGAACGATGCACCGGCATCAAGAAACGCTTTCTTGCTAAGACCAGACTGTCCGGTCACTATGACGCGCATTGTAGTTGATATCGTGAAGTGGGCTCACGTTATAAGGTTTTCAGGCATATCCTCGTTTATTGTAACAATATTTATTATTTCGTCGAATCCTACACCAGCGGATGCCTAGTAGAGCTCTCAGTCTCATCTATGCCAACAATAGCTCAACAAGGATTTGGAGTAATCGGGGAACTGGGACACACATATTATCAACCATCGAAAGCAAGGAGTCGGAAGCGTTGGAAGTGTTATTGCGCGAGGCAGAATGCAAGAAGAGAGAACGAAAGGCGAACATACATAGAACAAGAGTAATAAGAAACATTGGCGCGAGAGGCATCAAACTCTCAGAAAAAATCGAAGATGTTTATTTGGACTACAATGATGTCAAAGGCCTTATAGGCGAAATTTTGCTCGAGGATATGGCTCTTAGCAACGGTCATGTGCCCGTGTTCATAAAGTGGAGAAAATCTGGTTCAAGTCATTCTAAAGGTCTTGATCTCATAGTCACAATGGAGAACGCGGGGCGTAGACAACTTCTTGTAGCAGAGAGCAAGCACGTTCATAGTGAGATAAAATCTGCAATGATCAAACATCAAGTAATAATGGACAAATGTACTGAAGCATTGGAGCAATCAGATCTTGATCATGTGCTAACAAGTCTCTCCAGAGTAATAGCAGATTTTGCTGAAAATATGAATTCTTATGAGGCTACAGGCGGCGATGTATCAGAGCTTCACGACAAATATCTATTTTTGAAGGAATCTTTAGAGCAGTGCAGCTATCAATTGGAGATCTCGGTATTTTCTGATGGAAAATACTGCACAACAGACGTCTTTAATCGTTGTATGGCTGGACTTCCAGCCCCACTTCCGGAATATGGTCAGAATATAAAAATTCACATAGTCGGAGTTAATAATCTTGAAGTAATAACCAGATCGATGTGTGGTAAGTTTGTCGAACCTAAGTCTTGATACTGCACTTTTAGCGAGAAGCCTAGCAGGAATCGCTAGTGCTTTTCGTAGCAAAAGTGATCCTAACCAGTTGATAGAATCTGCCAAGACCTTAGAGGACCTTTGCAACCGGCAACTTATCTCGAAGAAATATGAATCTGTGTATCTTGCAATAACAGGCCTAGCCTTCGATGCAGCAGGAGAAGCACCCCGAAGCAGAAAAGCCTATACAAGTTTGCTTGCCACAAATTTACCCATAGAAAAGGCATTCAGCAATTCAGAGTACATTGCAAAATCCTACACTAACGCAATATCATATTTTGGTTTACGTGACCTAGCTAACATTGAGGAGGCTGCAAATGATGTATTTCGAGCGTTAGAAAGATTACAGTCTAGGAATAAGCTTGGCTTTAGCTTAGACTATCCAACACAGGAAGATGATCGAGTGATATTGCTTGGCATGCTCGATCTGATTTTGAAGTACAAGGAAGTAATAGTTAGAAAGGATCGAGGTCGTCTTTCTGAACTCGCTTCTGTCATAGTAGATCTTCAGAATGTAGCTCGAGACAGCGATTCAGCATCATGGCTTTCTATGGTTGTTAGATTATGCTGCATGGCTATGAATTCTGCAATAAATAGAAGTATACTCCATCTCCCACTGCCAGAAAGTGCCTTAGAAAGGCTCATAGATTTGAAGAGGATCGAGCTTTGGACACCTCAAATGGAAGTGGTAAACAAAGGCTTTCTTGAAGGTCAGAAAATGGTCGTCTGTACAAATACTGCAACAGGAAAAACATTCTTGTCATCATTACTCGCCTCAAAAGCGACTAGAGAAAGCAAAGTCGCCTATTTGGGACCGACAAGAAGTCTTGTCGAAGAGGTTGCTGCAAAAATGCAGGATTTGCTTTTGAAATCTGGAAAAACTGTTGCCATTTCTACTAGAGAACATCCGGAGACGGATGAAAACCTCAATGATGCAGAGGTTATTGTTGCGACATACGAGAAGTTTAGCAGCATCACTAGAAGAAACCTCTTGTCTGAGGATAAGATAGGCTCCCTTGTTGTGGACGAAGTTCATAAAATGTCTGAAGAGGAGAGAGGAATACCATTAGAGTTCATACTAACGCAATTCAAAAATCTTAATGGAAAAGGACCCCAGATCGTTGCGTTATCTGGTATGGTCAACGATACCGATGTAAAGGATTTCTCTGAATGGCTAGAGGCCAACTATGTTAAGAGTAGTTGGCGTCCAGTTGATCTGGATGAAATGATTTATTGTAATGGCAGATTGAATAGGAAAGATGGTTCGGCATATCTAATGCCTGTTATATCTGTTCCAGGAAACGACCATGTTAAGAGAGTAACGATTGCCGCACGCCTTATTCAGGAGGAAATAATAAAGGATGGTCAATGCATGGTAGTTTCTCTTTCCAGATCCAAGGTAGAAGAGGTTGCCCAAGAATTATGTGATATTCTTAGATCTTCCGAACATTTCCTCCCTGATATCCGCAATGTTCGCATGAAGGACACTAGCTTGAGAGAGGATCTGATCAGTCATATTTTAGATATCGAACCTGAAATGCCCTTGTATGCTCGCAATCTTATCGAACTTATTCAATTTGGTGTCGCATATCATCATGCAGGATTGCCGCTTAAGTATCGCAGCATAATAGAGAAGGGTGTTAAAAGCAAGGCAATAAGAGCTCTAGTTGCTACCACGACTCTTGAAGCTGGCGTTAATTTGCCAGTAAGCATGGTGATATTTCCCTTTCCGCAGGAAAGAAGAGGAAGGTTTAGAGGGAAACTGCCTGTCTCAAGCTACCGGAATCTAGCCGGAAGGGCTGGAAGACCCGACTTTGATTCAAAAGGCAAAAGCATCCTAGTAGCCCTAACCGAAGAAGAAGCTGCAGAACTGCGAAAAGTTTATTTTGAAAGTGATGAGGAGCGCCTAGTTTCAGCCATGACAAAATTTGTCAGAAGCGTGCCTCAGACAAGGTATGCTGTCCAGGCAGAAATTTTGGGCATTTTGGACCGTGATGAAAAGAGTGAAGCAGACTTGATAGATCAAATGAAAAAGTTATGGTTTTGGAGATCTGCGGATGAGGAGTATAAAGAAAAGCTTCCAAAAAGACTCTCATGGGAGATAAAGAAGCTGAGGATGTTTGATTTTCTAGAGGATAGGAGCGGAAAATTGACCTTGAAACCCACCGGTAGACTCGTGACACAATCGATGCTCTACCCCTTTAGCATCAAGAATCTTATTGATAACTGTAAAAAAATTATTCAAGGACGGTTCAGTGGAGAGAAATTTGACCTTCTTGTTCTTGCACTGGTAGGAGTACCTAAGGAAATGCGAGCATATGATGAGATTATGTCAGCAGTCAAGGTGAATCCTAATGCAGAAATGGTGAAACAAATAGTAAAACAAGATCAGTCCCTTATGGAGCAGTATGATGACACTAAGCTTGCAGCACATTTTGCCACAGTATTGTGGTATTGGATTAACGCATATGACACTGAAAGGATTATTGAGCTGACAGGCCTGCGTAAAACTGATGCAGCGTTCATTGAAGAATCGCTTAGAGAGGACGCATACTGGATTATTTCAGCGATGTCTGCGATATCCGACGGTATTGTACATATGACTAACAGTCAGCGAAAGCGTATAAAAGATCTGGCAAAGTTCTGCAAACTGGGATGTTCAGATCCGGTCACTGTTGGACTTATGGAGTCAGGTCTTCCCCATATGGGTCGTAGCACTGCAATAAAGTTAAGCAGGTTCATGAAGACAAGCAAAAAAACACTAGTACAGATCAGAAGGGAAGACATCGAAGCGTTGTTTCCGGACAATATGACGTGCGCACATGTGCTATATGATGAAATTAGGTCGCTCTTGACAGGTCATGGTAGATCGTAGAATCGGAATAGAGTATGTGATCGATTGAAATTCGGAATAGTATATCCAAATTATGGTCGGTTCTGTAGCATTTCGATACTTCGATCTATTGCAGAAATGGCGGATTCGTACTACAATTCTGTGCTAACGTGGGACCATATTCTTTACTCACATAACAATCAAACACTCGACGCATTTTCTGTATTGTTCTATCTTGCAGGATTAACTAAAACGGCAAAGCTAGGCACTTGCGTAACACCCTTGCCTTTACGAGGACCTGTTAATACTGCTAAACTTATATCATCTTTAGATATGATTTCTAATGGTAGAGCTATTCTTGGCATTGGTGCAGGTTGGCATAAGAATGAATTCGATCTTTTCGGTTTGTGGACTAGCACTAAAGACAGAGTTAGGGCAACCAGAGAAGGCATTACAACAATCTCATCGTTGCTTAAAGCAGTTGGATCAGGACGAATAAAGAACCGACCTCATTTCGAATGTATTCAATCTCCGCATCCACCTATTTGGGTGGGGACGAAACGACCCTTCATGATAAAGGTTGCTGCCAGTTTGGCGGATGGCTGGATTCCTTCCAATATCGAGTCAGACGAATACCATCTACTGGCGGATCGCATTCGTTCAATCAGAAAGGCAAAAAAGATAGAAAGGAATTTTAGCTTTGGCTATCATATGAGCGGGTCTCGAACCCCTTCATCTTACATTAAAAAGATCGATGATCTAGAAAAGGCGGGATGCGAATTCATTGCCATCTATCCCGGAGGAGACCAAGAAAATTACTTGGCAAGCCTTGGTACATTTGCCAAAGATGTGATCCCTTGTTTTTCTTAATTCAGAATTAACCTTTTCGATGGTTTTCACTTTCCCAGAGCCTATGGATCAATCAACTCTTCATGAATATTTAGTTCGTTGGTAAAATAATATGTCAGGCATTTCTTAAATAGCAGTTTCTCAATACATGTTATGCTTCCCTAAGGTCTACTCGATTTCTGGTCAATGATTCTTGCATCAACTTTATCGCTTCATTTACATAGCCATCCCTGACAGGTCTGTACCACCGATAATCGTCTTGCTCCATATATCTGGGATATTCGTCTTCAAAGACAGTCTTTACTAGCCGCATAAGGTTTGGTTGGAGTGATGTCCTGTAGCCTTTAGCTAGTGATGTGTAAGGGTTATCCCTTGCTGCCACTACCTTCACAGTCAGCGCATCCATATTCCTAACAGAGCTTGTTAACATCTTCATGCTTGTAGTTGTTCCAATTATGCAGGATACCACGGTTCTAGCTACGTTAAAGAACTTGACGGCCGACTTGACAAATGGATCATTGTAATCAAGCGTATACATCCAGAAACCCATGTCATCCCAAACAAGTGCGGGTATTCTGATGTTATTGTTCTTTAACCAGCTTACAGTATCAACGAAATCCTTCGGAGGAAAAATGAACCGATCTCTGTAATGTTCGGGATCCACCTGCTTGACGCACTGCATTGCATAGCTTGTTTTCCCTATACCACCGGTTCCATATATCAAAACAAGCCTGAATTCGCCTTCTTTATGCCACTTCAGAATTAGCTTGGTAAGCTGCCGCTCCTGCTTTCTGAGCTCATCAATCCTTGTCATAGTCAGTATAATCGTCCCTATTTGACATCACCCGCTTAAACCTACTCATTTGGACATTCTGCATCATTTTCATGCTAGCATTCCTTACAAGCTTGATGACACTAGATTCTCCCTTTCTGTCGCGACTTCTCTTCAGTATTGCTAGATTGACTACCACGTTTTTCAATAGATCTGTCTTGAAAGCATCAGCCAGAATTAACGCCTGAACGCCGTACCTTATCTCGGCTTCATTCAGCTCCGTTAGCGTGAAGATTTCGTTACCCTGTGGATTTGTTAGAGCTCTTGTTGCTAGGACCACAGAAGTCCAGGGCTCAGTGTCTTTCAGATCTTTCTTTTGCTCACTCATCTCTCATGGTCCTCCCTTAGGAATGAATTGCTGAAGCATCATGAGTGCAAACATTCCCATCACAAACATCATATACATCATTGTTTTGTCGGGCTTGGCCGCTGCCAGTTTCTGAATTACTATACTGTCTGAGAATTGCTTGAGCAAATGCGGGTCAGTAGCTTGGCCGGCAATATCTTCATGCTTCTCTGAGCTATTACTTTCTGCGGCGTCTTTGAACCTGTATTCAATCTGTTTGCTTGCATCAAGAAAGACAGCTGGTCTTGAATTCCGGCCCTTTGTAAGCAGGTAAGGTTTAATCTGTTCAATCACCCATGTCTTTCCGTCAGCTGCTATTGAGCCATCCTTGAGTATTCTGCCACGCGACTCTTTTATCAGATCACCCTTCCTAATGAAAACCTTGAGAGTACCAAGGCTTTCTGGTATGTTGCTGTCTTTTGGCTGCCGCCTATCCAACATCTTCCTTATTGCCGGTAGCGTCTTGGGGATAACAAGTTTTGAAAGCAAAGCCACGATCCCCATAATTATTCCGAAGACCGCGACCTCGCTGTTTAGAATTTCAATGATAAATTCGATGTCTATCATGTTTACACCTCACGGTATAAAGAGCTTGATGAAGCTCATGAAGGCATGAACTATGCTAGTGATCACCTGCCATACAAACATCACATGGTTCATTATTGGCTCCGGGCTGCCTTCCTTCACTGTCCTGATCACCAAGAACAGCCAGTATCCAAAGTACAGCGTACCAAACAGTGGTGATAGCTTTATGGCAATTTCAAGAAGAGTACTTGCGACAACGTATATGCCGTCAATGCCTTCACCTATCCAGCATTGACCCAATGCACAAAAAATGTCAGTAGCTAAACTCATACAATAGTAAATACGTGAACAGTTATTGATATAGTATAGTAACGGTGCTTGATTGTGCTAGATGCGGTTCAAGGGATAGCTAATAAGTGTTCCACAGCTGCACAGCTGCGAATATGTGCAGAAAATACGCACGCGTTGCAACAACAGGTTTCAAATAGCAAATCCGCCATTGTTGACTTAGACAAGTATGGCAGACAAGATAGCTGCAAAAGATCTCGTAGCGAAAAAGGATGATTTTGTTCTTATCGATGTCAGGGAGGCTGATGAAGTGGCAGAAGAGGGCAAAATTGATGGAGCTACAAATATCCCGCTCGGACAACTAATAAGAAAAGCACGACAAGGCGCATTAAATGACCTTAAGGGTAAGACAATTTGCACTTACTGCAATGGAGGTTATAGAGGGAATATTGGAGCTGACGAACTTGGCAAAGCAGGCTTTAATTCAATTACAATTGAAGGCGGCTATGCAGCTTGGAAAGAAGCCAACGGCAAAAAGAAGTAAAAGACAAGAAGCTACATGTTCACAACTGAACTGTATGGTATGCAGGACATAGGGAAAGCACTGAGGTAGTAGGGGGATAGATATACCATATTACAAATATTAAAGTCGGAAAATTTTATAGTAATACTTGATTGTTTGCTTCATGAAATTTAGTACCAATGATTTTTTGCGGGATGATCGACTATACAACGAGTTATGCAACGCTTTTGTTGCATAATGAGCGTGGAAAAAGTCATTTTAACAATGAAATAATTTAAGCGAATGAATGTTTCCAAGGCGCAGTGAACACCAGGCTCGTCGCAGGCGGGGCGGTCGCAGCTGTAGTCATCTATTTTGCGCTTGCAGTCTTTTTCCTGCCCCAGCCCTATTTGCTGACGCTTGTACCGCCAAGGCCGGCGCCGGTGATAACAAGCGTGACGCTTTCAAACGACACGATTGCGCTTGGAGGCGAGTTTTCGATAAGGGTGAGCGCGGCGAACAGGGGCGACCCCGCGGATTTGCAGCTCGTGTCGATTGCGTTTCCCAACGCGACCAGCACTGCCATAGCCACCGTCAACGACCACAACTTCAAGCAGACTCCTCTTCCGATAAATCGAGGCGACCCGATAGCCGCAAGCTACACCGGCATACAGAACATCGAAGCAGGTTACCCTGCTATCGAGGCGCAGAGCCGGCCCTGGGAGCCCGGCGAGGCGTTCAACATCGACCTGTCGATAAAGCCCGAGGGCGAGGGCAGGTTCGTTATTTTTGTCAAGGCTGTCGGCCTGCCCCACAACGGTGACCAGGCGCACTATCCCGCCGGCGGCATACTGGACCAGCAGAACGAGTATGTGGACGTGTATGAAGTCACGGTGACAAAGCCTTAAAATTCTCGGATTCGTCAGGATAGCCATTGAACTACCAGCGCGGCCTGCTTGACGTGATGCACGAGCCCGCAAGGAGACTCGTCGCAGGGTACGTCATCTCAAGCCTCGGCATACTGGTCGCAATATCGGGCGGCACGTGGGACGTGACAAACCACCTGCTCAACAAGCCCGAGACGTTCTTTTCGCCGCCTCATGCCGCGCTCTATTCAGGGGCCGGGACCGCGCTTGCAGGCGCAATCAGTGTCATCTCTGCATCGCGGGCTGCAAAAAGGACGAGCTGGCCTGCAAAGCTCGTGCTTGCCGGCGTATCGCTTTTGCTCGCCGCCGGCCCCATCGACTTTGCCTGGCACTCGGCTTTCGGGCTTGACGGCCTGCTTTCACCGCCGCATTCAGTGCTTGTAAGCGGCATGGTGGCAAGCAGCGTGGCGGCTGCTATCGGCATTTCTACTGCGTACCCGAGGCTTGACCGCAAGGCGCTCTCGCTTTCCCTCGTACTGGTCGCGCTGCTGCCTGTCTGGATCTCTGCAGCGGGCGCAATCCACATGTTCTCATTGCCGTTTTCCAAGACGGGATTTTTCGACTTTAACCCCGAGCCCCGCGCAGGCGCAATAGTGGCGACGCTTGGCTTTCCAATAATAACTGCTGCAATCGTAGTTGCAGCGTCCGCGCTTTTTGGCCGCCGGCCCGGCGCCGTGACCGTGCTTGGCGCGGCTTTCATTTTCGTGGGCACGCTGACGTCAATCCTGCCAAACGACGCGCTATGGTCCACGATACCGTTCTATGTTTCAGCGCTGATCCCGCTTGCCTGCGCCGACGTTGTAATGTCGCGCTGGAATTCGCCATACTCTATCCTTGTTGCAGGGGCGATTGCAGGCCTTGCCTTTGTAGTCCTCTACTACCCGCTCATAACGCACACGTACGAGGAAGCCATGCAGAACAGGACCGTGTGGGCGAGCCTGACTGCGCTCATATACTTTGACATCCTCGGGACGGTGTTCCCGCTCGTCTCCGTGCCTGCTGCCTCCATGGGCATAGTCGGCGCGCTCGTCGGCCAAAAGATGGCGCAAAGGGCAGAACTTGCAGTTTTGAAATAGATAAATGCACGGCCGGCGTGCATCTTGCAGTACATGAGAGGCGGGCCGTACAGGGTCGTGCGATACGGGGGCAAGAGCGCGGAATTCTACCTCAAAGACTGCGTGGCCGGCCTCAACGAGGATGTGGAGGAAAAGTCAGTCGACGTCGTTGTTACTTCGCCGCCGTACAACATCGGCATCGGCTACAACTCGTATCATGACGAACTCCCGCGGGAAAAGTACCTGGAGTGGATGGGGCAGGTCGGCATTGCGGTCAGGCGCGCGCTTGCCGACGACGGCTCGTTTTTCCTGAACATAGGCAACAGGCCAAAGGATCAGTGGATAGCATGGGACGTCGCGTCGGCGCTTCGAAAGCATTTTGTCCTGCAAAACGTCGTCCACTGGGTCAAGTCGATTGCGATTTCCAAGGCAGACGTCGGCAACTATCCGGGCATATCCGGCGACATCGCCGTCGGCCACTACAAGCCCATCTCAAGCGAGCGCTTTCTCAACGACTGCCACGAGTACGTTTTTCATTTCACAAAGGCAGGCGACGCCAAGATGGACAAGCTGGCAGTCGGAATCCCGTACCAGGACAAGTCAAACATCGGCAGGTGGAAGAAGGCAAGGCAGGACAGGCGCGACCGGGGAAACACCTGGTTCATGCCGTATGAAACAATCCAGAGCAAGAAGGACAGGCCGCACCCGGCGACGTTTCCGGTGAAACTTCCAGAGATGTGCATAAAGCTTCACGGCCATGCAAGGCTCGTGTGCGACCCGTTTACAGGCATTGGCTCGACTGCGGTTGCCGCTAAAAAGCTGGGCGTGTCGTTCGTTGGCTTTGAGATTGATAAAGAGTACCTGGAAACCGCGATAGCTAGGGTTTCGTAGCCGAGATTAGGAGCACGGGGTTCCTCGCAAGCATCATAGTGCCGGTCGTTACTTTGCGCGCCTTTGCAATCGTGACCTGCGTGACATCTATGTCTGCCAGCTGTAGCTCGCTTACCTTGGCAAGGGCGTGGTACATCGTTTCGATAAGGATGGTGTCTATCACTATCCGGCCGCCCTTCTTCAACCTGCCGACTGCAAGCTCTATCACCTTGCCGGCGTCGCCCCACGTCCCGCCGACGACTACTGCGTCCACCTGCGGCAACTCAGGCAATACGTCCTGCGCCTTGCCCTGAACGACGTGCGCGCTGACGCCGAACTTTTTCAGGTTCTTTTTCGTCAGCTCTATCGCGTTCTGGTCAAAATCGATTGCGTGCACCTCTCCCCTTGTCTGCAGGCACAATTCCACGGTGATGCTTCCGCTGCCGCAGCCTACATCGATGGCAGACTGGCCCTCTCTCAATCTCAGTTTGCTTATGACAAGCGCGCGCACGTCCTCCTTTGTTATCGGGACCTCCTCGGTGCGCTCGAAAAGCTCGTCTGGGATGCCGGGCGTTCGAGAGTCCCACATGCCAGCCGTAATGGGAACGGGCTATTTTAAAATGGTGCCCTGGTGCAGCGCAGAGTAGACAAGTATCATGAACACCAAGTTCATGAAGATGAAAGGAACGATGCCGTCGTAGCCGGCCTTCTTCTTGACCTCCTTTGGCTGGTCCTTTGTCATGCCCTTGCTGATGCCAATTGAAATGCCAAAGAAGGCTATTGCGACTCCAAAGGCGATGCCTACCGACGTGCCTTGGTCAAACTCGGGGGCGATGACAAAACCGGATATCACGCCGGCGATTATGCCAAGTGCGATGCGCATGTAGTATACCTTGTCTAGGCTGGTCAATCGAGCCTTTACTGGTTATTTTTGAGCCGGTAAAATGCCTTGCGGCTAGCCCCAGCCCATCTGGTGCTTGTAGTACGCAGCCAGCTTGGCGTGCCTCATGCGCTCGCCCGGCGTGTCTGACTTTTCCATCCTGCGCAGGTGGGTGCGGTACTGGTAGAGGTCGCACATGCACACGCCTGTCACCGGCCTGTATTTCAGCCTCGACACCTCGTGCTTTTTGTGGTTGGCGTACATTATCACCAGCTTGGGCGCGACCTTGCTTGCAAGCACGCCGCCTATCACTATGTATAGAAGCGGACCCGAGACAAACGCCCTGAACGGGTCTGCCGCAGTGGCGGTGAGATACAGCAATGGAACAAGTATCGACGCAAGGACCCCGCCAAACGTTGCTATTGCAGCGATCCTAGAGAGCCTGTCGTACTGCGCCGTCTCTTGCTCGAACTGGTCTATCAGCTTCTCGTATTTTTCTTCCAGCTGTGCCTTTTCTTCCTGTGAAGATAGCGCCGGTGTTTGCATCTGCCTGTAATTGTCGTTGATGCTAATTAAGTTTATTTTGTCGCGGGTTTTCGTGCTAATTTTCGCGGCGGCCGGCCCCGATAACTAACATATTTTATGGATATCAAGATATGTTGAAAATACTGCAGACAAACCTTGAAAATGCAGGACTAAAACATCGCAGAAATTACGAATTGAGGGCGGTTTTGATGCAACTGTTGCAGCGCCTCAAGCTCGCCGTGATGTAAAACCTGCTTAACGTGATAATATAATTGAATGTTTTAGCGTGCTAATATTAATATTCTGTACGTTTTTCAAGATAATATCGTGGGAAGCAGACAGGCGCTGAAATTCAAGAGCGGAAGTTTTGAGAACCTCACGCCGGAGCTCGTCGCCAGGTCGATGTGGATGAGCACCGCCCTTGCCATGATATTTGCGCTCCCGCCGGTCGGCCTCTTTATCGGACTGTACCAGTCAGGCGTCAGCATTGCGATTGCAGCCGCAATCGGGTTTGGAATCCACTTTGCAATTCTGGCTTTCTCGAAAAAGATCTCATCAGGCCTTGTCAAGCTTTTTGAGGATTAAAGCCCTAGAATTCTTGACACCTGCAATTTACTTTGGCATCTGCAAGTGGTAGCAATGCAGGTTTTCGAGATCCACAAGTACAGGGGCGACGAGCTGCAGTACGTGGTCGCAAGGACCAACAAGCACTCTGAGGATTACGTGAAAAGCGACGTGGAAAAGATGAACTCGCTCCTGACGCCGGAGATGAAGGCAGAAGGGATAAGGTACGTGTTTGCGCTTGGCACCGTCGACAGCATGACCAGAAAGACGGGCGACAGAAGAAGGGCCAAGAAAGAGACGGTGCAGCTGGCGCCTACCGGCTAGGCCGCCTTTTGTGCTGCTCTACAAGCGACTGGATCCTGCCTGCATATTTTTCCCGGTAGCCGTTCCTGCATGACGTGCAGCAGAAAAAGCGCTCCAGGCCTGCGAACCTGAGCACCTTGGGGGCGCCGTGTACGGGCCCGCCGCAGAACTCGCACTTGATCTTTACCTTCAACCCTTCGAGCCTGACCTTTTTGGTGACGGGGCCCTTGAAAAGATCCCTGCCGGGGCCCGCTATCTTTGAAACGTCTATCTCGGGCTTGACCGCCTTTATCAGGCCCATGTTCACGAGACGCTCGTAGTGGGCCTTGACAGTCGGCGTGCTCACGCTTATCTCCCGTGAGATTGCCCGGAAGGACTTTCTGCCGTCCTCCATGAGGGACTTTAATATCGCAACGTCGGTGTCATCCAGGTCAACTGGCACAGTCTTGCTTCCAGAAATGAGGATATAACCCTGCCGCGGCCTACCGGCCTGCGCCGGTCGCAGACCAAAGAAGCATCACGAAAAGCACGGTGATTATGGGCGCAAGCACGAACAGGTACGGGATGATTTCGTCGGTGTTTATGCCCTTGCGCTTTAACCTGTACACCAGCTGGATCTTGCGCACGTCATGTTTTTTCGCGCGCATGGTTCAAAAAAGTTGCGACGGATTTTTCCGGAAATTCATGATCTGCACATTATTTTCAGCCCACTTAGATCATGTCCGAAACTCATTTAATTCTTGGATGCCATAGTACCGGACATGACTTTCGCCCTGGTGTTTGTAAAGTGCTACCCGGACAAGGTCTCCAGCGCAGAAAAGAAGGTCAGAGAAGTCAAGGGAGTGGTAGAGTCGCACCCCACGACCGGCGCGTACGACATGGTGCTGAAGGTAAAGACAAAGGACGAAAAAGAGCTCCGCAACACTATCAGGAACATGGCCATGATTTCAGGTATAGGCTCCATTCTTACCAGCATCGTCTACAACATACGCCTGTAAGCAGGTTTTTCCCGCTCGCCAATCTATAAATAAAGCGCCCCGGGCATTGAGAACGATGGCCAAGGTCAGCACCCCCAACAAGATCTTTGGCACCGTTCTTGCCCACACTATCCGCGGCAAGATGCTGTCGAGGACCTCGCTCCAGACACTTGCAGAGTCAAGGGACGTTGAAGAGCTCGTGACCCGTATGAAGAACACGGTCTACCTCGACGTGCTGGCCAAGCTGCAAAAGCCGTTCACCGCAGAGAAGGTTGAAGGCGCGCTCAGGGAGCACCTGGTTAACACGCACGCCAAGATGGTCGCAATTGCGTCCGGCGCTGCCGTTCTGAATGCCTATTTCGTGAGGTACATCACCTGGAACCTGAAGATAATACTGAAGGGCAAGGCGCTTGGCAGGACCTACGACGACCTGCTGCCAAAGGTCAACCTGAGGGCGGAGGAGCTCGTGGGAAGGCGCGACCTTGTAGTCAAGGCGCTTGTAGCCAAGGACTTTGAAGAAGCGGTAGCGTCGTTGCAGGGGAGCGAGTTTGGCGAGGACGCAAGAAAAGCCGCGGCAGCATACAAGGAGAAGGGCGACGTCAGGCTGTTTGACACCTACCTTGACCACGCGTTCTACAAGTCGCTTGACAGGTCGCTTTTGAATGAATCAAAGCTGGAGGACGTGCAAAAGCTCGTCGGAGTCGACATCGATTCTTACAACATACTTGCGGTGCTCAGGGCAAAGTACTGGGGGCTTTCTGCCGCCGAGACAAACGACCTGATTGTGACTACGACTGCAAAGGCAAGCCGCGAGACGCTTTCAAAGATGATAAACGTGGAGAAGATCCAGGACGCAATCGGCGAGCTTGCAAACACGCCGTACCGCGACCTCATACCCAAGGCGGCTGCAAACGACATCGACGCCATCATGCAGCTGGAGCAGGGCTTTGAGCTGATGTCTGTCAAGAGGATAGCCGCGTCTTATCGCGCAGTTTTCACCGTGGGCAATATGCTTGCGTCGCTCAAGCTGATGGCCTTTGAGATAAAGAACCTCGCAGCCATTGCAACTGGCGTCGAGCAAAAGATACCTGCCGACAAGATAATGTCAAGCCTTGTCAAGGTAGGCCCGCAGTAACGCCGGCCAGGCACTAAGAACCTTTTATACAATCTCTAGCCTACTGACGGTGCATCTTGGAGCCGCCTGACCGTCCCGTACCGGAACCAGCCGCGCCGGCAGGCGGCATGCGAAACGTCACGGCGCTTGGCATAGTCAGCTTTTTTACGGACGTTTCGACAGAGATGGTCCTCGGCGTCCTGCCATTCTTTATCGTGAGCACACTGGGCGCTTCGCGGCTTTTGCTAGGGACCATCGAAGGCTCGGCAGAGCTTGTCAGCTATGCCTTTAGGATGCTGTCCGGCTCGTGGTCTGACAAAACGGGCAGGAGAAAGGTGTTTGTCCTTGCAGGCTATGCGGCGTCTACTGCAAGCAAGCCGTTCTTTGCCGCCGCCTCAAGCTGGGTCGACGCCTTTCTTGTAAGGTCGGGCGACAGGGTTGGAAAGGGCATCAGGACGGCGCCGAGGGACGCCCTGATTGCAGACTCGGTCCCGGAATCCAGAGTAGGCAGGGCTTTTGGCCTGCACAGGACCATAGACCAGCTTGGAGCCATAGTCGGCCCAGTAGCGGCGTTTGCCCTCTTGCAGGTGGTTGACATACGCGGCGTTTTCCTTGCGTCTTTGATACCCGGAGCGATTGCAGTCCTGGTCCTGGTATTCTTTGTCAAAGAAATTGCTGTAAAGAGCAAGGCCGGGACGACGATGCTGGGCAACATCAGGGTGCTGCTCAAAGGCAACAGGCCGCTCCTTTTACTGCTCGGGGTCGCCGGGATCTTTAGCCTTGGCGCGTTCAACTTTTCATTCGTGCTCCTGCGCGCGTCGGACCTCGGAGTCGAGGAGAGCTTTATCCCGCTCGTCTACGCCGCCATCAACGTGTCTCACGCCGTCATAGGCATCCCGTCGGGTATTCTTGCGGACAGGATAGGGAAGGAAAAGACCCTGATAATCGGGTACTCGGTCTTTCTTGTCTCAACGCTCCTTATGGTGATGTTTGCCGGAAACGTGCTCTACGCGTATGTGCTTGCCGCAGTATTTGGCCTGTATGTAGGCATTTCAGAGACAGTCCAGAGGGCCGTCATCCCAAGGTACGTCCCATCGGAGCTGCGCGGAACTGCGTTTGGACTGTACAACCTGATAATCGGCGTGTGCTTTTTTGCAAGCAACGTCATGTTTGGGTTCCTGTGGGACAGCTTTGGCCTTGCAGCTGCAGTTTCTTACAGCGCGGCCGTAACAATGGTTGCGATCTCTGCGATGGGAGTTTTCCTGCGAAAATACAAGACGCAACAACCTATATAATATCGTATTACGATATCGCGAATCGATATTATGGATATTTCAAGGGAGTTCCTCCTCGGGTTCATCAAGATCCACGTCCTCTACCATGCCCAGAAAGAGGGCTTTTGCGGCGTCGACATGATGGAGGAGCTGAGGAGGCACGGCTACCGCATAGGGCCGGGAACGCTCTACCCCACGCTCCACAAGATGCAAGAGGATGGCTATCTTGAGAGCAAAAAGAGGACTGAAAAGGGCAGGGCAAGGATTTACTACAGTGCCACCCCAAAGGGCAGGCAGGCGTTGCGCCACGTCAGGCCCAAAATTGACGAGCTTGTCTCCGAAGTCCTAGAGTGATCCACATGGAGCTTGCGGACATTCTCCTTATCGTGATCGGGTTTTTCTCCGAAGTGGTCGGCACGATGGCAGGATTCGGCTCGTCGACCATCTACCTGCCCCTTGCTTCCTACCTTGTCGACTTCAAGACCGCGCTGGTGCTGGTGGCGATATTCCACCTCTTTGGAAACGTCGGCAGGATAGCGTTTTTCAGGCACGGCCTTGACAGGAAAGTTTTGCTGGTGTTCGGGCTGCCGAGCTTTGCCCTGAGCCTGCTTGGCGCCACGCTTGTGGGCGACCTGTCGCAGACGTTTTTGAAGCTGCTTCTCGGGATATTTCTGATCTCGCTTTCTGCTGTGTTTCTTGTAAGACCCAAGATCGCGTTTCCTGCGTCCACAAAATCCCTGGTGATAGGAGGAGGGGTCTCGGGCTTTATAGTCGGCCTCATAGGCACGGGCGGGGCCCTGAGGGCGACCTTTCTCACGGGCCTGAAGATAGAGAAGGAAAAGTACATCGCCACGGCAGCCGTGATAGCCCTTGGCACGGACGCGACCAGGATACCCTCTTACATCGCAAGCGGCTTTCTGACAGAGCAGTACTACTACCTTATCCCTGTCCTGTTTGCAATAGCGCTTGGCGGCTCGTATGTGGGTCGCAGGATAGTGGGCAGGATAGATCAGGCAAAGTTCAGAAAGATGGTCTTGATTGCAATCATCTTGGCAAGCATCAAGTTCATTGTAGACGGCGCCGTGGCGATTCAGCTGTAGATTGGCGCAAGATTAATCAGTCCTTCGAGCGCCTGCAGTGGTGGATGAAAATAGGCATCATAATCTCCCAGACCGACCCGGAAACTGTCTGGAACGCGCTCCGGTTTGCAAACACCGCAATATTGGAAGATCATCAGGTCAAGGTCTTTCTGCTGGGCCAGGGCGTCGAGATCGAGAGCATCGAGAGCGACAGGTTCGACGTAAAGGACCAGCTGGACAAGTTGGGCCAGCTTGGGGGCACCATGCTTGCGTGCGGGACGTGCATCAAGTCGCGCAACATGCAGTTTGAAGTCTGCCCCATCTCGACCATGAAGGACATGCTCAAGCTCGTAGTCGAGTCTGACAGGGTTCTGACCTTCTGATGGCAGCGTACAGTGCAGTCTAATGCACACATTGCATTGCACAGTACTCGCACTTGCCATATAGCCAGCCAGCGTTGGCTAGGGCATGGAATCGCAGGCTGCGAACAAAACGGTCCGGTGCAGGTACGCTTCCCTGTGCAGGTTCTACCAGCGCGAGGGCTACACCTGCAACGACGAGGAAGAAGCCTGCACTTATTGCGCCACCTACGACCTTTTCGAGAACTTCAAGCCCAAGATTGCAATAAAAGCCTAGGCTACTTGTCTTCCTTCCACTTCAGGTTGGAATAGAGCATCTGGGGTACCAGCTTCTTGAACTGGACGCCGTCAGAAGCGTACCACTTGGGGAACCACTCGTACAGGTGGAGCCTGATGGTCTGGATGTATACAATCAGGCCCTCAATCATCATGATGCCGATGTTGCCGCCTATCAGGATTGCAAGGCCGCCTCCGTGCTCAAACGAGTTGTTCACGGTAACGAGCAACGCTGTGTGCACAAGGA
Source organism: Nitrososphaera sp. (assembly GCF_013388945.1). Classification (GTDB taxonomy): domain Archaea; phylum Thermoproteota; class Nitrososphaeria; order Nitrososphaerales; family Nitrososphaeraceae; genus Nitrososphaera. Next base: position 336,798 of record NZ_JACAEH010000004.1, on the reverse strand, counting down.
GCATGATGCCAAGCCGTGAGTAGCTGATGGTGTTGGCAAGCATCTCTATCGTCCTTACCATGAAGGTCTCGACTATGATGCCCATGAGCCCGCCGTGCGGGGAGTCCTTGCCCATTGCCTTGTAGTGCTTCTCCTCCTTCATGCCGCCGATGATTGTGATAGCCATGCAGGCAAAGATGACAGGCGGGCCGGCCTTTGCCACCAGGTTGACGGTCACCCAATTGCCAAACGCAAACGTAAGCCACGGAACGGGCTCGTTGTGATCCCACGTAAGGAACATGTCTATGATGTCGTACTGGGCGCCTATTGAGGCAAGTATCAGCGCCACGACAGCGAGGTACTGGACGATAATAGGCACGTCGTGCAGGAACGCCACCGTCTTGTTGCCTGCCTTGAGGTCCGACCTCAGCCTGAGGAAGAAGGCCATCAGGAGGTGCACGATGCCTATGGCTATAGAGATGGCAAGGATCTTTACCACCTGATCAAAGCTCAGTTCCGAGACTGAAAGCAGGCCTACGAACGGCAGTGCATTCGCAAAGTCTTCAAGTATCGCAAGGTGATCGAAATGGAAACCAAACATCTCTCCGGTCCCAAGCCCGCCGACTGCCGCTGCCACTCCGCTTGCAGCTATCAGGGTGCCCCAGACGCTGAGCCTGCCCTGGCCGCGTATCCGAAAGAGCATGCCGAGTCCAAAGAGCAGGATGCCGTGACCAAAGTCTGCAAACATCAGCCCGTAAAAGACCGGCCAGACAATCGATATTATGGGCGTCGGGTCGACCTCGCCGTAGCGCGGGAGGCCCTGTGTTTCAGTCACGACTTCAAAGTTCTTGGAGTAGCCCTTGTTGTTCAAGAGCGTCGGCATCGCAGGTTTGCCCGCGTCGTGGTAGTCCACAGTCACGCCGGCGTCCTCGACTATGGAGACATAGTCGCCTGTCAGCTTTTTGAACTTGCCCTCCATCTCTTTTGGGATAAAGCCTTGGATTACTGCAAAGTTGCGCGTGCCTCCAGGCTTTCTCGTGGTTTCAAGCACGTCCTTGGCTACGCCTGCCGCCTCTCGTAGCGACAGCATCGTCGTGATTATCGACTGGGTCAGCTTTTCAATTTCCTTGTCGAGCTTTTCCTGCGCGGCTTCAAGCTCCTTAACCTTGGCGGTTGCCTCTGCAAACGCCACGCTCGGGTTCTGGGGCATGTTTGCCGGGATTGCAAGCGGGTTGACGCCGAAACTGCGCATCACCTTTGTTATGCGCTCGGTGTCGCCTGCCGCGCCTATGACAGACAGCGCGACTTTCTTCTCCCCAAGCCGGGTGGAATAAAGCGGGAGATCCTCGAGGCTCTTTCTTATCTCGGCTTCGTCAGTCGAGTCAATAACGAAAATGCCGGCGTAAAACTTGCTCAGCTTTCCCAGGCTTGTCAGGTCCATGCTCAGGCTCGACGCGCCTTCCGTGATAGACGCAAGGTTGCCGTACTCTTCCAGATGCTTGCGGATGCCCTCGCGCTCTTTGATTACGCGACGGGGCTCCTCAAGGGCCTTGGCGCTCCTCTCCTCGAGGTCCGCGATAAAGCCCTGCATGTCGTCAATCTGGTAGTCGGTCTTGCCCTTTGGCGCGCCCTTGAACATGGTCGCCATGACGCCGGCTTCAACGGGTATGCCAAGCGCCTTGACCACTTCATCAATGTCCTGGAACAGCTTTTGCGCCTTTAGCAAAAGATCGTCGTAATACGGGTTGATGTGCTCGGTGCTCGATGGGGCCTGGATAGGGTGGAACCACTCCAGCTCTGCAAGCTTGCTCACGGCTTCCTGCGTCTCCAGCCTTGGCAGGATGATCGTGGCCTTTTTCAGCGTCGCTAGCCCCATGCTTCAATACGATGACAAGACGTTCTCTTTAAAATCGTTTCTGTGAGGCAAAAATGAGAAAAGGAGGAAAATGGCCGCTTTTGCGGCCCGTGGTTTTTCTACTGGCCCAGGATGATGAACATCATGACGATGCCGTAGATGGCGATTGACTCGACCATACCCACGAAGATGAACACGCTGGACTGCATCTTGGGGTTTTCGCTGATGGCCGCAAGACCGCCTGTAGTCACGAAGCCAAGTCCGATGCCTGCGCCAAGCGCAGCCAGGCCGAACGCAAGGCCTGCCGCCAGGAACTTGAACGCGCTGGATTCAGTGGCTGCTGCTTCCTGTGCATACGCAGATGGCGTCGCAAAGGTTATGCTTGCAATCGCAACTGCCGCGAGAACTGTCAAAAGCGAGATTGCTCCTCTTACTTTCAGTTGCCTCTTCATTATGGCTTGGGCGCCGTCAGCCCTATTTAATTATAACTACACTGCGAGTTGGATGAATTCTGCGCTAAATGAAATACGGAAAAAGGGCGGCTAGACCCTTGAAAGGGCCTTGCGCTTGCTCTGGGCAACCTCGTCTTTGACCTTCTGCGCCATCGAGTCGCGCTCGGCCTTCAGGTCGGCCTTTGCCTTTTCGAAATGACTGGAAATATCGCTCATGCCTTTGCCATTGCCTCCTGCTCTGCTATCTTTTTCTTGTCAAGCACTACTTTAACCTTCTTGATCCTGACAAACTCCTCGCGCTCGCGCTCTTCAAGCGTCGCCTTGATGAAGTAGATGGCGTCCTGGTACTGCGGGATGATGATGTATTCAAGAGCGTTTATCAGCTTTTGCGTCCGCTCAAGCTCCTTTGCAAGGCTGAATATCGCGTTCTCGTATTCCGCGGCCTTGCAGACTGCGGGCAGCATGTTCTTTATCAGTTTCGACGCCTTGTCGACAGAGGCGTTTGTCTCTATGAAACCATAAGAGAGGTGCTGGCCGCCTTCGCGGGTCTTGACTGAAAGCGTCGGGATCTTGACATCAACAATCCTGCGCACGTTGACGTCTGTCTCCATGACGCTCGGAGTCGAATCTGAAATGGATTCAAGGGTCGTGGTGCCAAGGGTCATGTACGCGGTGTAGACGGCTGAATAGATCTCGCCCAGAGGCGACCAGATGTCTTCGCGGGCCTTGTTGGCCTCCTCTATCATCTCGTCTATCTTTTTCAGGAGCACTTCGCGCTTGTCGTCAAGGATCTTGTGGACCATCTTGGCGACCTGCATCGAGCGGCGTATCTTGATGAGCTCTATCTTGGTTGCCGTGACCCTTCTTGACGACATTACTTGCTACCCTTGTAGTATGCCTTGATGTGCTTTTCCTTGATCTTTGTCAGCTCGCCCTCTGGGAGCGTCGAGAGCACTTCCCACGCCCTGCTGAGCGTCTCCTCGAGGTTCCTGTTCTCGTCCGGCGCCTGCTTCAGGAAATGGTTCTCGAACATGTCGCCGGCGTCAAGGTACTTCAGGTCGGTTCCGGTCAGGCCGGCGCGCCCCACAATCTCTGCAAGCGCCCTGACTTCCTGCGCCCTTGAATACAGGTCGTACATCTGGTTGCCGACTTCGGCGTGGTCCGCGCGGGTCTTGCCCTCTCCGACTCCGTCCTTCATGAGCCTTGAAAGCGACATCAAGACGTTGACAGGCGGGTAGACGCCCTTTCTGAAAAGGTCGCGGCCAAGCACTATCTGGCCTTCTGTGATGTATCCGGTAAGGTCTGGAATTGGGTGCGTGATGTCGTCTGCCGGCATGGACAGAATCGGCACCTGCGTGACAGAACCGTTCTTGCCCTTTATCCTGCCTGCGCGCTCGTAGTTGTTCGCCAGGTCTGTGTAGAGGTAGCCGGGGTATCCCTTCCTGCCGGGGACCTCCTCTCTTGCCGCAGAAATTTCACGCAAGGCTTCAGCATAGTTGGTCATGTCTGTGAGTATTGCAAGCACGTGCATGCCAAGGTCGTACGCAAGGTATTCTGCTACTGTCAGCGCGACACGGGGTGTGATGATCCTCTCGATTGCCGGGTCGTCTGCAAGGTTCAAAAAGAGCACCGAGCGCCTCAGCGCGCCAGACTCTTCAAGCGAGCGCTTGAAGTACTGCGCCTCTGAATACTGCACGCCGATTGCCGCAAACACGACGGCAAAGTCTTCCTTGGTTCCGACGACTGACGCCTGCCTGGCTATCTGAGCCGCCAGTATGTTGTGCGGCATGCCAGAGCCGGAAAATATCGGGAGCTTCTGGCCCCTGACAAGCGTCAGCATGCCGTCGATGACAGACACGCCGGTCTGGATGAATGATGTCGGGTATTCCCTGCGCTCGGGGTTCATGGGCTCGCCGTTTACGTCGAGGAACTTGTCGGCAATGGGATCGGGAAGGCCGTCGTTTGGCCTGCCGAGGCCGTCAAACACCCTGCCCAAAAGCTCCTGCGAGACCGGCATCTCCATGGTCTTGCCGAGGAACTTGGCCTTTGTGCCGGTGATGGTCAGGCCGGTCGTTCCTTCAAAGACCTGCACCACTGCCTTGCCAAAGCCCACCTCGAGGACCTTGCCGAGCCTGCGCTCGCCCTCTGACGTTTCAATCTCCACCAGTTCGTCGAAAGAGGCCTTGGTGATTCCGTCTATTACCATCAGCGGCCCCTTGATCTCTGCTACCTTTGTGTATTCAATTCCAGATGTTGTTTCAGGCAACTACTTTTACCTCCTCACTCTTGCTGCTTGCGGAGCCCAGCTTGCGGAACTCCTCGTCAACCTGCTTGTCCAGGTCTGCAAGCCTTGAAAGCTGGTCCTCTGGTATCTCGAATTTCGCTTTCAAGAGCTGCGGGATTATCGGCATCGCCCTGATGTCTGCCAGCGAGACCTCCGACTTCAGAGCCTTCTGCGCCTCCTTGAAGAACTTGACCATCAATTTCACAAGTTTCACCTGTTTCTCGGGGCTGCAGTAAGTGTCTATCTTGTCAAACGAGTTCTGCTGCAGGATGCCAATCTTTATCATCCTGGCGACTTCGAGCACCAGCTTCTCCTCGTCCGGGAGCGCCTCGGGGCCGAGCAGCCTGACGATTTCCTTCAGGGTGTCTTCCCTCTGCAGGATCTGGTACGACTCTGCGCGAAGCTCGTACCAGTCGCCGCTGACGTTTTCCCTCCACCACTTTGCAACGTCTTCAAGGTACCCTGAATACGACTGCATCCAGTTGATTGACGGGTAGTGCCTGGAATACGCAAGCCTAGTGTCAAGCGCCCAGAAGGTCTTGATGAACCTGATGGTGTGCGTCGTGACTGGTTCCGTGAAATCGGCACCTGAAGGCGAGACTGCGCCCACAAGCGTGACAGAGCCTGCCCTGTCAGGAGAGCCAAGCGCCCGGACGCGACCTGCGCGCTCGTAGAATTCTGCAAGCCTTGACGCGAGGTACGACGGGTAGCCTTCCTCTGCCGGCATCTCCTCGAGGCGTCCTGACATCTCGCGGAGCGCCTCGGCCCACCTGCTGGTTGAATCAGCGACAAGCACGACGTCAAAGCCCATGTCGCGGTAGTACTCTGCCATGGTGACGCCCGTGTAGATTGAAGCCTCCCTTGCAGCGACCGGCATGTTTGAAGTGTTTGCGACCAGAACTGTTCTTTCCATCAGCGGCCTGCCGGACCTCGGGTCGAGCAGGTGTGGGAACTCGACGAGCACTTCTGTCATCTCGTTTCCGCGCTCGCCGCATCCGATGTAGACGACTACCTTCGAGTCGGCCCACTTGGCAATCTGGTGCATGGTGACTGTCTTGCCCGTGCCAAAGCCTCCTGGGATTGCGCCCGTTCCGCCCTTGGCAATAGGGAAGTAGGTGTCAATTACGCGCTGGCCTGTCACGAGCGGGACTGTCGGGTCGTAGCGCTCGGCATAAGGCCTCGGCTTGCGCACCGGCCACTTGTGGTACATTTTCAGTTCCACCTTCTTGCCTGCCTTCTCTGTCGTCGCAATCACGTGCTCAATGTTATAGTCGCCCTCCGGCGCAACGTCCGTTATTTTCGCGCCTTGCGCGTGGTCTGGCGGGACGAGTATGCTGTGCGTCAGAAGCGGAGTTTCCTCAACCGTTCCGAGGATGTACCCCGGGCCCACCTCGTCGCCCTTTTTCACGGACGGCTTGAAGTGGTATTTCTTCTTCATGTCGACCGGCGTGGTCTGGATGCCCCTGCCGATGAACGCGCCCGACTTCTCTGCTATCTCGTCAAGTGGCCTCTGGATCCCGTCGTAGATCTTGCCAATGACGCCCGGGCCCAGGAGCACCGACAGCGGCTGGCCTGTGCCTACCACCGGCTCGCCCGGCTTTAGGCCGGACGTCGACTCGTATACCTGTATGAACGCCACGTCGCCTGTCAGCCTGATGACCTCGCCGATGAGCTTTGAATCGCCCACCTCTACAGTCTCGTACATCTTGGCAGCGGCCATGCCGTCGGCCTTGACCGCCGGACCGCTGACCCAAACAATGCGTCCCTTTGCTACCATTATTCCTCGCCTTCCTCTCCTCTGAGCATGCGTGCAATGTTTTTCCTTATTAAAGGTTTGAGTCGCTCGATGCGCGAGTCAAGCGTGTTGTCAAACGACATGGTGCCGTCCGCAGATTTCACACGAATGCCGCCTATCGCGGTTATGGGCCTGTCAGACACGCTGGCCCTGAGCCTGGCGTTCTTTTTAGAAAGGTCGGCGACTATTTTCTTCACCAAGTCTGCATCGTTCTTGTTGCACTCGATTACCACCTCGTCTGAGGCCACCTGCGGGATGCTCTCCTCGACTATCTTGGACATGAGCGCCTGGTACGAGCTGTCCTTGCCCGAGTTTGCGAGCCTTTCTCTTGCCTCCTCAAACGCCCTGTTGACGTCGGTCTCTATCGTGACAAGCTCCTTGTTGCGGGCCGCAAGCCTGCTAGAGCCCACTATCTGGCGCTTCAGGTTCTCGGCCTGCTTGCGTGCCGACTCGATTATCTTGGTGCGCTCGCCTTCAAGCCTGCTCCTTGAAGATTCCAGGTTCTTCAGTGATTCCTGAAAAGCAGAATCAATTTGCGAAACAAGCTCTGTCTCCTTTTGCGATAAAACTTTGTTAATGGTTCGCTCTAGAGCAGAATTCGAACTCATACGGGTGAGGATGCCCGCCACACGTGATTTTAACCTTTTGCCAGACGTGCACGCAGTTGCTTTGCAAAGGCAGACATCTTTTCCATGTGGCCGCCCTCCCAGTAGACCTTGCCGCACACAGTGCACCTGAAAAACTGCGACCGGCGCTCAAGCACCCCTGCCGGCACGCCCCGGGCGTCCTTGCGTGCCACCTCCTCCAGGAGCCCGTTGCAGGCGGCGCACCTTGAGCCCATCTTGGCGTCGTCAAGCCCAAGCCCAAGCTTTGAGAGCACGTGCGCCATGTCCTCGAGGTCGCCGGCGCCCTCCACCAGGACGCCCCTGGCGCCGCGCTTGACCATCCTCTTGTAAAGCTCCCTGTCGGCTGTCAGTATTATCCGGCCCTGCTCGATTCCGCGGGCAAGCACCTTGTCGTCGTCTGTGCCGGCCAGGTATTCGGTGTCAAAACCGAATATGCGCAGCTTGCGCGCAAGGCTCCCCAGCATTGCGTCTGCCAGGAACGCTGCGCTAGGACGCTTCGCCGCGGCAGACCTCGCAGATGAACTGTTCTTCTTCATACTGCAATGAATCGGACCACTCGCCGCACTCGTCGCAGTAGCCCGAGACCATCCTCGCCGGCCTGGTTATGCCAAGCTCGCCCCTTATTATGGCGGCCTTTTCAGAGACGACGTCGATCAGGTCGGGCGTGACTGCAATCACGTCAGACGCGGAGATGATGCCGACGAGGCGGCCCTTGTAAACGACGCCGAGACGCTTGATGTTGTGCTTTCTTAGCAGGCGCGCGGCCTCGGTGATGCTCTCCTCGCTTTCAATAGTGTGCAGGTCCTGCATCACGTCCTTTGCCTTGAACTTGGAAACGTCCCCCCTTGCCACGCCGTTTACGACGATGTCAAAGTCGGTGACAAGCCCTACCGGCTTGTCCTTGTCCATAATCACAATGCTGCCTATCTTTTCTGACTTCATCTTTTTTGCGACACCGCTGACGCTGTCGCCCGGCGCGGCGGATATGACCGGGCTGTTCATGATGTCCCTGACGACTACGCGCGTGGTCATGTTTGCGTCGGCGTGCTCCCTGACTGGCTTTTTTACCACGGACGTGTGTTTACGCCGGTTTCTAATTATCTTTGCTGCTTGCAAACGATACTCGCGACTGGCCCGTGGGGAGCGCCCTGACAAAGTCGTCTAGAGGTATGCGCTTTATCGCCTCTGCCAAGACGTCATCCGCAGCCCCTACAAGCGCCGACTTGGCTTTTTTTGCAGCGTTCATCGGGTCCATGCCCCCCTGCAGCAAGACAGCATAGACGAGCGCGTGCTTTTTGATGGCGTCTTCGGGTCCGCAAGCAAGCGCCTGCCGGCCGTTCACAGACACGATGCCTACAGCAAGCCTCGCCTCTATCCCCTTGATGTAGTTCCTCTTGCCTTCGATGACAAACGAGCCCTTTGGCAGAAACTGCCCGGTGGGTGCGCCCTTTTTCACCTGCTCGGGAAGCACCCAGTACGCGTCGGCGCTTGTGAGGCCGTCCTTCCACGCCCTGCTGAATGCGACTGTCGCCTGCGCGACCTCTGCGAGGCTCTTTTCAATCCTGCCTTCCTGCGCCGGGCCGGCCGCGTTTTTCACGATGAAAAACGGCGAGCCGTGTACCTCTGCGTGGAAGACGACGTCGTCCTCTGTCAGGTGCTTGCGCACAAGCGCCGAGTTGGACGACGCGTCGCGCCCGCCTATCGCAAGGTGGCCCTCGCTTGTGACAAACCACCTGTAGCGCTCGTACCACTCTTTTGACGCCTGCTTTTGCACGACTATCTTTTTGTGGATTGCTGCAGTCTGGCTTCGCAGCTTCTCTATCTGCGCAAGAAGCTTTGCCCTTGCCTCCTCTATGGCCGCGTTTCCGCGCTCCATCTCTTTTGCGCGCCCAAAAAGCATCGAGCTCAGCTTTGCAAGGTTGTCCTGGAACCGTACAGCCTCGCCGGCCACCTGCACGTATTTCACGCCCTTGTCAGAGACTATCGAGGCCGAGTTTGCAGACAGGATGTCGTCGAGCTTGCCCTGCGTGTACGATGCCTGCATCAGCGCGCCGGCAAGCCTGCGTATCGCCTCGGCCTTTTGCATGACTGCCTGCTTGGCTTTTTCCTGCTCGGCAAGGTCGTGCTCTAGCACCGCAATCTGCCTGTCTATCTCGACTGTCTTTGAGCTGCGCCCGACGTCGAGTATCTCGGCGCTCAGGACCTCGTCAAGCGCCTCCATGAAGGTGGGCGCGCCCTTTGTCTCAAGTTTCCTTGCCTCGCCAGTTATTATCGGAAGCGCGTCAACGGGCTTGTTATCCTGCATAATGACTACAGGCTCGTGGTTTTTGCCCGCAGTCACGTCGTCGACAAGCGACTTTATCGTGGAATGCACCCTGCCCACCTCGTCGTCAGAAAGCGAGCCGGCAAGCCTCGACCCCTGTATGCCGGCCCTGGTCGCTACTTCTTCGACAAACTTTTTTGGCATCGACACGCCCCGGCCTATCCAGCGCAGCACGTCGAGGTCCTTTGACTTGTCCCGGAGCGACAGCAGCTCTGCCAGCGTCAGCTGGAAGACGTCGACGCCCCTTGACGGCGGGAACGCGTATTTCAGCCCGACTGCAAGGGTCCTGTGCCTGACCTGGATAGGGTTCAAGATAGCAAGTATCTTCATCTCCTCGTCGCAGATAGCGATGTTGCCGTCGCCGAAAAACTCGCACACTGCCACCCTCGCCTGGCCGTCGAGCCTGCGGAACCTTATCGACGCGATGCGCTCGCTCCCGGCCTGCTCTATAGACTCTATCTTGGCGCGCTCTAGTTCCGCTATCGCGGCGCCTTCAAGCCTGTTGTCTTCGACCAGCTTGAACTTTAGCTTTGTTATCCATATGCCCCTGACTGAGAGCACGAGTATGATGTCCTCCTGCGTGGGGTGGTGCAGCCTCAAAAGGAGCGAGTCCTTTGTCACGCCGTTTACCTGCGAGACGTAATAGCCGGAGGTCACCCTGGCCGCTATCTCGTTTACCAAGTAGCGCAGCTCAAGGCCGGAGAGCTCCATGCCACGGTAGATGCCCCTACGTCAATATTAATCGTCTACAAAACCTTAAATTGATTTGAGGCGTTGCACCGCTGTGTCTCAGGGCGACGACAAGAAGAACCCGATGGAGTTTATCGGCCGCATGTACGCGGTCGCGACCTTGCTTGCGGTGATAATAGCAGTCCCGGCAGTGGTCGTCGCGGTCGTGGCGCACTATGTGCTCCACACCGACACCATCATAACGCTCGGCTCGTCGCTTGTGGCGTTCTTTGTCTCGATGGGCTTTGGGATAAAGCTGTCCAAGCGCTTTGCAAGGGCAAAGGGCGGCGCGTGATCCTGCGCTCTCCCTTTCGGGAACAGTCTAGCCCTCTTCTTTGAGCTTTTTCCGGCGGGCAAGTTCTGCCTCGCTTGGAGTCTCAAGCCCGAAAAACCCTGTCTTGACTTCGCCTGCGCGAGCGTAAGAAGCGACGATGATGCCGTTTGGTGAAATCTCGCTCCCAAGTAGCTTGAACCCTGCAGGAATCGTGCCTTGCGCAAACAACCGCTTGCCGGTACCCAGAGTGACAGGGAATATCTTTAGCCAGAGCTCGTCGACAAGGTCGTGCTTCAAAAGCGTCTGGATAAGGTTGCCGCTGCCATGAACCTGTATTTCCGGTCCGTCCTGCTCCTTTATTCTTCTAATTCCCTCTGCGACATCGCCTTTTATCAACTCGGAATTGTTCCAGTCGAGCTTTGAGAGCGTCCTTGAGGCCACGTATTTCTTGGCGTCGTTAAGTTTGCCTGCAAATGGATCTTTGCTGGGATTTATGTACGGCCAGTGCGCCGCAAATATCTCGTACGTTTTTCTGCCAAGCAGCATGTCAAAGGGCTTGCTCAGCTGCTTGACCATCACGTTGCCAAGAAAATCATCAAAGTATCCGGCAACCCAGCCTTCGTGCTTGAACCCTCCGGTGGGATCCTCTTCACGCCCGCCGGGAGCCTGCATCACGCCGTCAAGCGATATGAAAGACAGGACGACTAGTTTTCTCATTTTATTTCCTCCTGTAAGCCGAGCTTGTGTTCATGTCTGAACTATGGTAATTGACATAAAAGGCATTACTTCCCAAGGGGACGGCAACTTCTCTGGTTCTGGAAAGGATCTGGAACAATGGTCAAATAACAGATCTGCAAAATCCAGTTGATGCCAAGCCTGAAGCACGTTGCGATGCAACTTTGCACGTGTACCTGGATAGAGATAATGACAGGCGCCGGGATTACGCTTTACATGCTGTACCTGCAAAACTACACGCTTGCGGCAGTCACAGTCGCTGCGTTCGGGCCGCTGATAGCGTTTCACTTTGCAGCAGACAGGATAAAGCCGGGCAGAAGCAATTGGCAGAGGCAGGGCAGGATAAGGATACGCTCGCTTTCTGGCAGGCAGTGGCCTCAGAACACCAGCTCGTCGACAGAAATGGCGCGGGCGCAGTAGCGGCACTTCAGGACCATCTTTTCCTTGTCTATCACGTCGATGACAGACTTGATGTCCTCGCCCGAGTTTGTGATGCACTTCAGGTTCGGGCACTTGAAGATGCCGGCGATGGAATCCGGGAGCTGTATCTTGCGCTTTTCGACCAGCTTGTAGTCCTTGATTATGTTGATGGTGGCCCGCGGGGCGATGAGCGCCAGCTTGTTGGTCTCGCTGGTCTCAAGGTAGCGGTTCTCCACTTTTATGATGTCCTTCTTGCCGTGCTTGCTTGAAGGCACGTTCAGTGCAACGGTGATGACGGTGCCTTCCCTGCCGGTGATGGCAAGGGCCCGCAATACAAAGAGCGCCTTTCCGGCCTCGATGTGGTCTATGACCGTGCCGTCCTTTATCCTGCGCACAAGGAGCTGGCTTGCCTCGGACATGCAGAAGCTCTGGCGGCGGATGATATATCTGCATATCGACGCGCAGAGACACGTAACATTGTGGCGCAAGATTGATTATTCCGTTCGGCCAAGGATAGGCGCAGTGGGACTGTTCAATCGCTGGAAACCAAAAGGCAAGATGTACAGCCTGAAATGCACGCAGTGCGGGGCAGGGTTCCTCTCAAGCTACAGCCTGGAGGCCCCGATATGCCCCAAGTGCCTGCAAAAGACAAAGTCGCTGGACTCTACCATAGACCACGACAGGACGTGCAGCAAGTGCGGGGCGACGGGCGTGATATACGGCAAGGACCAGTGCCATTCTTGCTATTTTGGATTCAGAAAGCAATAGTTAAGCAAAAGGTCACCGGAACATTACAGAACCAGATTAATTGTTCAAAGGGGAGAGTCGCGGCGCCGGCAACACAAGATCGACGCCGCGGAGGGAGAACGGGATGCTCGGGAAGCTTCCAATTCTCTCCCCTTTTGCTTATCATGAGCACAAGCTGAACTTAAAGTGTATGCTGGATTCTTCCATTTCCATCCATACAATGGCAATGGACGGCATTCACTGGCAAATAGGCAGGAATTGCATGAAGAGGAAAAAGCTTGTGGAGCGGGACAAGCTTATCCGAACGTGAAGGTGTAGATCTGGAAGCCCTCGCCTGCGACGTCGATCGTGAGCGTGTGCTGGCCGTACCTCTCGTGCGACACAAGGTTGTATAGCCTCTGCCCGTCTATCTCAAGCGAGCCGTCCTCGGCAATGTCCCTCCCTGCACCGCCTGCCAGGGGCTTGCCGTCCTCGGCAACCTGCACCTTGCCTGAACCGCCTGCCACGATGTTGACCGCCTTGGCGGAGTACTGGAGGACGATCTTGCCGGCGTGGCTCTTGAGCTCCATGTGGTCCGAGTTGTTGGCCCAGTCGCCTGACAGGTAGATGCGGTTTGCAAGTATCTCTGCGTCGTCTGCAAGCGTGTACGTCACCGTCTGCCCGGGCCTGAACCCGTCGGCGTTTCCAAGGGGCGCCCGGGCGTAAGCGTAGCCAAAGTACAGCTCGGGCGTGCGTATCTGCGCAAAGTTGACGCTCTGGGCGTCCTCCGGGTTTGCAGTCGACGTGTCGATGTCTATCGTCATGCCAATATTGGCGGCGCGCTCTTGCAAGAGCGCCTGTATCACCTTCTCGGTCTCCTCGTATTCTCCCTCGCCGATGTGGTCAAAGCGTATGAACCCCTCGTCGTCGACAAGGTATTTTCTGGGCCAGTAGCGGTTTTCATAAGCGCTCCAGGTGTCCCTGTCGTTGTCCTGCACCACCGGATACTTGATGCCAAACTTTTCGACTGCGGCCTGGACGTTTGCCGGGTTCTTTTCAAAGTCAAACTCGGGTGTGTGCACGCCCACAATGACCAGCCCGTCGTCTGCGTATTTCTCGTACCAGGCGTTCAGGTAGGGTATCGTGCGGATGCAGTTGATGCACGAGTAGGTCCAAAAGTCTACGAGCACGACCTTGCCCTTCAGGTCTGCAAGCGCTACCGGCCCGGTGTTGATGTAGTTGCTGATGCCGGCAAGCTCTGGCGCTGCGCGAAACTGCGACTTGTCCACCTGTACCCTCTGCCCGCCGTCGCTCACCGTCGAGGCAAACTCGCCGGGGTTGCCCGACGCCTTGTTCAGCTCGGGGTTGTTGAAGTAGACGCCAAATCCGGCGATGAGCGCGACCACGCCTATTCCCACCGCAAGCGCGCTCAGGTTGTCTGTGTTCATATCCCCCTCTCCAGGTTGATGATGTTCTCCGTAAGCGGGAAGCTGCCGATTATGGACAGCTGGTTTGTGAACACCAGCACGCCGAGGATTATCAGCACCGCGCCCATTATCGGGTTGAAATACTTCAGGTGCCTGACCATCTTGCGTATTATCCCCGTCGCCTGTGAAAAGAACGCGCCTGTTATCAGAAACGGCACGCCGAGGCCGAGCGCGTATGCAAGAAGCGAATTGTACGCCGCGCCGGGCGACGTAGCGGCAAGCGTCAGCGTGCTTCCAAGTATCGGCCCGACGCACGGGGTCCAGCCTGAGGCAAACGCGGCGCCGAACACAAACGACGTGAGGTACGTGGTCTTGAACCTCGGGAGGTTTGTCATGCGCCGCTCAAAGTTGAGCTGCCTGAACTTTGTAGACAGTATCAGGTAGGCGCCGAACACAATGATGACGATGCCGCCTATCCACTGCAGCGTCCCCTGAAAGCCCGTGCCAACGTTGACGAGCACTGAATTGAATATCACGCCGAGCACGGCAAAGACCAGCGAGAACCCGAGCACGAAATACACCGTGTTCAAAAAGATGCTGAGCCGGGTCATGCGCTTGACCGACACCTGGCCCTGCCCCGACTTGTCCTGGTTCTGTACCTCCGAAAGCGTGGTGCCTGACAGGTACGACACGAACGCCGGCACTATTGGAAGGATGCAGGGCGAAAAGAACGAGCCGGCCCCTGCCAGCGCCGATACCAGGACGCTTGTCTCTACCAATTCAATGGCAGCTCGACAATTTTTGCACTTATACTTTTTTCCAGATCTGCACCAGATTTTTCAGCCTAGAGCGGCCTGACTGTGACCTTGAGGAGCGCGCCTATCCCGGCAAGCTCGGCAATGTGCACGCCTACAAAATACGGCAGGAGCGGCTCTGCGTAGAGTGGCGCCATGGCAAAATATGCGTAAACGGCTATCACGTTGTGGAGTACAAGCATGCCGGCAAAGAACATCAGCCCAAGCGTGAACACTGCCTTGGTGTTGGCGTAAATCCGGCCGTACATCGCAAGGAGCACTGCAAGTACCGCAATGTTTACCAGGCTTACCGCCGCGCTGACGTCCATCAGCATCGCCATGTACATGGAAAGCGGGGTCGGCTGGTCTTATTTACTTTTTTCCAGATTAGATCCGCTTTTTGGTCTTTTTCTCGATTGCGGCCTTGACCTCTTCAAACGCCCCGATGTTGTGCTCGAGGTAGTTTGATATGAAGTAGAGCACGCCGTACTTTTCGCCCGTCTTTGTGACCATGTTGTTCTTTTCAAGCACGCTCATGTGGTGCTGGATGGCCTTGTAGTCAAGCCCCATCACCTCAGCAAGCTGGTTCGTGTTGTACGGCTGTTCCTTGAGCAGGTTGATTATCCTTATCCTGTTCTCGCCGCCCCGCGAGCCGGCAAAAAGGAACCAGAGCAGCCGCCTGGCGTCGGGGTCGGTCATCCACACTTGAGCACATTTGCAGAGAATTTAAACTTGCTATGCCTTCTTTTTTCCTGCTTCTTTCTCTTCTCAAGCTCCTTGGCGTCTGCCCGCAGGTTCATGGCGACTATGACGTACTCGGGATATTTCTTGAAAAGCGCCCCAAAGTCCAGGCATTCCTCGTGGTGCTTTAATTCAAGGACGCCTATCCTTGCAAAGTTCTCGTCGCGCTTTTCCATGGTGTCAATCCTCAGTATCTTTTTGGGAAGTATGCTGTTCTCGTACGGCATGAACCTCATGCCCTCAGGCGAGGTCTCTATCTTGTCCCCAAAGATGTTCAGGTTCTCGTCGTCTTCTTTCATCAGCTTTATCGAATAGTGGTATTTTGGGTCTATCGGCTTGTAGCAGAAGAAGCACGGGAATACCTCCCTATTCAGGTTCAGGCTATCAAAGAGGCCCAACGGATAAAATTATCTGGAAAACTTCCATATAAGCGGGTCGCTAGCCCGTCTCATCCTAACCAGATTTACCACAACTACATGCGGGAGCATGAGGGGCTAGACGGAAAGACACCTGCGGAAAGTGCGGGGATTAAGATTGAAGGGCGAAACAAGTGGATAACCGTCATACAAAATGCCAGCAATCAGAAAAGAGCGCTTTCATAGTTGCAAGAAACGTATGTCACTGCAATACAATGCATACGCCCCTCTTAATATCCACACTACAGCACCAGACACGAATGGGAGAGCTGGAATCGTGGACTTTGGACTGCATAAAGAAATTCTCTAACATGGATGTTGACTATCTACTCGACCTGTTCGATGACGATGCAACCGTTTACGAACCATTCAGCTCTACAGGAGTTGTAAGCGGGCATGCAGAGATCGAATCGTTTCTCAAAGTGTTCTGCAAATACAGCAGCTTTGTGACAGACATGAGATCCGTCAAGGTTTCAACAATGAAGAACGCACCAAATTCAACTACTGCCATTGTTGGGATAAAGAAGGGGTTCAACGCAAAATTCGTACTCGACTTTGACTTTGAACAGCCTGCTTCAGGTAAGAAGAAGAAAATCAAGAAGCTAAGGATTCATCACCAGAAATGAACCGACGACTTGTTACAGCCTTGTCGAAGGGGCACACCCGACGGCGACGCTACAGCACCATCGTTAGCTAACCTTATATCCTTGTAAAATCTACACCAATACAGACAAAGGTTTTACGGCAGTAACGATGACGTCGGAACTTTTGTAGCAGAAAAAACAGAAAAAGTGAGAAAAATGACAAAGACGTTTGAAGAATTGGGTCTGAGCGCAGAATTAACCAAGGCGCTCAGCGAGAATGGATATGTAGCGCCTTTCCCAATCCAAGAAGCAGCTATCCCGCTTGTATTGGAAGGTAAGGACGTTATCGGGCAGGCGCACACAGGGACCGGCAAGACGGCAGCATTTGGACTGCCCATTTTGGCCCGCGTGAGCAACGAGGGCCCCGTCCAGGCGCTGGTGCTTGTGCCGACAAGGGAACTTGCGGTGCAGGTGGCAAACGAGATCAGCCGGTTGGCAAAGTACACAGGGATACGGACCGTAGCAATCTACGGCGGACAGAGCATAAACATCCAGATGGAGAAGATAAGGCGCGGCGTGCAGATAATAGTCGCAACGCCGGGCAGGCTCATCGACCACATCAAGCAGGGCTCGATAATACTTGACGACGTCAAGTTCGTCATCATGGATGAAGCAGACAGGATGCTTGACATGGGCTTTATAGACGACATCAAGTTCATCCTGTTCTACGTCAGCGACGTAAGGCAAACCTGCCTGTTCTCCGCAACCATGCCGCCCGAGATACTGAGGCTGGCAGAGGAGTACATGAAGGAGATAGAGCACGTCAGGCTCAACGAGGAGGAAGTCACGCTCGAGACCATAGACCAGTCGTACCTGGTGGTGGAGGAGCGGGAAAAGTTCAAGCACCTGTGCAACTTTATCAGGCAGAACAAGGACGCCAAGGCGCAGACTATAGTGTTTGCCGCAACAAAATCGCGGGCAGACAGGATAGCGTACCAGCTAAGGCGCGACAACTTTTCCGCAATCGCCATCCACGGCGACCTGACGCAGCGCCAGCGCGACAACGCCATGTTCAAGTTCCGCAAGGGGACCGAGGACATACTCGTCGCAACGGACATCGCGGCGAGGGGAATCGACGTGCCGGCAGTCGGCAACGTCATCAACTACGACGTCCCAGACGAGCCTGATGTGTATTTCCACAGGATAGGCAGGACCGCAAGGGCCGGAGCTGCAGGAAAGGCGATATCGCTTGTCTCGGCAGAAAGGATTGCCGACTTTGAGCGGATACTCGAAAAGACCACGCTTCCAATACGCAGGCTCAACGACGAGCTTGGAATCGCAGTCCCGGCGGCCCAGCCACGCATCGCAACTGTCGGCGGGTACCGCAGGTCCTATGGCGGCGGGTACGGCGGCAACCGCGGGTATGGCGGCAGGAGTGGAGGGTATGGCGGCGGATACGGAGGAAACCGCGGCTATGGCGGAAACAGAGGCGGCGACAGGCGCGGAGGGTATGGCGGCCACAGAAGGGGCGGCTATGGCGGAAACCGCGGCCACTACTACTAGCGGGAATCGTTATAAGTCCCGCACAACCCTTTTTTGTCATGTCTTTTGGCGTCGACACGCTTGGCGGGCTGTCTGAAAAGCTGAAGCAGCTCTCAGACGACACGCAGAGCATGTACGAGGCGTTCCTTGACGCCACCACGCTTTACAAGCAGGGCAAGATGAACGAGAAGGAGTACTTTGCCAAGATAGGCGACTACCTCGTCGCGACGTCGGCCATGAACTTTCTTGCCATAAGAGTCATCTTCGAGATAAAGGACGCGCTTGCAAAGGGAAGCTCGATAAAGAACCCGACAGGCGGCGTCGCGACCGGCCCGCCACAGCAGGCCGGCTTTGGCATAGGCGGGTTTGTGGGCGCAGGTGGAACTGCCGGGCCTTCTGCCGGCTATACTCTCCCGTCGCCCCAGGTCGAGCCCACGTTCAAGCCGGTGGACATCGAGCTTCCGAAAAAATCGACAAAGAACTGCATAATATGCGGCGCTTCGATACCGGCGCAGGCCAAGTTCTGCAGCAAGTGCGGACGCTCGCAATGATTAATACCGACTTTTTGTAACCGGTTGTCATGGCCAAGGTGTTCAACGGCAGGGCGGCAACTGACGACTACATGTCGACTCACTCGCTAACGTTCTCGACGCCAGAGATGACGCTCCGGAAATTCGCGCTGTGGCTCGGCGACCAGGTCAGCGCGCCCGGCGGAAAAGACCTTATGCCGCGGCTGATGACCTACGTGCAGGAAAAAGGCGCCAAGAAGGATGCAGAATTTGTGCCGGACACCGACGACACGTTTCGGCCCACCGGCGCCGTGACTGAAATGTACGGCGGAGTCTCGTCGGCGCCGCCGGCGCCGCTGTCACCCCCCAGGCTGACGCCACTTGACAGGGAGACTTTGGAGCCGGAGGCAAGGTTCTGCGTGAACTGCGGCCAGAAGCTGAAGGCAAACGCGCGGTTTTGCACAAAGTGCGGAAGCTCGCAGGGCTAGCGCTCTTCCCTTTCCTTCAGCGTGAGGTAGCACTCGTTGCAAACCGTTTTTGAGAACAGAAAGTTGAGCGAGTAAAAGAAGACCCTGCCGCACGACTCGCACGTCTTCATGCCGTTTCTTGGCAAGCGCTTCGGATAAACCTATAGCGAGAAATAGCAGTGAGCCGAAGGTTCTGCGTTGAAGATAGTGATAACGGGCAACCCGGGCACGGGCAAGCACACAAGCGCCAGGCTTGTTGCGAAGCGATTGAAGGCAGAGATTGTCGACATCAACAGGCTTGCCATTGAAAACGAGGCTGTTGCAAGCAAAACCGCCAAGGGGCTTGAGGTCGACATGAAAAAGCTCGGCAGGTTGCTTGCCAGCATCCTGAAAAAGAAGGGCAATTTCGTGGTGGTGGGCCACCTTGCGCCCTACGTAGTCAAGCCTGCGGGGATTGACATGGTGGCAGTGCTCAGGCGCTCGCCTGCGAGGCTTGAAGCCACGCTTCAAGAGCGCGGCTACATCAGGGAGAAGGTGAACGAGAACGTGTCTGCAGAGATACTCGGGATTTCGCTTTACGACTCGATAAAGGCGTTTGGCAAGCGCAAGGTGGCCGAGTTTGACACGACGGGAAAAGAGCCCGAGCAGACAGCCGGCGACATAATCGCGGCTGCGCAGAAGAAAAAGCCCCGGCGCGCCGGCGCAGTGGACTGGCTTGCTGTCATATCGGAAGAAGAAGTCCAGCGGTTCTTTGACTACTGAAACAAAAATTCGTATATATACAACCAAGCGAATGAGATTGTCATGGCAGCAGTTGTAGCAAGAAGATTTGGTGAAGAGACGCTTCAATTCGTGGGCAAGAAGGTCGCGGTAGAGACATCCGATAACAAGGTTTACAACGGCACACTCGCCGGTGTTGACGACAAGCTGGACGTGGTTCTGGACAACGTGGAGGGCCACGGCATCCTGAAGGTCATCTTGAACGGCGCCTTTGTAAAAGAGATACGCCTGATGGAAAAGCCGTTTGACTTTAGGGCGCTAGCAGACAGGCTTGCGCGCGTGTTCCCCGGCCTTGTCAAGATCCGCGAGGATGTCGGCGCCATCATCGTGATGGACAAGATAAAGGTCACGCAGTCCGGCGTAGAGGAAGGCACGGGCCTTTCCGCAGACAGGGTCAGGGCCATCTTTGACGAGTTTATGAAGGAGACAAAGAAGTAGTGTTTGAGGTCCGGTACACGGATCTTGCGGCCCGGATAGGCAGGCTCGAGACCCCCCACGGCGCAGTCGAGACGCCGGCTTTCGTGCCGGTAGTGCATCCTGTGAAGCAGACAATAGCCCCGCAGTTCCTGAAAAAGATGGGCTTTGACCTTGTCATAACAAACGCCTACATCACGCTCAAGCAGTACGGCGACGAGGCAAGAAAGAGGGGCATACACGACATCATCGGATTTGACGGCGCTGTGATGACAGACTCTGGCGGATACCAGGTCCTGGAATACGGCTCGGTGGAAGTGGAACCTGCAGACATGGCCCAGTTTGAAAAAGACATCAAAAGCGACATTCCTATCCCGCTTGACAAGCCCACCGGTTATGGCTTGCCGTACGAGCTTGCCAAGGAGTACGTCGGGACCACGCTTGCCAACTGCGACACCACGCTGCGCACTGTGGGCAAGACCGACGCGATATGGATAGGGCCGGTGCAGGGCGCAGAGCATTTTGACCTGGTGGAGCATTCCGCAAGGGCGCTTGACGACATGGGCTTTCAGATGATGGCACTTGGCAGTCCGGTTGAATTGATGGAGGCGTACGAGTTTGCCACGCTTGCAAGGATGATAGCGCACGCAAAAAAGGCGATACCCGCAAAGCCTGTGCACCTCTTTGGCGCCGGCCACCCGCTCACGATTCCGCTTGCGATAGCCCTTGGCTGCGACACGTTTGACTCGGCGTCTTACATGCTGTACGCAAAGGACGACAGGTACATGCACGCAAACGGGACGGTGAGGCTTGGCGAGCTTGCGTACCTTCCGTGCCAGTGCGCGGTCTGCGCCTCTTACACTGCCAGCGAACTGCGCTCGCTTGACAGGGACCGCAGGATGGTGGAAGTAGCAAGGCACAACCTGCACGTCTTGAAGGCAGAGGTCGACGCCACAAAGCAGGCGATAATGGACGGCAGGCTCTGGGAATACGTGATGCAAAAGGCCCGCGCGCACCCCAAGCTCATGGAAGCGGTGCAGCTTTTTGCAAACGACGAGTTTGGGTATCTTGCAGAAGGGACGCCTGCGTTCAAGGAAAAGGCGATATTCTTTTTCGACGCGATAGACCAGCACAGGCCGGAGGCGCGAAGATACAGAAAGCTTGTGTCAGAGTTTGCCTCTCGCAAAAAGAGCCTGGTGCTTTTCCCGGAAGGCGAGATCCACCCGTTTTATTCCACGCGGGGTTTTAGAGAGATTGCAAAGAAATTTCCAGGCGCGCAGATTGCCACCTACAACCCGTTTCTCGGCATAATCCCGGCAGAGATATCCGACGTCTTTCCGGCGTCGCACAACGTGACTGCGAGGGCGGAAAGGGACGTCGCGGATTACCCAACATTTGTCGAATCGCTGACAGGTTTTGTGGCAAATAACGGATTTTCAGATATCGTGGCAGTCGCGGACCCGTTCATGAAGCAGGCAATAGCAGAAGCAAAGCTAAAGGCCCGCGTCGAGGATTATTCAGACCACGTCATTGAGAGGCTTTAGGCTACCGTCAACACCGGAGGCCGCAAAAAGGCAGCAGGCAGAGCTTGCGAAAAAGGTTGTCGCCAGCGACGACTTTGGACAGATGGAGCTATTCTGCGGCGTGGATGTTTCCTACCGCCAAGGAATAGCGCACTGCGCGGCCGTCGTTGTGGACCGCCAGCTGAACGTAGTAGAGCGCGCCATGACAAAAAGCGCGGTGAAGCAGCCGTACATCCCGGGCCTTTTTGTGCTGCGCGAGGCTGGGCCCGCGCTACGCACGCTGAAAAAGCTAGAGCGCTATGACCTGTTGCTGGTTGACGGCCACGGCCGGCTCCACCCGCGCAGGTGTGGCCTTGCATGCTACCTTGGAGTCGCGCTTGACAAGCCGGCAATCGGCGTGGCAAAGAGCCTCCTCTGCGGCACGGTAAAAGGCGATAACGTTGAGATTGACGGTGAGGTCCTAGGTTATGTCATACAAGGCAGGAAAAAGCTGTACGTGAGTGTGGGTAACAGGATATCGCTTGAATCTGCAGTATCGGCAGTAAAGGGCCTGACAAAGAAGGGAGAGTGGCTCCCAGAGCCGCTCAGGCTTGCAGACGCCTATTCTAGGCTTTGACGATTATCGGTCTTTCTTCTGCCTTTTCGAGTTCGGGTTCCGGCTCGGCTGCCTTCCTTACCCTGTGCTTGCGCGGGACTTCATAATACATGTAGTCGCACATTGCGATAATTATCGACAAACGACTAGATAAGTTTTGAAAAAAGGAAAAAGAGAAAGAGTGGATGGGACGCTTAGCCTTCTTCCCAGCCCTTGCTGAACACACCGTTCTTGTGCAGCGGGACTGGCTGTCCTGGGGTGTATTCCATCGGCCTCATCCAGAAGATAGCGTGTGTTGGGCACACACCGACGCATGCTCCGTCGGAGATGCATCTTTCTGGATAGAACACGAATGCCTTACCCCTCTTCCATCCTTCCACCGGCTTGACCCTGAGTACGTCTGGACCTAGAGCGGTGCAGATTTCTACACAGAGTGCGCAACCGATGCATCTTTGCTCATCGACGTCTGGAAGTATAGCAATTGGCATCTGTTAAATCACTAAGCGATGAACACTGCTCGAAACTATTTAAACCCTGTGGCTTTCTCAAAACAGTGTTATAACTATCGTCAAACAACGTTGGAAATTTGAAAATCAAAAAGAAAGGAAAAAGAGAAAATAGTTTACTTGCCGCCAGTTCTCAGGACGTCGACCTGACCACTGTGCAGCCAGTCCTTGAGCTCTTCGTGGGTCGGCTTTGCATCGTGCTTGCCGGCCAGGTGAAGATGCAGAAGAACATAGTTAACCTGGTTGAGCAGTGGCTTGTTTGCCTCGTCGCCCTTGCGAGCCTTTGTTTTCAAGTCAGCTGGAACCGTCTTCCACCAGTCGTCGAATTTCCTAACCATACTGGACGTTTTACGGTAGCAACTTAATAAGCGTTTTGGGTTTCTTTAAACGGTGTTATGTAGTGGAAATCGACGTTTGCTGCGCGCCAAGCAAAAATAGGGAGCGCATGGTGTGCATGGTGTGCCCTTCAAGCTTGGCGATCTAAGGCAGGCTTTTTCTGCGTACCAGGATTTTCTGGGCAAAAATCCGCCGGCCCACCATTCGCGTTACATCTTTCCGTTCTTTGCCGGGTCGTATTTTGCATACCGAAAGGTCGACGTGAGGCGCGTCGCGGCTCTTGCAAAGTCAGTGAACGAGAACCCAAGCTATGTCGACGTCGGCTGTGGCCTGGGCGACTTCCTTGCCAGAGTGCGCGAGTTTTTGCCGCAGGCAACAGGGATTGAAAAAGAAGGCGGCATATTCGAGTTTGGAAAAAAGCCGGACTATGTACAAGTCGCCGGAGCAGAGCAGTGCCCGGCAGTCGACGTGGCGTTTGTAGGGTGGATGGAGCCCGGCACAGACTTTCGCCGCCACGTCGCAAAAGCTGCAAAGTGCGTCATAACGACTTTTGACGCCGGCGGCCAGTGCGGGATAAACGGCGGCTGCGAGTACGACGAGTTTGGGTTTGAACAGATAGCCTGGTGGCGCACGCCCTCGTGGATAGACGTCAACGCGGAGCTCATGAACAGATACTACACGCCCTCGCTTGCTGCCGAGAAAAAAGAGCAGCTTGCAAAGCTGCGCGGCGCGCACAATTTCTGGTACGTCTATGCAAGGCCCGAAATAGCAGGGCGCGTCGCGTCCGGGCTGGAAACGCATCTTGCAACTGAAAACGCAAAAGAAAGGTACGACTTTGAGTCTGTTCTGGACGAGTGTGGGTTTGGGTACATGGAGGAGCTGTCCACGCTCACCACCGCGAAAAAGCTCTGGGAAGTGATCTTTTAGTGCCGTTTTTCACCCAGGATCTCCGCAACGCAAGAAAGTCTCTAGAGCAGTACAGGGCGCACGCGGCGTCGCCCCACCACGAGAGGTACAGCTTTCCGTTCTTTTGCGGCACGTATTTTTCATACCGCAGGATAGACGTCAGGCGCACCGTCGCCATCGCCAGAGCCGTCGGCGAAAACCCAAGCTACCTCGACGTTGGTTGCGGCTACGGCGACTTTCTAAAGCGCGTCAGAGAATTCCTGCCTGACGCCGAAGGCATGGAAAAGGACGCCGGCATCTTTTACGGCCTTGGCATCGAAAAGCCCGGCTATATCGCAGTATCCGACGCGCACTGGATCAGCAAACGCTATGACGTCATTTTCGTGGGCTGGATGGAGCCGGGTCAGGACTACCGCGACCCAGTCGCAAAGAACACCGACGTCATCATCACTACTTTAGACCAGGGCATAAGCCTTGCCGCCGAGTTTGACGGCCACGGCTTTGAGCGCGTGGCGCGCTGGCGCACGCCTTCCTGGGAGGACGTCAACATCGAGATAATGAACAGGCATTACACAAAGATGGGCGAGCAAAAGCGGGCTGAGCTTGCGAAAATGCGCGGCGCGCACAACCTGTGGTACGTGTACGCTCGGCCGCGTGTCGCCGGCAGGGTGAGAGAGGCGCTCAAGGCGCATATAGCGCGTGAAGACCCGGATGACCGCTATGACTTTGAGGTGGTGCTTGACGAGTGCGGGTTTGGGTACATGCAAAAGCTGGAAAACCCTGCGGTGCCCGAGCCGCTGTGGCAGGTCAGTTTCGATTAGCAAGCTTTAAAGCGCCTTGAATGGAAATCGCAGCTGTAAAAATTGAAAGTTAAGGTTATGGGGGCCGCAAAAGAGGTCGGCCGCTCTGCTTTTCTCGCAAGCTGCAATGGAACGAACATACTGATGGATTACGGCGTGCTACTCAGGCGCGAGCCTGTTTTCCCGATGCACGTCAAGCCAAAGGAGGTCGACGCAGTGGTGATAACGCACGCGCACCTCGATCATTCAGGCTTTGTGCCGTCGCTCTACCTCTCGGGCTCGGCTGACATCCCTGCGCTTGCGACTCTTCCGACGTTTGAGCTGTCAGAACTCCTCATAGAGGACATGATAAAGCTGTCAGGGTTCTACCTGCCGTTTGAATACATCGACGTCATGACCATGCTCAAGAGCTCCAAGAAACTCCAGTACAGGGAGCCGTACATGGTCAAGGACGTGAAAGTGACTCTGCACGAGTCGGGCCACGTGGTCGGTGGCTCGACTGTCATCGTGGAGCACGAAGGGAAAAAGCTGTTCTACACCGGCGACATCAACACCCGCGGCTCGAAACTTTTGCGCCCGGCCGATTTGGACTTTGGTCCCATAGACATGATGATAATAGAGAGCACCTACTCGCAGGCAGAGCAGACGCCGCGCGAGCAGTCCGAAAAGGAGCTCGTGGAATTCTGCTACGAAGTGATAGGGCGCGGCGGCACGATGTTCATACCGTCGTTTTCGGTAGAGCGCGCCCAGGAGATAGCCTGCGTGCTTGAGGCCTACGATTTCAAGCACAAGGTGGTCATGGACGGCATGGCTCTCAAGGCAAACGAGATAATGGGCCGTCATCCTGCATACCTTCGCGACCCCGAGATGTTCAAGCGCGCAATAGGCGGCGCAGAGTGGATAACCGGCTGGAGCAGGCGCAAGAAGGTGGCAACCGAGCCGTGCGTCATCATTTCGCCGGCAGGCATGCTCGTCGGAGGTTCCGCGATATTTTACACGCAGGCGATAATGAACAACGAGAAGAACGGCATAGCGCTCGTGTCTTACCAGGGCGAGGGCACGCCGGGAAGGATGCTCCTTGACAAGCGCGTCGCCAACTTTGACGGCAAGATGCACAAGTGCTACGCCGACGTCAAGCGCTTCGAGTTCTCAGGCCACAACAGCCGAAGCGAGCTTTTCGAGATCCTGGACCGCGTGAAGGGCAACCCCAAGGTGCTGTGCGTCCACGGAGACGGGCCGTCGTGCGAAAAGTTTGCGGCAGAGATAAGGGAAAAGTACGGCTACGACGCGCACGCGCCAGAGCAGGGCGAGGTCGTAGAAGTGTGATAGTGAAAAACACCGACCCGTACAAGATGAAGAAGTGCACAAAGTGCAAGCGCGACATTGCGCTCAATGAAAAATACTTTGCATATCCCTTGTCGCTCCAACAGATGTGTCTGCCTTGCGCAAAGGAAGAGATCCCAAAGACGATAGAGTCGCTGCAGAAGGACCTTGAAAAGATAAAGTCTGGCTAGGTGCTCATTTCCTTCTTCAGCGGCGCGTTCTCTACGCCGCCTATCTTGCTTTCCGGGTTGATGTAGGTGTATCCTGTTTTCGTTATCACCTTGCCGTGCACCGTGCCGAACACTTCCAGGTCGCCCTTTTCGTTGACCACGTTGCCCCTCACGATGCCGGTGAGCCTGCACGAGCCGCCCCTGACAAGCAGGTTTCCAAGCACCCTGCCCTTCAGCTCGAGGTAGCCGGAATTGACAATGACGTCGCCGGCCAGCTCGCCTATGAGCATCCCGTCCTCGTCAAAAGTGACCGAGCCTGTACGCTTGCCGTCGATAATCTTCATTGCCTATACTCAATTGTGTCGGCCTTATCCGACATTAACAGGCAAGTGTATCGAAATGCACAAAGAGGTTAAAACATGCTACTCGGGCCTTTCTACCTTCTTCCAGACCGTCCTGCCTTTGTGGTCCATCAGTTCCACCGAGCGCTGCACCAGCGTTTTGCGTATGTCGTCGGCCTCCCTGAACTTTTTATCCGCCCGCAACCGGTTGCGCTCTGCAACTAGCGCCTCAATCTCCTTTCGCTCCTGCTCGCCGGCTTCCACCACCTTCAGCCCCAGGATGCCCATCATTTTTTCAAACGCCGGGAGCGACGCCCGGGCGACCCCTGCGGTCAGCCTGTCAGACGCTGCAAGCTGGTTTATCCTCGTCACGAATTTCAAGAACGCGGTGAGCGCAAGCGACGTGTTCATGTCGTCGTCCATCGCCGATTCAAAATCTTGCAGCTCGTCTGCCGGCGCCATGGCAGCTTCGCCAAGCTGCTCTGCAGCGGCGCGAAGCTCGTACGCGCACGTCTCTATCTGCCGCCATCGCTGCGCCGACTCTTTCAGGAGGTCGGCAGTATAGTCAAGCGGCTTTGCATAGTGGACCGAAAGACAATAGAGCCTCAGCGTGTTCATGCCCCAGTCAGAGAGCGCCTTTTCAATCGTGACAATGTTGCCAAGCGACTTGCTCATCTTTTGTGAGTTTATAGTCACCATGCCCGAGTGCATCCAGACCCTGGCAAACGGCCTGCCGGTAAAAGCCTCCGACTGGGCTATCTAGTTTTCGTGGTGCGGGAAAACAAGGTCGTGGCCTCCGCCGTGTATCTCAAAGCCGTTTCCGAGGTACTTTAGCGCCATCGCCGAGCACTCGATGTGCCAGCCGGGGCGCCCCTTCCCCCACGGGCTGTCCCAGAAAGGAGGCTCGCTTGAAAACTTCCAGAGCGCAAAGTCCATCGGGTCCTCCTTTGACGCGTCTACTTCAACCCTTGCGCCGGCCTCTAGCTCCTCGACCGGTTTTTTTGATAGCTTGCCGTAGCCGGGAAACGACCTGACCCTGAAATAAACGCCGTTGAGAGTAAGGTAGGCATGCCCCTTGTCCACGAGCCCCTTGATGAGGTCTATCATTTCCTTGATGTGCTCGGTGGCCTTTGGGTGCACGTCTGCTGCCAGCACGTTCAGGCCGGCAAAGTCGCGGAAATACGCGTCGATGTATTTCCTTGAAATCTCCTCCGCTGTCTTGCCTTCCGCTTTTGCGCGGTTGATTATCTTGTCGTCGACATCGGTAAAGTTCTGGACAAACTTTACCCTGTAGCCCTTTGACATCAAATACCTCCTGAGGACATCAAAGACGATGACCGTGCGGGCGTGGCCTATGTGCGAGCTGTCGTAGACAGTCACGCCGCAGACGTACATCCCGACTGTGCCGTCGCGGGGCGAGACCTCTTCAAGTGTGCGGGTCAGGGTGTTGTACAGCTTCACTTTACTTTCAACCGAAAATGGCTCTATTTACCCTTTTACACGTCGACATAGATGTCGCCGCCCTTGACGTCGACCCTGTAGGTGGTCATCTTGACACCCGAAAGGTAGTCGAGAAGCTCGCCGGTGCGTATGTTGTAGTGCCACGAGTGCCAGGGACACTCGACCACCTCGCCGTCGACCTTGCCCGGGGCAATTGGCTTGTCCTGGTGGCGGCAGAGCGCCTCCATGGCGTAGTATTTCCCGCCTGCGTAAAAAAGCGCTATTCTCGTCCCGTTGACGTTTACCTCCTTGCCCGAGTTTTCGGTTATCTCCCCCTGCCGGGCGACCTTGACCAGTGCCAATTCAGATGCACTATCATTTTTGGTTATAAAATTCCATCGGAACAGGAGAGAGACTCCGCCACACCTAAATACGGCGCCCGATGCCTTGATTGCGGATGTCGGCGATCAAGTTTGCCACCGCAGGCATAATCGGGCTTTTCGTGCTTGCCGCAGGCCTGTCGTATTACGGCTACCAGAACACTGTCTACCCGATAGACAGGGCGCTTGGCAACCTCGCAAGGGCGGCTTCTGCCCAGACGCCGTACGACCTTGCAGAGTATATCCGCGCGGCAAAGGCCGACCTTCCAAAGAGCGGCAACCCCGTGTGGGCGTTCCCGACGGCAAGGACCGACTTTGGGCTCATCCAGCTGGAGCTTGACCGCATCCTTTCAAGGGCAAACTCGATAGCGTCGCTTGAGCCCCACAGCAGCGCCTACAGCGCCGGCATGAGTGACATACACGTGACGCTTGTCGCGATGCAGAAGGACATTGTAGACGCCATACCCTACATGTACGTCAGCACGACCAACATGGCGATCAGCGCGGTGTGGATTGCTATCATCCTCGGGCTCTTTGCAGTCATGAGGCGGGGCAAGTCCCGGTTCTCAGAATTCGAGAGCCAGTAAGCCTTATACGCGCTCTTGTCCATTCCAGTGCAATGCCAGACAGCTCGCTTGCAGATACTGGTAAAAAGAGGTACGAGTGGGCGCGCAGGATGATGTCTATTGTCGACAAGGTGGCAAAGGACAAAAATCCGCTTGAAGGCCTGCGGGCCGGCTTTTGCCTTCACGTCACCAAAGAGACATCGGTGCTTGTGATGGCCGCAAAGCGCCTGGGCGCAGAGGCGGCGCTGTGCTCTGCAAACCCGCTTTCTGCGCAGGAAGACATTGCGGCGTTTTTGCGAAGCGAGGGCGTCTCCGTCTATGCGTGGCGTAACGAGACGCAGGCAGAGTACAAAAAGTGCATACGCGACGTGCTTGCGTTTGCGCCCGACATAATCACCGACGACGGCGGTGACCTACACTACGCCGCGCACGCTGCAAAAATCAGGGGCATAATCGGCGGGACGGAAGAGACAACGTCAGGCGTCAAGAGACTGTCTGCGCTTGAGAGATCAAAAAAGCTGTGCTACCCCGTCATTGCCGTGAACAACGCGCGCACAAAGTACCTCTTTGACAACCGCTACGGCACGGGGCAGAGCACTCTCGATGGCATACTCAGGGCGACGGGGATGCTCATCGCCGGCTCTAATGTCGTAGTATGTGGATACGGCTGGGTTGGCAAGGGCGTGGCTGCAAGGGCCCGCGGCATGGGCGCTGCCGTCACGGTGACAGAGGTCGACCCTGTAAAAGCGCTTGAAGCTAGGATGGACGGGTTTTCCGTGATGCCGCTTGCGCATGCCGCAAAACACGGCGATCTCTTTATCACGTGCACGGGGCAGACAGACGTCGTAAGAAAGGAGCATTTTGAAGCGATGAAGGACGGCGCGGTCCTGGCAAACACGGGCCACTTTGACGTTGAGATAGACGTGGCCTACCTCTATCGAAACTTTAGGCCTGCAGAGATCAAGCAAGATGTCGAGCGCTTTGACATTAATGACAAAAAGCTGTATTTGCTATCAAAGGGAAGGGTAGTCAACCTTGTCGCGGCAGAAGGCCACCCGCCGGAAGTAATGGCGATGTCGTTTGCAAACCAGCTTGCCTCCATCCTGCACGTCGCAAAGAACCACAAAAAGATGGAGAAAAAAGTATACCCTGTTCCTGAGAGCATCGACGACGGGATCGCGCGCCTGGCGCTTGAAGCGATGGGCGTGGACATCGACAGGCTGACTGCAAAACAAAAGAGGTACCAGCAAGGTTAAGCGTCCCCTGCCGGTCTAACCTTACATCTGCATTTTCATCTGCAGGTTAAAGCCCATCCTCAGGTTCTCGTGCACCTTCTGGTGCATCGTCGTTATCACCTGCATCCACGGCATCTTGTCCTCTATGCCGATCTTTACCTGCCTCAGAGACATCTTGGCCGTGTCCACAAGCGCAGGGTCGGTCGCGTCGGACTTCTTTATCTTGGTGGAGATGTAAAAGGCCTTTGAGGCAAGCGCTTTGGCTGCATTGTACTGCGCCATCTTCATGGCGCCCGGCTCCATCGTAGAGGTCATGTTGCCCATCTCGCTCATTTTCTTTATGCCGTACGCAAGCTCGTAGGCCAGCCCTTCCTCGACTCCCTGCGAAACCTGGTACTGCAATAATGATTCGCTGAGGACCTTTGCCATCACAAGCGACCAGGTTGCGCTGCTTGCAAGCTCGGCCCTGTCTATCCTTACGCTCACGGCCTCGGCTATCAGGTCCCTGATGTCATGGACCTGCTCCCTTATCTGCGCTGCCGACTGCCTTTCCTCTATAGAGACTGGAAGCTGGCTGAGCGACGCGGAAAGGTCTGTTCCAACCCTTTCGTTCCTTTCCTTTATCTCGCTCATCCACGTGTCAAGAAACGTCGTCGCCTTTTCTGCGTACATCTTGGCCATCTCGCGGTCTGTAAGGTTGGTCCTCGCAAGGTCAAGGTAGGCCTTGGTCATTTCTGTTGCTGCCAAAAACTCGGTTGTTTCAGTTTGCGAAAAATTGTGGGCAAATGCCTTTTGCGCCGGATAGGCGTATGCCAGCCCGGCAAATACCATCGCTGCGACAACCAGCGTCGCAGCGCCTTTTCGTTGCACGATGCTAGCTGCGCGTTTTGAATTAATTGCCATTGTGGTGCATTCGGCGAATGCTCTGATAAGCGGAAGGAATTCTCTGCAATGCAGTGCATTCAGCGTCGATAAATATCGTCTACTCCCATTACAGCGTGATGTATATTCCGCAGCTAAAGAACACTGCCGGCATCACAATAGTCGCCTTCGTTGTTGCTGTGGCTATCAGCCTTGTCTATTACCAGTACTTTTACCTGCCTGAGGCAAACAGAAGGCCGGCGGTTCCGGCAGAGGTCCTCAATCCCCCGGAATCCGTGAAAGTCACCATTGTGGAAGGTTCGTACATCGAAACTCAGGAACGGAATTTTGTGCCCAAGCAGGTCAGGGGAATGCTCGGTGTAGACAACATGATAGTGTGGGTGAACGAAGATACAACCTTTCATAGCGTGACTACCGACACTGGCTACGTCGACCCCATAAACGGCAAATTTGACTCCCTTGACACGATCGGTCTGATAGGTCATGGCGGAACCTACGAGTTTGTCTTTACGCAAACAGGCGAGTATCTCTACCACTGCGAGCCGCATCCCTGGATGACAGGCAAGGTAACAATAGTGGAAAATTTCGCATAAGCGTCTCGCCTTGTCTGGGTCGCTGCCGGGTGATACCTTAAAATCTGGTGCGCGGCTTGGAAAGCCGATGCCGGCAAGTGCGATAATTACAAGCGCCCTCCCCTATGCAAACGGCGAGATACACCTGGGGCACATAGCCTCGACCTACCTGCCGGCAGACATTTTCACGCGCTTTCTGCGCCTCAAGGGCGTTGAAGCATATCATATCTGCGCAAGCGACGACTTTGGGACGCCGATTCTGATAAAGGCCGAAAAGGAGGGCAAAAAGCCCGAGGACTATGTCGCGCACTGGAACAGGCGCGACGCAGAAGACTTTGCGGCAGCCGGCATCTCGTTTGACCTTTTCTACCGCACGAGCTCTCCTGAAAACGTAAAGTTCGTGCAGGACGTGTTCAAAAAGCTCAAGCAGAACGACCACATCTACGAGCACGACGTCGTGCAGTTCTACTGCGAGTTTGACGACAAGTTCTTGCCAGACCGCTACGTCGTCGGTAAATGTCCATTTTGCGGCGCCGACAACCAGTATTCCGACCTGTGCGAAAAATGCGGCAGGGTGCCTGACGAGATACTGGAGCCCAAGTGCGCCATCTGCGGCAGGCCGCCGGTGAAAAAGCAGAGCACGCACTATTTCTTCAAGCTCTCCAACTTTTCGCAGGAGCTGAAAAAGTGGCTTTCAGAAAACGCCAGGCTGCAGACAGATGTCAAGAACTATGTTATCAACTGGATAAACGAGGGGCTACAGGACTGGGACATCACCCGCGACCTCTCGTGGGGCGTGCCTATACCGCTCGACGAGGCAAAGGGCAAGGTGTTCTACGGCTGGTTTGACAACCACCTGTGCTACATATCGACCGCTGCGAAGCTGATAGAGGAAAAGGGCGGCGACGGCAAAAAGTTCTGGAACGGCTCTGACATCTACCACTTTATCGGCAAGGACATCGTTTATCATCATTACCTGTTCTTGCCGGCGATGAGGATGGGCATAAACAGGGAGTACAAGCTTCCAGACTACATCCCCACGCGCGGGCACCTGATGCTGCAGAACCAGAAGATATCAAAGAGCCGCAACTGGTACATCGGGCTTCGGGATTTTGTGTCGGTGTTCAACCCCGACTATCTGCGCTTTTACATGGCGTCTATTGTGACGTACTCGCAGGACGACCTGAACTTTGACTTTGACGCCTTTGCAGAAAAGATAAACAACGAGCTGATAGCAAACGTGGGCAACTTTGTCAACAGGGCGCTCTCGTTCACGCAAAAGTCGTTTGCAGGCAGGGTGCCGGAGGCAGGCACGCTTGCGCAGGACGACAGCGAGATCAAAGACGCGGTCGCTGCAGCTGTGAAGGAAACAGGCGAGCTCTTGTCTGCAAACGAGACCGACAGGGCGCTCAGGAGGATCCTTGCGCTCAGCAACCAGCTTAACCAGTACTTCCAGAAGAAAAAGCCCTGGAGCGAGAAAGATACTGCAGCAGCCACGCTCTACGTCGCCGTGAACGCGGCAAGGTCTCTTGCCATCCTGCTTGCGCCTTTCATACCGTTCTCTGCTGAAAAGATGTGGTCGCAGCTCGGCCTGCAGGGAAGCGTGCATAAACAAAGCTGGGACTCTGCCGGCCAGTTTGCCATACTCGCAGGCCACGCCCTTGGCAGGGTGGAGCCACTCTTCAAGAAGCTAGAGGCAAAGGAAATAGAGGAGCAGAAGGCAAAGCTGGGTAGGAAATGAAGCGCGGGCTTGTAGCTGGCAGGTTCCAGCCGTTCCACAACGGGCACCTTGCGCTTGCAAGGCAGGTGCTCTCCGAGTGCGACGAGCTGATAATAGTGGTGGGGAGCGCCCAGTTCAACTTTATCGACAAGGACCCGTTCACCGCCGGCGAGCGGGTGCTCATGATCCACAACGCGCTTGCAGACGACGGAATCGACCTGTCAAGGTGCTACATCGTGCCATACCACAACGACGAGAACAACGCCCGGTGGCTCGGATACCTCAGGTCACAGGTTCCGCCCTTTGACGTCATCTACTCCGGAAACGAGTTTGTCGCGCACCTCGCAGGCGCGCTTGACAGGTCGCTTGCCGTGAAAAAGCCGGCGTTTGAGAAGAAAAAAGAGTACAACGGCACCAGCATACGCCGCCTCATCGCGTCAGGCAGGCCCTGGAAGCACCTCGTGCCCCGCGCAGTCGCAAAGGTGATAGAGGAGGTGGACGGCGCGCAAAGGATAAAGATGCTTGCCAGGTCCAACACCAACCCTGCGAGGTGGTAAGATGGCAAGAGGCCTGAGGGCGTGCCCCGTCTGCCCCGCTTGCGGCTCTAAAAAGTTCAGGATAGTTGACAGGAGCGGCGAAAAGGTGACAGTAGAGTGCATCTCATGCAGCAGGCGGATAACAGTCTAAGACTTTTTCATACATTGTTAGAACTTTTCAAGTCAATGGCTTAACCCGAATCCGGCGAACCGTCGTTGGATGGCCGAGGAGATAATTACCTACCTCCCACTGATGGGTGTGCTGTTCAGTTCCATGGGCGTGTCCTTCGTGTTCAAGGACTACATCGCAGACGTCCTCGCCTATTTCGTGATAAGAAAGACAAAGGACATCAAGGAAGGAAGCAGGATCAAGATGACTGCTGCAGGCATCACGACAAAGGGCGACATCATGCACATGGGGCTTTTGCGCACGACTCTGATGGAGGTGGGAGACGGCGAGCGCCTTCCGTCTGTCAGGACCGGCCGGCTGATAAAGGTGCCAAACTTTATGCTCATAAACAACCCCGTGATGGTCTATGGCGACACGATAATCGACGAGGTCGTGTCGTACATACCCAGGCCGTACCCCGACTCGCTCCTCCTCGTAGAGAGCATGAAGGACGCCATCATAAGCAACGGCCACGGGCTCATCGACGTGGGTCTGTACCAGAAGGACGACAGGCTGGTCATCCACGGAGTGTTTGAGGTAAAGACGAGCGAGATGGCCGACGAGCGCAGCAAGATCCTCAGGGACTTTTTGATAAAGAGCAGGCAGATAACCGCCGGCGCCGTGCCCATCATGCAGGATGCCGCGCCCAAGCCAAAGCCCGATCAGAAAGCAGAAGAAGAGAAGGTCGCCATACCGCTTGCAAACGCCGAAGTTGACGGCTAGTCAGCCGTGGCTGACTTGGCAAGTCTCAGGTTGCTGCCTGTTTTAAATAGAAACCTGCGGTAGAAAATGCGTATTGACAGGAGAGCTGAAGGTGCTCGGCGTGGCCGGCAGCATGAGGGAGAACTCGTACAGCCTCAAGGTGCTAAGGATGGCGCTTGAAGAGGCGCAAAAGCGCGGTGCGCAAACGCGCCTGCTTGCGCTCAGGGAAGCGGACTTGCCGATGTACGCGCCAAACGCAAGCTCGCCTGCTCTTGAAAAAGTCACAAAAGAAGTCGAGTGGGCCGACGCGTTCATACTTGCGTCGCCTGACTACCACGGCTCCATGTCCGGCCTGCTGAAGAACTTTCTCGACCACTTTTACGAGGAGTTTGCCGGCAAGCTGTTCGGCTACGTCGTTGCGTCGCACGAAAAGGGGTTGACTGTAATGGATCAGATGCGAACAGCTGTCAGGCAGTGCTACGGCTGGAGCCTGCCTTACGGGGTGTCGATAAGCGGCGTGCAGGACTTTACCGACGGCAGGCTGACAAACGAGCACATCGAGAAGAGGATAAGGACGATGGCCCGCGACCTTGTAGTTTACGGCAATATGATAAAGACGCAGTTTGCGCAGGACCTTGCCGGTGCAGAAGAGGAGACGTTTGCGGCGCGCTACCGGCAGGCGTGACCCGGTTTTTCGATAGCTGGTCGATTTAAGCTCTTTTGCCGTATACACCGCCATGATTCCGGTGGATGAAAACGTGCTTGTGAGCGCGGTGGAAAAGGTGAGCGGAAGCGTAGTGAACATCGCAAGCGTGCGCATGATGCACGACCAGCTTTTCCGGGTCTTCCCGGTGGAAGGCGTGGGCTCTGGCGTCATCATCGACAGCGACGGGCACATACTGACAAACAACCACGTGATCGACGACGCAGAAAGATTGAAGGTGACATTGGCAGACGGTAGGGTGCTGAGGGGCAGGGTTGTGGGAAGCGACGAGACGACAGACCTTGCGGTGATAAAAGTGGAGGCCGACGCGCCGCTGCCGGTGGCACAGCTTGGCGACTCTGCTGCGCTGAAGGCGGGGCAGATCGTGATTGCAATAGGCAACCCGTTCGGGCTTACAGGCGGGCCGGCAGTCACTGCAGGCATCGTCAGTTCACTGGACAGGAGCATACAGACCAGGACCGGCGTGCTTGAGCTGATACAGACAGATGCTGCCATAAACCCGGGCAACTCGGGCGGACCCCTTGTCAACACCAAGGGCGAGGTTGTCGCAATAAACACCGCCAACATGCCGTACGCGCAGGGCATCGGCTTTGCAGTGCCGGTAAACACCGCAAAGGAGATCCTGAAGGAACTGGTCGAGCGCGGCAAGGTGAGCAGGCCCTGGATCGGGATTGCTTCTGTCAAGGTGACGCCTAAAGTGGCGAGGTACTACGGCCTAAGTGCAGAGGGTGCGCTTGTAGCTGGAGTGGAGCCGTACAGCCCGGCAGACGACGCGGGCTTGCGCAGGGGCGACGTGATAGAGCAGGTTGATGGCGAGAGGATAGAGGAGCCGTCGCAGATTGCAGGCGCAGTCAAGAAAAAGAAGGTGAACGACACCGTCACTGTGACTGTCAACAGGTACGGGCGGCAGTTCCAGGTGGGGGTCCAGGTGGACGAGCGCCCCTGAGCCAGCCGGACTTATTTTATTTAATGATTATCTGTAAAAAAAAGCAGAGAAAATTTGCTATATTTTGCATACTCAAGGGATAATTATTTCACAATAGTAAATCGCCTGTGCTTGTGAGGTTGCTGTTAGTATCGGCTTTGTCGGCTCTAATTCCATCGACATACTTGTTATCAGACAATCAGAAGGCGACAGCATTTCTATCAGCATCTGATACGGAATTGCCGGGTGGTGGGGCTTTTTTCTGCACATCGGAACAAGTCGCATGGATATCGGTCTTGGATGTCACAGTTAACAATACTGACAACAAGTTTGTCATTGCAACTGTAGGCGGCCCTTCAGGCGGCATATATGATATGGAGTTGATGCTAGAATCTCCCGGTGGTTCAAATTATGATCACGCATTTGCTCACACTGATGGCGACAGACATGCTGCATTGACTTGGACGGGTACTTCATCAGGGCAATACGAAGTAAGGATCCAGTCCACAGGTGCAGACAATGTCTGTTTGTATGATATTCAGTCCGACCTGAGGATAATGTACGAGTGATTATCATGAAAAATCCTACAACAAAAAAATCAACTTACATTTTCATTGGATTTGGAGTTATTGCTGCAGCGACTATTGCAGCGGTATTACTTGGATATAACAACGCTAGCTACATGCAACCTAGTGTGTCAGTACCAAGAGAAACCACGATAGGAACATCAGCCAGCAATGAGGCAGTTGCGCAGACGGCTCCAGAACTAACGGGCAATCTTACAGTTTACATTATTGCGGCTCCAGAAGGAATAGATGCCTACGAGGCCATCAATAACATGAAGGATGCTATGCCTTTCTATAGCACAATGGCAAAATCTGGTTACGGAGCTTCCCCTAGAGGCCAGACTACATATCAGGAAATCGAAATTACATGGGATAATGATGTGGATGGATTTGCGAAAGGTGAAAAGGTCGTAAGAGAAGTTGTTGTAAAACCTCCCGAGACAGTCAAGTTTTACATTGATACCGAATTAAAGAGATCGGACGGTTCGCCAGTAACCAGAAATGATTTCAGAGAGGATTATGCGTTTGGAAGCGGCGGAATCACATGCTGCGGAGTGGACCTGAATGATGGGACTGGGTTTAGTGCCGCATTTTTTGTGACCGACCAGGCGTATGATTCACAGGTGATGGAAGCGATTCCGAACATAAAGAATGCGTTGAATAATACGGTTCAATATTCCGGTCCTTAAATACCATCAAGCGCTACTTCCAAACACTTTTTTGATAGGAGCGCAAAGAGACTCCAAGTGTCAGACGACTTTTCAATGGACGAGCTCACAAAAGAGCTTGACCGGCAAAGCGCGCGCATAAGGATCTCAAAGGACACGCGCAGGTTCAACAAGCCGGTCACGATAATATCAGGCCTGCAGGACAACAAGGACGCTCCTGCAATAACCAAGAAATTAAAGACAAAGATAGGGACAGGTGGCACGTTCAAGGACGGCCAGATAATGCTGCAGGGAGATCACCGCGAGGCGGCAAAAGCCATGCTCGTCTCGATGGGCTTTGAGGAAGACTCTATAGAAGTGATGTAGTCCCGCGTCAGGCGCTTCCCTTTCCTGCCTCTCTTGGATCCGGAGTCGTTATCGCAGGCGCGGCTTTTCTGCCGGCCACAAAGAGCGCCATGCCGACTGACGCAAGCGACACGGCTGCCGAGGTGACAAATATCAAGTTGTAGGCAGCCTCCGCCGGGAACGTGCCTGCGACTCCCGGCACCGACCCCTGGTACGTCTCCTGCAGTATCCCGGAAAGCGCCGGCCCGACTGACATGCCCACAAGGTTGAGGAGGAGCGTCATCCCAAGCGCGATGCCTGTCATCTGCATGGGCACGGAAACGAGTATCACGTTGAACGCGCCGGCAATGGAGAGCGCCAGGCCGGCTGCAAGTATGGTCAGCCCGAACGAGACCTCGCTTTCAGTCGAGTGGAACATCAGCAGGATGAAAAAGCCGGCCGCGCTGATTATGGTTCCGGCAAGCGTCAGCCGCGTGTTCTTTATCCTGCTCAGCATGAATCCTGACAGTACGGTGCCTGCAAGCAGGACCAGCATGAAGGGCAGCTGCACGCTTGCAACTGCAAGCACGTCGCCCCCGAATCCCAGCGGCTCGGGGCTCCTCACCATGATAGGCATCGTGAGGTATACCATGAAGATCGACATGAAAGTCAGGAGGAGTATTAGAGTCGGCGGGAGGAAGCTCTTGCTTGTCATCAGCTTTAAGTCAAGCAGCGGCATGCGCACCCTCTTTTCGATGGCGATGAATCCCACAAGCGACACTCCTGAGGCGGCAAAGAGCCCGGCAGTCATGTATTCTGCGCCGGCGCTCCGGCTTTCCAGAAACGTGATGCCTGCCAAGAATGTGATTATCGTGGCCGTAAGGGTGAGCGTCCCTTTCAGGTCTATCGACCTGTCCGGCGGGCCGGCGGCCTCCATGCCGGGATAAGGCACAGGTGCAGGGACGCGCACGAACTTTACTATGGCAAGCCAGAGCCCTATCGCAAACGGGAGTATAGCCACAAATGTCGACTGCCAGCCAAAGTTCTGGATAAGCGCAGCCCCGCCCA
Source organism: Nitrososphaera sp. (assembly GCF_013388945.1). Taxonomy (GTDB): domain Archaea; phylum Thermoproteota; class Nitrososphaeria; order Nitrososphaerales; family Nitrososphaeraceae; genus Nitrososphaera. Next base: position 297,949 of record NZ_JACAEH010000004.1, on the reverse strand, counting down.
CGAGGCCGACGACCGCGCCGCCGGAGAACGTGGAGCTGAATATGGTCTGGCCTATCGCAAGCCTCTTCTCCGGCAGGACTTCTCTTATTATTCCAAAGGCTATCGGGAACATGGCCATGCCGACGCCCTGCGCGGCCCTTGCCGCAAGCATGGTTTCCATGCCGGTGGCAAACCGCCCCCCGATGACGCCCAGCAGGTAGATCCCCATCACTATGAGGAGTATCTTTTTCTTGCCATAGATGTCAGACAGTCTTCCGCCGATAGGGGTCATGACTGCCGCCGCTATGATGTAGGCCGAAAGGAGCCACGAGGAGGCGCTGTACGAGATGTTAAAATCGCGGATGAAATCCGGGATGGCAGGCAGTATCATGGTCTCGTCGAACATGACTATCAGGCCCAGGCAGCTAAGGATGGCAAGAATCAGCCATCCTGAACTATTTCCGCCCTGTTTCTCTACGCCGGCCACCTCCCGATCAACAACCCCTGGGATAAAAGGCGTTGCTCCCCAAAGGGAGGTCAACGCGTGACGGCATAAAGCGGAATGAGGTAAAAGCTTGCGCTTCCATGTGGCCCGACAACTTATGACGCGCCCATCTAATAAATATACTGACCGGTCAGTCAGTTATTTCTTACTTCAAGTCCCGCATGCAAGCAGCCTGGCGCCTCCCCAAGGGGAGCAACGCCTTTTATTCTATCTTGCCCCATTGCACCCATGAACACGACGACAGCGCAAAAAATCACACCGTTCCTGTGGTTTGACAGCAACGCCGAAGAAGCAGCCAGGTTCTACACGTCCGTTTTCAAGAACTCGAGGATAGTAAAGACAGCCCGGTACGGAGAAGCAGGCGCAGAAGCTTCTGGAAGGCAGGAAGGATCCGTGATGAGCGTGACGTTTGAGCTTGAAGGGCAGCGGTTCGTCGCGCTCAACGGAGGCCCGGTGTTCAAGTTCAATCCGGCGATTTCGCTTTTTGTCAGCTGCGAAACGCAGGAGGAAGTCGACAAGCTGTGGGGCAGGCTCACCGAAGGCGGCAAGGAAGTGCAGTGCGGCTGGCTGGAGGACAGGTTCGGCGTGTCGTGGCAGATAGTCCCTTCCATACTTGACGAGATGGTGCACAGCAAGGACGAAAGGAAGGCCGAAAACGCCATAAAGGCGATGCTGCAGATGAAAAAGCTTGACATGGCGGCCCTGAAAAAGGCCTACGCGGAGTGATGCGAGATGACCAAGGTGTTTGTCAACCTGCCGGTCAGGGACCTGAAAAAGACCAAGGAGTTCTTTGGCAGGCTCAGGTTTTCGTTCAACCCGATGTTCACCGACGACAACGCGGCGTGCATGGTGATAAGCGAGGACAACTATGCCATGCTGCTGGCTGACAAGTTCTTCATGGGCTTTATCCCCGGCAGGGAGATCTGCGACGCCGAAAGCACCGAGGTGCTGGTCGCGCTCTCGCTTGACAGCCGCGCAGAGGTGGACGAGATAGTGAGTAAAGCAGTCGCAGCCGGCGGCTCTGAATACAGGGAAAAGCAGGACTACGGCTGGATGTACGGCCGGGCGTTCAAGGACATCAACGGCCACATCTGGGAGCCGTTTTACATGGACATGGACGCAATCCCGGAAGAAATGAAGAACAAAAAGTGACTATGCAGCGGTAGGGAAAGGCTTACCTGCTAACCGGACGGAAACTGGACTGTTTAAATCCCAATACCGCATAATACCTGCCAGTGGAAAAGGAGCAGGCCGGGAAGGAGGTCAAGGAGATCCCCAGCGGCAAGCAGGCGGTTCTAGTTCAAAAGGAAGAGATCTCGACTGATGACCTGCACAACAACGACACCAAGGTGCTTGCGCTCCTCAACGAGGCAGGCTCGAACTACTCGTTCAAGGGCATAATGCGCAGGCTTGGGATCCACCAGCAGAGCCTCGCAAGGGCGCTCCGCAGGTTGGAAGAGATGGGCCTTGTCGAGAAATCAAAAGTTGGATACCACCTCAGCAAGACCGGCGCAAATGCGGTCGCGACAAAAGTCGAGCCAAAGGGCAGGCAGTACGTGCAGCTTCTCCAGAGCTATATCCCGGTCGACATCAGGCCGGCAGAGATTGTGCGGGCGCTTGTGGGCAGGTGGTTCAAGAACCTGCGCTGGGTAGGCCTCATCGAGAGCGCCACAGGATTTACGCTCCAGTGGTCAAGCGACGACGGCTCGTTCCAGATAAACCTCCGGATGGTCTCCGACTACATCGTCATAGAGACGAACGCGTCGACAGAGCGCGAGAAGCTGCAGTCGATGATAGGCTCGTACGCGATATACGAGCAGATTACCAAAGCCCTGCAGGACAGGCTGGTGCCCGGCAACGCCTACGGCTTCCGCGCGCCTGTCAACAACTAGCTGTGACCTGATTCTGCCATACCCGGTCAATTAATGCAGTCCATTCCATAATAGATCAAATGACAACGATAGTCGGTATCAAGACCCGCGAGGGAGTCGTGCTCGGCTCCGACAAGAGGGCGAGCAAGGGCTTTTTCATCGGGTCCAAGATAACGCAGAAAATAGCGAAAATAGACGACACGCTGGCAATAGCCATAGCGGGACAGCTGTCAGACGCAGAGTACCTGATAAAGGTGGCAAAGGCCGAGCGCAAGCTGATGGAGCTTCGCAGGGGCTTTCCGCTGACAGTCAGAGAATCTGCGCGGCTGATAGCAAACCTGGCGTACTCGGGACTGAAGAACTACCAGCCCTACTTTGTTGAGCTGCTGGTGGCGGGAGTCGACGAGGAAGGGCCCCACGTGGTGACTGCCGATATGTCCGGCGCGGTGATAGAAGAGGAATTTGCCTCGTCCGGCTCGGGCTCGCCCATAGCGTACGGCGTGCTAGAGAGCGTGTACAGGGCTGACCTGACAAACGACGAGGCAAAAGAAGTGGCCGCAAAGGCAGTCAGGGCGGCGATGGAGCGGGATCCCGGCTCGGGAAACGGCGTCGACACGCTTGTCATCCCAAAGCTGGTCAGGGCGGAGGCGGTCTAGATGGCTGAAAACCAGGCGTTTGGAAGGTACCCGTCATTCTACGGGCCGGAAGGCAGGCTGGTGCTCGTAGACAGCGCGCTTGAAGCCGTAAGCCGCGGATCGACGACAATCGGCATCAAGACGCCCAGGTTTGCGCTGATAGCAAGCCACATCAAGCCGATACGGCCGCTGATGGAGCCGACTGAAAAGATATTTGCAATCGACGGCCATGTCGGGGCGACAGGCTCTGGCTACATAGGCGACATCCTGCAGCTCATAGACGAGCTGCGGCTGCAGGCGCAAAAGCACCGGCTGAGCTTCGAGAGCCCTGCCGACATCGGGTCGCTTGCGCAGCACCTCGGAAGCTACCTGCACAACTACACGATATACGCGGTGAGGCCGCAGGCGGCGTCGGTGATAATCGCAGGCGCGGACCAGACAGGCGTGCACATGTACCAGGTGGACCCAAGCGGCACATACTTCCGTGGAGCCGGCTTTGCCATTGGACAATCTGCAGACAGCGCGCTTGACGTGATTCAGCGCGAGTACAGCGCCGACATGACAGTCGAGCAGGCGACGCAGCTTGCGAACAAGGCGATAGAAAAGGCGCTTGGTGAGCGGCCGGTAGTCGAGGTGGGCGTGGTGAGGGAGGGCCAGTTTAAGAAGCTGTAGCCCCTTCTTTTTTTGCCTCTGCCGCGACCGGGCTCTTCCAGCGGCTGACCCAGCGCACCAGTTCTTTTATTATCACTTCAAGCTCCTTTGCCTGCGGCGTCAGGCTGTACTCCACGCGGGGCGGCACCTCGGGGTAGATCTTTTTAGACACTAGGCCTTCCCTTTCAAGTTCCAGCAGCCGCTCTGAAAGCACGGTGCTACTGATGCCGGCAAGCGCCCTCTTCAGCTCGTTGAAGCGTATGGTTTCCTTTGTGCTCAGGTTCTTTATTATGAGGAGCGACCAGCGCCTTCCAAGGATGCTCCAGATGTCGATGACAGGGCAAGAGACGTCCTGTTTGGGGTCAGATGGTGCTTCAGACATACCTGGTAAGAAATACTTACCGACTAATAAACATAGTAACCTTTAGTTCAGTTCGACACTGTGCAGCACGACAAAAGGTTAGACCTTGGCGAGTCTGTCGAGAAGAGGTTTGGATTCTTTAATGACCTGCTCGCCTATCTTCAAGGCAAGTTCGTCTACTTCTTTCTGCGTCAGGCGCTTGCGCTTTGCCGTTACCGCCATGTAGACTACAATTGGGGACTTGGGACTAAAAAGGTTTTCATGAACGTTTCGACTTGCTGACGGGATTTCTTCCTTTGGGCAATAGCCATTATAAGGTCGAACATGGTGTCCCAGGTGATTATCGGTAGAAACCTCCATCCGTTAATGCGCAGAAAAGTACTGGAGATGACAAAAGATGCGCGCTTGTTTCCTTTGGTAAATGGCTGCTGCCAACTTATCTCGCAAAGAAGGTATGCAGCTTTTTTGGCGATTGCATCCTTCTCCGAACTCCGATGACCTATGTCCTGTACCGTATCCAGTATAGCGCGCAGTCTGCCCGGATCCCGTACTCTTTCGCCAGTAACGGCCTTGGAGTGCAGCGATACTGCTACTTCGTAGCTTACATAATAGAAATCCATCCGGGCCAATCATCCTTGAGTTGGCAGCAAAATATAAGCGAGTTGATGACAAACTGATTCATGGCAAAGCTAGGGCGCGGTTATCGCCGAGCGCCTGCCAGTCTCAAACGCTGTTAGCACGGCTTCGCGGAAAAACTGCTCGGCGCTCTTGTCGCCCGACTCTTTTATCGCCTGCGCCCGCCTGCCAAGCCACATTGCCGTCATGACGGCGTTTGCAAGCTCGGCGTTGTCCTTTTCGCCGCCCGGCCTGACTTCGGCCAGCTTTTCCGCAAGCTCTCTGTGCGTCTCCTTTCTTGCGTCCACCGTTTCAAAGAGCGACAGCTGGTTCTCTTCAAGGTACTTTACAAGGCGCCACATGCCATTTGTTGCATTGCGACGGCTAAAAAAGCTGTTACTGTGCCTAGCCTGACTTGCGTACCCCGAGGCTCTCGACCATTGAAGCCAGCTCGTCCATCCTCACGTCGCTTGTGTTGAGCACCACCACGATGTCCTCCTTCCCGTCAGGGCTTTTTCCCCACACTATTGCTCCTGCGCCCGTGTAACTGTCGCCGCCAAGTTCGCTTGGGGCCACGAGGATGGCAAAGTCGCCTGCGATATTGGTCCCCTCCCTAATCTGCGGCTCGGGCATTCCCTGGGGGCGCGGGTAAGCTAAATGGAGCAGCGCGCCGACGACGGTGCCGTTGACAAGGTAGCCAGAGTCAGAGCGGCTGACCAGGGGGCCTCCAAGCTTCAGGTCCGGATGATTTTGCACAGGATAGACGTCTATGGTGATGGCGGCGTATTGCCGGTTAGAGTAAGTGTATGTCGCCTGCATAGGCGGTTCTGACTGCGTCTCCATCCACCAGGGGCCGATTGAAGGGTTGAGATCGGTCAGCCGGTAATCGGTCTGGATTGTCGATGGAAATGGAAGCGAGTATCCTGCATATTCGCCTGCCGCCTGCACCATCTCTTTGTTGCTTTCGTCAACGTCCTGCGGAGACAGCCTCCTGCCTTCCGCCTGCACGCCGTCGCCCTGAAGGCTGTTGTCAGGCTTGTGCGCCACGAGGTAGCCTTCCGAGTCCACCGACAGCCTGAACATCTGGAGCGCCGGGTGGTAGCCGGTAGAGATGGTGCCACCCACCATGCCTACGGACGCCGGGCCGGCAACCGCAAGGCCGTCCCATGCGCGGTAGATGTCGCCTGCGCACGGGTTCTCCATCCGCCACCGGCCTTCGGTTGACCAGTACCTGAACAGGCAGTTGTCCGAAAGCGATATGGCGTGGTATGCCCTGAATGAAGACGTGTCGTCCTTTTCTCCGCCAAGCCAAGCAGGGAGCCTGATTAGCAGGTAATATTCAAAGGCGTCGCGCTGCTCGAATCGCTCAAGCTCTTTTCTGTCAAGGGTCAGCGACGCGCTGGACCCGTCGTACAGCTCGCCCATCGTCTTGCCGTAGGGGTCCAAGAACCACACAAAGGAATTGGGCTTCATGTCGCCGGGCCTGACCGCGTTCATCGTCACTTGCTCGTTTTCTGTATCTGGGTAGTATGCGTTTGAGCCAAGCGCCATTATCCTCCTCGAAGGCTCGCTTGCGTTGATGAGGGCAAGCGAGGGCATCATCACAAAGATGGAGGCCACGAGCGCGGAGCCGGCTACCAACGCAACGACAGCGGCTCGCCGGTACGCCACGGTTACGTTATGCAGATACAGCAAGATAACGTTAATGGAATCTTTCTTCAGGTCTGGCCCGAGCCTTCAAGCTCCCGGTCCACCTTATCCTGCATCTCCTTGTAGTTGGAGTAGCGCCGGTTCCAGTGCGCAAAAAAGCGGTATTCCTTGACTCCGATAAAGAGCCACGCGCCGGCCATCGCAGCAGACACGCCTATTACTGCGACCATTATCCAGGTCACGTCAAAGGGGGCCGCGGGCTGGGCGCCCACGTACAGAAAACGCGGAGGCATCGGCTGCGCCTCAAACACGGTTATAGTCCTCGTCTCGCCGGCAGGGACGTACTCTACGTGCAGCTGCGACCTTTCGACAAAGATGGTGTCGCCACCCTCTATCGGTCTTGTAATAGTAAAGTTGAATTTTTCTGCGTCCTCGCTTGGCACTATGCGCACCCAGCCGCTTGCGGCGGTGCCCGGCGCCATTGTATCGTTGGGAAAGCCCTGTATCACGCCGGCCTTTGCAGATATGACTACGTCCTGCTGCTGGCCTACGCCTGTAAGGAACGGCGGCATGAAGATAAGTATCGAAAGTATGATTGCAAGAGGCGCAACTATGAAAGAGGAGACCACAAGGGCCATGAACAGCTTTTTCGTCCGGTTAAGATGCGAGAGCAGGTCGTCCATTATCCCGAACACGCTCTCTTTGGGCTGGTCGTCTGACATAATGGCAAGACTTTCAATTTTGTTTAAAGGCTTTAGCTAACTTTGTTACCTTTGCGCGGGAACATCTCCTCGTACGGCTCGAGTATCATTTTCGAGAACTGCCGGCCCTTCTCAGTCACGCGGTATTTGGTCACCGACTTTGTCCTCCACTCTTCCTGGAACTTTTCGATAAAGCCCTTTGCCTCCATGTCGTCGAGGATCTCCTTGTGCTTGACTATGTTGAGGCCGCAGTAGCTGAGAAGCTTGGTCTGGTTGAGCTCGCCCACTTCTGACAGCTTGACTATGATGTCCTTTCTGATGTATATCCTGTCCCTGTATTCATGCGTCAAGCCTGTTCAGTCTGCCGCGTGCGGACCAATAGCCATTGCTAAGCACGTCGGAACCGCGCAAGTCCGGAGTAAAATAAGTTTGAGGTAACAATGTTAGCTAACATTGACGGCTGCAAAGGTTTGGCAACGCTTTTTGTATATCGTGCCAACCATTGCCCGATGTCCAACAGGCAGTTTTACGCAATGGTGCTTGGCGCCCTTGCAGCGGCGGCCGCTATCGGATCGATAGGGTCATTTTCTTTGGCCAGTGCACAGGCTCCAGACGAGGCAAAGACGTTCACGGTTGAGGCGACTAGGATCGGAGGTCCGGCCGACGTGTTCTACAGCTCGCTTTCTGCGTTCCCCGAGATCACGGGCTCGGTTGACGCAGGCGACGAGCTGATGTCAAGGGTCGGGGTGGGCTTTGCAGAAGCCGCCGGAATCGCGGCTGACGCAGGAAACGGCAGCGTCATCGGGGGCAACCTGACAATCGAGCAGGGCTACGTGGTCTACGTCTTCCGCGTGTTCTCCGACGACACGCAAAAGATGGTGATTGTAGACGCTGGCAACGGCAGCGTGCTGCACGTCTCTGAAGGCACGGAGATGGACGCTCTAGCGGCGCTTGGCGGCCACGGCCAGTTCGGCTTTGGAGCTGTCAAGGTCTTCAAGGCGCCGGAAATCCAAGAGGAGCAGTAGCTCCTTTTCCTTTTTTCTTTCTAGTCCTACTTTCTGTATCCTTTTCAAAATTCCTTATTAGTCTCAGTCAAGCATACTGGTTTGAATAAAAGATTGGAGCAGGCCTGGCCGGCTATGCGGGACGTGGTGGGGTTATATCATGCACACATCTCCGCACACAACCACCCTAGGTTAGGCGGTGACCTGCTCCGTCTTTTTTCTTCAAGGATGCGCTATTAAGCAGAGCGTAACTTTGTTACCTCCCATAAAGTGTGGAGTCTTGCTCCATATTCTCTATAAGACTGGACGGCGGCAGATGGCTGTTGATAAAGCCGGCACTTGCGGTCATGGCAGCCCTTGCGCTCCTGTCAGCGGCTCTTGCGCAGGCGCAGGAAAGCGTGTCAGCGACGCTTGACCTGCCATTTGAATTGAAAGTTGGAGAGCAGGCAGTAATAGAGCCTGAAGACGTGGCCGTGACGTTTGTAGAGATGGCCGGCGACTCCAGGTGCCCGTCAGACGTCGTGTGCATCTGGGAGGGCCAGGCCTCGGTCATTGTGGCAGTCGAGGTTGCAGGCGAGGACATGGGAGAGCGCACGCTTGTGATAGGCGCAGACCCGTCGCCTTCTGCAGCATTTGGGCAGTATTCAGTAAGACTTGTCGGTTTAGAGCCGTACCCGCAGAGCAGCGTGCAGACAGACCCGGAAGACTATGTCGCAGGGTTTGTAGTTTCGAAAGCAAGCGCAAACTCGGCCAGGGTGTTTGTGCGCGCAGCAGGCGAGAGCTCGGCAATAGTTGCGGGATGGAACCTGGAGCGCGGAAAAGGCACGCTGGTATTGTTGAGCCGCGGAGACGCAGGCGTCACGATGTCAGTCGCCCGCTTTACGCCTGTTGCAGTCCCGTGCACCGTTGAAGACGCGAGGGAGTGCATAGACGGGCAGGTCATGCAGGCAACAGGCATGATAAGCCAGGGCTCGACCATTCACCTCGAGGTGCAGGGCAACAAGCTGATAACCTCAAGCGACGGGGCGCACTCGCTTGACATAAAGCGCATCAGGACAAGCTCGCAGTCCGGGCCCACCATCGAGCTGAGGGAAGGTGAGCGCGACGGGCCGCTTTTGGTCCAGGAGATAGGCGCAGACTATGTCAGCGGGCTCAATTTCATCGAGTACCCTGTGGCGGTGTCGGAAGGCACGCCTATCACGCTGCACGTAGGCGACAAGGCGACCAACGGCTGCACGGTAACGCTCACTTTGCTGGAGATAAAGCAGGACAGCGCGGTGTTCTCAAAGGTTGTGGACGAGAATAGGCCGTGCCCAATCTGCTGGCACAAAGTGTAAACAAAACACTTTAATTGGTTCTGCCAAGAGTTGCGATACATGCGCCCGGGTAGTATAGTGATTCCCGGCTGCTAGCTGGGTTCGTACAGTCCGGTCCAGTATGGGGGACTGTCACTCCTCCGACCCGGGTTCGAATCCCGGCCCGGGCGCTTACACACATTCTTTCTATTCCACTTGTATTCAGCATTCAGATATTGAATAGTTTGATGGGCAGCAGTCGGAACAGAAGAATTAACTAGAAAATAGTACCAAAAAAAGATAATAACGAAATCCGGCAGCCTACATCAGAGCCATGGCAAAATTCTCGGTAAATACCCACAGATACGATCCTTACAAGAACTTCAAGTTCAGGATAAAGATTGACGGAAAATATGTCGCTGGAATCACCAAGGTTTCGCCGCTTGCGAGAATTACCGAGGTTCTCGAGTTCAGGGAGGGCGGGAATCCAAGTACAATCCACAAGATGCCCGGCAGAACGAGATTTGCGCCGGTGATTCTTGAGGAAGGCGTGACACATGACCCCACCTTTGAATCCTGGGCAAACATGGTCCAGAACATGCAGGGAGACGCGGCGGCTTCGCTGAAGAACTTTAGAAAGGATATCATACTTGAGCTTTTGAATGAGCAGGGAACGGTGGTCATGGCCTACAAGATATATCGCTGCTGGGTTTCAGAATTTCAGGCCCTGCCAGAGCTTGACTCAAACTCCCCAAGGGTCGCGATCCGCAGCATCAAGCTAGAAAATGAAGGATGGGAAAGAGATACCAGCGTTACCGAGCCTTCGGAATCCTGATCGATGATGCGACGGCCCGGGTCCGATAAGAACAATGGTGAGAGCATCTCTCAGCTCCCCGAAGTTATCGTGGACTTTGAATGCGAAGGAGACTCGTTGTTTATCGTGATCGCAAATGTGGGTTTTTCCTCGGCACGCAGGATCTCTATAAGATGCGATAAGGAAATCCGGGACTTTAGGGGAGAGCAAATAACAGCTATGGAAATTTTTCGAAGGCTGGAATTCATGCCTCCTGGGAAAAGAATCAGAATATTCGTTAACAGCTTTGCCGCGTATTTGAAAGCAAGGCAACCGCTGCGACCTAAATTCACGGTAACGTACTTTGATCGTAGGCAGAGAAAGCAAATTGATGTCATTACGCATAACCTTGCAGTATTTAGGGGGATTGTAACTTCAGATGAAAAAGCGTATGAACGGACGCTTTCATGATCTGCCTTTCGATACAGGTATCCCGACTTTCCAACCCGTATCATCGTCGTAATATGATGTAGTGTTGACCGCCTAAAGAGTGGCAGTATCCCATGCTAGTATGCCATGCCAAGGTAATGCAGTACGTTATCTTGTGCAACAGCCACAAAGGACAAACGTGTCCTGATATCAAGATCGCTCTCAAGCTCCTTGCCATCAGAGTATATCTTTCCTCCCCCTTCTTTCACGATGAGGTACGCGGCCGCAATGTCAGTCGGCCTTATCTTGCCTCTCAAGTCGATAGACGCGTCTATTAATCCTCGTGCAAGGTAGCACAGCTCCAGCGCGACCGCGCCGAATACCCGCACGTGGTCTGCCCTTGCCATCACCGGCGCCAGCTTGCTTGCAACATCAGGGCCTATCTTTGACACGTTCATCCCCATGACAATGTCGTCGCCGGCTTCCTTCACCCTTATCCTCTTGCCGTTGCAAAACGCCCCCTTGCCCTTTGACGCATAGTACAGGTCTCCGTTAACAAGATCAATGATTGCTGCATCGGTAACCGCGCTCAGCCGAAAATCAGTGGCAAAGGCAAGCGAGCAGCAGTAGAACGGAATCCTTCGCGACGCGTTTGTCGTGCCGTCAATTGCGTCCATTATCACGTAGCCGTTCTTGCCCTCTATCCTGCCGCACTCTTCGCCGATTATCGTGGCATCGATGCCGCGCCTTCTTAATACGTCAATCGCGGTCTTTTCGGCGACAAGGTCTATCCTCCTCGAGATGTCGCCTCCTGCCCCCCTGCCCATCTGCCTGTTGCCCCGGGCAGTCCCGGCAATCTTTTTCGTGCGGGCGTGCACCTGCAGGCAGGCCTCCTTCAGGGCTGCCAGACGCTGTTCCTGCCGCATCGAGTCAGGCTAGTGCTTGCGCCATATAAAAGAACTAATTTTTCCGGCTGTTTTCCACTGGAAACGACCCCCTCCCTCTCCGACAGAATCCAGTTCTTTTAAGCCCGTTTTCTCAGGTTCTTCATAAGCAGCGCCGCGACGTCGGGGCCGAAAAGTTTCTTGAACATCCTCTCCACCTCTGGCAGGGAGGGACTGGGAGAGTCGATGTGCATCCCCGCCCTTTCCAGCTCGTCGTAGATGGTCTGCTTGAAGGTGGGCCCGAGTTTGTCCAGCACCTCTTCCAGCATGTCCCGTAGCGTGTTGCGGCTCTCCCGGCTCAATGACTCGCGGCAAGTGCAGGAAGCTTTTATTTAACAAATCCGATCGTCGAGTTTCTTCAAGCGTATGTTTAAGGAGAATTAATATCGACGAAACGCCAAATTACTCCATGCAGGCGGTGCACTCTGAAAGATACGACCCCGGCCTCACAGAGCGCCTGCTTTTCCGGGTCGCAAAAAAGTGGGTCGCAGGCTACTCACAAGAGGACGCCGCAAAGGCCGCGATTGACGCCAACAACAGGGGCATGTCTGCAATACTCAACTTCCTTGGCGAGGACACGCTTGACGCAAAGCAGGTTGACGCCGCGGTCAGAGAATACCTCTCGCTCATGGACCTTTTGAAGGAAAGGGGCGTCAGGGGCTGCGTGTCTGTAAAACCGACGCAGCTTGGGCTTGCAATCGACTACGACGCTTGCCTGCAGAATTTCAGGGCGCTTGCTGCCAAAGCAAAGTCGTTAAATCAATTCTTGTGGCTTGACATGGAGTCTGCAAGGTTCACCGAGCAGACGATAACTATCTACCTCGAGCTCTTGAAGGAATACAGCGAGGTCGGGGTCGCAATCCAGGCGTACCTGAAGAGAAGCGCAAGCGACCTCCTGCACATAATAGAGCACGGCGGCAAGGTGCGGCTGGTCAAGGGCGCGTACCACGAAGGAGAGGAGCACGCGTTTTCCTCAAAGGACCAGGTTGACAGGAACTATCTGCACCTGCTTGAGATGCTTGCCAAGAGCGACAGTTTCTTTGCAGTGGCAACCCACGACTCGGACCTTGTGGAAAAGGCCCTGGAGCTTGGAGGCAATCCAGAGTTCCAGATGCTGATGGGGATCCGCGACGAGCTAAAGGCAGGGCTTGTCGCAAGGAAGCTGCGCGTCGCAGAGTACATCCCATACGGCAGCCAGTGGCTCCCCTACTCGGTCCGCAGGATAAGGGAGCGCAAGCGCAACCTGCTGCTTTTAGCCCGGTCGCTTGTGCAGCAGTAGCTTGCTTTTATGCACCCAGGGCGCACACATGATATGGAAAAGGAGCAGGAGCTCTTTGCCTCCATCGTAAAAAAGATGTCGAGGCACAAAGGGGTGAAGGCCGGCAGGATGATGTCTGCGCCCGGCATCACGTCCGGCGGCAAGGTGTTTGCGTTCTACTGGAAAAAAGAGATGATCTTCCGGCTGGGCAAGGAGTTTGACGCAGTTGCGTTTGGCCTCAAAGAGTGGCACCTGCTCAACCCGTTCAAGGAGAGGCCCCCTATGGCAGGGTGGTTCTGCGTCCCCTACTCTGAGAGCAGGCACTGGGAAGAGCTTGCAAGGCGGGCGCTGAAGGCGCTCAGGGCATCAGGCCCATCGGTATGAGCTTTGACCACGACCTGTTTTCAAGCACGTCCGGGTCGTGCCCCCTGATGTTCACCTTTTCAGATATGCGTTCTGCAAGGTAGAGCGCAAAGGTGCCAAGGGACCTCCACCAGAATCCGTGCGGGTTTTTGGCATAGCTGTCAAGCGCCCACTTGACCACCGGATACGACGACCGGTGGTGCCTTGACGCGTATTCAAGCAGGAGCTCGCGCGAGCTGCTTATGATGTAGTGAGCGTGCTCGTATACCTCTTTACGGGAGGCGTAGCCCCTGTCGTCTACCCGCGTGCCCTTTTTCATGGCTGCAAGCACCGAGTCGAGGTTGTTCTCTGCCTCGACGACGTTCATGCACCTGCCTATCGTTGTCAGCACGTGCGAGTCGCTCCCGGCTATCTCGGGCATGTTCTTCTCTTTGGCAAATATGCCTGCCACGGCGTTTGAGTAGCGGTCAACGTTGTTGCTGTTGAAAGACTCTATCATGTCGCACATGGCGGCCCTTTCGCGTATGCCGTTTGTGACCGCAAACGGGTGCGCCGCGCACGAGACTGCTCCCTGGCGCCTTATCTCGTCAAGCGTCTCTTCAAGCGTCATCCCCGGCCTTATGGTCTCGTAGATGCCGTATGCAAGCACGTGGCCGCCGCCCTTTATCGTGACCTCCTCTGCCGGGTAGATCTTTATGCCGGCGAATTTGGGGTGGTTGCCCTGATAGTCCGTTATCTGCCTGTAGCCGTCAAGCGTGTTGTGGTTCGTGACAAAGAGGACGTCGATATTCTTCTCAAGCGCCTTTTCAAGCTGGCCCGCCATCTCGACGCCGCAGTCATAGGGCATCCGGGCCGAGCCGTTTCGGTGGTTGGAAAACGTGTTATGGCAATGAAGTTCGGCGTTTAGGAAGCGGGTCGTGATGTTTCTCCTGTTCAGTGCCTTGTTGGCGCTTCAGGCATAAAAACTGATGTGTGGACGATCCCGTAGATACAGTGCAAAAATGAGACAGGATGCTGGCTGGGAACCTGCAAAAACGGTTCCAGTGCACCCTTTGTTGAGAGGCTCAGATGTTTGTGCCGTAGTCAAAGACTTCTTTGAGTGTCAGCGAAAGCTTTAGCTCCGATCCGTCGAATCCCTCGACCTTGTCCTTTGGTATGCTGTACTTCTTTCTCGCGCTCGTGGATTCCACTATGAAGTAGTCCTCTCCTTTTTCCTCGGCGACGACTACTCCTACAGACTTGCCGTCAAAGCTTCTCACGCCCTTGTTCCTTGTCCTCGTCCAGTCGATTACTGCTGGTTCGTGTATCATTTCAGGAGAAATGGCTGCCCCAAATTATTTAACGGCTGGGAATACATTGCAATGCACAGCATTCCAGCTATGCCCTATCTGTGCTGAGCCCGGCTCTATTGAACTTGTACGCTGCCCGCCATCACTGGGTGGATCTTGCAGTAGTATTCATACTCGCGCTTCTCCTCAAACGTGAACTCAAACTCGCCGCCCGGACCCATCACGCCCGAGTCAAAGGCGGCTGAGGGCGACCGGGAAGTCACCGTGTGCGCCGACGCGTCGGTGTTCTTCCAGATAATAGTCGTGTGCCGCTGCACGGCGATTGCCCCGGGCTCAAACCTCGCCGAGTCTGGCGTGGTGCCCTCGTTGACTATCTCTACAGTTACGACCGGCGCAGGCATGTACAGGGTTGCAACCACAACCGCAGCTGCAAGCGCCGACGCCGCTATTGCGGCAACTGCCCACCACTTCAACGTACGCGTTGTTTGCAAAGTCCTATAATATCCTTGGCTACTCGACTATGGTCTGGCTCTGCTCGCGCAAAAACTGCGTAAGGTAGTGCGGGCCGCCGGTGTTCTTGCCTGTCGTCCCCGAGTCCTTCCACCCGCCAAACGGCTGGCATCCGACCATCGCTCCTGTCGTGGCGCTTGCCTGCCTGTTCACGTACACCACGCCGGCCTCTATGTGGTCGAGGAACTTCTTTACCTCGCTACTGTCGCCTGAGAATATCCCGGCCGTGAGGCCATAGTCTGCGTCGTTTGCCATCTTTATCGCGTCGTCGAAGTTGTCGTAGTCGGCGACGCACAGGATAGGAACAAACAGCTCCTCCCTGAAAAGCCGGTGGTTCTTTGGAAGGCCCGCCACTATGGTGGGCTCAACGTAGTAGCCGTGCTTCAGCTCGCCTTCCCTGCGCACGTAGCCGCCTGCCAAGACCTTGCCGTCCCTGTCCGCAAGCCGGGCGTACTGCTGGAACTTTTTGTACGCGTCCTCGTTGACGAGCGGCCCCATGAACGTGTTGGGGTCAAGCGGGTTTCCGACCGGCAGGCTCTTTGCCTTGTCTGCAAGCTTGCGCAAAAACTCGTCGCGGACTTTTTTGTGCACGAACACGCGCGAGCAGGCGCTGCACTTCTGGCCTGAATACCCAAACGCCGCCTTCATCACGCCCTCGACTGCCTTGTTGAGGTCTGCTGTTTCAGTCACGATGGCAGGGTTCTTGCCGCCAAGCTCTGCGATTAGGGGCCGCGGGCTTTCCCTGCCAAACTGCCTTGACATCGAGTAGCCCACCTCCCTTGAGCCTGTGAAGACAATCCCTGACACGTCCTTGCTTGCAACAAGCTCGCCTCCCACCTTGCTACCTGAGCCGTACACGACGTTGAGCGCGCCTGCAGGCACGCCGGCCTGGAAAAATATCTCTGCTATCTTGAACGCGACTATGGGTGCATCACTTGACGGCTTTAGCACGACGGTGTTGCCTGTTATCAGCGCGCCCGTCATCATGCCTGTCAGGATGGCGGCAGGAAAGTTGAAGGGCGCTATCACGCCCCAGACGCCGTAGGGCTTCATGACGCTCTTGCTCCTTTCGTTTGGCTGGGCGCTTTTCATGGGCGTCTCAAAGCCGTTGTTGCGCTCCATCTCTTCGGCATAGTACCGCACAAAGTCGATGGCCTCGTCCACGTCGCCTATGGCCTCGAAGCGGTTCTTGCCGTTCTCGTACGAGACCCACGCGGCAAGCTCGAACTTTTTCCTGCTCATCAGGTCTGCCGCAGAGCGGAATATGCGCACGCGCTCGCGCCAGTCAGTCCTGCCCCACTCTTCAAACGCCTTTTTTGCCGACGCCACGGCAAGCCTGGCGTGCCTTGCCGTGCCTGCGGGAAAGTGGCCGAGCACGACCCTGGTATCGATGGGCGACGAGTGTGAAAACGTCTGCGCGGTCCTGACCTCCTTGCCGTTTATTATCATCGGGTATTTCCTGCCAAACTCGGGCCTTACCTGCTCCAGCGCCTTTTCATAACGGTCGTGGAACTGGCCCTCCGCCTTTTCGGTCATGAAGTGGCGCAGCGTGTGCTCGTTTTCAAACATCTGCAGGTGTATTGTGCGCGGAGCCTAAAAAATCCTTCAGCTTCAAAAAAGCACCGGAACTTTGGCGGCTCCAGCAGACGCGGTTATGACTGCTCAAGGACGCTGCTGAGACTAGGTAATAAGCCCACGAAGGCGATTGCTCTTGTCTTTGAGCAGGGCCTTTGACATCTTCGTATCGCTGCTTGTTATGGTCTTCTTTGCAGGGTACTTTAACATCCATGCAGGCCTCATCGGCCTCCAGGAGAGTCCCGTCCCTGTCGGCAAGGAGGTGGAGGAATTCTGGGAATGGCTGACGTGGGCGGTCTTTGGCATTCTGGGCCTGGACCTCTACCTGAAGTACAGAAAGACGTCAAACCCGAAGGAGTTTGTCAGAAAGCACTGGCTTGACATCCTGATGCTTGCGCTCCTGCCGCTTTTCGCAGGGTTCAAGATCGCCAAGATTGCCGTAAAGGCCATCAAAGGCGCCAAGCTGACCAAGTCGGGCTTCAAGGCGTACCTGGGCGCAAAAAAGCTCCAGAAGGTGGGGCGGGGCAAAAAATGACCGGACCGGATGCCCCCATCATTGGAATCTATCAGAAAAGCATACTAGGCACTCTTGCGCGATGAATGGTGTGAGTGCCACCAGCAACAAGTCAAAGCTCTTGATATTCCTCATGGTAGCGATTTCGCTGGTGTTCTTTGTCGCAAGCTTTGCAGCGGCGTCGATAGCAAGCGACCAGGTCGCAAGCGGCGGCGAGCTTCCAGAGGGGCTTGCAAACTGCATGACGGTCAGGACAGGCGAGCAGACGCTTGTCGACTGCTCAACGCCCTGAGCAGATGCGGCATACGAGCTCGCGCTTTATGAGCCCCTTCTTCTGCGAGCAGTTGACGCAGGCCTTCCTGCTGCAGATGCTGCACACGCCGCTGTGGTTTGAGCAGGCAGACTGGCCGCATACCTCGCACTTGACGCTGTGGCGCGAGCAGAACATCGAGCTGCAGATGTAGCACATCGCGCGGTGCTCGTTGCAGGCCGGCTCCAGACATATCTTGCAGTATGCAAGGTGGTTGCTGCAAAGCAGGTTTCCGCAGCTGCAGGCCGAGCCATCCTCGAGCGGGACAGAGCACGTGGAGCACCTGCCCCATGTTCCCCTGCCTGACCATGAGCTCCACCTCACGTCGCCGTGGTGCTCCCTGCCGTTGACCGCAATGCTTGCGCGGTAGAACGTCTCGACAAGCCAGCCTGCTATCTCAAAGCTCGACTTGCTCTTGACCTCCGCCAGGGCGTCGTGGAATTTTTCCTTCTCCTCTATCTCTATTATCCGGAGCTTGTCCACAAGCGCCTCCCTGTCGGTGCGCAGCTGCTCTACCTTCCGCTTTGTGGTCTGGATCTTGTGCTTTTTGGTGTCTATTTTGTTCTCCACCGATATCAGCCGGGATTTTTTGGCCTTCTCCTTTTTCAGCTGCTTGTAGAGCTTTTCCTGCTGCTTTTGCGCCTCGTTCTCGGCATCGAGCAAGTCCAGCAGCTTTGAGATGTTCTCGTCGATGTTTGCTATCTTGTCCTTCGGGCCCTGCGTCCTTGCAGCCAGGTGCTCCTTCCGCGCGTCTTCCATCACGACATCGAATTTTGCGACGAGCTCTTTTTTCAGCGCGGCCGCCCTCTTTTCTATCTCGCCCTTCCACTTGCCGGCGTCCTTGCGCACGTCGGCAGGGATGAGCCGCTGCGAGGTGAGCTTGTGCGCCGGCAGCTGCACAAGCGTCCCGTCAAAGGCCGCCAGCTCCTCGACCCTGTCAAGGGTCTGCTTGGCGTAGCCTTTCTCAAACACCGACGCGCTGATCTCAAAAACGGGATGGAATATTTCCGACGGCTCGACGGAGACGGCCCTTGCCTCCTTCACGTTGCTTCCAAGCCGGATAAATGCCGCGAGGTCCTTTGGCTCAAACCTCTTTTCAAGCGCCATGAATGCCTCATGCGGGCTCGGCGGTATGGCGGGCTCTTCCTCCTCTTTTGCACGCGCCTTTTGCCTTGCAGGCGCGGGCTCCTCTTCCTGCTCCGGTTCGACTTCAACGGCTTGCGCTACGCTCTCTGCCGCTGGCATGTCCTTCTTGAAATCCGCCATCAGCTCTGCAATCTCGCTGTTCTCAAGGGGCCCCCTGTGGTACGTGAGCGGCCAGCGCGACTTTATCACGCCCTGGAACCGGGGCTCGAAAATGTTGCAGAAAAACTCGCCAGCCTGCAAGCGCCCGATCTCCTTTTCTGCGTGCGAGCCAAGCTCCAGTCCCACGCTCACGCGCTGTATGTCCCGCTGCGCGCCCAGCCGGCCGATAAAGCGCACGTTTGCGTTTGAAATGACCTTGTAATCCAGATCGACGGCGTTCTGGCTTGCAAGCATCAGGCCGAGCCCGAAGGCGCGGGCCTGCTTTATCAAAAGCAGCAGCAGCTTTTTCGACGACGGCTCGCGCACCGGCGGGCAGTAGCCTGCTATCTCGTCAAAGTACAGCAAGTAGCGCAGAGTCTGCGCGCTGCCCTGCTTTATCATCCACTGGAACAGCTGCTGCAGCGTCAGTTCTACAAAGAGGTGCTTTTCCTGCTCCGACTGGATGTTGCGCAGGTCAAGCACGTTTATCGAAGGCTCCTTGAACATCTCTGAAAAGTTAAAGGGCTCTGCCGCAGACCACGACCTTAGCTTCGGGTCGGAGACAAGCAGGTTCAGCTTTGTCACCAGCTTGCGCCGGTCGTTATCTGAAAGCACATCTGACACGTGGAGCGAGCCTATCATGCTCACGGGCGGGTTCTCTATCCTGCGCATGAGGTCCCTGACAGTCAGGCTCTGACCCGCCTTCCAGGCGTTTTCAAGTATGGCCGAGACGAAGGTTATCTCGCTCCTGTCAGACTCGGCATAGCCGGCAAGCCTGAGCAGGCTGTACGACGTCAGGTCGAGCAGGTCGGCTGCCGACGACACGTCGCTTGCAAGAAGACTGGAAAAATCTTTGGGCGCGGCCAGGTCCGGCGATATGCCAACCGGCAGGCCCGCCGAAGACTTGGGCGTGAATATGCGCACCGGGATTTTTTCAAACCTTGCCGGCGCGTCCGGGCTGACTCCAAACTCCTTGAGCCTGTCGCCGTAGAGCTTGCGCAGGCTGGCGGCATACTCTTTCCTGTCCAGCCTGAGCGCGTCGGCCTCCTTGCCTGACCATTTGGAAAAATCAAAAGAAGAGGACTTGAACGCCAGGTTGCCGATGTCTCCCTTCGGGTCGATGGCAAAAGTCGGGATGCCCTGCAATGCTGCTTCTTCCACCACGACTTTTGAGAGCACGGTCTTGCCCGAGCCGGTGGCGCCGAGGATTATGGTGTGCCGGGTAAGGGACGAAAGGTCGACTTCGAACTTGGAGTCGTCGACCCTGCCGACGTGCAGTTTTGCCATCCGCTTTTACGGTGAAGCTACGTCTTAAAAAGTGCTATGGATTTTGCCCGGTATGTAATGCAGGACAAGCTCGCCGGTCTTCTTGCGCTCCACCTTCGCAAGCTTTAGCCTGATGCCTTTTGAAATCTGGTCAAAGCCATCACCTTCGACAAGCGTGGGCGCAAGCCTGCCGCCAGCTATCCTGGGCGCGACTGTCACTATCAGCCTGTCTGCAAGCCCCAGCTTCAAAACAGACCAGTTGAGCTCGCCTCCACCTTCCACCAGTATCTTCCTGATGCCTTTCTTTTCAAGCGCAAAAAAGAGCGCCTTGAGGTCGACAGACTCTTTGCCTGCCACTATCACCTCTGCGCCGGATTCCTCTATCCTGCCGACGGCCTCTTTTGCGGCCCGCTCTGTCACGGCCACCATGGTCCTTGTCTCTCTTGCAGTGCGAAGCAGCCTAGATTCTGAGGGGATCCGGCCGCGACTGTCCACCACTATCCTTGCAGGGTTTCTGCCCCTTGCCAGCCTTGCTGTGAGCATCGGGTCGTCGGCAAGCACGGTGGAAATGCCGACCATCACAGCATCAGAGGTCGTGCGCAGCCTGTGGACGCGTTTTAGGTCATCCTTTGACGATATCGCCGAGTCGCCGGCGGCAGTCGCTATCTTGCCGTCAAGCGTCATCGCGGCGTTTATCGTGACTTTCAATGGACGGCCCCCACAAAGCGCCCGCCGGCCATGACCGCCGCTATAGAGTCGCGGCCTGCCCTGTGGACTATTGCGGCGTACGGGTCGTGCACAGGATAAAGGTCTGCATGGTGCTTGTCAAGAAATATCAGGTCCGCGTTTTTGCCCGGCTCGACGCTGCCGCTGTTCAGCCTGAGCATCTGGGCGCCGTTGAGAGTCGCCATCCTGACAAGCTGGCGGGGCTCGATAAAGTCGCCCTGCGCGTGCGACGCCTTCCAGAGGTAGTCAAGCTCGCGGAACATGTCCGGAGAGTTGAGCATCACATTATCTGTGCCTATTGCCACACGGCAGCCCCGCCTCAGCATCTCTGCGACCCTCGGCAGGCCTGCGCCAAGCACGCCGTTTGCGCGCGGGCACACGACTATGCCTGTTTTTGACGCAAGCGCGATCTCGTCATCTGTTGCCTGTGTCATGTGCACAATGATGTCGGGGTGCAGGTGCCCCATCACCCTTTCGACCTCTCGCCTGCCGGTGTTTTTCAGCGAAAATTCGGTTGTCTCTTTTGACTCGGCCTCGTGTATTGCGACCAGCCTGTCGCCGGCTGCCTGCCTGTACTGCCCAAGCGCCGCGTCAGAGTTTTCGTTTGCGCCGCTTATTCCAAGGCCATCGGAAATTGCAAGCACTTCTTTTGCTTGGGCAAGCTCTTGCTCTGACAGCCCGCTGCCCGACGGCCCGCCGTAGTGGTCGACCCTTCCAAGGGCGACGCATCTTATTGGAAGACCCGAGATCGCTTCGCGCAATAGCCTTATTCCATCGGGGCCGCCTTCGCGAAAATCTGCAAACGCGGCTATCCCGCTCTTCAGCATCGAGACAGCCGAATTTCTAACAAGCGCCTTGAGGTGCTCCGGCCTGCTTGCTTCAAGGATCTTTTTCTTTGCGCCAAAGACAGGGTGGACGCGCTCGTCAAGCCGGCTGCCTGCCGCGATGTCCTTGCCTATCGAGTCGGCTATGTGCGTGTGCGCGTTCACAAAGGCCGGCATGACCAGAAAGCCGCTGCCGTCGATTTTTTTGCGGGCGTCAGAACTGCCAGCGCCCGCCCCCTTGATGATGCCGTCCTCTATTTCGATGTAGCCGCGCTCGACATAATCTAGGTCAGGTCCAAGCAGAATGCTCGCGTTCTCTATGGCTAGCATCGTATTTCGTAGATTGTCTGGATCTTGCCCTCGTCGCGCAGGTCCCGGATGGTGTCGAGGGCCTTCGTGGCGGCTTCGGCAGCACGCCTGCCGGTCCTGCCTATGCCAATCCCGCAGTTGAGCTTGACATCGAGTCCGGCTGTCACCTTCTTTATCACCCCGTCGGCCTGCTCCCCTGTCACGCCGTTTGAGATCACCATAAAGTTGTCGCCTCCAAGGAAGAACGTGAGCGCGTCTTTTTTCAAGAACTCCTCCGCAAGACCGCTGTACACTTTCATGACAAGCGCCGTGACCTCGTAGGGCGAGAGCCTCCCCGAGAGCTTGGTGGAGCTGTCGACATCGATGTGCATCACCTGCGTCGAGAGGTCGTCGTTTGCGGCAGAGCCGAATATTCGCGCCTGCTCGTCTGCATACTTGCCGTCTTTTCTTGCGCTGTACGCGGCCATGCTTGCGGCAAGCGCGGTCTTGCCCGAGCCGATTGCCATGGACATCTTCAAGTCCTTGTACAATCCTGCAAGCTCGCGCTGGATTGCCATGTGATCTTTGAGCGACAGACCGTTTGTGATTGCAAAGTACTCGTCGAAGCGATTAAAGTAGACGAGGCAGTCTTTTTCGGAGAAGAGCCTCTGCACGTCGTGGTATATCCTT
Organism: Nitrososphaera sp.; assembly: GCF_013388945.1. Lineage (GTDB taxonomy): Archaea > Thermoproteota > Nitrososphaeria > Nitrososphaerales > Nitrososphaeraceae > Nitrososphaera. Next base: position 275,619 of record NZ_JACAEH010000004.1, on the reverse strand, counting down.
GCCTGCAGCATCTGGAGCTGCGCCTCGCGGTCGTATCCAAGCGTGAGAGTCCAGGGGCCGTAGCCTTCTATCCTAATTATTGTAAGCTGTATCATCTATCACCACTGTTCCCTTGCCCACCGTTTTTTCTAGCTTTCCAAGCCTCAGCACCATGTTTGCCGCCGCGTTAACCGCGCGCACTGGGACTTGTTCTGCGCGCGCCTCTGCCTGCTCGTCGGTCATGCCGGGGCCGGTTATTCCAAGCGCCACCGGCTTGCCGTGCTTTAATGACAGATCTGCAACAAGGCGCGCCGCGTTTTCGGCGACTATGTCGTCGTGGCGCGTGTCGCCTTTTATGACGGCGCCTATCGTCACCACCGCGTCGACATTGTGCTTTTTCAATAACCGTTCTACTGCAAGCGGCATGTCGTAGACCCCGGGCACGTAGAAGACAAACGAAACATTGGCGCCTATCTTGCCGGCGCGCTTTTTCGCGTTCTCGAGCATCCGGAACGTCACCTCGCTGTTGAATTCCGAGACTACAATTGCCAGCCTCATGCTATCCTGGCCTTCTGGTGCGCTTCCTTAAGTTCGCTTGCCTCGACAAGCGGGATGTTCAATCTCTTTGCATAGTCTCGTGCCTTTTCAATCGAGAGCGCCCTGTGGGTCTGCCCGTCCATCATCTCGCAAATGGCGACTGCCGGCGTTATCCCGGCAAGCTTTGTAAGGCAGACGCACAGTTCCGTGTGACCGTTGCGCTCTGCAAGCAGGCGCCTTGACGCGATGAGTATCGGAACGTGGCCGGGCGCGCGAAACTCTCTGGCAAACTCCTCGACGCCGCCGTTTTCGATGTTCTTGCACACCTGCGCCATGCGCGATATCGTGAGCGCCCTGTCGCTGTCTGTGATGCCAGTGTATGTCTGCCTGTGATTAACGGAAATGGAAAACGACGGCTTGTCGCCGTACGCGGCCTTTCCTTCCGCCAGTTTTGAATAGAGCGGGTTTATCCTGCCCATGTCGGCTATCATGTCGTGCATGTAGACAAGGCCCAGTTTTGCTGTGACTTCATTGGCGATGGCAAGGCACAAGAGCCCGCCTGCGTCCTGGCGCATGGCAGCTATGTGCGCCGGCGTGACGTGCTCGGCGGCGACTACCATGTCTATCTCGTTCTCCCGGCCCTTGTCGTCGTGGACCAGCACGAACCTGCCGGCCTTCAGTGCTGAAATCGCGTCGGCTAGCAACAGTGGTGGCTCGGCGGGATTGTTATTAAAAGGTTACTAGAAAGCTGGTAATTACCAGTATTATGGTAGTCGCTTGGCGACATACTTGCTCAGTACGTCGGTCTCGATGTTCACCCTGTCGCCGGGCCTCTTGGAGCCGAGGGAGGTTATCTCCAATGTGTGCGGTATCAGCGACACGGAGAATTTCTCGCCGTCCACGTCCACCACCGTCAGGCTTATGCCGTCGACTGCCACCGAGCCTTTTGGCACGAGCGCGCTTGACAGCGACCTGTCGTCGAGCGCAAACCACATCGTTGTTTCAGATTGTTTCTCTATCTTGTCCAGTATCGTCGCTGTGCCGTCAACGTGGCCCAGCACGAAGTGCCCCTCCAGCCTGTCGCCCACCTTCATGCTTCTTTCTATGTTCACCCTGTCGCCGGGCCTGACCGAACCTAGCGACGTGCGCCTCATGGTCTCTGCCACCATCTCAAACTGCGCCTCGCCCTTTGCCAGCTTCGTCACCGTCAGGCACGCGCCGTTTATGCAGACGCTGTCGCCCCTCTTCAGGCCCTTTGCCATCTTGCCCAGCCTGACGCGCATCACAGTGTCGGCGCCCTTTTTTGCCCTGCCTACAGACTTGACCACTGCAAGCCCCTCGACGATGCCGGTGAACATGCGCAGAAAGCGATTGCAGGCATGGGGATAAAAGGATTATTTGCGCCGGCCTTGTTGAAAAGCCGTGGGCACCGCTGTGTTTTTCGGCGACGAGCTTGCCAGGTACGGCTTTGGAGGATCGCACCCGTTTGGGACGGACAGGATCTACGCGTTCTGGTCCAGGCTGCAGGCTGAAAAAATCTCCAACATAGTGGTGGAGCAGCCTGAAATAGCCACCGAAGAAGCGGTGCTGTCATTCCACGACAGGGACTATGTCGAGCTGGTCAAGATGGCGTCAAAGCGGTGCGAGAGCGTGCCGCTTGACAGGGGCGACACGCCCTCTTTCCGTGGGATATTTGAGGCGACGCTCTATGTCGTCGGCTCGACTCTTGCGGCACTTCACATGGTCATGAAAGGGGCGGACAGGATTGGACGCAAGGTAGAGAACGCGTTCGTGCCGATAGCCGGACTGCACCACGCGCGCAGGGACTCGGCCGGCGGGTTCTGCGTGTTCAACGATGTCGGTGTGGCTGTGATCCAGGCGCGCAAAAAATATGGCATAAAGAGGATAGCATACGTTGACATCGACGCGCACCACGGCGACGGCGTGTTTTACGAATTTGTCGGCGATCCATTGCTTTTCTTTGCAGACATTCACGAGGACGGGCGCTACCTTTATCCGGGCACCGGCTCTGCAGACGAGACCGGCCTTGGTGAGGCTGCGGGAACGAAGATGAACATACCTCTCCTGCCGGAGGCAGGCGACAAGGAATTTTTCGATGTGTTTTCAAAAGTAGAGACGTTCATCGACTCGTCCAAGCCGGAACTGATATTCTTGAACTGCGGCGCCGACAGCCTGGCAGGCGACCCGATAACAGACCTGCGGTATTCCGCGCAGGCACACGCGCACGCCGCAAAAGCGCTGCGCAGGATTGCAGAAAAACACTGCGCAGGCAGGCTCATCGCAGTCGGGGGCGGAGGCTACAACCGGACAAACATCGGGAGCGCGTGGACCGAGGTCGTCAGGGTGCTTGCCGCCTGAGCGATATACTATTATGGACTTGACATTACAGAGTGCACATCAATGAGTGCAAGGAAAGCGTACGACGATGTCCTCAGGCTGATGCGCGAGCATCACGAATGGTTCAACCGCTCCATCCCCCTTATCGCAAGCGAGAACGTGCCAAGCCCGGCAGTCAGGGAGGCGTGCATGTCCGACTTTGCGAACCGCTACGCGGAGGGCTGGCCCGGCGAGCGCGTGTACGCCGGCTGCGTCTACATTGACCAGGTTGAGCTCATCTGCAACGACCTTGCAAGGAGGGTTTTCAAGTCAGAGTTTGCCGACTGCCGCGCGACTTCGGGCGTCGTCGCAAACCTCGCAATCTACGCCGCGTTCTCAAACCCGGGCGACTGGATGATGGCAGCGTCAATCCCTACCGGCGGCCACATATCGCACGGCAAGAAGGAGCACGCAGGCACCGCCGGCCTGGTGCACGGCCTCAACATCGAGCACTACCCGTTTTTGAGGGAGGAGATGACTATAGACGTCGACGGGACAAAGAAAAAGATAGAGGAGATGGCCCGCGACGGCAAAAAGCCGACGCTTGCGATGTTCGGGGGGTCGCTGTTCCTCTTCCCGCACCCGGTAAAGGAGCTGTCGCAGTTCATGCACGACCACGGCATCCACATCAACTACGACGGCGCGCACGTCGCAGGACTGATTGCCGGAGGCGAGTTCCAGGACCCGCTCAGGGAAGGCGCCGACACGATGACCATGAGCTCGCACAAGACGCTCTGGGGCCCGCAGGGCGGGATAATAGTGGCGTATGAAAAGTTTGCAGACGGGATAAAGAAAGGGATATTCCCGGGCAACACGTCGAGCCACCACCTGCACCACGTGGCTGGAAAGGCGATAGCGCTTGCTGAATCTCTGGAGTTTGGAAAGGACTATGCGAGGCAGGTGGTGAGAAACGCCAAGGCTCTCGCCGGCGCGCTTGCCGAGGCGGGCTTTGGGGTGCTTGGAGAAAAGAGGGGCTATACCATGTCGCACCAGATGGCAGTTGACGTGACAAAGTTTGGTGACGGCGGCACAATCGAAAAGGACTTGGAAAAGGCAGGCATCATACTGAACAGGCAATTGCTTCCGGGCGACATCAAGGCCGGCAGGCACTACATGCACCCCGGAGGCGTCAGGATAGGCGTGCCCGAGGTCACGAGGCTTGGCATGAAGGAAAGCGAGATGAAAGAGATCGCGTCTTTCATCAAGCGCGTGGTCGTGGACAAGAAGGACCCGGCGCAGGTGGCAAAGGACGTTGCAGAATTCCGCAGGCAGTACCAGAAGGTGCAGTACGCGTTTGACAACGCGGTCGGCGCCTACGAGTACATCAGCCTCGTGAACAGGCGCTAGGCAAGGCGCGACACTGCAATCCCGGTCCCGGTGGATATCAGGCCGCCTATCAGGGTCACGAACCCGACCAGAGCCCAGTCGACCTGCGGCCACGGGACCTGGGGCCACGTGAGCGCGATGTTTGAGACGCTCAGCGCGTACGCGCCCATGGCCATCAGGAATATCCCCCCGATTATGAGCGACAGTATCTTTATCATCGGCCTTTGATGGCTGGCAGTGCTTAAGGAAAACTGGGCGCAAAAGAGTTGACTTGGAGTCGAGCTTTCGTTGATGAGATGGAAAAGTTTTGCAGAATAAAATCGCGGCTGGGATTAGTGTGCCAGAACCTTCTTTTCCGTAACCTTTTCCATGGCCTGCTTGCCAAGTTCTGAATCCAAGGCCATGAACTTTTTTACCAGCGGGTTGCTCTCCTTCAGTGCATAGAGCTGCGCCATGCCGTACTTCCTCGTCTCTTTTACTATCCCGAACTGCATTAGCTCGTCCCAGACCTTGTAGAATGTGGTCTTGGAGATGCCCGTGCCCTCTATGATCTCTTTCTTTGAGTAGTCGCTCCTGTTTTCTAGAAAGAAGTCTATGATCCTGAGCTTCGGCGTGTCTCCCAAATACTGAATGAGCAGCGACTTTTCCAATATTGCTCCCAAGCCTTGATGAGGCTTCAAAGTATTTATAGTTGACGATCAAAGGTATCATAAGTGGACCATGTTCAGCGACGATGAGATAAGGGCCCGCATCGTTTTGAAGCTGTACAGACACGGCAAGTGGGGCGCTAGCCACACGTCGTTTGAAAACCTGAAGAAGGGGTTCAACCTGAGAGACCTTGGCAAGGACGGCACGAAGAGGGTCGACAGGATTGGAAAGCAGATGATAAAAGAAGGCCTGATAATGTCGCACCCTACAAGTTACGGCTTGGAGATCAGCCTCAACCCGAGGTTTTCGCACGAGCTGGTCGCGCTGATGAAGAAATTCTTTTCCGACGTGGAATGAAGCGCTGCCGTAGGGATCAGCAGTGGCGGCTGCGCGACGGACAAACCTTAAATTCAAAATACACCAATTTCGAGCAGTTACGACGCGCAAAAGTGAGCTAGAGAAAAAGGTAGACCTGCTGTCCAGAGCCATGCACCTGCTGCTTTTTGAAAAGAAAGAGAAGATTTCAAAGAAGGATGCAAGGGAGATAGAAAAGAGGCTCTCTGCATACCTGCAGGGCGACAAGAGCGAATTTGTGGATCTGGAATAATATTCCAACTTTGGAATATTCTCCAAGTCAGTGGGTGCCGGCCTCGTCCTGCGGCAGTTCATTTGCATGTCAGGCTTTAAAGAACTGGATTCTGCCGGAGGGGGGTCGTTTCCAGTGGGTTATGCGGAAAAAATGTTACATCATGTAACATTTTGAGCACGAAAAAATGTTACAATTTTGAGGGCCGGGCGACCTGGCTGCAATTAGTTCTTTTATAGCGGGCGGGCCGGGAAATTAGTTCTTAATACGCACGGAGTTCCAGATGGTGTCCGTGAACAGGTCGGATATACACGCGCGCAGGGAGAAGGTGGCGTACTATCTGGTCAAGGGGGTGCCCGAGGGTCGCATCGCCGAGCTTTTGGAAGTAAACAGGATGACGATTGCAAGGGACATCGCCTACATCCGAGGAGCGGCCGGGAGCTGGCTCGACGACCTGGCAAAGGACGGCTTTATCCACGAATACAAGCTGGCGCTTGCAAAGATAAGGGACCACGAATTCGAGCTGCAGAACCTGTTCAAGGAAGCCAGGAGCGTCGAGCAAAAGACCCGGATACTCGAGGCGCTTAATGAAACCGTCAGGCTGTACCTGGAGATGCTCGGAGAGACGCCGACTGTGCACGCGTACAAGCGCGCGCTGAAAAAGCTGCAGGAAGGCAAGGGTGACGTTCAGGCAGCTTGAGAGGGACGATGCCCGCGGAGCAGGGCACCTTCTGCACAGGACTGTCTGAAGAGCTCGGCGAGTGGCGCGTCAGCGCAGGCCATGCGAGGAGGTGGTGGAAGGAGTTTGTGGGGCTGTGATGGTGGGCGCGGCTGTTTGGTGTGGGAGATTGCAGGCGGCAGGGAGAATCTTGCCGGGGCCGCGTGCTTTGAGGCGGATAATGGAGTTTTGCGACGACAGGATTGAGTGCCTGCGCCAAAGGCGCTCAAGGTGGCAGGCGCGGCAAAGGAGAAGGAAGATGAGATTTATGGGAGATAGAAGTGTAAGTCGGATACTATTGCCGTCCATAGGCTCCCTAGGTACCCCCTCCCCCTAACGGGAGCCTTATGTTAAATGCGTTATTGCTCTTAGATATGATATCTGTATGCTTCAGAAAAGCTGTCAGTTGCTCGAGATTGAATTATGTCAACCAGACGGCAGAACTCCAAGTCTAGGAGCAATTCCTTTTATATGTCCTCTCTGTGGAAGAATTCCGAGGTTGTCTTCTACTCAGATAGAAGAATTTAGTAAATATTTGGAACAAATGAAAAGAGTCTGGCAAGCTGACATAGAAAATTATCTTCATTCGTTTCCGACTAAAAAACCACTTCCGACTTTAAACTGCAGGTTCTATCTTCCAACTTGTACGGCCGATAAAATTAGAGAAGACGATCTTATTGATTTTCTTGTTGATTCGGTTGTCAGATATGTTACTGAGAGCAAACTACTAGATCCTGAAAGGATGAAGGATCCAGCGTACTCCTCAAGGATATATCGCCGAGCTAGAGACAAATTTCGCCAGAAAGACCCCAAACCATCTGAAGTAGGCGAATTAATTCTTTTCATCTTGCTTGAATCAGAGGGGATTATTCAGGTTGTACAAAAGATGCCGTTGAAGACTAACAAAAATATGCCGTTGCATGGAGCAGATGGTATTCATGTACAAGTCGATAATGGCATGATATTACTCCATTTTGGAGAGTCAAAAATGTATAAGGATTTGGGCGGCGCGATTTCCAAGTCTATTGATAGTGTCACAGATTTTACAAATGGAGACGGAGGGAAACGCAAGTTTGAATTAGATATAATATCCACTTACATTGACAAAGAAAAGTTCGGACGATATGCAGATGTGCTTGCTGAGATTGTATTACCATACGCTAAAAACAAACAAAAATACAGAGAAGTTAATTCTATTTTCATAGGTTATAATTGGGACGTCATGTGCAAACTCTCCTCAAGAGATCAATTGGATCTTACTGCTTTTCTAAAAAGCGAATTCGAAAAACGACATGACGAAATAGCTGAAAAGATGCAGAAGGCTGTATTAGGATCCAAGATTAAAGATCAGCATTTTCATGTTCAATTTATGCCATTTGTCGATGTTGATCAGTTCAAGGCAAAATTCAAGAAGGAGCTGTAAATCAGTCAATGATGGAACCTGCAACATTATTTACGAAGTTTTCTATTCAGACGTACAATAATCAAGATTTCAAAGGGGACTATATCGACCTAATTCGTAGTCGATTTCCTATTCCAAAGCCTACCCTGACCGACATGCAAATAAAACATCTTATTGAAACAGCTGCGCTTTTTGCACTAAGTCGAGATGAGAACCATCGCAAGTTAGCTCTCAAGATTTCGCTCTTCCTATTGGAACTATATAAGAAAGAGTATGACGCTCTGCCATTTGCTGCAGAATTAGTGCTTGCAAGGATGGGCGATATACCTGCCATCGCAACTATGGTCAACAATGAAAAGTATCCAGACTATTTCTCTTTCTTTAGTACTGCAGAAACTTATGAGGATGAGATAATTTCGTACATAAAATTTCCTGAAATATTAATCAAGAAGACTGCAAATCAAGTTTCAATTGGAAATAATCAATGGCAGTTAACAGATTTTCAGATTGATGTCTTCTATGATCTTCTTAACAAAAAGAATGTCACATTTACTGCGCCTACCTCAGCTGGCAAATCATTTGTCGTCTACCAATACATTGCAGAACGTGTGCTCAAATCAGATAGTTATTGTGCTATTTATGTGGTACCAACAAAATCTTTGATCGCGGAGATTCACGAAGCAGTAACTAGAAGTCTTCGAGAACTTAGTCTTACTCCGCAAGAAGCAATGGTATTCAATTCAGCTGATCATGGCAACATAGATCAGATTAAACGGATTCCAAAAAAGGTAATAGTATTAACCCAAGAAAGACTTCAACAACTGATTTCTAGCGATCTTGGGCTTGTTGTAGATCTGCTTGTTATAGATGAGGCACAGAAAATTAGCGATAGCAAAAGAGGTGTTATAATAGAAGATTCTATTCAAGAGCTTGTCAAACAGAACCCCTCCTTACAAAAGATAATCATTTCGCCAAACACAGCTGATCCGCATCGTTTTCCAGAGATTTTTAACATAGAAGACAAAGTAATAGTTCATCAAACACAAAAAACACCAGTAGGTCAGAACTTTTTCTTTGTAGATTTTGGAAAACGTGAAGTTAATGTTTCTATGTACTTGCAGGAGCTGGATCAAGATGTCCATATTCAGACTGTTGATATTGATAGAGTAGTTTCTGACTCGGCAATTCATTATAAGAAGATCTGGACTGCAGAACATCTTCTAAAAGATAAAGGACACACTTTGATTTACTGCAACGGCCCTGCAGAATGTAGGAAGGTAGCTGAAGGAATTCTTAAGTTTAATAACACAAAAAAATCTGCAGAACTACAAGAAGGAATAGAATTCTTAAGAACACACGTGCATCCAGATTATTATCTAGTTGATCATTTGGAGGGCGGTGTGGGATACCACTATGGTAAGATGCCACAATTTGTTAGACTTTGTGTCAAACAGCTTTTTGATGAGAAGAAAATTGATTTCCTATGTTGTACAAGTACTCTTCTTGAAGGTGTAAACTTGCCGGCAAAGAATATCGTCTTATACAAGCCAAAGTCAGGCCCACGAGATAAAATGGATAAATCATCGGTTCTCAATCTAGCCGGACGAGCGGGCAGACTCGCTAAAGATTATTATGGTAATGTTTACTGCCTTGATTATGAGAAGTGGCAATCTGATAAAGATATTTTCGATGGTAAGTTGGAAAAAGTCAGAAGCGCAGTCGAAAAGACTCTCATTGAAGATATAGATCTGCTTTTAGAGCATCTTACAAAGTTTAGAAAACAAGATTATGGCAAGAAAAATGTTGAAACAATAGCAACCAGTCTTCTTATGAAGCAACTGAAAGATCCTGAAGGAACGTATTTACGTGAATTACAGATTAGATGTTCGGAGATTCCAGATAATAAATTTCAACGATTAAAAAAGTTACTGAAGATCAGAGCCAACGAAGTTGAAGATATCAAAGAGATTGCTTTGAAAAACCGGTCTATCGATCCAAGATTGCAATTTGAACTGTATAAAGAATTGTCTAGAAGTGTAATGCTTGAATTGCCTATGGATCCATCAGATGTGGATCCTTCGGATATGGAAGCAGGCAGAGCTTTCTATAACAATTTGATGAGGATATTCGAGTATATCTCCACATACTTATTGAAAGAACAGAGCGTTAGTTACAAGTATTATGCACTAATAGCAAAGTTTTGGCTCTCACAAATGAGTTATAAGAGAATATTGGAGAGCAACCTCAACTATGCAGAGAATGTTCAAAAGCAGATATTAACTAAGAAACTAGTGAATAAGATAATAGACGAGCTTGATGAAACATTGGAAACAGCACTCAAATACGACTATTCTAGAGGGCTAAAATGCTATTGTGATCTTCTTACTCGCGTTATGAAAGAAAAGATTGATCGCAGGACATTTTGTACCGAGATTTCTACTTATCTTGAAGCAGGTGCATCAGATCCAAGAATTTTCTTACTGCTCAGCACAGGTCTTTCGCGGAATAGTGCAGTAAGCGTATATGAAAAAATGGATCCAAATGTAAAAGATATCTCTGCTTGTATCCAATGGCTGAGAACAAACAGATCGTTACTTGAACGCGAGCTCCATCCCATACTCTTTAAAGAAATTGAAAGTTTAGTGGGTTTTGAAGAATAATACAATAGTATCAAAATTATATAGCTATAAAATCTAATTCTAATTGCATTGCCGCAACTCTACAGCGCCGGACTCTCGTTCAGCATGAGCGCCAGAAGCGCCGCCCTCAATTCTTTCCCGTTTGCAGCCTGCCTGAAGTACACCGCGTTCTTTGTCGCGTCCACCGAGTGCGATATTTCATCCAATCTAGGCAGCGGGTGCATCACCGACACGTCCTTTTTCGCCTTCTGCAAAGTCGCATTGTCTATCGTATAAGACCCGCGCACCTTCTCGTACTCCTGCAAGTCGGGGAAGCGCTCGCGCTGAATCCTGGTAACATAAAGCACGTCGGCCTTCTGCAGCACGCCGTCAAGCTCGTTGTGCTCCGTTATCTTTAACCTGCCCTGCACGTCGTATATCGACTCCTTCCTTACCGCAAGCGACGGCGGCGACACTAAATGAATATCCACCTTGTAGTTGGCAAGCCCGTACAGCAGCGAATACACGGTCCTTCCGTACTTCAGGTCGCCGACGATGGCTATCGACAGCCCGTCAATCCTGCCCTTCTCCTTCAATATAGTATACAGGTCAAGCAGCGCCTGCGTCGGGTGCTCCTCGCTCCCGCTCCCGGCGTTTATTATCGGGTTTTCAGAAAGTTCTGCTGCAAACCTGCTCGAGCCGTCCATCGGGTGCCTGAGCACTATTACGTCCGAGTACAAATCGATGACCCTTATCGTGTCTGCCAGGCTCTCTCCCTTTTCCACCGACGACGACTTTAGTTCAGAAATCCCAATGGAACTGCCGCCAAGCGACGCTATTGCCGCCTCAAAGCTCATCCTCGTCCTTGTGCTGGGCTCGTAGAATATGTAGCCAAGCGTCCTGCCCTTGCCAAGCTCGCCCCTCTGCGACGGCTTCATCGCCCTTATCCTGTCGGTTGCAGAGAACACGTACTCGAGGTCCGACTTGGTAAAGTCCTTTATCGAGACGATGTCGCGGTCGTAAAAGGGGTTGGGCATCACCCATTCAAAAGGGGAGGCCGTAATAAACTCTTGCGGGAAAAATGCAAGACTTTGGTTGCCGGTTGATCAGATGGAGAGTTTAACCAATGGCCTACTAAGTAAAACATAAAAGCGAGCAAGTATAACTCTACAACGTGGGGAAAGCAAAGGTATCTCCAAAGGGCCAGGTGGTAATCCCAAAGCCGCTGAGGGACAAGTACGGGATAAAAGAAGGCGAGGAAGTGCTGGTGGAAGAGAGCAAGAGAGGCATTCTGGTCATGAAAAAAGAAGAGAACCCGCTAAAGGCGATGGTCGGGTTGTTTGAAGGAAAAATGTCCAAGTCTTCGACTGAACTGGTGCGCGAGATCAGAGAAGAGTCGGAAGCGAGGATAGAAAGAGCTAAAAAGGCAGTCAGATGAAAGTCCTTATCGACACCGGCGTTTTTGTCAGGGTCCTGAACAAAGAGAAGGGATACGAGGATTCGCTGGCTCTCCTGGAAAAAGTTCGAGCCAAGAAAGTTGAAGGGTTTGTCAGCCTCATGACTATTGCGGAACTCATTTCGATATACTACAGGGTCGGAGAAGAGGAGACTCTGGCCGCAAAGGCAAACATAGAAAGTGTGATCGGCGAGGACAGGATAGTTCCCATAACTAAGGAGATCGCAGAACTGGCAGGAAAGACAAAAGCCGGTTACAGAATGTCTCTTGGAGACGCGTTCATAGTCGCAACTGCAATGTCTATAGGCTGCGATTGTGTCGTATCTTTGGACCCCGAGGTCAAACAGGTCGATGGCAAGCTCGTCAAGGTCAGAGAGCCACCGCTATAACTTCACTCACGATATTTTGATGCAATGCGAGCTAGAGCGGAGTCGATTCCTTCAGCGATTTCCTTGCCGCTGCGCTGTCGGCAAAAGTCCAGATTATCGTGCCATCCTTTTCGTACATTATCTTGTTGCTTTCTTCGAGGTAGTCGAGTATCTTTACAAAGGTGGGATACTGCACCTGCTTTGGAAGGCTCCGCCAGAGCTGGTTCTTTGAATAGAATTTCTTGTCGTTTTTGATGGCCTTTTCCACCATCTGGATGGTGTCAAGGCGCGGCGTGTGCCCCGAGCTTTTGCGGGCCGGCCTGGAAATGCTTCGCGTGCGCATGGCTTTCGTAGCACGCTATTACTATTTAAGAATATACATAGTTGTATAATACATATTTGTATAACTAGGCGTGCAAAAGGCCGCAGAAATGCTTGTCGGCGCCTCCCCGATTCCCTGCAAAGGCAAGATATAGAGAAAATACGCTTCATAAGGATAGTCCATAAATAGTTGGTCGGGCTAGCGCTGCAATGCGCCTTGCCACGTTCAACGTCGAGAACATGTTTGACCGCCCCGCCATCATGAACCTGCCCAAGTGGTCCGACGGCAGAAAAGTCCTGGAGGATTTTGCCGACCTTACCAACCTGGCAGAGAAGGACTCGTACTCTGCCGCAGACAAGTCCAGGATGCTGACGATAATGGACCGGAATACAGGCCTGCTCACGGCCGGCAAGAGCAAGTACATTGCGCTCAACAAGATCCGGGGAAGCTTTTTGAAAAAGCCAAAGGGCAAGCCGGCCGAGATTGTCGCAAATGGCCGCAGCAGCTGGATAGGCTGGTTCGAGCTGAGAAAGGAGCACGTCGAAGAAACTGCGATAGAGAACACGGCGCGCGTAATCAACGAGGTGAACGCCGACGTGCTGTGCGTGGTGGAGGCCGACAACCGCATAGTGCTCACGCGCTTTAACGAGCAGGTGATCCCAAAGGTTGGCGGCCAGCAGTATGATCACGCGATGCTCATCGACGGAAACGACGAGCGCGGGATAGACGTGGGCATAATGACGCGCAGGGACTATCCAATCGAGTCTATAGTCAGCCACGTGTACGACACCGACGCCGGGGGCACGGTGTTCAGCCGCGACTGCGCCGAGTACAGGGTGGCGACGCCTTCGGGCAGGACGCTCCTTGTGCTTGTCAACCACTTCAAGAGCAAGGGCTACGGCCCGCCCTCCGAGTCCAACGCAAGGCGCGAGCGCCAGGCAAGGCAGGCGCGCAAGATATACGACGAGCGCCTGCAGGCCGGGTTTGAATACATCGTGGTAGCAGGTGACCTGAACGACACGCCTGACGGCGCGCCCCTTGCGCCGCTCCTTGCCGACGGCGCGCTGGTGGACATCATGGCGCACCCAAGTTTTGCAGGCGACGGCAGGCCCGGCACGCACGGCAACGGGAACAAGTCCGGCAAGCTGGACTACATACTGATGTCGCCCAAAGTAGCGCAGGCCGTGCAGGCAGGCGGCATAGAAAGGCGCGGGGTGTGGGGCGGCACGCACGGCACGCTCTTTCCGCACTTTCCAGAGATAGAGGAAGAAAAGGACGCAGCGTCTGATCACGCGGCGCTGTGGGTGGACCTGAACCTGTAGCTTACCCGGTCAGAATCGCTAGCATGCCAGCCACCGTCAGGATCTTTATTTCCCTAAAGCTGCCCAGCTTGAGCAGGTGATTGTCCCCTGAGACAACATACCTGGCGCCGCCGGTGACGGCCGCCTCAAGAATCATGTTATCATCGGGGTCCTTTACGACGCTTATGCCTTCCACGGTTTTTACCAGTTCCACATTCTGCAAAAGCACCTGCAAAAAGCTATCGATGGCCGCCTTGTCGACGTACCTCGCAATCTTTGGCCGGCCAGCCACGCCAATAAGCTCCTCCAGAATTTCTTCTGAAACAACGAGGCGTATCTTTCCGTCAAGAACGGCATTCCAGAGATCTCTGGGCCTACCGCGCTTTATCATGCTCGATACCAGCACGTTGGTATCAAAGACGGCCCTGATCACGACTGTTTGGACTTTCTCCTTCTGGACCTGACTTTCTGTATCTCCTTCTGTATGTCCTCGTCAGAAAGCTCGCCGTACTTCTCTATCTTCTTGTCGATCTTTTTCCAGAGCTTCTCCATCTCTTCCTTGGGGTCGGGGAGCACAAGCTTCTTGAGCACTATGGCGTCGTCAAGGCCGTAGACCAGCAGCTTTGAGCGCGGCTTCAGGCCAAACCTGTTCCGGAGCGCCGCAGGTATCACTATCTGGCCCTTGTCGCTGACTATTGTTATTTCCATCTCGTCCTGCGTCGCCATGTATAATTCTCTTACATTCTTACCTTATATAGTTAGCGCATTTTGTGGTACGCCGGATACTGCTTCGGCATTGCGCCTTGAATAGTTTACTTGTCAAAATGTCCGGCGGTGCGCTGGAACTCTGAGAGGAACTTTTTCGCCTCGATGTCGTCCTTGAAGTATAGTGCAAAGCTCGTGACGTATTTCCCGATGACGAGGCAGTACTCGCCGTCCTCGCCTTCCTTCTCAAACTCCAGGTAGTCCAGGTCGTTTGGCCCGCCCTTGTACCCGTCGTTGTACAGAACTGCCTGCATGAGGTTGACGATGTCGTAAAACTCGCTGTACTTCATGTTAAAGTCGACGCTTAAACCAAAGTCGGAAGACTCGACGTGGAGGTTGAACTCGCGGCTGTTCTTCATCAGGCTGAACGAGAAATAGGTCATCTCGGTCAGCTCTGGGAGCGTTTCGTCGACTTCCATGCCCTTTTTTACAGACGATAGTTTTATTTTAAGTCTGCCATCTGAAATCTCATGATGCCGGCGTCCTTTGTGTATGGGAGCATTACACTCGACTTTGCGCTCGGCGGCAGGCCGGCAAGGGTCACGGTAAAGTACCGCTACTTTGCGCAGGACAAGAGAGTAGAGTACGAGAGCATACAGTGCGACGACGAAAAGCTGAGGGAAAAGATAGAGAGCGACCCGGCGATGAGGGAAAAGATAAACGGCTACGTCGCAAAGGCCCTTGAAAGGCGCAACGAGGGCCTCAGCTAGTTTTTAATCCGCGGCGCGCATAGGGATGGCGTGAAGGTAGGCATACTTGGTTCCGGCGACGTGGGAAAAAGGCTGGGCGACAGCTTTGTGGACCTTGGACACCAGGTAAAGATAGGCACGCGCGACGTAGGCAAGCTTGCGGACTGGGCTGCAAAGCACGGCAGGCACGCTTCTGCCGGGAGCTTTGCCGACGCTGCAAAATTCGGCGACATAATAGTGATAGCGACGGCGTGGACAGGGACTCAAAGCGCGCTAGAGATGGCAGGCGCGGAAAACATGGCAGGCAAGGTCGTCATCGATGTTACAAACCCGCTTGACTTTTCCACCATGCCGCCCACGCTTTCGATAGGCCATACCGACTCTGCCGGCGAGACCGTGCAGAGGATGCTGCCTGGATCAAAGGTGGTCAAGGCGTTTAACATCGTCGGCAACCCGCACATGTACAAGCCCAAGTTTGCGGAAGGCAGGCCGACCATGTTCATCTGCGGAAACGACGACTCTGCAAAAAAGATGGTCACTGACATCCTGACAGCGTTTGGCTGGGAGTCAATCGATATCGGGGGCATAGAGGGCGCGCGCCTTTTGGAGCCGCTTGCGATGCTGTGGATAACCTACTACTTTCGCACAAACACCGGCAACCACGCGTTCAAGCTTTTGCGCAAGTAATCTGCAACGGGCAAGAGCCGCTAGACATATAAAGTAAGAAAGTAAGAATATACTTATCATGTCCCAATACGAAGAAGCTGATGTGACGGTAGTGAGCGGAAAGGGTCAGGTGGTCATCCCCCAAGCGATACGGGAGAAGCTCGGGATAGGACCCAAGACAAAGCTTCTAGTGTACGGTTACGATGACGCCGTGATAATGAAGAAGATGGAAATACCTGATGTAATAAAGGATCTGAAACGAATATACCGCGAGGTGGACAAGAAAGTCAAGAAATATGGCTCACTTTCGGATAAAGAAATAAACGAGATAGTTCAGCAAAGCAGAAGGAAAAGGCGTGCCAGCCGCATGCCATGAAGATAGTTCTGGACACCAACGTCCTTATTTCTGCGCTAATCAAGGAAGGAAAACCCCGAAACCTCCTCTTTGAAATTCTGCGAAACCACGAACTGGTCATATCAAGGGAGATTCTCGAAGAGGTAGTTATCATAGCAAACGAACCCAAGATACAAAAGTATGTGGAACAGGAGAATATTGCAGACTTTCTCAGAGACTTGGCGAATTCAGGTTCTTTCGTCAGGATAAGGTCGAGGTTCAGGGCAGTAAAAGAGGACGCGGATGATGACGCGGTCCTCAGGACCGCCATTGACGGCAAAGCCAGCTTTATAGTGTCAGGGGACAGCCACTTGCTGGGTATGAGAAGATTCAGGAAGGTAAGAATAGTCACTGTCGCAGAGATGTTGCGCGCGTTCGAGAACAATTCTATCTGAGCCGACTATTCGCAGGTGAGCATAGGTTCATATCCACTGTCCGCGCAGCAAGCGTGTAACGTGGAGATTTACCGCTATACCTTCTACAAGAGCCCCAACATCGGGATATTCGTCAGGGCAAACGACAGCGTGATGCTCGTGCCGCACGGCTTTGCCGAGACCAAGAGCGACAAGCTCGCCGAGTACCTGCAGGTCCGGCCGGTTCCCACGTCCATAGCCGGCACCAGGCTCGTGGGGCCCATGTCGGTGATGAACAACAACGGCATACTCCTGCCCTCCATAGCCGACGACGAGGAGGTCCGCTGGCTCAAGCAGGGCACGGGGCTCAATGTTGAAAAGCTCGACAGCAAGTTCACTGCAGTAGGCAACCTAATTGCGGCAAACGACAACGGCGCGCTGGTGTCGCCCCTCCTGAAAGAGGCCGAGGGGCAGATCCAGGACATCCTCGGGGTGCCCGCGCACAGCATGGGCGTCGGCGGCTTTGTGCAGACCGGCGCCGTCGTGGTGGCGACCAACGCAGGGGCAGGCGTCCATCCAAAGGCAACCGAGGACGAGGTGAAAGCCGTGGCCGAGGCGCTGCAGGTGCCGGCCGAGCCCCTCACGATAAACGGCGGGGTGCCGTTCCTGACGTCAGGCATTGTGGCAAACACAAAGGCGGTTGTGGTGGGAAGCCTTACAAGCGGCCCCGAGCTTATCATGCTCAGCAGGATCTTCCAGACCTAATGTTCACAATCGAGATTCTCTGCGTCGGAAACGAGCTCCTCTCCGGTATAACGCTCAACACCAACGCGCACTGGCTTGCCGGCAGGATAGCAAGGGCGGGCGGCACCGTCGGCAGGGTGACGGTGGTGGGGGACGACCTTGGCGCCATATCGTCTGCGGTAAAAGAGTCGCTTGCAAGAAAGCCCGACCTGCTAATCGTAACGGGCGGGCTTGGCGCTACCTACGACGACATGACGCTTGAAGGCGTGGCAATGGCGCTGGGCAAGAAAATTGCAATAGACGAGCGCGCGGTGCAGATGCTGAAAAACAGCTACGCCCGGCGCCACCTGCATTACAGGATTAACAAAGTCAGGCTAAAGATGGCGACCATCCCGGAAGGCTCGACGCCCATTGAAAACACGGTGGGAAGCGCGCCGTCAGTCATGATAGGCAACATCTTCTGCCTCCCCGGCGTGCCTGCAGAGATGAAGGCCGTTTTTGAGAGCCGCATACTGCCGCTTGTCAAAGAGGGCGTCGGCAGGTTCGTCTCAAAGGAAGTGAACTATTACGCCAGGGGCGTGTCGGAGGCCATGATAGCGCCGGCGCTTGCCAGGATAGTGAGGGCAAACGGCAGCCACGAGATCTACTTAAAGACGCACCCGAAAGGCTACTACAAAAAGACGGTACCGCAGATCCGCGTGCAGCTCGTCTGCAAGGGCGCCGACGCAGGCAAGGTGAAGCAGAAGCTTGACAAAATATCGGCGCAGCTCCGCAGGGAGATAAAGAGGCTGGGCGGCAGGATAGCATGATGCGGTACGTGCTTTCAGGAATCGGCGCAGGCGCGGCGAGCGCTTTCTACCTCTACTTCACCTACCACCCGCTTCTGGTGCACGGCGCAGTCCACGCCGCGATTTTTGCCGCCGGGATAATCGCGATGCTTGTAACCGGGACTTTGACTGCCAAAAAGGCCGGCGCGTACGTTGCAGGCGCGCTACCGGTCCACCTTGCGATACACTTTCTTGTTATACGCGACCTTCAGCTTATCGGCGTGAGCCAGTTCCTGAATTTCTCGTCCTTGCCGTGAACTACAGCCTCAAAGAGTTCTTTCAGGCGCCTCGTCACAGCGCCTGGCTTGCCGCCGTCCCTGCCCACCAGCCGGTTGTCAATTTCTCCAACCGGCTTTATCTCTGCAGCAGTGCCTGTCAGGAACACCTCGTCTGCAAAATACAGCTCGTCCCGGGCGATGTTGCGCTCGACGCACCTTATGCCGTATGCTTCTGCTATCGCCATCACGCTGTCCCGCGTTATCCCGCACAGCGCGCCGGTCGAAGTCGGCGGCGTGGCAAGCTCGCCGTCCTTTACCACAAAGATGTTCTCCGCAGACGCTTCCACGACCATGCCGGCGGAGTTTAGCATTATGGCCTCGTCAAAGCCGGCCTTTAGCGCCTCTACGCGCGCAAGCGCCGAGTTGGCATAGTTGGCAGTCGCCTTGGCGTGCATCGGCATAGAGTGCGGGTCGAGCCTCGCCCACGACGAGGTCATAAGGCGCGCGCCCTTTTCCTCGCCCGAGCCCTTGATGTACTCGTCCCACTTCCACACGGCTATCGCTACTGACACCTTGTTTGGCATGGGGTTTACGCCCATCTTGCCGTAGCCGTAAAATGCAATGGGCCTGATGTAGCACTCGGCCATGCCGTTTGCGCGCACCGTGTCAATGGCTGCCTGCTCTAACTGCTGGCGTGAAAATCCAAGGTCCATGAAATACGCCTTGCCGCTGTCTATCAGCCTCTGCATGTGGTCCTGCAACCGGAATATCGCGCTTCCGTGCACCGTGTTGTAGCAGCGGATGCCTTCAAACACGCCCGTGCCGTAATGGAGCGCGTGCGTAAGGACGTGGATTTTTGCGTCGTCGTAATTGACGAGCGCGCCGTTGAACCAGATCCTGCCCTCTGTCATCTCCGGGCTCCGTGTATTTTGTTGCGGGTCATGTGGATTGCCTTGACGGCCTCTGCGACGCTTGTACCCTTGTCCTCCAGAACTATCAGTATGCGCGACGTCTCTTCCTGCGCGTCCAGGTTGAGGATGTTGATGTCGTGCTCGCTAACGGTGCTCGATGCGGTTGACGCTATCTTGGGCACGCGCCACATCTCGTCGCCTATGAGTGTCACGACGGCCCTGCCGTACACTACCTCCGTTTTCGGATAATAGGCGCGGAAATGCCTTTCCTGACGCCTGACATAGTCGGCGTCAAGGAACAGGAGGCGCGTCATCTCGGTGTCGTCCTTGAAGTAGGGCGACAGCTTGACAAAGTCGTGGTACTGCTTGTCCCTCTCTAAATTTGCAATCAGGTGCGACGCCGACATGCTCTCCATCCTCACAATCGCGCAGTTCTTTTTTCCTGTCACTATCTTTATCGGGTTTGCCGAGTCGTCGGCAGGAGGCGTGCGCTTTATCACAGTCACGCTTCCGGGCTTGGTCATGTCCGTGATGGCAATGGGTATGTCAAGCTCGTTGTCGTCTATCTCCTTTATCGCAATCGGGTCGAGGATCTTCATGCCAAACATGCCGGCAATCCTCGCCTCGTTGTACGACAGATATGGCACAAAGTCAAGGCCGTCCTTCACTATCTTGGGGTCGGCGCTCAATACCGCGCTGTCCTTCTCAAACGATATCCTTGTGTCGTACCTGTCGTTCAAGATTATGGCAATGTCTGCGGCAGTCCTGTCGGAGCCCCCGCGCTCGTACGTCGTCTCGAGGTTGTCGACGGTCCTGCCGATAAAGCCGCCCATGCTCACCACGTCATTGCTTTCAATGAGCTCCACAAGGTGGGCCGACGCCTGCCTTGACTCTTCTGGCATAAAGTTGGCGGCTTCAAAGTTGTCGTCGGTTATTATCGGCCAGTGCTCTATCGGGACGTGCGTCGCCTTTATTCCGTGGGCGCGCATCACGTAGCCCATCAGGTAACACATCGTGACTTCGCCGCTGTACGCAAGCGTCCTTGAGCGTATGACGTCTACAAAGCGCCTGTTTTCCGCGGCGCCCTTTAACGAGATTATGACCTGGCGGTAGAACCTGTCAAGGTGCGAGAGGAACTCTTTTTTCTCCTCGTCCTTCAGGTGCGCTCCGGCTATGCGCTCGTACACCTCCCTCAGTATCTCGATCTCGACTGGGTTTGAAGAGGCATAGTTCTTGCCCACCTTTATCGCCACGTCGGTCATCGAGCTGAGCTTGCCCTCGTACTCTATCAGCGGCGCAGAGAACACCGCGACCACTTTGGACTCTCCCTGCATCTGCTTTATCCTCTCGATGATCTTGGGGATCAACACGCCGTCGGCTCCGAGGGCGCTTCCGCCGAACTTGGCGACAGTGATGGAGGTCAAGTGTAAGGGCTAGAGCGCGCAGATCCCTATATTAAATAATGCTCGTTTGCTTGCAGTGGCATGGAAGATCTCTGCATCAGGTGCGGCGGCAACATGAAACACATAGGCTTCAAGATTTATCGCTGTGCAAACTGCGGCCACGAGGAAAAACCTGAAGATGTTATGTAAAAAAAAGGATGCCGGGACGTCAGTCCAGGCAGGCCTGCACGCCGTCGAGGTCTTCGTGCACGGTGTCTATCTCGTCGTCAACCGCACCTATCGGGTCGTGCACTATTCCAAGGACAAAATTGACCTCTTGCTCCAAGGCCGCTCCAGTGTCGCCGAGGAGCAGGTTCAGAAATCCGACTTCTTCTTCCACCGTTTCGCCTACCGTGTACAGGCAGGCCGGCTCTTCCGCGTACGCAACGCCACCAAATCCAGCGGCGGCTATTCCTAGCGCGGCCGCGGCCAAAAGGCCCGCCGCGAACATGTGAGAAAGGCGCTTTTTGCGCCCTGCATGGTCCAACATGCGCCATTGCCGGTACCCATGGTTTTTAATTATTGGCGAGGCTGCATTCAGCATAGTCTCACCTAAAAAGTGCAGAAATGATTTTTGCAGCATTTTTTGCACCGGCCGCATTCACGGAGTCGCGCCGGCGGCCTATCGTTTCTTCGATGAGCGGCTCCAGCCGCAGGATGTCGCCGTGGCTGTAGCCTAGGCGTGCCGCGCCCTCTTCCTGCTCAAAGTGGCCCTTTATCGGGATGAATATGCCCGGCGTGCCGTACGCCATCGACTCGTCCATGGTCGACCGGCCTGCAAGCGATATCACGAGGTCTGCAGCATAGACAAGCTCGTGCAGGTTCTCGACAAAGCCAAGGTTGCGGTAGTCCGGAGAATCGGGCAGTTTCAGCGACGGGCCGGGCACGACGAGCAGGTCCGCGTCCAGCCTTCCTTTCAGCTTTCTGTACGCCTCGATCGTCTTTTCAATGAGGTACCGGCCGGCGTCTGTGCCGCCGACGCTCACCACTATCGTCTTTCTTGCAAGGTTGAACCGCCGGCGCAGCGTTTCCCGGTCGGCGCTCACTTCGCGGACGATTGGCCCGACGTACCTCAGGTTGCCCCGGTCCTCGCCCACGTCTGGGATTATCACGCAGTCGCACCTGTCCATCATTTCGCGCATGGCCCTGTTCATCTTTTTCTCCACAAGCGACGCCGCGCCCTTTGTAAAGTGCGTCTCTAAAATGTCGGTGACAAGGACGTGTTTTCTGCCTGCTTCTTCCGCTATTGCGATGGAGGCAAAGTCCTCGTCGCTGATTACAGGCCCGGGGTTTTCCGCGATTACCCTGCCTGCGATCTCCTTGCACTTTTTGTAATAGGAATAGTAGGCCATCAGCCACCGGAAAGAATGTTGCAACTGCCCGTTGTCGACGCTGAACTTTTCCGGCCTGTATAGGTCGAGGCAGCGGTAGCCGCTCTTTTCGATAAGGGCGGGCGCGCCCTCGCCTGAGACAAACATCAATTCGCTTTTTGAAATTCCAAGCTTGTCTGCAATGGCAATGTCCCGCGTCGCGTGCCCGAGGCCTATCGGGCTTGTGAAGAACATCAAAGCGCTATCAGCTTGACGTGATCCATCTTTTTGTTTGTCTGGAACTTTTTGGTCATGTTCTTTATCTCCGACGCGTCGCCGCGCAGGAAAAAGATCTCAAGGCACCTGTCGCCGTCTATCTTGTTGTGTATGTGCGTGCCGATCAGCCTGTCATAGTCGTGCTCCATCTGCACCACCTGGTCGTCGGACTTTTCGTCGTGGACCGCAAGCAAGATGGCATACAGGCTGCCGGAAAGGTTCTGCCTGTCCTTTTCCTCTGCCAAAAGGGTCCTGATGCCGGCCCTGACGATTTCAGATCTGCCGGAGAACCCGAGCGCCTTTTGCAGCTTGTCAAGCTCGGCGACAATCTCGTCGTTGAGGGAAATGCTGACTATGGGCATCGCGTCTTCTTGTTATTAACTGCCTTATAAACACATCTTATTTTTTATTAACAAAAGTATATATTGTTAATAACACCTAAAGGCGGTGTGAGGCAGAGCAGGGCGGCGCTTGCAGCCATCGCAGTCGTCATACCGCTTGCGATGGTCGCGACAGTTTACACCGGCGGCCAGCCGGCGAGCACGGCCACATCAGACAGGCTGCAGGTCGTGGCGTCGTTTTACCCGCTCTATGATTTTGCGTCGCATGTTGCAGGTGACAGGGCCACGGTGACGCCGCTTGTGCCGCCTGGCATCGAGCCCCACGACTGGGAGCCAACGCTTGGCGACGTGACGAGGGTCAGGTCCGCGGACTTGCTGATAATAAACGGTGCAGGGTTTGAAACCTGGGCAGACGGCATCGGCGCAAGAAAAATAGTGAACACAAGCGAAGGCATGGAGCTTGTACACGAAGGTGAACACGGCGCCGTGGATCCTCACGTCTGGCTCGACCCGATACTTGCAAAGCGCCAGGTGGAGGCGATAGGCGCCGCTCTTGCGCAGGCCGACCCTGACAACGCGCAATATTACGGCGAAAACACGGCCAGCTATAGCGCAGAGCTGGACTCGCTTGACTCTTTCATAAGATCCGAGCTGTCCAGTTGCGAGAAATCAGAGTTTATCGCGTTCCACGACGCGTTCGGGCGCTTTGCGAAAAGGTACGGCCTTGAGCAGCACGCGATTCACGACATATCGCCGGAAGGCGAGATACTGCCCCAGCGCCTGCAGGAAGTGATAGAGCTTGCCAGGTCGCTTGGCATAAGCGTCATCTATTCAGAAGACCTCGTTGACCCGAGGCTTGCAGAAGTGGTCGCCGGCGAGATCCCCGGAGGCAGGGTTCTGGTGCTCAGCCCCGTTGAAGGTATAGACGCAGACGAGCGCGCCGCAGGCGTCGATTACATTGCAAAGATGAGAGAAAACGTCGCCAACCTGAAGGAGGGCCTGGAATGCCAGTAGTCGAGCTTGAAGGCGTGTCGTTTTCCTACGGCAGCACCTTGGTACTGGACAACATCACGTTTGCAGTAGAGCAGGGCGACCTGCTTGGCATGATTGGCCCAAACGGCGCAGGCAAGACCACGCTCTTTTCGTGCATGCTCGGCCTGCTCGGCGGATACAGGGGGACCATCAGGATGTTTGGAGAGGACATCCGCAAAAACGGCCACCTCTTCAAGAGGGTGGGCTACGTGCCGCAGAGAAAGAGCATCGAGCAGAACTTTCCGGCTACAGTCGAGGAGGTAGTCTCGCTTGGCATCACAAAAACCCTTGGGGAAAAAACAGAGGGCGAGCGTATAGCTTCTGCGCTTGAAACAGTCGGGCTTGCAGGCGTCAGGGACAGGCGCGTCGGCGAGCTGTCAGGCGGGCAGCAGCAGCGCGTGCTAATAGCAAAGGCGATTGTGAATGAGCCGGAGCTTTTGATACTGGACGAGCCGGCCACCGGCATCGACCTGGAGACGCAGAACCGGTTTTACGCCCTTCTCAAAAAGCTGAACCAGGAGCAAAAGATAACCATGATCTGGTCGTCGCACGACCTTGACGCGGTGAGCAAGCTTGCAAGCAGGGTAGCCTGCATCAACCGCAGCATGTTCTTCCACGGCCACACCCACGAGTTCTTTGAAAATCCCGACCTGCTCAAGGCGTATTCTGAGGCAAGCATGCAGGCGCACATGCACCTGCACGACCACCAGTAGGCGATAAGATGGTGCTTGAGATCCTCGAGTTTGGATTCATGCAACGCGCGCTCATAGCCGGCGTGGCGGTTGCGATAACTACATCCGTGATAGGGCTGTTCTTGGTGCTCCGCAAGAACTCGCTTTTTGGCGACGCGCTGTCGCACGTGGCTTTTGGCGGGATAGCAGTCGGCCTCGTCGCCGGCGTCTACCCGCTCTGGACCGGACTCGGGCTTGCAATAGCGGGCGCGCTCGGGATAACAAAGCTCCGGCAGTCTACAAAGGTGCCGGCGGACGCGACTGTCGCGATTCTGCTGTCGTCAGGGCTTGCACTTGGCATACTGCTTGTGAGCGCGTCCGGCGGCTTTACGCTTGACCTGTTCAGCTTTCTTTTCGGGAGCATACTGCTTGTGAGCGTGAACGACACGCTGGCGATTCTTGCGATGGCCGGCGCCATACTGTCGATTGTAATATTGCTTTACAAAAAGCTGGTCTATATCACGTTTGACGAGGAGCAGGCAAGGGTAAGCGGCCTTCCCATAGCGCACCTCAACTACCTTTTCGTGGTGCTTGCAAGCGTGGCTGCAGTCGTGTCGATGAGGCTGGTAGGAATACTTCTGGTATCGTCGCTCATCGTCATACCAAACGTCACGGCGCTGCTGTTTGGCAAGGGGTTCAAAAAGACGGCGCTCATCTCCGTCGCGGTTTCCGTGTTTTCAGTCATCACAGGCATCGCTGTGTCCTATGCGTTTAACCTGGCTCCGGCAGGCACGATAGTGCTGGTGCAGGTCGCCGTGTTTGTCGCCGCTCTTGTGGTGCGGCACTCGCCAAGAAAGCTCGAAGAGATAAGGGCATAGAAACGGTTCAAATATTCGTCGCGGTCATTAACAATGTTGGAGAGGTGTTCGCAGTGCCTGTGCGTGCTGACGCAGTGCAGCCAGGTCCAGTGTATTGTATGCAGCGAGCAAAAATGCTGCGCTGACGCTCATTTGCGACGCAGCGCGCTGCGCGGCTTCTTTTCCTATTCAAAAGAAATGTTTGCTGCCGCGCTTGGAATCGAGATCCTGTGCATCTCTTTTGCAGAGCTTGGCGAGAACGCCGGCCTGTACGTCTTTGGGTTCAACCCTGCCGGCATCGCCATCGCCTACGCGATGGGCTACGCTCTTGCGGGCGCGGCGACGTTTCTCACCATCCTTGGCAGGCACGGCGTAGGCGACGCGTGCGGCTGCTGCTCCGTCCTTGAGCACGGAGACAGGAAGGGCTTTTACCCCAACTTTGCCGGTACCATGCGCGACTTTGCCAGCGGACTGAAAAAGCTGGCGCGCCTTCAAAGAGAGCCGGAGCTCTGGTCGATATTGAAGGCAAGCGCCGTGATACTCGTGACTACCGAGTCTGCGTGCATCCTGGTCGCAGAGACAGTCGACCTTGCGCTCTACCAGTATTCTATACTGCTGTCGGTGCCGCTTGCGCTATTGGCCGGCTCTTTTGCAGTCGTCGCCCCTCAGGCTTACAAAAAGTCCAGGGGCGGCTAGAAGCCGAAATCCCCGCCGCCAAAGTCACCGCCGAAATCTCCACCGACATCCCCGCCGCCGTCTGCAGCCCCGTCGGCACCCACGTCTGCGCCGGCGTCGCCAGCTGCCGCGCTTTCAGCCGGGGTCATGGCAGCTCCCATGAAGGACATCATGGACATGAAGAACATGGCGTTCATGATTCCGGAAAACAGCATGAACGGCAGCCACATCCTGTCCATCTGCATGGAATTCTGCAGCTGCTGCATCTGGCCGTTTGAATACCACTGCTGGAACTGCTGGAACTTTTTCTCAAGCTCCTGCTTCTTGGCTACCAGCACCCGCGTGCCAGTCTCGGTTATCTGGAGCTCTTGCTTGCCGCCAAAAAAGCCCCTCTTCTCAACAATGACAATCAGGCGCTGCGCGGCGAGGTCGCTTATCACCATGTCCACGGTGGCCTTGTCAAGCCGGGTGGCCTTGGCTATCTTGCCGGCATTCTTCATCCCTCTCGAGATCGCGTCGAGCACCATGAAGTGGTTTGGGCTCTCGTTTACAGATGACATAACGTTATTTCGTTGAAATAGGATTTAAGTCATTTCCTAGATTCGTGGTATTGTATCGCCTGATAGAGCGCCACTATGGACGCCGCGTTCAGTATCCTGCCTTTCAGCAGCATCTGCTTCATTTTCTCGATTGGAACGAATTCTATCTCTATCTTTTCCATCCTGCCCAGATTCTGCCTGCCAGACTTTTCTATGCCGTAGGCCGCAAACACGTTGCCTGTCTGGGCAAACATAGAATAGTCAAGCGTGTAACTGCCGACGTGCACCATCTTCTTTGCCCGGTAGCCTGTTTCTTCTTCAAGCTCGCGGATTGCAGCATGCCTTGCAGTCTCGCCCTTTTCGATATAGCCTGCAGGCACCTCGAGCTGCCACGAGTCCACCAGGTGCCGGTAGCTCTTTATCGTCAGTATCCGGCCGTCATGTGAAAACGGCACTATTGTCGAGTAGTCGGGGCGCCTTGCGCGGATGTACAGCTTGTCCCTGCCAGCAAGGTCCAGCACGTCCTCGTACACCTTGAGGTAAAAGTTGTCGTACACCTTTTTTGACGACTTTAGTTTCCAGCCGGCCGGCGCGTTCTTCACGCAGTTGTGCACCGGCGCGCCGGATTAAAAGATCTCGCCCTTGTCCTTCCTTATGCCGCCAAGGCCCGTCTTGACCTTCGTGGCACACTCGAGGCAGACACCCGGGGAGAACGGAAAGTCCCTGGTGCACTTTTTGCACACCGGCCTCCTGCAGTCTACGCAGTCAAGCGTCGCTGTGCGAGTGTTGCATATGTAGCAAAGGGTCATGTCATACTTGCGGCAAAGTGATGTAAAAAGATTCGGCGGAAGCGTTAAATCTGAAAGGGCAGGCAACTGTGCAGATGCGAGCCGGAAGGCCTGGGCACATTTTCGCCTGCACGGGCAAGACAGAGCGCGAGTGCTTTGACCGCATGCTGTTTGCGTCAGGCAAGCTTTACGGCGACCGCGTCCTTGCGGTGAAAAAGGGCGATCCGCTTTTCCTGCTCAACCTCGACACCGATACCATCCACGGCGCGTTTTTGGCAAAATCCGACGGGAAAAAGGACATCGAGCCAGAGGCCTGGGGCGGCAGATACCCGTACCAGGTCAGGGTAGCCAGGGACGGCGCCACCATATCTGCCAAGAACGCAAAAAAGATCCTCGCAAAGATGGAAGTGTCGTGGCGTGATTCATTGACGCCAGAGGCCGCAGGCGCGCTGTTGTCATACATGAAGAACCCAAACGGCAAGATAGCCTCGTTCAAGCATGAAGAAGAAAAGCCGCGGCTCGAGTCCACGACGCTTTGGGACTACCCCCGGCAGAGCTACGGCAAGACCCCCAAGGGCGACAACAAGTATGCCGGGGTCACGCCTGCGTTTGCAATATACAACATGGTCAAGCGCTACACCGAGCCCGGCGACCTTGTCCTTGACCCGATGGCAGGAAGCGGCACAACGCTTGACGTGTGCAACGAGGAAGGCAGGAAATGCAGGGCCTTTGACGTGAACCCCGTGAGGCCCGAGATAGTGCAGAACGATGCAAGGAAGATCCCGCTTCCTGACTCGAGCGTCGACATGGTGTTCATCGACTCGCCTTACGGCGACAACATCGACTACAACGACCAGCCGGCTAACATCGGCCGGATCTCTGCAGAAACTGACGAGTTTTACGACGAGCTTGAAAAGGTGATGGCCGAGTGCAATCGCGTCATGAAGCCCGGCAAGGTAATCGGCTGGGTTATTGGCGACCAGTGGGTCAAGAAAAAGTTCACGCCTGTAGGGTTCAGGGTTTACGAGAGGCTTGCACGGCACTTTGAGCCCGTAGACGTCATCTGCCTTGCAAGGCGCGGACAGAGCTCCAACACGCAGCTGTGGCACGGCAGGGCTCTGCGCTTCAACTTTTACCTCCGCGGCTTCAAGTATCTGTTCATCATGAGAAAGCCCGACGGCGCGGCCTCCGAGTCGCGAAAGAAGGTCAGCTGGACGCAGTATCCCCGCTAGTGCAGTGCAAGCCGGTGTACACGCCCCGCTTAATGGCAGAGCGGGCAAACGCTTGCCATGAACAATCGACAGTTGTTTCTGGCAGGAACAATAGCCGGGCTGGCCGCGGTCATGGCCTTTGCAGCCCTGTTTTCCGCCCTCGGGAGCTCTGCGTCCGCGCAGATGCAGCATCAGGGGATGGACATGGGCGCGATGGGCAGTGGCATGATGGCAACCGGCAGTACTACACAGTACGGCGGGATGTTTAGCAGCTCCGGCTCGAGCGTCGTCAGCAACGTAAGAGTGACAGGCGTATCGATAACCGGCGACAGCCAGGTGAGCGTTTCTCTGAGGTACACGGGGACAGGCTTGGCTCCGGGCGTCGTGATAGTCGCCAACACCGACCCGGCGGCAATGATGTCTTTGATGCACGGCTCGACTGCAAGCGGCGGAATGATGGGCCACGGCAGTGCAATGGGTGGAATGGGCATGATGGGTGGCATGTCGGCGACATCGATGTCCAGCTACCCGGCGTGGAGCAACGCGCAGTGGCAGGCGTGGCACACGCAGATGGCGCAGCAGCTTGCTACGACAAACTCGACGCAGTGGCAGGCGTGGCACACGCAGATGATGGCAAACCCTGTCTGGACCAACTCCACTTCAATACCGTATGCAACCATGCAGGTTGGAAGCACCGCTGTTGACGCGGGCTGGAAGAACGGGAGCTTCAAGGTAAAGCTTGAAGGCGATGGTTCGGCGTACGACAGCGCCCAGATAATGGTGGCGGTATTCCCGCTCACAAGCTGAGCGGCCCTTTCTTCTTTTTATTTTGCCTTGGCGGCAGTCTGCCTCTCTATTACCTCGTCTATCGTCTCGTTGAGCGCGGCCTCTGCGATGTCGCTTGCGTATTCTGCCGTCCTGCGAATGTCTTCAAGCACGAGCTTGACGCTTGCGGGGTCCTTCACCCTGTCCTTCTCTATCGCAGCCGCCGCTTCTTCTTCCAGGGCGTGTATGCCCTCCACCGCGTCGACTGTCCTGTCTGCAAGCTGGTAGTCGCGCCGGAGCAGCGACTCGACAGAGTCGCCAAGCACGGTGAGTGCAAGGTAGCTCATCTTTTCCACCTTCTGCGTCGTTTCTTTTGGCAGCTTTTCCTTCAGCTTTGCCGCCATCTCTGCAATGCCGCAGGCGTGGTCTGCCACGCGCTCGATGCTCTTTACGGCGACGCGGTAGCTCAGGCAGTCAGACGGGTTCTTCAGGCCCATCTCCCGGAGCACGCGTCCGTTCTGCGTCGCCATGACAAGGTTGCGAAGCACATAGAGCGAAAAGCGGTCCACCTCGTCGTCTGACTTTATCACTTCCTTTGCAAGCTCGTGGTTCAGCTCCAAGAGCGCGGTCATGGAATCCTTGTGCATCGACGACGCGATAAGGTACATGCGCCTTATCGCCGTGTTCACGGAAAGCTCGGGCAACGACAGAAGCACCTGCAAAGTTATGATGTCAGACGCGTCGGCTATCATCTCGGTGCCCACGAGGTTGCGCCGGGCGACTTCCCTCACCGCGTCGCGCAAAGCAGGGTTTATCCTGCCAGCCTTTAGCTTCAAATGAATGACGTTGTAGCCTGCCAGGTACATAGAAACTACCTTGCGCTTGAGCGTGTTGCTGCCGTCGCCGGGCATGATTATGGCCGTTGCCTCTGAAAGCGAGTCTGCCGGGCCGGCGCTTATCGGGACTATGGACAATGAATTATCAGCTTCGCGCACAAGCGTGACCTGGTCGCCTGCCTTTACGCGCATCTCCTCTATCCACTTTTTTGGCAATGATAGAACATAAGTGGACCTGCCGGTGAACTGCACCTTGCGGACTTCCCGGTGGTCGCCGGACACGGCCTCCTGCCTGGTTGCTGTCTTCAACGGATGAGACAACCCGCGGTATGAATAAACGGTTTGCGAGAATAGACTATGGTGGGCTATATACTTGCACGTGTTCTATATACTACCGGCGCGGGCTTGACGATCCGGTGACTATGTAGTTGACCGCGTCGCCCACGTAGCAGGCGTGGTCTGCCATCCTTTCAAGGTAGCGCAGTATCAAAAGCGTCGAGACGTAGCAGCGCGGGTCCTTGACCATGTCGTTTGTGCCCTTTTTCGTGCTCGGGGTTATCGCCTCGCGCAGGTGCTTTCGGTATAATGCATCTACAGTGTCGTCCATCTGGTAGAGCTTTTCGGCAGCAGTCTTGTCGCGTGTGCGCAGCGCCTGGACGCTCTGGTGGATCATTTCAGTCGTCGTCTTGGCCATTTCCATCACAGCGCTCTTGTCGCAGTGCGCTATCGAGCCCATAGCCCCTATCACGTCGACGATGTCGTAGGCGTAGCGCCCAAAGCGCGAAAAGCCGTAGGATATCTCGATGCACGACCTGATGAAGCGCAGGTCGGTTGCGACAGGCTGGTACCGCGCGATGAGCTCCACTGCAAGCTCGGTTATCTCGTCCTGCAAAACGCGCAGCTGCTCCGACCACTCGAAAAGCTGCGACTTGTCGCCGTCGCCCTTTTCGTACAGCTCTATCGCAGTGTCGACAGAGCGCACCGAAAGGTCGGCCATCTTCATGATGAGGTTGCTGAGGCTTCCAAGGCCGTAGTCGAGCAGTCGGGTCATCAATGAGACCTACAAATTGGCACTCTTTTGTGCTTTTCTAACCGAATTTGCCCGAGATGTAGCGCTCGGTCAGCTCTTTATCGGGGTTCTCAAATATCCTGGTGGTCGGGCCGTATTCGATGAGCTCGCCCAGGTACATGAACGCGGTAAAGTCGGAGACCCGGGCCGCCTGCTGCATGTTGTGGGTGACTATGATTATCGTCAGGTCCCTCTTCAAGTCGTGCATCAGCTCCTCTATTTTCGCTGACGCTATGGGGTCAAGCGCCGACGTGGGCTCGTCCATCAAGAGCACTTCTGGCTGCATGGCAAGCGCACGCGCAATGCAGAGGCGCTGTTGCTGGCCGCCGGAGAGGCTTATGCCGGGCTTGCCCAGCTCGTCCTTGACCTCGTCCCAGAGCGCGGCCCCTTTCAGGCTCTCTTCGACTATCTCGTTTATCAGGCGCTTGTCCCTGATGCCGTTCAGCCTCAGGCCCGCCGCGACGTTGTCGTAGATTGACATCGTGGGGAACGGGTTTGGCTTCTGGAACACCATGCCGATGCGCCTCTTTATGATGACAGGGTCTACCGTCCTGTCGTAAATGTCAACGTCGTCCAAGAAAACGCTTCCTTCCACCCTTGCGCCAAGGGTCATCTCGTTCATGCGGTTCAATGAGCGAATAAGTGTGGTCTTGCCGCAGCCGGAGGGCCCGATGAGCGCTGTTACCGTGTTTTCCTTTACATCGAGGTTTATCTCTTTGAGTGCCTTTTTCTCAAAGAACCAGGAATTGAGGCGCTGGACGGAAACCTTGTAACCAGGCTTTGCCACGGTCTTGGCAAGCTGATAATCCTGACTACTTAAATACTCCTCGCTCGTCATCCGACTCTCTTTGGCTTCAAGCTACATAATGGTTGCCTAAATGAAATATGTAGGGCAATATAGACGCCTGTCGAGTTGCCCTAGAGCTTGAGCGAGGGCGCCCTGCCGCCCGAGCGCCTGAGCACGAAGAACCGGAGCACCATTGAAAGCGACAGCACTATAAGTATCAGTATGAGCGCGGCGCCCCAGCCAAAGCTTTCTGCGTGTTCGTAGGGGAGCGAAGCAAGGCGCCATATCCTGAGTGGGAGCGCATCGACGGGGCAGTCCAGGCACTGGAAGAACAGGCTGGTGCCAAGGATGGTCATAATGAGCGGCGCCGTCTCGCCGGCGATCCTTGACATGGCAAGCACGATGCCGGTCAGGACGCCGCTTTTTGCAGCCATGAGCGTGATGAATATGGTGACCTTCCACTTGGGAATCCCAAGCGAGTGGCCGGCTTCCCGCACCGAGTTTGGCACCAGCTTGAGCGTTTCTTCCGTTACGCCCACCACGATCGGTATCATTATTATGGAAAGCGCAAACGCGCCCGCCATGATGTTGAACGAGCCTACGGTTACGACAAGGAGGATGAACCCCACGATGCCGATGACTATTGACGGCAGGCCGGTCATGACGTTGTTGAAGAACCTGACGGCGCGGGCAAACTTGCTGTCGCGGGCGTACTCGGAAAGATAGATGCCGGTGAGGACGCCGACCGGTATCCCTATGAGAGAGGCGAGCCCCATGACCAAAAGCGTGCCCTGGATAGCAGGGCCTATGCCTCCATCGCCCGTTATTATTGAGCCCTGGGGCTGCGTCAGGAACTCGGCGTTGATGGCGCCGGCGCCGTTCTTGAACACCTCTATCAGTATGCTGCCAAGCGGAATCATGGCAAGCGCCACGCAGCCGATGGTGACGTAGGTGAAGACCGTGTTCATCAGCTTGCGGCGGGCGTTGGTCCTCTCTACCGCGTTCTGGATTATCTTCATGCGTTCCTGGCGCTTTGACATGCTACTCCCTTCCTCCCGGCGCGACCTTGACCATCCTAGAAACGAGGAACTGCGCGCCGACGTTTATGCCCATGGTGAGTATGAAAAGCGTCAGGCCCAGGCCGATAAGCGCGGACACGTGCAGCGGCGACGCGGCCTCGTTGAACTCGTTGGCGATGAGGCTTGAAAGCGTCTGGCTCGAGCTGAAAAGCGTCGTCGGGATGGCGTCCAGCCCCACGGCGTTGCCTATAACCATCGTGACAAGTATGGTTTCGCCGACCGCGCGCCCAAGGCCCAGAATAGCCGCGCCAAGTATGCCTGCCCTGGCGTACGGGAACACAAAGTGCCAGACGGCTTCAAGGCGCGTCGCGCCCAGGCTGTAAGCGGCTTCGCGCTGCGTGTGTGGGACGGCCCTGAGCACCTCTCTGGATATGGAGGAGATGATGGGGATTATCATGATGGAAAGCACGATGCCGGCAGTAAGTATGTCGAGGCCAAAAGGCGACTGGCCGAATATGGAAAGAGACTCGCCCAGGCTGTCGTACAGCGGCTGCTCTACCAGGTCTAGGATCCAGAACCTGAAGACCAGAAGCGCCCAGAGACCGTAGACGATGCTCGGGATTGCCGCAAGGATCTCGACTATGAACCCTATGGGCGTGCCTATCTTTGCAGGCGCGATTTCAGAGATAAAGACGGCGATGCCAAGGCTTACGGGGACGCCTATTACCATGGCTATCGCGGCGCTTGCAAGCGTGCCGGTGATGTACGGCAATGCACCGTAGGATTCCCGGCCTTCCACCGGGTTCCAGTCTGTCCCGAAAAAGTAGCCGAGGCCTTCGTACGCAAGGACCGGCGCCGAGCCTTCGGCCACGGAAAACGCCACCAGCCCGAGCATCAAGAGCGAATAGCCCGCGCCGGCTATCACTATGAAGCGGAAGGTCCTGTCCCCGCGGGGACGCTGCAAGAGCAGGCCTGCAGAGAGCTTCTCCGTCTTGCTCTTGCCCTGTACAGGTGCCGGGCGCGTCCGGCGGCGCAGGTAAAAGAAGATGACAGCGCCGGCAGCGGCTGCTATCAAAAGCGCGATCTCTAGCCCTGCCGTTGATTGAGAGGCAGGAACCTCCTGCTCCGATCCAAGCACCGGCTCGCCCCTGAATGTCAGCGAGGCAAGCGTTTCTTGGTCGAGCTCTACCACCTCGTCTGGAAGCGGGATGTAGCCAAGGTCTGAAGCGAATGCCTGGCCGTCTGTCACCGCCCACTGCACAAACTCGGCGACCTCCCTTGCCTTTTCTCTTGTCATGGTGGGGTTGTCGCCCATCTCCTTGTAAAGCAGAAGGTAGGAAAAGCTGGAAATCGGGTAGGAATTTTCGCCGGGCGCATCCGTGGTGGAGACGTGCTCCCACGATTCGTCGCCTGCAGGAAGCGAGCCGGCAGAAGCGGCGATGGCCGCGCTCACCGAATCAAAAGACGGCTCGATAAAGTTGCCCTCCCTATTCTGGAGGTGTGCAAACGTCATGCCGGTGGTGATGGCGTACGACAGCTCGACGTAGCCTATCGTGTAAGGCGTTGCCTTGATGGAGCTTGACACGCCCTCGTTGCCGGGCGAGCCCACGCCGGTGGGCCACTGCACCGACTTGCCGGTTCCTACCGCGTCGCGCCACTCAGGGCTCACCTTTGAGAGGTAGTCGGTCCAGACAAAGGTGGTGCCCGAGCCGTCTGACCTGTGCACCACCACTATGGACCTTGACGGAAGCTGGACGTCAGGGTTCATCTCTTGAATTTGCGGGTCGTCCCACCTTGTTATCTTGCCAAGGAAAATGTCTGCGAGCACCGGGCCGGAGAGCCTGAGCCCGCTTCCCGGTATTTCCGGTATGTTGTACGAAACCACGATAGAGCCTATGGTCTCGGGTATGTGGACCGCCCCGGGCGCGGCCTCTCTTTCCGACGACGAAAGCGGCGCGTCTGTCGCGCCAAAGTCGACTGTTTTCTCGGTGAACTGCTTGATGCCTCCGCCGCTTCCAATCGACTGGTAGTTGATGTTCACGTCGGACTTGACGTTCTGGTACTCGACGCGCCAGGTGTCTATCAGGGGAAATGGAAAGGTCGCGCCGGCGCCGGTGAGCTGGACCTGCGATGCAGCGCTCGGTCCGGCATAAACGAGCAAAAGTGTTATCGAGGCCGCGACGAGAAACGTTGTCGCCCAGTGCACGCGTCTTGCCGATCTCGCCATAAGCCCCTGTCTCGCTAGTGAGAGACGCCTTGGAGGTTATTTTACAATTGTCACCTGAGAAGCAATAGTCTATTGTGAACTATATAGAAAAAGAGAGGATGGTAAGGGTTACCTTACCCTTACCGCCGTGGTCTTGGCGTTTATGACGTTGCCGTCCAGGTCGTAGGTCTCCCAGTCGATGCTGCTGACCGTGGTGTCTGCAGTCACCCTGAACAGGCCCGACTTGGCCTTGTTTATCGGCGCTGTCTCGGTGCTAAAGATCACCGTGTCGCCGTCAAACTCTGCAGTCCAGCCCCTGGGCGCCGTCGCCTTGGTGATGCCAGCGCCGTCAAGCGTCACCTGGAAGCCGTAGATCTGGGCGTCGCTTGTGGCCGGGTTGCGCAGCGACATCGTCAAAGAGCCGGTCTTGCTGACCATCGAGGCGCTCAGCGTCAGCTTTGCCTTGTAGGTCACGGTCTGCTCTGTCGACGTTGAGGTTGTCGTGGAGCCTGTTGTTGAAGACTGGCCCGGTGCGGTGTACAGGTGCTCGCCGTTGTACGTCAGCGATGCCAGAGTCCTCTGGTTCAGCTGGACCACCTCGTCCGGCAGAGGCACGTACTGCAGTTCTGCAGCGTACTTTTGACCGTCAGGGCTGATTGCCCACGCGATAAAGTCGATGACAGCCTTGGCCTTCTCCTTGCTGTCTACCTTGGGGCTCGTGCTCATCTCCTTGTAGAGGAGCAGGTAGGAGAAGCTCGCTATCGGGTACGACTTGTCGCCAGGTGCGTTCAGCAGTGCCACGTTTGACCACGAGGCGTCGCCTGGAGGAAGGCTGGTTGCTGAAGCTCCGACGGCCGCCTTGGTGGTTTCAAGCGTCGGCTCGATAAAGTTGCCCGCCGGGTTCTTGATGAACGCATAGTTCATGCCGGTGGTCAGCGCGTACGAGAGCTCGACGTAGCCTATGGAGTACTTGGCTCCCCTGATGGTGGTTGCCACGCCCTCGTTGCCCGGGGCTCCTCTGCCGGTGGGCCACGACACCGACGTGCCTGATCCGACCTTCGACTTCCATTCTTCGCTCACCTGCGACAGGTAGCTGGTCCAGACAAAGGTAGTGCCAGAGCCGTCAGACCTGCGCACCACCAGGATGTCCCTGCTTGGAAGCGGCAGGTTGGGGTTGAGCGACTTGATGGCAGGATCATCCCACCTCTTTATCTTGCCGAGGTAAATGTCTGCAAGCACCTGGCCGGTCAGCTTCATGCCCTTGCTGGATATGCCGGGTATGTTGTAGGCTGCCACCACAGAGCCTATGGTCTCGGGTATGTGGACTGCTGTGCCGGGGAGTGCAGAAGTCTGCGCTGCGGTCAGCGGCGCGTCGCTTGCTCCAAAGTCGACTGTTTTCTCGGTGAACTGCCTGATGCCTCCGCCGCTTCCGATTGAAGCATAGTTCAGGTTAACGCTTGCGTCAACCTTCTTGTATTCAACTCTCCACGTGTCGATTAACGGGAAGGGAAAAGTTGCACCTGCTCCGTTAATGGTCACGCTCTTTTGTGCGTAGGCCTGCGTCGACATTGACATTGGCAAAAATGACGCCAAAAGCATGCCGGCAAATAGGCCTACTAACATGGTACGTTCAAAGCCGTGCATGATTCGGGGAAACGAGAGAGCCGATTAATGGTTAGCGTATATAATTCACGAGAAACATGTATGGCAACATAGGCATATGGAAATCATATAGAACTATACTCTAGTGTTTCCGCGTTCAGCGCGGCCTGAAAATTATTTCACAAAAAGACATAATCTTGCGTTGATGGTTGTAACCCCGGGCGCCGTTTTGGGATGAGCGGGGGAACTGCCGGTGCCGGGGCTCCCAACCTCAACTTGTCTCGTGTTGTCCTTCTCTGGAAAAAAGGCTATCCAATATAGAATAACGGAAAGCCGTTTTGCACGCGCGCTCTACGTGTTAGCTGTTGGCAACGGTTATGAGCCGAGTCCCCGAAATAAATGACGATGCACGCAAACGCGGTGACGACACAAAAGCTTGCCAGGAAGCGCTTTGCTCTTTGCGAGTCGTGCTTCTGGAGCGCGACCGTGCTTGCCGAGCGCGACGTGTCGTGCCCGTCGTGCCCCGGTTCTTCTGTTTCGCTCATCCCTCTTGCAAGGGACGAGGAATACCGGCTGAAGATCTCCCCTTCAGCCGGCCTCGTGCTCTCCTTTTCAAGGCAGGACAGAAGGTAGATTATCTAGTTTCAGCAGCGAGAATGCTGCATCTATAGCCCTGCCGCGGGGCAATCCATGAATCATACTCGTGCATGAGGCGTACGGCGCGGGTAATGGGCGTACGGACGCCAACATGATTCGTTCGGACTCTGCTTTTATCCAGACCTCAACTGGTATAACCAATGACAAACACGAAACGAATTCTGTCCGTTTTTGCGGTGCTTGCAATGCTGATGCCCCTGTCATCGGCGTTGCAAAACTCTGCAGAGGCGGCAGGTCTTCCGGAAATGGCACAGTGCGACGGCCCCGAATGCGAATCCATAACAGAAATCCACACGATAGGCCAGGCTATCGGCGATTACGTTTCTGTGGGCGTGCTTGACGGGCTCGGAGCCTATGAGCTGAACAAGAGCACGGTCCGCGTATTTGCCAACCACGAGCTGGGCGCCGGCGACGGCAACTCTTACCAGGTCGACAACGGGATGGGCGGCACGTTCAGCCTCACGGGGGCGCGCGTCTCGTACTTTGACATCAACAAGGACACGCGCCAGATAGTCGACAGCGGCGTTGCCTACAACAGGATTTACGACGCCAACGGCAACATCGCCGCCGACGCGAGCCTGCTTTCAAACGACTTCCCCGGTTTCAGCCGCTTCTGCTCTGCAAACCTCTTTGAGCCATACGAGTTTGGCGGCAAGCGCGGGATAGAGGACCGCATCTTCATGACCAACGAGGAGGACGGCGGAAGCTTCAACCCCGTGGGCGGCGCCTTCTGGGCAATCGACCCCGAGACCCACTCCATCTGGCACGTGCCCGACCTGGGCCGCGGATCATGGGAGAGCAGCACGCAGGTAGACACCGGCTCCAGCAAGCTTGTCGCGTTCATACTGTCTGACGACACGTCGCCTTTTGACGCGGACGGCGACGGGCAGGACGAAGCGGCGCCCCTGTATCTCTACGTCGGCGAGAAAAAGCCCGACAGCAGCGACTTCCTTGAAAGGAACGGCCTGCGCGGCGGCAGCCTCTACGTCTGGGTGTCTGACACCGGCGAGAGGACCCCCCTTGACTTTAACACCTCCGGCTCGCTGAAAGGCAAGTGGATGAAGCTGGACACCAGCAAGGGCGCACCCTCTGAGAACGGCTCCACCGGCTACGACGAGTACGGAAACCCGACCCAGAGGAACCTGTGGACCCAGGCCGAGGCGCTTGGCGCGTTTGGCTTCTCCCGCCCCGAGGACGTGGCGACCAACCCCAGGGACGGCAGGCAGGTCGTGCTGGCTTCAACGGGCGTTGACACGTACGCTGTCAACCCGGCAGGCAACGGAGCCGACACGTTTGGCACCATATACCTGATCGACACCGACGTCAAAAAGCTGACTGGCAAGGTCACCATAGCCTACGACGGCGATGCCGACCCTGCGCGCCAGCTCCGCTCGCCCGACAACCTTGACTGGGCGGACAACGGGTTCGTCTACGTGCAGGAAGACAAGGCCGAGGATGACACCCTGACAGGCGAGGTCCTCTTCGGGGCCGGCGCGGCCAACCCGAACGAGGCAAGCATCGTCAAGCTCGACCCCAAGAAGGGCACGATAACGCGCATAGCGGAGATCGACAGGAGCGTCGTGCTCGACCCGACTACCGCCGGCGCGCCCGTAGACAAGATCGCCGCCGACGCTGGCGGATGGGAAACCTCGGGCATCGTGGACGTCTCGAGCCTGTTTGGGCAGAAGAAAGGCACTCTCTTTCTCTTTGACGTGCAGGCGCACGGCATAACCGACCAGGACACGGTCAACGCAGACTCGCGCATCAGGGACCACGACCTGAAAGAGGGCGGCCAGCTGCTGTTCCTGGAGCTTCAGGACCGGCGTCCAAACGGCGACAACTGAGGGGCAGGCGGAAGGGCCTCCCCTTCTTTTTTATAATTTTGATACTATCTCTATATAGACAAGTTTGATATACATGCCTCCAGTACCAGCGCACGTGGAGCTTTATGTCCTGCGCCACGGCGAGGCAGGCAAGAGGCTTGCCGCTGGCAGCAAGGATTCAGAGCGGGCGCTGACTGTAGCCGGCGAAAAAGAGGTGGAGGAGATAGCCGGCGCGATCGCAAAGCTCGGCGTCAGGCCCGACATCGTCGCCACAAGCCCGCTTGCAAGGTCGCACCAGACGGCCGCCATCGTCGCCAAAAAGTTAAAGATAAAAAACAGGTTGCAGGACTGGGACGAATTAAAGCCGGAGGGGAGCAGAACCAAACTGTACGAGAGGCTTGCCAAGCTCAAGCCCGAGGCTTCTGTCATGGTCGTGGGCCACGAGCCCTACCTCAGCACACTTGTGAGCGAGCTTGCGTTTGACGGCCAGAAGGGCAGGATAGTGATGAAAAAGGCGGGCCTTGCGCGCGTCGGCGTCACTTCATTCAGGCCAAATCCGAAAGGCGAGCTTCGGTGGCTGCTCACCCCGAGGATCATGAAGAGGGTGGAATCATGAAAGTCTCTGTCATCGACCTTGGCTTCAACTCTGTCAAGATGGTAAACTATGACGTCAGAAAGGACGGCAGCTACCTTGCATACCAGCAGGAAGGGGTGAAGGTGAAACTGGGAGAGGGATTGACAAAGGCGGGCTATTTGAAGGGCGAGCCGGTCGAGCGCACAATTGAAGCGCTCAAGCTGTTCCGCGACGTGATAGGCTTTGACTCTATACGGCACGTTTTGCCGGTGGCAACAAGCGCCGTCAGGGACGCGGTCAACAAGGCTGATTTTCTGAGGCTGGTCAGGGACCAGACGGGCTTTCAGTTCAAGGTTCTGACGGGCCAGGAAGAAGCATTCTATTCTTATGTAGGCGCGCTCGAGTCGACGTGCGTGCCTACGTCGCTCTTTTTCGACCTGGGCGGCGGGTCGCTTGAGATGGTATACACTGAAAACTACTCCATCAAAAAGGTCAGGTCGTACCCCCTCGGCGCGCTGAGGCTCTCGCAGAGGTACAGCGAAAATGGAGTCTTTTCAAAGAAAGCGTACGGCAAGATGGAGGACCACATACTCGACGTGCTGCCGGAGAAAAAGGAGCTTGGCATGAGCATCGACACCACGCTTGTGGGCGTCGGCGGGACGCTGCGCGCAATCGCGCGCTACGAGCAGGAACTGTCCGACTATGAGCTTGACAAGATACACAACTACCGGCTCGACTACCCTTCCGTGTCTGCGATAGCAAGGGAGCTGTACCGCATGGACGCAGACGAGCTTGCAGAAGCCAAGGCTATTGGAAGCAACAGGGTCGACACGATTGTCGCCGGCTCGACCATAATTTCGCTTTTGATGCAAAAGCTCGGCTTTGACAAGATTGTGGTGAGCGCGCGCGGCCTCCGGGAAGGCATACTGTCGGCATTTTTGCGCGACGCCAAGACGT
Organism: Nitrososphaera sp.; assembly: GCF_013388945.1. GTDB lineage: Archaea > Thermoproteota > Nitrososphaeria > Nitrososphaerales > Nitrososphaeraceae > Nitrososphaera. Next base: position 234,957 of record NZ_JACAEH010000004.1, on the reverse strand, counting down.
TTTACAGTGGTAGCATCTCGAGCGAGCGCGCCAAGGCCCACGTCACGTTTGCCTGCCAGGTGGAGCCGCTGTCGCAGTACGCGTTCTCGCTTGTCAGGCCGCTCGTGTCGTCGGGCCTGATGCGCGAAAAAGAGCGAGTGATTCTGAGCCACGCGCTCAAGCAGATGTCAGACCTGCCCTCTGTAACGAACCTGAGCAACCTGTTCCACCTGATAATAGACGAGGACAACGCGTTTTTGACTCACAGGGAGCAGCTGATACTTGCCCTTGCCATAGTGCACACGAAAAAGGAAAAGACGGTTGACTGGCTGTTTGCGCGCTACCGCTCCATCCTGGAGCCGCAGAACATGCGCTCTATTGAAAAGATCTCGGCGTGCATCGTGCTCTCGACCATCCTCGAAAGGTCAAAGGCGATGGCCCGGCTCTCGATATCAGGCAAGAAGGTGGGCATCAGGATACTACAGGGCAAGCAGCCGGTGCCGGCGATGCTGGTGGCCGACGCGCTCCGCAATTTCGAGCGCGCGTTCAACGTGGCTGTCAGCTGCCAGGTCAACAACGCTCCAAAGGGCCAGCCGGCGTCTGTCAGGGTGATAGCATGAAAAAAGCGATACCGGGCAAGCTGATAATAGTGGAGGGCGTGGACGGCTCGGGCAAGTCGACGCAGATACGGCTGCTTGAAAAGTGGCTGAAATACGCCGGAGTGCCGGTATATTTCACAGAGTGGAACTCGTCGGAGACTGTCAAGGAGATAACGTCAAAGGGCAAGAAGAAGGGCCTGCTGACGCCAATAACGTTCAGCCTGCTCCATGCTACCGACTTTGCGGACCGCTATGAAAGGCACATACTGCCTCTCTTGCACGCCGGCTACGTGGTGCTTGCCGACAGGTACATCTACACGGCGTTTGCCCGCGACGTGGTGCGCGGCTGCCACCCGCGCTGGGTGCGCCAGATGTACGACTTTGCGGTCAGGCCCGACATCGCCTTTTATTTCAGAGTGCCGGTGGATGTCGCGTTTGACAGGATAGTCAAGAACAGGCCGAAGCTGAAGTATTACGAGGCAGGGATGGACCTGAACCTGAGCAACGACCCGTACGAGAGTTATCGCATATTCCAGGGCAGGATAGTAGAGCAGTACGAGTCGATGATAGGCCCGGAGAATTTCGCAGTAATCGACGGCACGACTGACATCGAGGAGCAGCAGAGGCAGGTCAGGCAGAAGGTGCTCGAGACTCTGCCAAAGTCGATGTTCAAGAACCTGCAAAAGGAGGCGCCGGCAAAGTGAAGCGCGCGTCGCAGGCCAGGACTCTCAGGTTCTACGGCCACGGCATACCTTACGTCGACGACAGCGAGATAAAAGGCCGGCTCATAGTCATAGAAGGCCCCGACGCGTCTGGCAGGAGCACGCAGATAGGCATGATAACCGCGCACCTTGAAGCGGCCGGCCACGCGGTCATAAACGTCGGATTAAAGAGGTCGGAGCTGATAAGCGAGGGGATACTTGAAGCCAAGCGCAACTTTGCCGGACGCAAGACGCTCAGCCTGTTTTACGCGGCAGACTTTGCCGACCAGCTTGAAAACAAGATAATCCCGGCGCTGCGCGCCGGGTACATCGTGCTTGCTGACCGGTACATCTACACGCTGATGGCAAGGGAGGCGGTCCGCGGAATCAGCAGGCGCTGGTCGCACAACCTGTTCAGCTTTGCGCTCGTCCCGGACCTCGTCTTTTACCTCGACGTCGAGCCGGAGGAGCTGGTGCACAGGGTGTTCCAGAAAAACGCCTACCTTGACTACTACGAGTCAGGCGCCGACATGGGGCTCTCAGACGACATGTTCGAGTCGTTTCTGATATACCAGGGGATGATAGCCAAGGAGTTCCGCAAGATGAAGAAGCGCTACAGCCTCGTGATAATAAACGGCAACAGGCCGATACCGGAGATAAACGCCGACCTGCAAAAACGCATAGACGCCTTCCTTGCGTCAGTCCAGGGCAAGGGCTGACGATGGGCTCCGCGGCGCTTTTTGCCAGGCAGTTTGACAAGAGCGCAAAGAGGGTGAAAGAGCGCCTTGAAGAGTACATGGGGGAGCCTGAGAACGACGAGAAGGTGCACGACGTCAGGACCGCGCTCAGGCGGCTCGAGGCGACTTTTATGCTCATGCCAAAAAAGCTGCGCAGGCGCAACCGGAAGCAGATAGACGCGCACAAGCAGTTTTTCAGGTCAAACAGCCGCGTGCGCGACTATGACATAATCCGGGGAAGGATTGCCGCCCGCGCGCAGGGAGACCTTTTCGTCCAGCTTGCGGCGGATCTTGACAGAAAAAGAAAATCAGAGGTGGCAGGCGCAGTCAGGATGGCAAGGCGCGTCTCTGCCATGCCTGCCGCATCCCTGAAGGGGCTCAAGGACGGTGATTTAGAATCAAGGATGGACGAGGTGGCAGGCAGGCTGCTCGGTAAGGTAAAGAAAGAACTCCCGGTCGTGACAGCCGACAGAAAGAACGTCGAGGAGCTCCACCGGCTGCGCAAGGACCTGAAAAAGCTGCGCTACGTGCTAGAGGCCATGCCCGCACGCCAGAGGAAGCCCCACGAGAAAAAGGCGTCAAAAATATTGAACGGGAAAAAGCCTGCCGAGGAAAGGTTCAAGGAGCTCCAGGACATGCTCGGCCAGATACACGACATCGACATCACGGTGCAGTACCTGTCGTCGCTTGGGAAGAAGGAGGCAATCCCGGTCATGCAGGGTGAAAAGGCCGAGAGGGACAGGCTGTTTGACAAGTTTGCGAAAAGCGTCAGGTCCTGACCCGGCACTCGGCGTGCGACGCGTCGGCGACTGTCTGGCACCTTTTGCAGCCGCGGAAAAGCAGGCCGCCACAGCCCCTGCATACCGACGCCACAGGGAGCTCGGCGCCGCAGCTGCGGCACATGCTGTCGGGCATGAAAAAACTTTTCAAAAATGATATTTCACGCTTGCCCATGCCTGCCGCATAGATCAGCTGGAGCTATATTGTTGCCGGTGTTTTACATAGGATAGGCTTTTGTGCAGTCGCCGCAGAGTCAAGCCTGCCTGTTATTGAGGTTGACTGGAAACCCCGACAGCAGAACCGTTGCCACCGATGACGCTTCGGGGCCACACCATCAACCTCTTTTACGCAATCTATGTGCAAGAAGTATTTTCTATAGTCGCACATGCTCCCCGTTGAATATGCACATATACGGGCCGGCGCATATAGTAAGTACGTGTTGCGGCAGCACACAATAGTTATAGACGCTGACGCCTCGCCTTCCGGCTACATAGCCTGGTACAACCACCACACCGAAAGCAGCAAGATAATGTCCGTCCGCCCCGCGCTAAAAAACGAGCGCTTCGGGGTGCAGAGGATGGAGCTCCTCGCCATCTATTTCGCGCTGAGGGACAACCTCGTGCAGATAAGGAGGACGCGCGCAAACAGAAAGCGCCTTGTCATCCAGGTGCGAAGCGACTCGAAATCTACAGTCGAGCAGCTGCGTGGAATTGCGGAAATCCGCGACCTTGTCATGCGGCGCATCGTCTTTGTGATAGGCAAGCTCCTTGCAAAGATAGGCCTGACCACTATAGTGTTTGACCACCTTGAAAGGTCGCGCAACATCGCCGGCCTGATGCTTGAACAGCGCAGGAGAAAAGAGCGCGAAAAGGCGATGGAGATGGCGAGCCTCTACAGGTTTGCGCCGCTACCTCTTTGCGCCTGACCACTTTCGCATCCATTCAAGCAGGTTAAGCACCGACTCGACCAGTTCCTGGCCCTTTGCGGTCAGCCTGTATTCTACGCGGGGTGGGATCTCGTTGTAGGCCTGCCTCTGCAGTATGCCGAGCTTTTCAAGTTCCTTCAGCCTGCTTGCAAGCGTCTTGCTCGATATGCCCTTTATCGTGCCGCGGAACTGCTTGTAGCGCACGGGCTCGGTTGTGCAGCAGAGCGGTATCAGTATCTCAAGCGTCCCGCGCTTTGTGATTATCTTTCTCAGTTTCGCAGTCTCGGACATGAGCGACGAGGCGTCGTAGCCGGAAAAGCCGCAGGCCGGGGCCATCGGGAGCTTGGTTTCCACCATTACACCAACTGCAACGGTTTACCCTTGACAGCTTAAATAGTTTCCCCGGTAAAGCATAGGCGTGCAGATAAAGGAAAAGATACGCGAGAAATACGGCAGGGTCGCGGTTTTGAACGAGTCGTGCTGCGCGCCCGGCGACTGCGGCTGCGGGACTCCAAGGCAGGCCGCGGAGATGGTAGGCTATGACGCCAAAGAGCTTGCAGGCGTGCCCGAAGGCTCGGTCCTTGGCGTGGGATGCGGCGCCCCGCTCAACTTTGCCGGCCTGAAGGAAGGCGAAACGGTGGTGGACCTCGGCTCGGGCGCGGGCATTGATATTTTTCTGGCTTCAAAAACTATTGGCAAAACAGGCAGGGCGATTGGCATCGACATGACAGACGAGATGCTCTCAAGGGCAAGAAAGAATGCCGCCGGCTATGACAACGTCGAGTTCCGCAAGGGCGACATCGAGGAGCGCATACCGGTCGACGACGGCACGGCTGACGCTGTGATCAGCAACTGCGTCATCAATCTAACGACAGACAAGGTGCGCGCGTTTTCCGAGGTGCGCAGGATCTTGAAAAAGGGCGGCAGGATGGTCATCTCCGACCTTGTGACTGACAGCGAGGCAAAAAGCGTCGACGCGGAAAAATGGTGCAGCTGCATCGACGGCGCGCTGACGCTTGAAAACTACCTAGCAAGCATCAAGAAGGCCGGATTTTCCGATGTGAGCGTTCTGCAGGAACAGCCATACATGCAGGAAGGCGACGGCAGAAAGATAACAAGCGTTGTCGTGAGGGCCGTGAAATGAAGACCATACTCTTTGTCTGCGTGGAAAACGCTGGCAGGAGCCAGATGGCGGAAGGCTTTTTCAACAAGTATGCGCCAAAGGGCTTTCGCGCAGTCAGCGCCGGCACCAAGCCTGCGTCGCAGATAAACCCGCTTGCAGTCCAGGCGATGAAGGAGGCAGGCGTCGACATCAGCTCGCAAAAGTCAAAGATAATCACGGAGGACATGATACGCGACTCTGAAAAAGCGGTGAACATGGGCTGCATGGACAAGGCAGAGTGTCCGTTGCTTTTCCTGAACAACCCTGTCGACTGGGGGATTGAGGACCCGAAGGGCAAGCCCATCGAGAAGGTCCGCGAGATCCGCGACGACATTGAGAGAAGAGTAAAAGAGCTTGTCAAGAACCTCGAGCATAGCCGCTAGCCTTTCTGCAAACAGGAAAAGATTCGTCGCAGAGCTTGCCGGCACCTTTTTCGTGGTGGTCTTTGCGACAGGGTCTGTCGTCATCGACGCGCAGGCAGGCGGGGCGTACGGGACGCCTTTTGCAGCCGTTGCGCCGGCGATAGCAGTCGCGGCGTGCGTCTACGCGTTTGGCAAGGTCTCGATGGCGCACTTTAACCCTGCTGTGACTGTCGCGTTCTTTATCACAGGTCACATTTCAAAGGCGCAGCTTCCGGTGTATCTCGGCGCGGAAATGATAGGCGCAGTGTTGGGCAGCCTGTTTGTGATGGCGTTTGTCGGCACGGAAGCGAACCTTGGCGCAAACGCCCCGGACTACTCGTTCCCGCTCCCCCTCATAGTAGCGGTTGAAGTTCTCGCAACAGGGTTCCTCATGGCGGTAATCTATGCAGTCGTCTACACGAAGGGGCTGAAAGGATTCAGTGGAGTTGCCATAGGCGGGATGGTCGGTCTTGACATCCTTTTCCTTTCTTTCATTTCAGGCGCGTCGATGAACCCCGCGCGTTCGTTTGCGCCGGCCGTGTTGTCAGGAGCAGTCGGCGATCTCTGGCTGTACTGGTCGGCGACTTTTGCCGGCTCGTCTATTGTGGCTTTTTTTGCAAAAAGAAAGTTCTAGCCGTACGGCTCGTCTTCTTTTTTGGCCGACCTTTCTTCTGAGAGTCTTAACTTGTGACCGAACCTGATCACGTAGGGAGCCATGAAGGTGGTGACTATGGTTATGACACCAAGCAGCGGGAGTATGGAGGAACTGAGCACGCCCGCGTCCTGGCCTCCCTTTACCACGACCAGCGACAGCTCTCCCTTTGCAGCGGACATGCCAAAGCCTGTCCTAAGCACGGTGACAGTGTCGTACTTTGACTTTGCCAGTATCCCTGTCACTATCAGGAACTTTGAGCCAAAAGAGGTGAGTATCAATATGGCGGCAGGCGCGATGAACGCGGGCACGAGCGAGATGTCCATGAGTGCGCCTATGGAGATGAAGAATATCGCAGCGAACATGTCACGCAGTGGAAGGGTAAGTATCCTGGCTACAGCCGAGCTTTTAGACTCTGCCACGATTACTCCTGCCAGGAACGCGCCCGTAGCCACCGAAAGGCCTATGCCGTTGGCCAGAAACGAAAGCCCGAAGGCAAAACCGAGTATCACTATTAGCAGGAGCGCGTAGTCGTTGGTCTTGCCTGCCCTGTCTATGACTCCGGGTAAGTAGCGCGATCCCAGAAAGAGCACGCCGCCCACGAACGCGCCTACTATGCCTATGGACACAAGGATATTTGTGATGGAAAGATCGCCGCCGGCGCTTGCTACAGACTGCAGCACCGCGAGGATGCTGATTGCCATGATGTCCTCGACTATTGATATGCTAAGTATCAGGGTGGAAGACCTGTCCTTTATCATGCCGAGCTCTTCCAGAACCCTGACCGTGACCACGGTACTTGTGATTGAAAGCGCGAGGCCCAAGAACAACGAGTCAAAGAAGCTGAACCCAAGATACTGGGCCGTAAAGAACACGATGAAGAGCGTTCCGACAGACTCTGCGAGCGCTACTACAATCGAGATTCTGCCCACGGCCCGCAGCTTGGCCATTGGGAATTCTGTCCCAACAACGAAAAGCAGCATGATGATGCCAATTTCCGCGAGCGCGTTGATGGTATCTATGCTGCTTACCAGGCTGAACGGCGGCGTGAATGGTCCTATGATTATGCCGGCAAGAATGTAGCCTATCACCATAGGCTGCTTCAGCCTGTAGGTGATGGCTATCATCACCGCCGCTATTATCATGATTATGGCAAAGTCCTGCACGATAAAATCGGTCGGTCCATTTCCGGGTGCAAAGAACTGCGGCAGAAAAGAGGTGATGCCGGAGGTATGGTTCACCGCATAGCTAAAGCTTGTCCACAATAAAAACAAGCTTGTCGGCGCTTGAGGCGGCCCGGTGTAGGCGTGGATTACGACAAAACTAATTATAGAATCTGCGCCAATGAACTGCATTGCGTTTTGAGATCCGCCGGCGGACCCTGTATGTAGCAATAGGCGCAGCGGTGTTTTTTGCGGCGTATTCGGCCGGCGCTGCAGTCCAGATGACGCCGGAGGAGGCAAGCCAGGTGCGCGAGGAGTTTTCCGACCAGATAGCGGACATCGACGAGTACGGCATATTCCTGAACAACATACGCATAGCGCTCGGGATGTTCGTGCCCGGCCTGGGTGTGGGCATCGGGGCATTTTCCGGCTATGCCACCGGCAACGTGTTTTCCGCCATTGCAGAAAACGAGCCAGCGCTTGCAGGCGTGCCCCCGCAGGTGATACTTTTGACCCCGTTTGGCATAATGGAAGTGTTCACGTACGGCCTTGCGATGTCAAGGAGCGGCCTGCTAGTCTACCAGTTTGCAAAGAAAAAGAACTGGCGCGAGTATGCGCTGCCGACCCTGATAGAGCTTGGGATTGCGGCGGTGGTTTTGTTTGCCGGCGCCGTGGTAGAATGGTGGATGATACAGGAATTAGGCGGCCTGAACCTCGAGCTTGCGTCCTAGTCTTCTGACGGCCCGGACTGGCCGATGTTGTACTTTGTGATGAACTCCTGCGCCTTTGTCGCCACCTCGTTCCATTTCCACCTCTTGACGCTCATCCTGCAGAGGTCGACCTTCCACTGGTCGTTGCGCTTGAGCCAGCGATAAAGCCGGAGGTCCCGGCCGTACTGGCTCTCCACCACTACAAGTGCCACTATCAGGTTCTCGCTCCTGTAAAGGTCGTGGCCGTCGAGCACCTTGAAGGTCTGGGAAACGGGGTATTCGTTCATGCAGGACTTGAAACGGCCACAGGCTTTAAGTTTTACAAAAAGGAAAAGGGGAAAGGCCCTTACTGGGTCTCGCCGCAAGCCGGGCAGGTCTTTTGCGACTTGGGCATTTTGGCTCCACATTCTACGCAATACCTTGTCGAGGTCTTGTCCTGCCCCATGCCAACAGACTTTTCCATTGACATTTCAAGATCTGAATGATGTTCTAAATATATAAACACGATTCAGAACCAGAGCGGACGACTATCTTGTAATCGGTAGTCTTATACAACAATTAGAATTCAAGGTAGGTCTGCCTCTTTGTCTGGTCTATGACCATCGCAGACAGGTCCGAGAACTCTTTGCCCTCAAGGTCGCTTGCGACGCCCTTGAACGTCGTCTCTTTGTCAGTCGTGAGGTGCTCGAACACCCACACCTTGAGCTTTGAAGTGTCGATGCCGTTTGCCTTCAGGAACTTGGCAATGTCTGACTGCATGAAGTGCTTTGACAGGTCGCGGGGCCAGGGCCTCGGGAGCAGTATGACGCTTTTCCCGTCCTTCACTGCCTGCACTAGGTCCTTCTTTTTCTGCTCGATGTCGCCCGTTACATGAAAGGTGATGACAAGCGCCTTGTCGGTTGGCACGCGCGACTTTGCAGCCGCTATCTGGATAGAGCTTATGCCGGGTATTATCTGGACGTTTTCGTCGCCAAATATTTCCAGGAGCCGGTCGACGACTTCGGATTCTGAAAAGTTGGCGTCACCGGTGAAAGGCACGGTACAGTATTCGCCGTCCTTCATCTTTTTGTAGACGTCCTGGTAGACGTCTTCCTGCGACTTCATGGTCACCTCAAGCACCTGCTGCTTTTTCCGGTCGATTACGCCTTCTATAGTTGAGAGTGTGTACTTGTAGCCGACGACGTATTTCGATCTGCGGACGGCATCCTTGGCCGCGTCGGTGAGGTACAGGGGCGAACCCGGCCCCACGCCTACTATGAACAGTTTTTTGGGCAACCAGACTGTGTTGGGGCAGGCTCAATAATTACTTTGCAACTATCATCGTGTTGGTCCCGCGGATTCCCTTTATCTTGCGGAGCTCCCACGATATCGTCTTTTGCACGTCCCTGTCGCTGTTTTCCTCGACGACTGCCAGGATGTCGTACTCGCCAAAAAGCTGGTAGACTTCCTTCACGCCGTCGAGCTGCTTTATCTCCTCCTGAAGGAGCGGCTCAACACCGGTCTCGGTGCTGATTAAAACGAATGCCTTTGTCATAAACCGGTTGTTACTGGAAACACGCGGCACCGGATGCCAATATAACGGTTTACCCCTACGTCGAGGCGGTCTTCACGAGCGAGATGAGGGGCGACCAGTCCATCTTCTTCTGGAACTCGATCGGGTCCTTTGCGGGGTATTTAACCCAGCCCTTGACTATAGAGAACTTCATGGTCTTTGCCTTGTCGCCCAGGTTTATCTTGACCTTGAGGAGCGTGCCCCACCTCTTTTCCTCCGACGATATATCCATTATCTGCCTGTACGGCACCTCCAGGTTGTCGGGGCTCTTGTCAAGGTCTGCTTCAAGGTCCTTTATGCCATAGCCTTCTGCAGGGCGGAAGACGTTCTCGCCGGCCTGGAAGCGGTTGAGCTGGCGCCGGGAATGCGTGTCGTGCGCCGGATATTTCATCTCCGTCTTTGATATGAAGGCAAGCCTCCTGTCTGTTATGACGAGCATGCCTTCCTTTCCGCGCTTCATAAAGCCGTCCTCCTCGCCCCAGATCCAGAAAAGGTGCGCCTTGATCTGTTCGTCCCAGTCGACCACGGTTAAGCGAGTAGAAAGTGAGGTATTAAAGCGTTAAATGAAAAAAGAAAAGAAAAGAGGCGTTTAGCCTTCTTCCCAACCCTTCACGAAGAGGCCGTGCTTCTTCAGTGGGATTGGCTGTCCTGGGGTGTAGTCCATCGGCCTCATCCAGAATATGGCCTTTGTCGGGCACACGCCGATGCAAGCTCCGTCGGAGATGCACCTTTCTGGATAGAACACGAATGCCTTACCCCTCTTCCATCCTTCCACCGGCTTGACTCTGAGCACGTCTGGACCGAGAGCGGTGCAGATTTCTACACAGAGTGCGCAACCGATGCAGTGCTGTTCAGAAACGTCAGGAAGTATTGCTACTGGCATCTAGTTCACCGACGGTGAAAACTGCTCGAATCTATTTAAACTGTATGCTATTTTTATAACACCGATATAATCGAGAAAGACTGAACGATTGCAGGCCTGCGGTACGAGGGATACGGCCAATGGTCGTGGCGTGTACAACGCTCGAACCTGCATCTTTTCAGCCAGTCTAATCTGGGCAGATAGACTGAAAGCGTATCGACATTTGCTTAATATTAATTCTACTCATGAACGCTCGTTATTGTTCCACGCCGAGCCATACACTATTAAGCCAATTTCTGGCATCACAGGGCATGGCGGGCGTGCCGCTCCACATCGCATTTGACGACACCGACTCCCGCGCGGGCCGGTGCACCACCCACCTGGCGTTCAGGGTGGCAAGCGGGCTCAAGGATATGGGCGCAAAGCTTGTCGACTACCCGCTCCTCATCAGGCTCAACCCGAACATCCCCTGGAAGACCCGTGGAAACGGCGCGGTCTGCCTGCGGGCAGAAGTGCAGGACCCGGGCAGGGCTGTCGATTACGTGAGGCAGGCAGTAGAGGAGGGCTCGGCCATCGGCTCGGGCGCAAACCCGGGCGTCGCTTTCTTGCAGTCAGAAAAGGTGCCAGAGCAGTTGCAAAAGTTCAGCGCGTTTGCGATGTGCGACGTGTCGAGCCGGCAGATGGCAGAAAAAGTCGCGCAGGCTTGCAGCGTCCAGTACAAGACTTTTGGCAACGGGCAGGGGCTCGTCGGCGCGCTTGGCGCGATGGGCTGCCTGCTTGGCGGCGACCACACGTTTGAATTGATCGCATACAGAAAGCAGGAAAACTGCGGGACCCCGCGCGTCGTCGACGAAAGCAGGGTCGTCAGGTTCAGCAAAGAAACGTACCCGTTTACATTCAACAATTACGACGCAAACCACGGGCGCGTCCTGATTGCGCCGCACGGGCCCGATCCTGTCTTTATCGGCGTGCGCGGCGAGAACCCCGAGGTCGTCTCGTCGGCGCTCTCAATACTGCAGCCGGAAGAGGAGCTCGAGGGCTCTGTCGTGTTCCGCTCAAACCAGGGCACCAACATGCACCTGCAGGCAGAGCTTGACCTGCGCGCCGTCAAGGCGTATACTGCCGGGTTCGTGCGCTGCTCTGTAAAAAGCAAGCCGGCGGCGATGGAAGGCGGCCACGTGTTTTTCGAAGTGGAGCAGCAAAACGCGTTGATGCTTGCAGCAGTGTACGAGCCGACAGGTCTTGCAAACGTCGCTACAAAACTAGAGCCGGGCGACAGGATAGAGATCGGAGTCGGCGTGCGCAAGGGCACGACAAAGCACCCCAAGGTGCTCAACATCGAATACCTGTCGGTGCTTTCGCTTGCGCCTGTTTACGACGTTCAAAATCCATTGTGCAAGATGTGCGGCGCGCGCATGAAGTCCGAAGGGCGCAACAAGGGCTACCAGTGCGACAAGTGCAAGTTCCGCGACCCTCACGCGCAGAAAGTGATGGTTGAGAAAGAGCGGTTGCTGAAAACAGGTCTGTACATCCCCACGCCAAAGGCGCACCGGCACCTCACCAAGCCGGTGCAAAGATATGGAATTGAGAAGATAGCGGGGGGTGGATTTTCCGGATTTGCATCCTATTGAACCACCGATCTGCGGGTTATGAGCCCGCCGGGATGACCTGGCTTCCCCACCCCGCTGACAGCGTTTCTGCAACGGGGGCATATATCTCTGTCTGCATTCAGCGCAGGCTGCGGTCAGACGCGCGCTTTTTCACAAAGTAAATTATCGCGACTATTGCCGCAGTTACCGCTGCAGCGTACGCGGCTATTATTGCAGCGCTGACGGCGTTGCATGCGGGCCCTTCGCAGGGGATCTGTGTGAGCAACGCATCAAACATGTGTTTGATACAGGCTGCGTACACCTAAAGTTTTGGCATTCTTTGCTTGAATCCTCTAGACGCAACAATTGCTACCGCCATTACTGAGGCGATAACAATAGCAAGCATATCGAACTCTGGAGCGATGCTGGTGCCGATTACCTCTACTCTCGACCATGGACCAAAATTTGAAAGAGGTATGCACACCATCCTGTCGCCGGTTGACGGTACGATGCCTTGCGTGGCATTGACGCTTGGTTGCCCGTTCACAAGCACGATGAACGGGATGTCACGGTTATCCTGCGTCGAATCAATTAGTGCCCTTGAAAGTCTGAGTTCGAGTGTACTGCCTTCGGACCTTCCGTCAAACGCAATTGAACGTCTGTCGATATCTGCCGTGACGTTAGCGATGTGCCCACCGTAAAGAATGTCGTATTTCTGGCCGTCGATGTCCATCGTCCACCCGTATGGCATATCATACTTCCATTCGGGAGGCTGGTGCATCCCTAGGCCCCCGGTGAAAACGCGACCACAATCATAAGCATCTTCTGCATGCGCCAAGGGCATAGAGATTGAAAATAGCGATACAGAAATGATGGCAAGAAACACCTTCAATGACACTCTATTGCATTTTGAGATATTTAGGCAGTATAGGTTTATTTCCGCCTTTGCCCCAAAGGAGCACATGAACGTCAAGTCTGCAGACGACGTGGACTTTGCCAAGCGCGGCGGGGTCATACCGGTGGTCGTGCAGGACAAAAAGACAAAGGACGTGCTAACCCTCGTCTACGCCAACAGGGAGGCCCTAGCCAAGACCATCGAGACGGGCAACGCCTGGTTCTTCAGCACCTCGAGGAACAAGCTCTGGATGAAGGGCGAGGAGTCGGGCAACGTCCAGCCGGTCTCCGAGATACGGGTCGACTGCGACTCTGACGCGTTATTGTACATAGTCGACTCGAACAAGCCTATGTGCCACACCGGGGAGCGCACATGCTTCCACAATATGGTTGAAAAAGCGTGATATCACACAATTTCTATAGCTTTTCCAGCCAAGAGGATAAAAATCTGAGCTAAAAACGGCAGTTAAGTGTCACGATATGCAAGGGCAAAAAAGTTAAGCAATACTAAAATGTGACCAGTGAAGTTCTAATAATAAACTTTCAGAGAAAGGTGCGTAAGTCATGGGCAATATCAGGTTCTTAAAGTGCAGAGAGTGCGGCAAGGAGTACGAGCCGCAGTTCCGCTATGTGTGTGAAGAGTGCTTTGGCCCGCTCGACGTCCACTACCTCGAGCCAAAGGTCAACAGGCACACTTTTGAGTCAAGGGAAAAGACGTACTGGCGCTATTTCGAGCTCCTGCCGATAAAGGACAAGAGCAACATAGTCAGCCTGCACGCAGGCCTGACTCCTTTGCAGTATGCTGACAAGCTGGGCGCGCGCCTTGGGCTCAAGGACGTATACATCAAAAACGATTCTGTAAATCCCACTTTTTCGTTCAAGGATAGACCGGCCGGAGTCGCCGTGTCAAGGGCAAAAGAAACTGGCTTGAAAGCGGTGGGTTGCGCGTCGACCGGAAACCTTGCCTCTGCTACCGCAGCGCACGCGGCAAAGGCGGGAATCCCCTGTTACATCTTTGCGCCCTCTGACATCGAGCACGCAAAGATAGCGCAGGCGCTCTCGTACGGCGCCGAGTTTGTCGCAGTGGAAGGCACCTACGACGACGCCAACAGGATTGCCTCGATAATCGGCGACTCTAAAGGTTACGGCATCGTCAACATCAACATGAGGCCCTACTACGTGGAAGGGTCAAAGACCCTGGCGTACGAGGTAGCCGAGCAGCTCGGCTGGCAGGTCCCCGACAGGCTGATAATCCCGGTGGGCTCGGGCGCGATGCTCAACGCTATTTGCAAGGGCTTTGAAGAACTGCACCAGCTCGGCCTTGTGGACAGCATAAAGAACCTGAAGATAGTCGCGGCACAGCCGCACGGGTGCGCGCCGGTAGTCGACGCGTTCAAGAAAGGATCCGACGAAGTCATCCCGGTGGAGCGCCCGGAGACTATAGCAAAGAGCCTTGCGATAGGCGACCCCGGCGACGGGCTGTACGTCCTGAAGCGGTTGAAGCAGTACGGCGGCATCGCCGAAGAAGTGAACGACGGGGAGATAACAGACGGCATAATGCTATTGTCGCAGACAGAAGGAATATTCACAGAGCCGGCAGGCGGCGTGTCTGTAGGCGTCCTGAAAAAGCTGGTGGACGAGGGCAAGATAGACAAGGACGAGAAGGTCGTGTGCTATGTTACAGGCAACGGGCTGAAGGCCACAGAAGCGATTATAGGCCTGCTGCCAAAACTCTCTGCTGTCAAGCCTGACGCCGCAGTCGTGTCGGCAATGATAAAGTGATGGAAATGGCAAAAGTGGAATTCACGGTTCCTTCGGTATTGAACAAGGGGCAGGGCGAGAAAAAGCTCCCGGTAGAGGCGTCTGACCTCCAAGACGCGTTCAACAAGGTGTCGGAGCAGATGGGCGACGACTTTAAACGCAGAGTGTTTGACCACAACGGCAAGCCAAGGTCGCTCATCAACATCTATGTCAACGGCAAGAACATGCGCTTTTCCGGCGGCATGACCACCGCGCTCAAGGACGGCGACGCGGTGTACATCCTGCCGGCAGTGGCAGGCGGCGCCGAGCTCACAAGCGACGAACTGCAGCGCTACTCGAGGCAGGTGATGCTCGAAGAGATCGGCTTTGAGGGCATGGAGAAGCTGAGAGCGGCAAGGGTGTGCGTGGTAGGCGCAGGCGGCATCGGCAACCCCGTCGTCACCCAGCTGGTCGCGATGGGCGTGGGCAAGCTCCGCATCGTCGACAGGGACGTGATTGAGGTGACAAACCTGCACAGGCAGCACCTGTACACCGAGGAGGACATCGGCAAGGTGAAGGTTGAAGCCGCGGCGGAAAGACTGCGCAAGCTGAACCCCGGCGTCGAGATAGAGCCCGTTCCTACTTCTGTGACAAAGTACACGGCAGAAAACGTTGTCAAGGGCTTTGACATCGTGATAGACGCGCTGGACAGCGTCGACGCAAGGTATGCGCTGAACGACGCGTGTATCAAGTACAGCATTCCGCTCATTTACGCCGGCGCGCTCGGGATGCTCGGCTCCGTCACCACGATAATCCCGAACAAGACCGCGTGCCTGCGCTGCCTGTTCCCGGCCCTCAATGAAGAAGAGATGCCGGCGTGCAGCACGGAAGGCGTGCACCCGTCGATACTGTACCTTGTAGGCGGCATCCAGGTGTCAGAAGCTGTGAAGATAATCATCGGCAAGGAGCCGACGCTTGTCAACAAGCTGATGTACATCGACCTGAACGAGCTGTCGTTTGAAAAGGTCCAGATTGCAAGGCAGGACGAGTGCCCCGCGTGCGGGACCACAAGGACGATAAACGGCCAGCAGGTGACTGCGCAGGAGCTGATAATCGAGGAATTGTGCGGCAGGGACCGCGGCAAGAGGACCTGGACTATAACGCCGGCAAACCCCGTGCCGGTCAACCTCTCTGGCATCAGCAAGAGGGCCGAGACCCTTGGATACCAGGTGAGGACGCGAGGGAACCTCGGCATCACGGCGACAAACAACAACAGGATGTCTGTCAGCTTCCTCTCAAGCGGCGCCGCGACTATAGTTGGCGCCAAGGACGAGAAGGACGCCGTCGAGATCTACAACACGTTTGTCAGTAGCGCCTAGCCCATGAACTCTGTCAGGCTGGACTGCATCTTCTTTTCTTCTTTGAAAATCAGTTTCAGTTCGGTGGCAAGCGAGTCCACCCTGCTTTTCAGGTAGTCGTTTATCCTGTACTCCTGGCAAAATCCTGTCGCTATGCCCAGGTATTTTTCCACCGCGCCCCTTGTCACCGTCTGCGTCAGCTCGTTTCCGCATTCGGTGCACTTGCCCACAAGCGGCATGCGCCTGAACTTCTCGCCGCAGTTTGTGCACCTGAACGTCTGCGACGAGTAGGACCTCATGTTGCCCATGATGTCCGGCAAAATGTGCGTGGTCAGCACCATCGCGGCGACCTCGTCGGCGTCGACTGCGCTTATCAATTTCGCGGTGTCAAACTGCATCTTTAGCTTCTCATCCATCGTGTTGAGCGTCGAATACGCACTCCTCTGCTCCTTTGTCGTAAGCCCGCTTGTCATGTGCGTAAAGTTGTACCCGAAAAACTGCGACTCTTCCCCTATGCGGTTCTTGACGATGTCTATCATGTTTGCTACTTCTGCGGCCTTTGCCTGCTTCCACGTCGCCTCGTAGAATTCAAGCGGATACGAACTTGCGATGTCGACGTTGTGCGCCTGGCGCTGCACCTCGTGCGGCAGGACCGTCGGCTGTATGAGAAGCGGCGCGTCCATCAGCCCACCTATCTTGTCCGGCAAGAAATCAAACGAGAAGTTCAAAAAAGCGTCCATTAGGAGCATGACCGAGTCGGCGTCTCCGTCGCAGTCCCGGCGCTTTGCCGAGTGCCATATAGGCGACGCAAGGCAGACCTGCGAGTCTGAAAAGCCGATTATCCTGCCCATCACGCCGACTGACGTGTGCGGCGCAAGCCCCACCACCATGTGGCCCACCAGGTCGTCGATGGTGTCGACGTTGTAGAACGGCTCGCACTCGTACAGCTTTACCAGTTCCTCGTCGATGAACTTGGCAGTGTTGACCAGGTGCTTTGCAGAGTCGCGCGGGATGACGACGTCTTGCATCATCAGCTCTACCAGCTGGTCCGGCGAAACAAGCTCCTTGCCCTGGTAATCGCGCACGTAGCCGAGCTCCCTCAGCTTCTCGACGCTTGCGCCTATCCACGCAGGCTTGAAGTGAGTCAGGGGCTCGTTGGTGGCGTCAAAGCGTATCGTGCCGTCCTTGAACGCATAAAGCCCGTGCTTTTGGCGCAGTATCCCTTTTTCAAGCGGCTCTGCCGCCCTGTGCTTGCTCATCAATGATTTGACGCCTTTGAGCGGATCCTGCGCCTTTGCGCCCACCTTTCTCTGCGCCGCCTCTATCATCTCCTTGAGTGGAAAGTTTGCCGAGCTGTAGGTCTTGCCCTCCTTTCCGCAGCGCGGGCACCTGTCGCCTTCTTCCACCTCGTCTTTGCATACGGGGCAGAGGTTGCGGAGCATCGTCGGGGCGCCGCAGGACCGGCAGTGGGTCCCAAGCGAAGGCAGGTTGCATACGTCGCAGTGCCGGTTTGCAATCTCGGTGTAAAGCGTGCCGTCGGCCGCCGCCTTGAGTATGTCCCTCGTCGGGCCGCCCTTGTTGCCTATAGGAAAGAGCACGTGCACGGGAGGCTTCATCTTGCGCTCGGCGGCCTTTTCCGGCCTGCCGACCCTGACTGCTATGGACGAGGCGAACTTGGGCATCACGGTTATGCCCGACATCTTTGTCACGAGCTCGACTGCGTCCTTGGCCTCTGCCGGCTGGCCCGACAAAAGGATCGAAAGCGACTCTGCATGTTCTTTGTCAAGAACTATGCTGTCTCCAGAAACAGAGTGGCTTGTGCCTAGCTTTTCCAGGGCTTCCTTTACCGCCGGCTCGTTTGGCAGCGTGCCCTGCTTCATGCGGTCCCTTAGCAACAGCAATTCTTGCACGGTAACGATGTCAAAATAGAACGAGTGGCGCGGGTGCAAGGGAATGCCGAGCTTTCTGCTTATCTCAAACGCCTCGCTGACTGTTGGGATGATTGCGGGGTTCTCTGCCAGCTGCACCAGCCTGTCGCGGTCAGTGTCGATGTCGGAGGCGAGTTTCTGCTTCAGCTGGAGCGCCCATATCTCTTCGACATAGCTTGCAGGCGGCAGCTGCGCGTTGTTTTCCAGAAAGTCGCCGTAGCTGATGAGCATGTCGCCCAGGTACAGGATCTTTGCCACGTGTTTCCTGATTTTTTCCGCCTGATCCACGCTTGTCACGGCAAGCACGCTTCCGTCGTCCAGCTTTACAATTGGAGGCTCGACGGTGTCTACAAGCGCTATGGTCGAGGCCTTGCCGGGTATGTCCATCTTGATCTGGGTGCCGGCGACGATCGCGTAGTTGAGAAGCGCCGGGACTGCAGGGTGGATGCCTGTCGTTGCAAAGCCGGTGTTGCACGCCCGGCCGTACCGCAGCCTAAAGCCGCCGGCCTTTTTCACCATCGAAAGCACGGGCCTGCCGGTGATGACCTCTGACATCCTGTGGTGCGCCGCGTCGTCGTCGCCTGTCTGTATGGCGCCTTTCAGTTCTTTGAGCCACTGCCAGCCGTCCAGCTTTAGAGTTTCTACAAGCTTCAGGAGCTTCCTGCTCCTGCCTATCAGCCCGTCGTTCATGACGCGAAGCGCGCCTCCGCGCACCCTGTCTGTCGCTATCCTCTTCATCCCCTTGTGGCCCACCACGTCGACTGGATCGGTGTCCACGCCGTCAAGCTCTACCGGCAGGCTTGCTATACATTTCACGACGTCCTCGTCGAGCACCTTGAACTGGAAGCCCATGACCTCCCTTTCGTAGATGCGCAGTTCTTCTACAAACCTGCCCGTCTCGTCGTCAAACGAGTTGGCGATATATGGCGAGAGGCCTGCAACCTTCCTTGCGTGGTCGGCTATGAGCATCGTGAGAGCAGCCTCCGTCCCCCCGGCAGACCTTATCGGCCCGGCAAACGAGACAGAGAGGTATTGAGAGCCGTCGGCGTTGTTCTTTATCGTGACGTCGGATATGCCCTGCAGGGGCGCAACCGTCACGCCCTCTGTCACTACTGCAAGCGACACGCGAACCGCGTTGTCAAGGCGCGTCTTCAAGTCGCCAGAGCCGTACTCGCCTCGCGCTATTTCTTCTGCAATTTTCAGCGCGGCCTTTTCTTTCGTCGTCTGGCCCAAGAGCGCGCGCAGCCGGTCGGCAATGTCGATGTTGTGCATTTTTGCGACCCTGTCTGACAGATCGAAAGCAATCTTGGGTTCCACTACGCCGGCGACGTCTATGCCCTTGCGTCTAGCCAAGAGCGCGTGCTCGTAGTTTTTCTGCACGTTTTCCAAGATGTTATGCTGGTACCGGCGATAATATGCCGGCATGCTGATGTCCGCAAGGCGGGCCTGTCCTTCTGCAAGCATTTACTTCCGGGCCTGCCGCATTGCCTTTATCATTGCAGATAACTTTTGCTGCCACTGGCCGTCCTTCTCTATCATGGTCCCGACGACGATGGCGTCGGCCCCGGCCTTTGCAATCTGGCCCGCCGTCTCGGGGCTCCTTATGCCGCCCCCGACGATGAGGGTGCCCTCGTAGTACTTTCTCACGGCCGCCACCATCTCTGGCTGGACGTTCTGGGACGCGCCCGAGCCTGCCTCGAGGTAGACAAACCTCATGCCCATGTATTGAGCGGCAAGAGAATACATCACTGCAAGGTTGGGCTTGTTGAAGGGTATCGCCCGGGCCCTGCCCACAAACCAGGCCGCTGTCCCCTCGCCGACAATGATGTACGCGGTCGGCAGGGGCTCGATGCTGTGCTTTTTGACTGCAAGGGCGCCAAGCGCCTGGGCGCCCGTGATGAAATACGGGTCTTCCGAGTTGAGGAGCGAGCTGAACAGTATAGCGTCCGCCTTTGGTGACACGCCTGTGACGTTGCCGGGGAACAATATCACGGGTATTGTGACGTTTTTCTTGATTTCAGAGACCACGTTTGCGAGTTCAAACTGGTCGATTGCCGACGAGCCCCCGACTAGGATGCCGGACGCGCCGGCCTCCTCCACCTTTTTGGCGATGGAAGCCGCGTTGGTTGAATTTTCAGAGTCGATGAGCGGCAGGCATATCGTGCCGTGCTTCTCGATCTCTTTTTTGAGCTGCTGCTCTACCTTGCCAGTCACGCCTCATTGACAGTGGGCCCGGGCATTTTAAAATGTATGCAATGTTTAATTACGGCGCAGTATACAGAACTGTATAGCTGCCATGGCCGGGTCAGGATCGAAATCTAACGCAGTTTTGAATCAGCTTGTTGCAAATTCTCTATTTACACCGCGCCAGCTGGCGATAATTTCCAACCAGCTGAACAGGCGCGGCCGGGCGCAGAACATCAGTTCAGGAGCGTATTACAGGCAGGTGAAGCAGTGCAGGGACAAGGTGGCAGGCGTGCTTTACAGCGTGCTCCTTCTGCAATCGACGGGCGTGCTCCAGCCCGAAGCGCTGGGCACTCTGGCCCGCCTGGCAGAGCAACTGGGCGTGATATTGAGCGCAGATTCCAGTGACATCATCGACGAAACACGCCTGGCCGACGTGATATCCGTGATGGACACGCTTGTAAAAAGAATGTCCAAGTTGTAAACAAAGTTTGGTCTGTAACATTAAATCACGGTTTTCGGTGGCAAAGTCGTGATATGTTCCTAGAGTTACCCTATGTAGGCATCACGATCAACCTTGACTACGTGATATACGGCGTGCTCTCCTACGGCGTCGGCCTTGTCACAGTGATGTCAGTGAACAAGCTTCGTCGCGGCGCAAAGCGTGACTATCACGCCGACGACACCGTGGTCGAAGCAGTCGTGATGGAATATTCACGCAGGCTCAAGGACTATGACCGTGTAATAGCGGAGATGCGTGCCCGGCTTGACATCGTCGAGGCAAAGTCCCAGTCACTCACGCAACCTCACGCCACCGTGACGCCGTCACAGCCGGCCCCGACTCACGCGCAGCCCGTGAGTGAGCCTGTTGCAGTCACGCAGCATCCGCAGGTCACAGATGAGGCGCAGAACGGCACCACAGACTATATCCTGAAGCTGCTGATGGAGAGGCCCCGCACTTCACGCGACGTGCAGAGCGCTATTGGCAGGACCCGCGAGCACACGGCGCGCCTCATGAAAAAGCTGCACGACGCCGGCCTCGTGAGCAGAGACCTGAACAGCAAGCCGTTCCGCTACGCAATCACTGAAGCGGGTCAAGCGAGGCTGAAGGAGAGACCTGCTCAGGCACCCGGCCTGCAGCGGGCTGCCTAGTGGTTTTATACACCCACTCTTTTCCCTGGCGGGTTCGCACGAGCCTGCCACGTTCTGCATACCTTGAGAGATAAGTGGAGATTATGCTCAGCTTTATCGGCTCGTTGTACGAGTCCTCGTATAATTCAAGGATGTCAGACGAGGTGAAGCTGCCGTACGGGAATTTCGCATCGACAAGCGCCCATATCCTGTCGCCCACCGACGCAGGCTTGGATATCTCGATGTCACGGGGCACCTCGCCTTCCATGTTGAGGAGGTCCATGAACTCCATTATCTTGACTATCTTGTCCTTGGAGATATTGCCCTCTAGAGAGAGGTTGTACTTGCTCCCCTCGGCGTCCTCCAGCTCTATGCGGAACTTTTTACGCCCTGGCATCGGAAGTAGTTCACCAGCTAACACCTTAACACTTAACAGAGCTTGTGTCAAACATGATAACAATTTAGCTAGCTGTTGTTAGCTGTGCATGGGACGCGTGCCTGATTCGTTAACAAGCCTGCCCGGTTAACCTGTTTTGCCGTAGAAAAGTCGGCCCTTCTGGTTCCAGTGGAAATGGAGGGGTCTCCCTTGCGCCCGTTAACATTGTTAACCACCACCTTAACGCTCCAGTGGAAACAAAGGGGTCGTTTTTGGGCTCCTTTCCATGGCCCATGATCACTTTATTGACAGGCCTGTTACCGGCGCCTTTTTTCAACTAGACAGCCACCCCTTACTTTCCTGTCCACAGCGCGTCTCATCATCTCACCTATCAAGCTCGTACCAGCTGATACGTTTAGTAGCTAGGGTTGATTCGTCGGTTTAAAAACGCCCTGTTAACATGAGTGTTAAGGCAACCTTAACAAACAAGACATTTCGAAAGGAAAGACAGGGGTGCGGGTGCACGAGCGACATCGACAACATCTTTGACAGGGCCGCAAGCGGCAAGTCGCTTGTCAAGAGCAGGCAGGCACTCACTATAGACTACGTGCCTGACAGACTTCCGTTCAGGGACGAAGAAGCGCGGGGCCTTGCAGAAACGCTGTCAACTGTCCTGAAAAAAGAGCCGGGGCGCCCGTCGAATTTGCTTTTGTTCGGCAAACCGGGGACAGGTAAGACGGCGGTGGTAAAGTCAGTCGTTGACAGGCTGATAAAAAAAGCCGGCGAGCTTGGCGTCGAAATAACGGTGCCCGTCATAAACGCGAAACTTGCCAACAGCGCCTACAAGATCCTCTACGAAATCGCAGAGAACCTCGGAATAAACAGGCAGGAAAAGAAAGTGCACTTTACCGGGCTTTCCATGGGCGAGGCCACCGACAGGATCCTGCAGTTCATCCAGAAAAACAAGATGCACGTGATTCTGGTGATAGATGAGATTGACTCGCTTGTAGACAAGAACGGCGACGACGTGCTCTACTCGTTCACGAGGGCAAACGAGCGCATGGCCAAAGGAGGGTTCATCACTCTAATCGGCATATCCAACAGCCTCACGTTCAAGGACAAGCTCGACCCGCGCGTCAGGAGCAGCCTGTCTGAAGAGGAGATGGTGTTCAATTCCTACTCTGTCGAGCAGCTCAGGCAGATACTTGCAGAGCGCATCAAGATAGCGTTCAACGAAGGCGCAGTAACCGACGCCGCCACCAACCTGTGCGCGGCGCTTGCAGGCAGGGAGCACGGCGACGCCAGGATGGCCATCAACCTTCTGCGCGTTGCAGCAGAGCTTGCCGAGCGGGCGCACGCGGCCAAGGTGGAAGAAAAGCACGTGCGCGCCGCGCAGGAAAAGATAGAGAAGGACGAAAACCTTGATTTCATCCAGAACGCGACGCTGCACGAAAAGCTGGTTCTGGTGGCGATAACAAGATCAAAGAACGGCAACACCGGCGAGGTATACGAAATCTACTCGTCGCTATGCAGGCAGGCCGACCACGACCCTCTCACACAGCGCAGGATGACCCAGATAATAAGCAGGATGGACCAGCTCGGCCTGATATCGACTGACATCATAAACCAGGGGCGGTACGGCCGGTCGCAAAAGATCAAGGCAACGGTCCCGCTTGCGACCATAAAGGCCGCGCTCAAGGACGACCCGGTGCTTTCAGAATTTATTGATTGAAGTCCTTTTTGAACGGCTGCATCGTAGCTAAATTGACGACGATAGCGATGCCGGGCGACGGCGTGATGCCCATCGTCTGCTGGAATTTTGTCTGCGCCTGCCACGCGCCGGAATTCACAACAAGCGTCCCGCGGTAGCTGTCAACGTCGGTCACGTGGACGTGCCCCGAATGCAGTATGTCCGGGATCTCTGTCATCACCATCATGTCCTCGGCCTCGGGCGCGATGGGCGTGCGCTCGCCGTAGGTGGGCGAGAGGTGCCTCGCCTTCAGCAACACTTTCATCGCCTCTGCAGGCCGCTGGTAGCTGAGGCCTGGCGTCGTCGCTATCACGTCGTCGAGGCTCTGCCCGTGGAACATGAGGACCTTGACGCCGTTGAGGCTTACCATCGCCGGGTTGCCGAGGACCTCGCAGTTCTCAAGGCCGTACAGCCCGCCCGACGTGGCCTGCGGGAATCCCGGCTGCGGAAGCGCCCGCCGGCCCGGGTCGTGGTTGCCGGGGATTATGAACGTCTTTATTCGCTTTGGGATCTTCGACAGCAACTTCGTGGCGTGGCCCATCTGGCTTGCCGCATCCATCATCAAAAGCTCCTTGTCCTGGTTTGGAAAGATGCCGATGCCGTCTATTACGTCGCCACCGATGCACAGGAAACTTATCTTGCGCACCACGTCGTCGTCAGACGACAGCCAGTCCAAGAATCGCAGAAACTCTTGCTCCATGAAATACTTGCTCCCGACGTGCATGTCGGATATGAGCACCGCGTACGCCTCCGACTTGCTCCTGCTCGGCAGGTGGTCGGGGATGTCCGGCGAAAACACGCTCTTTATGGAAAGCCCGGGCACGCCCTTGGCGTTTTCAAGCTCGAGCATAACGACCTGGTCGAGCGCAAGCGCCGACGCGGCCTTTCTCGCATCTTCTGTCGCTGCAATAACCTGCATCCTGCCGGTATAGTCGTCTATCTCAAGCTCTATGCCGTTCTTCCTCTGCCGCCTCGACATCAAGAGCCCGGCGATAATCTGGGTGCCGGCGTTGCCGAGGCTCCTCTCGCCCTTGACGCTGCCGGAGCGGCCGTTCTGTTTTACAGTCGATATCTTGGCTATCCTCCTGCTGTCAGGCCTCTGCGCCAGGATGCGCATCGTCTTTTCATAGCGGCTCTTGAACAGTAGCGCATAGCCGTCGACGCCCTCGCCGGTGTTTACCGCCGGCGACGAGTCCATCAGCACCTCCGATTTCTGCTCGGCCGGCGGCGCTTCAGCCGCGCTTTCAGGCGCAATCAATCCTTTCACGTCGTCAACAACAATAACAGGACTGCCGGACTTTTTCTGCCTGATGATGTCCTGCACTGCCTTTAGCAGGTCGCCCTGCAGGCCCTTTAGCATCGCAAAGGCGTCGGGGTGGATCTGGTACCCTTTGCTTGTGGCATACGAAAGGGCACTCTTTATCTCACTTTGCAGTACCAAGAAACCGCGTACCCTTGCGGGCCGGCCCTTAATTGCTTTTCTATAGCGTTTTATCCCGCCTCTGCAAAAGCTATGCCGTGAAAAAGTTCTGCGGGAGATGCAAAAAAGAGCTGCCGCAGGATTCAAAATACCTGCTGTGCGACGAGTGCCACAAAAAAGTCGCGCTTGCAGACGACGACAGGGAGTTTACGGAAAACTCGCGCGTGCACTGGCGCTAGCGCATTTTCCAGACGCCGGCCCACCAGAATGTGAGGAGCCCGAATGCAAAAAGCGAGATGCCGGTCGAAAGGTGCGACGCGACGACGAGCGGCTCTAGTATCGTCAGAACCGTGAGAAGCCCGAGCAACATCTGCAGCGACACCAGACCAGCCGCGATGAGGGCGACCTTCTTGGCCAGCCTTGCCCTCGACGGGACGATGACTGCCGTGGCATAGACCACTGCAGCTGTTATAGCGGCAATCAGCCGGTGGACGTACTCCATCAGATACCGGTCTTCAGGGGGCCCAAAGCCGTTTGGGCACAGCGGCCACTCGGTGCACACTATGCCGTTTTCTGTTATGGGGCCGGAGCTCAGGAAAACCCCGACGAGCATCGTTGAATAGACCAGCCCTATAGAAACAAAGGCAAGAACGACGACCGGCTTTTTCAGCTCCGGTCCGGCTCCCTCTTGCGTCACCGGATTGCGTTTGCCCGGCTCCAATTATTAACCTTGCCAGACCGACTCTAGATAAGTTGACCACGAGATTTAAAGGCGAAAAACGGGAAATTACCCCGTGCGGGCAGTCCTGCTCGTGGACCAGAAGCGCCACACCGCCGAGCTGATGAAGACGTACCTGCGAATCGACGGCTACGCGGTGGACCATACACAGGATCCGAAAGAGGCGCTGGAGCTTGCAGACCAGATCCATTACGGCGTGGTGCTGACCGACCTCGTGATGCCCCGCATGAACGGCCTCGACCTCTACCGGGAGATAACGCAGCACGACGTGCGCGTGCGCTTTGTGTTTCTCATAACGCCTTCCGGCGACGTGCTGCGTTTGCTGGGCTCGCTTGACAGGGACGACGTGATAAGAAAGGAGCCCCTGTCGATAAACGAGGTCATTGCCAAGGTGCGCGCCGCGTTTACGAATAGTCGTTGAATATGCTGTTGAGCTGCGACACAAGCTCGTCGCGCAAGCGTATCACCTTGGCGCGCTTTTCGCCGTCAAGGTCCATCATGAGCAGCGCGTCCAGCCCCTCCACCAGATACCTGATGTTTGTCAGAGTCAGGAGAACCCTTTCCTCTTCTACCTTGCCCGCCATCCCACCTTTATCTACGCAGCGCTCATTATTAATAATCTCTGTTCTGGTTCTGCCAAATTATGGGTATTTGATATCAATAGACTATGGAATCTCTGTTTTAATACTCGTCGCGCTACTCTGATGTGGCATGTCCGACGACACGGGCTACCAGCGCCAGACCATAATCAACCTGCACATATCAGGCATAGACGCCGACACGATAGCGCTGCAGCTCGACATTGCCAAGGAGCAGGTGGACGCCGTCATCTCCGATTACCAGAAAGAGGAGGAAAAGAAGGCAAGGTCCGCCACCGCAGTCACAAGCGCGCCGACGCTCTCGTCGTTTCCACTAGACGGCCTCGTGGACAAGGAAGAGGCGGTCAAGCAGGCACAGGAGCGCGTCTGGAAGGCGCTGAAATTCGAGCCCGAGTTTGACCTGAGCCGCGAGGAGACCCAGGCGATACTTGAAAAGTTTGCAAAGTCCAAGGTCGAGTTTGTCATACTGCACATCGACCTGGTGGGCTCGACAAAGCTGTCGATGACGCTCCCGGCAGACAGGCTTGCGAACATCGTGCAGGCGTTCACGCAAGAGATGTCGATTGTGATAAGGGCGTACGGCGGCTTTATCCTGAAATACGTCGGCGACGCCATCCTGGCGTTCTTTCTTGCCGACTGGGACAACCTGCGCGTGCCCTGCCAGAACGCGGTCGCGTGCGCAAACGCGATGATAAAGGTGATGCAGCAGGGGATAAACCCCATCCTCAACCAGTACGACTACCCCGAGCTGAACGTGCGCGTCGGGATTGACGTCGGCGACAACGTCGTCGTCCAGTACGGCTGGGACACGACAACGCTTGAGGACGGAAGGGTAATCCGCAAGCCCCACCTCGACATACTGGGCTACACGATAAGCGTGACTGCCAAGATGACGACGCTTGCCATGCCAGGGCAGGTGGTCGTGGGCGAATTCGTCTACGAGGCGCTTGCCGACGAGCAGAAGGGGCTCTTCAAGCCTCTTGTCGTCAGCACCGAGGTGTGGGAGTACATGAGCGACTACACGGGCAAGGTCTACCAGCTGTACGGGTCGGTCTAATCTCAACAATCCTCAATAACTATATATCAGAATTTGACTTCAGTTATCCCATTGCACGCGATGGAATACGAGGACTCTTTTGTCAAGATAGCCGGCCTCATAGGCGGTGAGGAGTACGTCAAGGTAGCAAGGGCGCTTCTCAACACCGAGGACGTCACCGACGAGGAGATAGCAAGCGCGACCGGCCTGAAAATAAACATCGTGCGCAAGGTACTGTACGACATGTTTGGAAAGGCGCTGATAACCGGCATCAGGGTAAAAGACGAGAAGAAGGGCTGGTTCGTCTACCGCTGGCGCGCCAAGCAGGACCACGTCGACAACTTTATCGAGAACCAGAAGAAAAAGATCCTCGACCGGCTCTACAAGCGCCTCGAGCACGAGGATTCCACGGAATTCTACCACTGCGGCAACCACGACTGCCCGCGCGTCAAATTCGACGCCGCGGTTGAATTGTTCTTCAAGTGCCCCAACTGCAAGGGGCCGCTCAACATGGTCGACAACAGCAGGGTCAAAGAAGCGCTGCGGTACAAGATAGACCAGATAACGACTGACATCGCAAACGCCAAGGCCGCCGCGGCCGCTGCAAGCGCTGCGGCAGAAGCTGCCGAGCAAGAGCCCGCCAAGAAAGAAAAAAAGGCGGCAAAGGCAAAGCCCAAGCCAAAACCAAAGCCGAAAAAGCAGGTTCCGAAAAAAGAAAAGAAGAAGGAAAAGAAAAAGCACAAGAAAAAGTGATCAGCACAGCATCGATTTTGCTGTCTTGAAGATCCCTGACCACATCTCCCAGGTAAGCCTGCCCGTGTTCGTGTTCTGCCTGCTCGGGTGGTATGAAGCAAGCAGGGTCCTGCCCGCAACGCTAAAGCGCGCGCCGTGAGAAAATGCAAGCCCCTTTGCGCCGGAAGCTTTGCAATAGGCGTCAAACGCTATCTTGCCGAGCGCAAGCACCACCTGCACGTTTCTCAGGATGCCAAGCTCTGCAGACAGGTATCTCGAGCAGTTTGCAAGCTCCTCCGGCAGGGGCTTGTTGTCAGGCGGCGCGCACCTCGCCGCGGCCGTTATGTACGCGTCTCTCAGCACGAGCCCGTCGCCTAGGGCGACGCTTGCCGGCTTGTTTGCAAAGCCGCTTTCGTGCATCGCCCTTGCAAGCCAGTCGCCCGAGCTGTCGCCAGTGAACATCCTCCCGGTCCTGTTGCCGCCGTGCGCAGCAGGAGCAAGGCCCACTATGAGCAGCCGCGCACCCGGGTCGCCCCAGCTTGGCAATGGCCTGCCCCAGTATTTCTCGTCAGCAAAGCGCTTCACCTTCTCCCTGCCCACCTTGCGGATGTATGCTGCAAGCCTCGGGCACTCCTTGCACCTTACAACGCGCCCGTTCAGAAGCTCCAGCTCGTTTTTGCGCACGGGCAGTAGCTGGGCTGGCACCCAGAATAATCTTTTTATCACCCGTCGAATCGTTCGTTCTACGTTTGTCAGGTCCTGATAACGGCATTCCAAGGGACGAGCTGACCTGGATAGCGGGCTCGGTAGTCCTGAGCGACAACCCACCTCTTCAGCTGAAATACTGGCGCAAAAAATTCGGAGTCAAGCAGGCCGATTTGGCAAAGAAGATGGCGATAACGCCGTCAGTCCTGAGCGACTACGAGAAGGGCCGCAGGCCGTCGCCTGGCGCAAACTTCATCAAGCGCTACCTGCAGTCGCTGTATGACCTTGCACAGGCAAACGCAAAGAGCGAGCAAGCAGGGGCCGTGATGCCGCCGATTGCGCCTGACGTAACTATAAATCAGTCGTAGGCACCAGTTTTTCCATGCCTCTCATCACCGTGTCAATGTACCCCGGCAGGACGCAGCAGCAGAAAGACGATTTTGCAAAGGCAGTCACGGACGCGGCTGTCAGCATACTAAAGACAAAACCAGAGCACGTCATCCTCGTGTTCGACGAGAACCCCAAGGAAAACTGGTTCCAGGCAGGCAAGCAGCTTTAATATCTGTGCCAGCGCGACCCGTCTTTGTTGGCATCCGTGGCTGTAGTGCAGATGAGGTCGTCGGAGGACAAGCAGGAGAACCTGAAAAAATCTATCGGCTACATCGCTGAAGCTTCTGCAAAGAAGGCCGGCCTCGTGTGCTTTCCCGAGTTCCAGATGGCCTTTTCGCCGAAAACCCAGTCACCGGCAGAGCTGTCAAAAATTGCAGAGACTGTGCAGGGCGGCTTTGTGTCAACGCTGCGCTCGGCTGCCCGGAAAAACAGGATTGGAGTCGTCGCAACCATCTATGAAAAAAGCAAGACGACAAGCCGCGTGTTTGACACGGCAGTGGTCATATCACCAGCCGGCGCAATTACGTCGGTGTACCGCAAGCTGCACCTGTACGACGCGCTTGGGTTCAAGGAATCAAAAAAACTGGTCGCAGGTAAAAAGATAGAGAAGCCGGCGAAAACTTCTGCCGGCAAGATTGGCGTCATGATATGCTACGACCTCAGGTTTCCAGAGCTCTCGAGGCTCCTCACTGTAAGCGGCGCAGACATACTCGTCGCGCCCTCGGCGTGGGTTGCAGGCCCCATGAAGGAGGAGCACTGGCAGACGATGCTAAAAGCCAGGGCGATAGAGAATGGCTCGTACGTCGTCGCGCCCGACCAGGTGGGCAACATATACTCCGGGCGCAGCATGGTCGTCGACCCGTTTGGTGCGGTGTTGCTTGACATGGGGCAGGGCGAGGGTATGGAGGTGGTGGAGCTTGACATGAACAAGGTAAAAGAGGTCAGGCAGTCATTGCCTCTGCTCAAGAACCGCCGGACAGACATTTACCGGCTTTCGGTGCGCTAGGCAGTCAGCGCCAGATAATGGTCGTTGTGGCTGGTGCGCCAGCCTATCCTGCATTCGTGCTTGTCAAGCGGGCAGGAGAACCGCTCGCTGCAGTATTCGCACATGTGAGAGTGGTCGCTCTCGTATATCACTGGAGAAAAATTCGCGCCTTTTCTTATCAAGCTAATGCAATAGAATTAGAGAGGAATTTTCTACTTGTGCGGGCACTGCACATTGGTGCAGATCTGCCACGGCTTGGCCCTTCGCGCAAAAATAACCCTGACAATCGGCCAGCCGCATTTGCAAGCTTTTGCGACCCTGATAATCCCCTTCTGCGGCAGGGGCGCTGACGCCCTGCAGCCGTGCGCATAGTTTGAGCAGCCGATAAACCGCTTGCCCGATTTTTTCGACCTTATCACGCGCAGGCTGCCTGTCTTGCAGACCGGGCATGCGCCGAGCACATTGTCGGGCTTTGAAGCCGCGCCTATCTCTAGGCCGATTTCCTGTGCGCCCTGCCTGAACGCCTCAAGTGACCCGACAAGCCTGTCGACTGCATATTCGATAACGGCGACGGACTCGGCTCCCTGCTCCACCTTTTCCAGCTGCTCCTCCATCTCTCTTGTCAGGTCCGTCGAGACGATGTCGGGCACGTGCGCCCTCATCGACTCTACCACTGCAAAGCCGAGGTCCGTGACTTCGATGCCTCCGCGCTTTTGCTCCAGGTACTTTCTCTTGAAAAGCGTCGCGATTATGTCGGCCCTCGTTGCCTTTGTGCCTATCTTTTCCAGCTCCATTTTTGCGAGCAGGCTTGACTGGCTGTAGCGCGGTGGCGGCTGCGTGAATTTTTCTTCCATTGCTACCTGCCTGTTCTGCAGCGCGTCGCCGGCTGCAAGCTCGGGCAGCGCTGCCTGCTCGATCCTTGCATACGGCTTGTAAAATGCAGTCCAGCCTTCGTACAGCATCACGTTCCCTTCGGCGACAAACAAATGCCCGTGCACGTCGATTGCGACGTCGGTCCTCTCTGTCACCGCCGCGTCGCCAAACGTCGCAAGGAACCTCTTCACAATCAGGTCGTATATCTTGAATTCAAGACCAGACAGCTTGCCAAACATGCCCGTGGGATAGATTGCCGGGTGCGCGGGGTCTGTCATCGGGCCCTCATGCGGTACAAGCCTGCTTTTTGACAGCAGCAAACTTGCAGAGCTGTAGAGCGACGAGCGCGCAAGCCCCGAGAGGATCTTGCGGTAGTTTATCGACGGCGGCAGCTTTTGGCTCGACGTCCTCGGGTACGAGATGAGGGCCCTCAGGTACAGCTTCTCGGCTATGGCAAGGGTGTAGCCGGGCGAGACCCTGAACAGCCTGTACGCCTCGCGCTGCAGGTCGCCGGTGTTAAACGGCGCCGGCGGCCTGAGCGGGATTTTTTTCCTGTCGACAGCTTTTACTGTGCCGTCCTTTCCCGTGCACGCGCCGACAACGGCCTGAGACTCTGCAAGCTTCTCTATTTTTGGCTTTTCATAGCGCGCACTGAAAACCTGCCCGTCCTTTTCAAAATCCGCCGTCACGACCCAGTACGGGTCGGGGACAAAGAGCCGGATCTCCTGCTCCCTGTCTGCCGCAAACGCAAGCGTCGGACCCTGCACCCTGCCTATCGATAAATTGCGATACCCTTTGTTGCCGGCCTTGAACGACTGCGCAAGCGCCCGCGAAAGGTTCACGCCGTAGATAAAGTCAAGCAGGTGGCGCGACCTCCCGGCCTCTGCAAGGCCTGCGCCGGGCTCCTGCAGGCTTGCAAACGACCCTCTTATCTCCTCGTCGGTGAGAGTCGAGAATTTTGCCCTTTTTGACTTGCTGTAGGCGCCGGCGCACGCATACTGCAGAATGCTGTGCCCTATCACCTCGCCTTCCTGGTCATAGTCGCACGCGTGCACAAAGCTGTCCGCGTCCTTTGCCAGTCTGGAAATAACGTTTATCACCCTAGACTTGCCCTCGATGGACGCCCACTCTAGGTCAAGAACAGGATAGACGCTCCTGTTCTTTGTGCCGTCGGAAATGCCGTACAGATGACCAATGGCGGAGCAGACCTTGTAGTGTTTGTCTTGAAAGTCGACATCAAACACGCTCACGCCGGCAACCCTGGTTTCTCTTGCGTCGCCGAGCGCCTTTGCAATCCTGCGCGCCGCGTTCGGCTTTTCGCAAACGACCAGCGTGTACAACAAAAGCAATTGCATGCACGCGGTATTAAGATTAAACGTTGATGCTGATCTCTACACAGAGAGAGTTTAGAAGCTATTTATAGTGCAAAACGAGTAGTTTCCCGTACATGACCAACAAAGTCTGCGTCCTTGGGGCCGGCAGCACGAAATACGGCAAGCTCAACGAGAGCATCATCGAGATCGCGCTCGGCGCTGCAAAGGACGCCATCGAGTCAGCAGGCATAACCCCGAAGGAGATCCAGGCAGGATACATTTCAAACGTTTTCGGCGTGGCCGACAAGCAGGTGCACATGGCGCCTGTCATCATGAGCAACCTCGGCATATCGCACGTGCCGGGCCTCACCATCGAGTCTGCATGCGGCTCGGGCTCTGTCATGTTCAGGGAAGCCTACGCCAATGTCGCGGCCGGCTTTTACGACTGCGTGCTTGCGCTCGGAGTCGAGAAGGTGACGCACACGGGCACCGCGCACAGCACAACTTTGTTCTCGTACTGCTCTGACTTTTTCTACGAGGGCGGAAACGGCGCCTCGTTCCCCGGGCTCTTTGCGTCGATGGCCCGGGCGTACATGACCACGCACAAGGCGACAGAAGAGGACCTTGCGCACGTGGCCGTCAAGAACCACGACAATGGCATCTTGAACCCGAAGGCGCACGTGAGGAAAAAGATCACAGTAGATGATGTATTGAAGTCGCCGGTCGTGGCGTCGCCTCTGAAACTGCTGGACTGCTGCCCGTTCTCAGACGGCGCGTCTGCAGTTATACTCTGCTCGGAAGACTTTGCAAGGAAATCAGGCAAGCCCTACATGGAAATCATTGGCTCTGGCCGCGGCGCGTCGCCGGCAGCCGTCCAGGCACGCGAGGACATCACGACCATCCCAAGTACTGTAGCTGCAGCAAGGCAGGCCTACAAGATGGCCGGCATCACCTCAAAGGATATCGACTTTGCAGAGGTGCATGACTGCTTTACGATTGCAGAGATAATCGACATCGAGGACCTGGGCTTCTTCCCCAAGGGCAAGGCCGCGCACGCAGTCAGGGACGGCGCGACGAGGCTTACAGGCGAGATCCCGGTAAACCCGTCCGGCGGATTAAAGTCAAAGGGCCACCCCATAGGGGCGACGGGCGTGGGCCAGGTCGTTGAAGTATTCGATCAGTTCACCGGCAAGGCCGGCGAGCGCACAGTCAAAAACGCCGAGATAGCGCTGACGCACAACTTTGGCGCGACCGGCGCAAGTGCTGCTGTGCACATCTTCAAGAAGGTAGACAGGAGGTGACCGTCGTGGAAGTCAAGCACGGGACGCACGAGAGGTTCATCGAGGCGGCAAGCAGGAAAAAGATACTGGCGCACAAGTGCAGCAAGTGCGGCCACCTTATGCTGGAGACCGTCATGTTCTGCGAAAAGTGCTCTGCAGGCAAGTTTGAAGACGTCGAGCTTGAAGGCGCAGGCACCGTGGTAACGTACACTATCCAGGCAGTGGCGCCTGAAGGTTTCGAGGACGCCGGCTCGTATGCGTGGGTGGTGTTCAAGGTAAACAACACAAGCGTGCGCGCTTCGGGATTTCTGCCCGGCGTAAAGACGCCGGCAGAGCTTCCTGTGGGCGCTGCGGTGCGCGTCAAGGGCTTTGACGCAAAGCACGGACTCTTGCTGGAAAAGGCGTAGCTACCCTACAACCACAAATTCCTTTTGCACTGTGAGGTGTTCGTTCTTTGCCACTACTGCATACGTACCGGTCTGGTTCATGACAAGCGGGTCTATGTCCCTTGAATGCCAGGTAATCTCAAAGTCCGCATAATTTGTCACGATTGGGCAGAACAATAGGAAACTTGCCTGCGTGCCATTGAATTCCCACACCACACCGCCGCGTTCCAGATCTTTGATCATGATCATTTCCGGGTACGCGCAGCCTCCTCCTTTTTGTGCGACTGCAAAATCAAGCTTCTCTCCAACACTATACACCTCTTTTAACCCGTCTATTCTAATCTGCAACAACGGCAAATAGTCGTCCAAGTCGGGGAATGCCCAAGACGTTGCAAGTATCGGATGAGGTGGTATCCTAACAACGGCAAAAATAATCAGGAACGCAATCCCGACAACAAAACCCGCGGCTACGGCGCCGGCAGTCATCGCCGGCATTTTGTGAAGCCGGCTTTAGAGCATTGCGGAAGAAAAGTCTAGTTTATTCATTTCAATTGTAAAAAAACATCAAGGAGACTTTTCTTATTTCAGCTCCTTTACATAAGTTTCATACATGATGACAGCTGACGTCGTCTGCGGCAAGTGCGGCTCCGTTATCTACACCATGCGCATGCTAAAATCGGTGAAGGACGCGCTGCGCGCGACTAACAACCGCTGCCCCGTATGCGGCGCCGCTCTCAATCCTTCCGAATTTACGGTGACTGCGACAAAGAGGTAAGTAGATCAGCTTTTCGCTAGCTGTTTGTAGACAAGCTTCAACACCAGCCCTTAACCAAATATGCGGCGCCAGCAGCCAGAGGCCGATGGTCGAGCGCCAACACCTAGTGAACCAGATAAACAACGCCACTTCGGTTGTGTACAGCCAGCTCTCGAGGCTCAAGGCACTTGACAGCAGGTTCGCCTCGATGGAGTCGTACTACCTCGACCAGCTGACCGCCAGCATCAAGACGGGCAACAACGGCAGGGCGAGGATCCTGGCAAACGAGCTTGCAAACCTCAAGAAGGTGCGCAGGACCACGCAGCACACGGGGATGGCGCTTGAGGCGCTGGTGATAAGGTTCAGCACCCTCAACGAGTTTGCGATGATACTTGACACCATCGACCCGACTGTCGAGATGATAAAGGGCATACACGCAGACCTCACCAAGGCTATGCCACAGGCAGGCCAGGCGCTCTCGGAGGTGTCATCAGTCACGACGGACGTGCTCACAAGCGCCAACATGCGCTCTGACGTGGGCCGGATATCGACGCCTATGGACCAGGACGCCTACGACATCCTGAACCAGATAGAGGGCGCGCTGGAGAGCGAGGCAAAAGCGAAACTGCCCGAGATCCCGGCAAACATGCCCGTGCACGAGAAGGAAGAAGAGAAGCAGGCCGTGATGGTCGAAGGCTGAAAAGCTTGACTTTTCGGTCAAATTTGCCCACGTAGGGCCGGCATCACTGTTTAGTCAAAACCTTTTTACAAAGTAGTTTTAATCATTTGCACTGATAGCGGGGTGCAATGGAAACGGAGAGCCTAGACTATTCTCAAAGCGCCCGGAAGGGCGGGGTCCTGGAATCGGCGTCAAAGCGCGTCCGGATGATATTTTCCGTGATGGCAAGCCCAAACAGGATAGATATACTGCGGATTCTGAACACAAAAGGGCCGCTTACGTACTCGGAACTGAAGGCGCTGGCGGGGTTCAAGTCAAAGAAAGAGTCGGGCAAGTTCGCCTACCACCTCAGGAAGCTTTTGAGGCAGCTGCTGGTGGCGCTCAACAAGGCGGAGCGCCGTTACACGATAACAAACCTGGGCAAGCTCGTGCTGAGCCTTGCCAGGCAGATTGAGGAGCGCTCGATAATCGAGAGCGGCAAGATGTACGTCAGGACAAGCAACCACACGATAGAGGAATTCAACTCGCACAAGATAATCCAGTCGCTTGTGAGGGAGGCAAGCCTTCCGCTCGAGCAGGCGCAAAAGATAACCGAGGAAGTCGAGAACAAGATCTACAAGTTCCAGACGGCGTACCTCACGTCGTCGCTTATCCGCGAGACTGTCAATTCAGTATTGATAGAGCACGGCCACGAAGAATACAGAAACAAGCTTGCGCGAGTCGGCCTGCCGGTGTCAGACATCGCCGGCATGCTTGCAAGCGAGGACGCGACAAGGAACGGCGCGCAGGGCGTCATGGGCAGGACTGCCGACGCGGTGTTTTCAGAGTATTTCGTCTTTAACACACTGCCAAAGGACATCGCCGATATGCACCTTGCCGGCGAGATAAACATCGCCTCATCAGGCACGTGGGGTCTCTTGCCTGACACGATATTTGTGGACCTGTCAGAGCTTGACAGCTTTGACCTGCAGGGCAGGTTCCCCGCTGTCGCAAGGCTTGCGTCGCTCAAGGGCGCAGACGACATGCTGACAGCGCTGCCCGTGCTCATTCCACTGCTTGCATACGAGGCATCAGCCGAGGTAGTGCTTGAGGGAGTCGCACCCGCGCTCGCAAAGTCCAAGGACGCTGACGACCTTGCGTCCAGGTTTGGCCGCGCGCTCGTCGCGTCTTCTGCGTCCGGCCCGGGACCTGCGACCACAATCGCGGTGCCGCAGGAGACAGACGCCAGGCAGGTGAACGCGCTCTTGGACGGCTACAAGAAATACGTCGACGTCACTCCACTTCCGCGCATAGGCCTTTCGCTTGGCGCGCTGAAAAAGGAGAGCGCCGACCACGTCGCCGCGGCGGTTCGCGCCGGCGGCATCGTTACAATCGGATCTGGTCGTGCTGCAAGCGGCATCAGAAAAGCTGCCGGAGGCAAGAACCCTGCTGCGGCAATGACGCTGCACTCGCTTTCCATAAACCTCCCGCGGCTTGCGTACGAGTCAAACAGGGACGAGACCTATTTCCGCGCAAAGCTCGCGCTTGCGATAAAGCCGTCGCTTGCGGCTTCGGCGATGCGCAAAAAGCTTGTCCTTGAAAACGCCAAGCGCGGAATGCTGCCGGCGTTCTCGGCTGCCACGCAATCTTTGCAACGCGCAACCACCGGCGTCATCGTGAACCTGACAGGCGCGCACGAGGCCGTGTACAGCATACTGGGCCACGACGCGGCGCACGGCGGGACGGAGGTGATGCAGAAGGTTCTAAAAACAGCAGTCGAAGTGGCGCAGTCGCAGGCAAAGCAGCTTGGCGACGAGGCCGCGGTGTCGATGGTGGCAGATGGCTCTGGAGCGCGCTTTGCCACAATAGACTCGGACAAGTACGGCAGGGTCTCGCTCTCCCAGTCGCAGAATATTACCAGTTATTCCCAGGGAATGACATTGAGCGGTAAAGAGCTCCTTTCAAAGGGCTCGGGCCTGGCAAAAGAGTGTTCTGC
The DNA here is from genome assembly GCF_013388945.1 of Nitrososphaera sp. GTDB lineage: Archaea > Thermoproteota > Nitrososphaeria > Nitrososphaerales > Nitrososphaeraceae > Nitrososphaera. The sequence continues at coordinate 197,918 of NZ_JACAEH010000004.1, read as the reverse complement.
AATAGACAAACTTCTCAACGGGGGCCTGGCGGCAACCATCGACGTCACGGACCTTTCTGCGGCTGACGTGAAGAGTGCGATAGAGTCTGCATCAGAGCTTGCCTTTTCGCGCCCGCGCTTTGCGCTTGCCGTGTGCGCGACGTGCGGCAAGAAATCAAAGGCGTCGGCAGACAAGTGCGAGTCCTGCAAGTCGCCGCACAGGCTCGCATAGCAGCAGCGCAGCTGCTCCCCCCGCCGTATCTTTTTTCTGTAAAATTATGATAGTCAGCTGTAAACGCTTACATGGCGCGCCGCCGCAACAGCTTTGTGTACAACAAATGAAAACTTTGTTTTATTTCGCCAAATTCTTGCACGACTTGAGCTTGAATTCTGCATTGTCATTCAATAAAAAACAGAAGTGTATTTTTCGTTACGCATCGTATGCATTTTTTTCACATGGAAAGTTAAAGTATGAGTGGTATCGGTGTATAGGGCGGGATGGCGGGAGTTACTGAGTTTAACAACTCGAAAGAGACTTCTTTAATCACAAAGATCAGAAAACGCGACGGACGCATAGTTACTTTTGAACAGTCAAAGATAGCGAATGCAATCTACAAGGCGCTCGTGGCAACAGGCAGGCCGGATTATCCGCTGGCAGAAAGGCTCGGCACAAGGGTAGTGCAGAAGATGGCGCAGCAGGGCTTTGGCGCAGAGAAGGCAGTCGCCACCGTTGAAGACGTGCAGGATATGGTGGAGTCGATACTGATAGAGGAAGGCCTTGCAGACACGGCCAAGTCGTACATACTGTACAGGCACGAGAGGCGCAAGATACGCGAGGAGAAGATGAAGATACTGAACAAGAAGGACCTCGACGAGGTCGACAAGGCGTTTGACGTCAACTCGCTCCGGGTGCTTGCAGCACGCTACCTGCTGAGGGACGACCAGAACGAGATAATCGAGGGCCCCAAGCAGATGTTCGAGCGTGTAGCCACGCTCGTCGGCATCGCCGATATCATACACGACCCGCAGGTATTCAGTCTGGCAGGCGGGCAGAGGCAGGATGCCGAGGAGGCAGAAAAATACTATGCCAAGCTTGCCGACTTTGACAGCAAGTTCAAGATAGGCGAATACTGGCTCAACCGCTACCACTTTGAGGCGATGGTGCGTGCCTACGTGCACGCTGCAAAGGCAGGGCAGATGAAGGTCAGCTTCAAGGAACTGCTGAAGCTCCTTGCCGAGGGCAAGCTGGCAGGGCACGCCGAGCGCATCAGGGAATACTACAACCTCATGGTCTCGAGGGACTTTCTGCCCAACACACCCACGCTCATGAACGCAGGGGCAAGGCTGGGGCAGCTTTCCGCCTGCTTTGTGCTGGACATGCCCGACGACATGGAGCGCATAATGAAGTCGTCCACCGACGCGGCAATGATATTCAAGTCAGGAGGCGGGGTCGGCATCAACTACTCTGACCTCAGGCCTGAAGGCGACATCGTCGCGTCGACGTCAGGCGTGGCGTCGGGGCCCACGTCGTTCATGAGGATAATCGACACCATCACCGACGTGGTGAAGCAGGGAGGCAAGCGCAGGGGCGCCAACATGGGCATCCTTGAAGCCTGGCACCCTGATGTCGAAAAGTTCGTGACTGCAAAGACAAAGCCGGGAGTGTTTGAGAACTTTAACGTCTCTGTCGGCATCTGGGACGACTTCTGGAAGTCGCTTGTAAACAAGGAAGGCAACCACAAGTACACGCTGCGCAACCCGCGCACTGGCGAGCCGGTAAGGCAGATAGACGCACAGCAGCTCATCGACCTGATAGCGCTGTCTGCGTGGAAGAGCGCCGAGCCTGGAGTCATCTTCTTTGACAACATCAACAAGTACAACCCCTGCATAGGCGCAAAGGGCGGGCCGCTGCGCGCTACAAACCCGTGCGGCGAGCAGTCGCTCTACCCGTACGAGTCATGCAACCTCGGCTCGATAAACCTGGCAAACTTTGTCAAGCGCAAGGCCGACGGCATGTACGAGTTTGACTGGCAGCGCTACGAGCAGGCAGTCAGGCTGTCGACAAGGTTCCTGGACAACATCATCGACATGAACAAGTACCCTGTAGAAGAAATAGAAGTCAACACGCGCGCCACGCGCAGGATAGGCCTCGGCATCATGGGCATCGCAGACCTGCTTTTCCTGCTCAGGATACCCTACAACTCGAAGGGAGGATACGAGTTCATGAACAAGCTTGCCGAAGCTGTTTCATATCTTAGCATGGACGAGTCTGTCGCGATTGCAAAAACAAGAGGCCCGTTCTCCATGTTCAAGGACACCGACTATGTCAAGGGCAGGATACCGGTTGCCGGCTATTATGAACTGCCGCAGGAGACGCACACCTACGACTGGGCCACGCTCATTGAAAAGATAAAGAAGTCCGGAATCCGCAACTCGTGGACATCGACGATAGCGCCCACAGGGACGCTGTCGATGATAGCAGACACTGCAAACGGCGTCGAGCCGGTGTTCGCGCTCGTCTACGAAAAGCGCGTGACTGTAGGCCGGTTCTTCTACACGGACAAGGTGTTCGAGAACGCGCTCAAGGAAAACGGCCTGTACTCTGACGAGATACTGACCAAGATTGCGAACAACTACGGCTCTGTGCGCGGCATTGCAGAAATTCCGGACTGGATGCAAAAGACGTTCGTGACTGCTATAGACATCCACTGGATGGACCACATCATGGCGCAGGGCGTCTGGCAAAAGTGGATCTCTAACGCAATCGCCAAGACGATAAACATGCCCGGCGACGTGACGGCAGAGGACGTCAAGTGCTCGTACCTGCTGTCGCACGAGCTGGGATTAAAGGGCGTGACCGTGTTCCGCGATGGCTCTAGGCAGGAGCAGGTACTGCACATCACCGGCAAGAACACGGGCGAGAAGAGCTTTGCAGTCAAGCCTAGCAGGTACGTCGCAGACTATGTCGAGGCCAGCATCAGGGAGCCGTACGTGCTTGAGCAGATGCAGAAAATCCTGAAAGAGTCCGGCGTCGACGACGGGAGCATACCAAGGGCAGAAGTCGTCCCGATGGAAGTCCCCAAGAAGGTGACGCAGCCGGCGGCAATGCAGGTGCTGACCTCAAACGAGGAAGAGGTCTGCCCGTCGTGCAAGGCGAGGCTCATCATCACGGAAGGGTGCAACATCTGCATCGAGTGCGGCTTTAGCAGCTGCGCCTCGGGGTAAACACCCCGCCTTACTTTTTCAAATTAGCACAAAAACAAAATTTTTTCCATATTCTGTTGATATACACACGCGACGCGTTTTCCTCCATGTTTGCATGCCCCAAGTGCGGAAACGACCTTGACAAGAAATACTTCGACGGCGGGTACTGGATGGCAAGCAGGGACCCGGTGTGGATCTGCAGCCCGTGCAACACGTTCTACCGCACGAAGGAGCTGAAGAAAGTCATGTGCCACGCCTAGCTAACATTCATTAAATATCGCTGCGTACATGTTTTCGTGAATCCTGGCGCGCAGGAAGGCAACACACCGACATTCAAGGCGCTTGAAGCTTATACCCGCGACGTTGGCCGCGCAATCGCAAGGATAGACTACGCCACGATGGACTCGATACACGCAAGCACGGGCGACGTCATAGAGGTGAAGGGCAGGCGCAGGACGGTTGCAAAATGCCTGCCGCTCTACCCGTCAGACGAGGGCAAGGGGATAATCAGGATAGACGGGATTACCCGCAACAACGCCGGCGTGGGGATAGACGACAAGGTCGCAATCAGAAAGATCAAGACCGCGCAGGCAGAAAAGATACTGGTGGCGCCGGTCGAGGCGATACCGCCGATTGACGAGCGCTACCTTGCAGACGCTCTTGAAACGGTGCCGGTCGTAAAGGGCGACAACGTGCTCGTGCCGTACTTTGGAGGCAGATTGACATTCCAGGTGGTGAGCACGGTTCCTGCGACAACTGCAGACAGCGCGGTCATGGTAAACCAGAAGACGGTCTTTGTGATAGGCGAGAAAGGCGAGGCAGCGCACGGCGTGCCCCGCGTCTCTTACGAGGAGATAGGCGGGCTCAAGGACGAGATACAGAAGGTGCGCGAGATGATAGAGCTGCCGCTGCGCCACCCCGAGATATTTGAAAAGCTTGGCATAGAGGCGCCAAAGGGCGTGCTCCTCTACGGCCCGCCCGGCACCGGAAAAACAATGCTTGCCAAGGCAGTCGCAAACGAGAGCAACGCCCACTTTATCTCGATATCAGGACCTGAAATCATGAGCAAGTTCTACGGCGAGTCAGAAGCCCGGCTTCGGGAGATATTCAAGGAGGCAAGGGAAAAGGCCCCGACCATAATATTCGTAGACGAAATAGATTCAATCGCGCCAAAGCGCGAAGAAGTTACAGGAGAGGTCGAGCGGCGCGTCGTTTCGCAGATGCTCTCGCTCATGGACGGCCTTGAGGGCCGCGGCAGGGTTATTGTGATAGCCGCTACAAACAGGCCCAACGCGCTCGACCCGGCGCTCAGGCGCCCCGGCAGGTTTGACAGGGAAATTGAAATCAAGGTGCCTGACAAGCACGGCCGCCTGGAGATCCTGCAGATACACACGCGCAACATGCCGCTGGAATCTGGCATAGACCTGACAAAGATATCGTCAGTCACCCACGGCTTTGTTGGAGCGGACTTGGAGTACCTGTGCAAGGAAGCAGCGATGCGCTGCCTCAGACGTTTGCTCCCAGAGATAAACCTGCACGAGGAAAAGGTGCCGCCCGAGAGCCTGGAAAAGCTTGTCGTGACCCAGGCAGATTTTGACCAGGCGATAATGGACGTGATGCCCTCTGCCATGAGGGAAGTCTTCCTCGAGTCACCGGACATAAAGTGGCACGACATCGGCGGACTCGACGACGTCAAGCGCCAGCTGCAGGAGGCAGTCGAGTGGCCGCTCAAATATCCAGACCTGTTTTCAAAGCTCGGCCACACGGTGCCAAAGGGAATCTTGCTTCACGGGCCGTCGGGCACCGGAAAAACAATGCTCGCAAAGGCAGTCGCGTCAGAGTCGGAGGCCAACTTTATCAGCATCAACGGTCCCGAGCTCTTGAGCAAGTGGATAGGCGAGTCCGAGCGGGGCATCCGCGAAGTCTTCCGGCGCGCAAGGCAAGCGTCGCCGTGCGTCATATTCTTTGACGAGATAGACGCCATCGCAAGCGCAAGGAGCGAGGGCGGCGGAAGCACCGAGCGCATAGTCTCGCAGATACTGACAGAGATGGACGGAATCAGCGAGCTCCACGGCGTCGTGGTGATTGCGGCGACGAACAGGCCGGACATGATAGACCCCGCGCTGATGAGGCCGGGCAGGTTTGACAGGATAGTGCTTGTGCCAAACCCTGACGCAAAGACCAGGAAAAAAATCCTAGAGATACACGCAAGGAAGGTGCCCCTTGGGCGCGACGCGGATTTCGACAAGCTTGCAGAAATGACGGAAGGGCTGAGCGGCGCCGACACGGCCGCGATAATAAACACCGCGGTGTCGCTTGTGCTGCAGAAGCACCTTGCGCGCTATCCGACGCCGGAAGAAGCCGCCAAACACGCGTCGGAGGCGCACATCAGCATGGCAGACCTCGAAGAGGCGATAAGGAAGATAAGGGCGCAGAAGGAGATGCGGCCCGAGGAGCGCCGCGCGCTTTCCCACTACAGGTAAACCGGAGAACCATAGATGCAGGGTAAGGTCTGTCTTGTCACCGGCGCCACGTCCGGGATTGGAAAAGAAATAGCGCGCGGGCTGTCAAGGCTCGGCGCAACCGTGGCAGTCGCAGGCAGGAGCAGGGAAAAATGCGAAAGCGCCATGCAGGAGACAAATAGCGCGTCGTATTTTGTAGCCGACCTCTCCTTACAAAAAGAGGTGCGCAGGCTGGCCGCAGAATTTGCGTCGAGGTACGACAGGCTCGACGTCTTGGTGAACAACGCCGGCGTTTTCCTGGCAGAAAAGAAGGTGACGCAGGACGGCATCGAATGCACGCTTGCGGTGAACCACCTCGCACCGTTTCTCCTGACCAGCCTGCTTGTTGAAAAATTAAAGACAAGCGCGCCGTCGCGGATAATCACAACCAGCTCTTCCGCGCACAGGGCCGGCCAGATAGACTTTGATGACATCCAGTTCGAGAAGAGGCGCTACAGCGGCATTTCCGCGTACAGCCAGTCCAAGCTTGCAAACATACTGTTTACGCGCGAGCTTGCGCGCAGGCTTGACGACACGCAGGTGGCTGCAAACTGCTTCCACCCCGGAGCTGTCAGGACAAAGCTAGTGCAGGGAGGCTCGTACGGCATGGTCTGGAAAGCGGCAGGCCCGTTCTTTCTCAGCCCGGAAAAGGGTGCTGACACGGCAGTGTACCTTGCGTCGTCGGACGAGGTGGCCGGCATGGCAGGCGGGTATTTTGTAAAGAGGAAGCAGGAGAGGTCCTCCGAAGCGTCGTACGGCGAAGAGACTGCAAAAAAGCTCTGGAAGCTGAGCGAAAAGCTGACAGGACTGGCCTAGTCCGCGGCACCGCCGCAGGCGCAGTATCCGTATTCGTCCACCCTCGTGTTGCAGATTATGCAGTAATCACGCGGGTCGTAGACGACTTCCCATGGCTCCTTGCCAAAGAGCTTCCTGTGGTCGTCTATCTCGGCGGGTAGGGCTTCCACCCCTGCCATGATTCATGTAGCACTCCGTCGCAGTTAAACCTGACTGGACGAAAAGCAAGCAGGGATGAACGCGGCCGCGGCAAAGGAAATAGCCAGGCTCTGCGATGTATTACCAATGAGCAATGTCTGTGCGTGCAGGCATGCTCATAGATGGAACAGGGAAGCAGACGACCCGGAGCCGTGCACTATCTGCGGCTGCCCGACGTTTCGAGACGTGGACGAGGAAAAGACGCAGGTAGTCCTGGCCCAGGCAGCTGGCATCACCGAGGTGACGATAAGGAACAGGTGCGCAGAGCTGGCCCGGCTTTTTGCATCCAAAAAGATCCCGTACCTCAACCCGTCGCTTGCAACCATTGCGCTTGTCTCGATAGAGCTTGCGGTGATAAGCACCTGGGCGCGCGTGCCTGCACTCATCCGCTAGCATTGCAAAATCTTCAAAATAAGTACCGCAAATCGCGCATTTAGCTACGGCCCGGATCAATTATCCGGTATGATTTGTATCCAACGAAAACTAGTGCTAGAAAAGCCGTGATACAAGGCACAAGCCCTTGCTAGGTTGCGCCAACGCCTTTTACTAACCAATATGATTCGCGCTGACGAATGCTGGTACATGTCCCACTACTACGTCGGGGAAATACCGCGGGATCAGCGCCCTTCCGACGGGGTAGTGCTGGACTTTGATTCCGGCGAGGAATCGCTTGACAGGATGCTGGACAGAAAGGCCAGCATCCTGTCCAAAAACGAGGGATTCAGCTACAAGGACATGACGCCGGTCCAGAGGGTGTTCCTCACGCACTACTGGTGCCCCATCTGCAAGCTGCTGCCGCTGTACGCGCTGGACCTGCGGCACCGCAACAAGGTGCGCTGCGGCAAGTGCAGGAACGTGATATCGTTCCCGGGCAAGGGCAAGTACGGCAAGATAAAGAAAAAGCTCGCCTTCCTCCTGTGGCAGGAAAGGAAAGGTGGAGAGGATGTTCAAAGATAGCATAGACGCCTTCACGTCCGTGCTGAACGAAAGGGGCGGCGACCCGTCCAGGCCGGGGGCCGTGAGCGAGATTTCAGTACAGATGGGATACCTGAGAAACGGCGTACGCCACTGCAACGTCCAGATCACCTGCAACGACGGGGCCTGCTACGGCGTGGACGCGTTTGGCGACGAGGCGGAGGTGCTGTGCGTGGTGGCGAAAAACTACTCTGTGGTGGTAAAGGTACCTTGCGTGGTCAAACAGGCAGAGCCTGTCTCTGTTGTAGGGCAAACAGCTGTAAAACACCTTTAATAGCTCTTTGGGCTTTTTAGCTACGCGCTTGTCCAAGGTGGGGTCGGTCCAGAAGAACGCCGAGATAGCCGAGATAATGGGCCTCATGGAAAAGCTTGACAAGGACAAGTACTGGATTATAGAGCAGATAGGCAAGGCCGGCGCTAACGCGGCCGTGACGCCTGCGATGAGCACCTTTGAGATTCTGAAGGCGTGCCCGATGAATTTCATCTCGCGCCTGTCGCGCTCTTTGAAAAGCGTCAACACCGAGTTTGAGCCGCCCAAGTACACAAAAGGCTACCACTGGTTCTTCACAGACATCGTTGCGTCTGCAAACCCGGACATAACGACTGACGACCAGACGAGAAAGATAATCGCGCTCAACAAGCTGATACACAGGACGAGCGCGTTCAAGCACAGAAGCGCCAAGTCCACCATAATCCTGCCCACCGGCGACGGCGTGGCAATAGGCTTTGCCGACAGCCCGGAAAAGCCGCTGCTTCTGGCGATAGAGCTCCACCGGGCGCTTACGGAGTACAACCTGGACAAGAGCCAGAGGAACAGGATAGACGTTCGCGTCGGTCTCGACACGGGGCCTGTCTACCCAATCGTTGATTTGAACGGCAAGAAGAACGTGTGGGGTCCGGGCATCATCTACGCACGGCGCATAATGGACCTCGGCAGGGCAAGGAGCATCCTTGCTTCTGACAGGATAGCAAACGACATACGCAGGCTCAGGCCGGAGTACGGCAGGATACTGCACCCGCTTGGAAACTACCCGATAAAGCACGGCGAGAAGATAATGATCTACAACGTGTACGGCAACATATACGGCACGGAGATAGGCACAAAAAAGAACCCGCTTGCAAGGAGGGTGGAAAAGAGCCAGGCGGCAAGGGAGTTTGGCAAGAGCATTGCGGCGTTCTTTTTCGAAAAGGTGGAGATACTGCTTGACATAGTCGACCCGAAAACAATGATGACGCACCACACGTGGGTGTGGCACGTCGTGAACAAGTCGTCCGAGCCGGTCGACAGGGTGTTCTACTACCTGGAAGGCGACGTGCCGAGGGACTTTCCTGACTTGAACCTGAAGGTGACAGACGAGGCAGGCCGCGAGCTCTCGCTGCAGAGCTTGGACGTGAACAAGCCACTCAAAAAAGAGTTCTTTGTCAAGCTTGCAAAGCCGCTCAAGCCGGACCAGAAAGGGCGGTTCGTAAAGCTGGAGTACGACTGGGAAGAGCCCGACAGGCATTTCCTGTACAGGTTTGCGTCGGACTGCAAGAAATTCAGGTTCCACCTGGCAGCGCCAAGGGACCTCGTGGTGAAGCAGAAGGTGGCCAAGATCTCGCCGGAGACAGGCGACAAGACCTACGCTTCCACGCCTGCCGCTGTCAAGTACACGGGCAAAAAGACCGAGGTCGAGTGGGCAGGGTCGGACATCCCTGCCTTTGACGCCTACAGGTTTGACTGGTAGCTGTCAACCTGCTCAGGGCTCGACGATTGTTCCAGATGGCGGCGACATCGGCGGCAAGTTCATGGGCACAGCTGCGCTCACGGTGAAAGTCGATTGCGCTATTGGCGATAGGACGGTGGGGCTCGTGCTGGCGATGCTGTCGATGACAAATACCTTGACGGTGTAGTCGCCCGGAGCCGCAGGCGTCCATGACAGTCCGACATCTGTGTGACCGCTGGCCGGCAGGATGCCTGTCTGCCATGACAGGAAGATCGTGAATCCGTCGGCATCCTTCACCTCTACCACGGCGGCAAACGGCTGCGCGACGCTGGCGTTGTTGGTGATGGTAGACGAGATGACCACCTGCGTGCCTACCAGGATTTCATTAAGTGGGTTGCCTGTCAGATCCTCGGGTTGCGGGGCGCTTGGAGTCGTGGAAGTTATCCCATCCGGAGCAATCTGGACCTCCAGAACAAAGTCCTCGCTCGGGTCGGCAAGGTTCCCAAGTCTATCTGCATAGTCTGCCGAGAAGCGGTCCGTGTACTCAAAGTACACTTTGTCGCCGGTCTTGACAGTGATGGATCCGCTGCTGGAACTCGTTGACGTGGGCACGGCTGCAGTAAACCTTCCCGAGTCGCGCCCTGTTTCCACTGCCATGACGTCAAAGCCCACGGCGTCACTGTCCGACGTCACTCTCACCTCTATAGAGTCAAACAATGCTGGATCGGTGTTTGCGTCAAAGTCGGTGACTGTTAGCCCGATGATGTCACCTGCAGTGTAGATAGTCGCGCCGGTCTCCATCGTGGGGTCTTCGCTCTCGACCTCAAATACCCTTGCTGCGACCGTGTTCGTCCCCGCTTCAACATACTCGTACCTCACGCTCACGATATCGCCTGGGATCACATTGATGGTTGCATGGCCCGTGCCGGAGCCCTGGCTGCCGGCGTGGGAATCAGGGTTCAGGGTTATCGTGCCGATGAACACGCAGGTGTTCGCACCTGTTTCCGTTACGGTCAGGTCGGCGCTGCTTCCCCTGTCAGTATCCACTTCCACCTTGCCTGTCACTGTATCCCTCAAGCTGGGGCTTGCATTGACGTCGCAGTCAGACACCTTGACGGTGACTTCCCCTGCGGGCCCGACGTCCTGCGTCGGGGACACGTCCAGCGGGCTTTTCGGCTGGACGACGCCGCCCCCGTTCACGGTAGTCGATCTCGCATAGTAGGGAAGATCTTTTATCAGCACCTTGACCGTGGGGCTTGGGCTCGTGTACGTGAACGCAATCTCCTGTCCTGCTCTTGAAACGTCCGTGACTGTCGTGACCAGTTCGCTTGGAATCTCTAGGAGTACGTCTCCGCTTCCTATGAAGTCGAGGTCTATGGTTTTTGTCGCGTTGTTGAACGTGAAGGTATTCACCGCCGACGTGATGGTGGTGGAGTTGCCGGTTATCGTGTAGACCTTGCTGCCTGAGTAGGACTTTACCTGGAACGTGTGTGGAGCCTTGTAGGGCGCGTCCAGCTCTAATTTGAGCGCCGCTATGTTGTTGTCCAGTATGGGAAGGACTAGGTTCTGGGCGCTGACTTTTATCTTGTCCCCTGCAGGGTTGCCTCCGGCCCGCCCGTCCATCGTCTCCCTTATTGTTTCCAGCTTGGCAACCGCCTTCTGTATGTCGCCGGAACTGACAAACGATAGGACGCTTCCACCGCCCGCGAGAAGGTCCTTTCTGTAATTCGCCTTGATGATCTCCGCAGAGCCGTTAAAGTAGCTGTTGCCAATATTCTGGATTGCCGCGTCGATGGCATAAATGCCGTTCTTTCTAAAGTCCACCAGATCGTTTATGGCCAGACCATGCGTCAGAATAGCCGAGCCGGTTGACACCGCTGCTGGATTTGCGGATCTAAAGTTCAAGCTTGCAACGATATCCCGCCAGTCATTGTGGTCACGGAGGGGAATCGCACGGTCAAACTGGTTTGAAGAAGGAGTACATCCCTGGATGCCAATATCAGTTATGTCGTTGGCAGCTACGTCAGGAACGTCGTTTCCGTTCCAGTCTATCCATGTTGTGCTGGGATCGATGGGAACAGGAATGTAAGTGTTCTCGGTGCCAAAGATAAACTGACTGATTAGACGGTAGAACCTGTTCAGAGAGAGCTTGCTGTCCATCTGTGGCGGGATGAGGTTGTCCATGTAGCCTGGGAAGAAACTGCCGGGGGTAGCGGAAGTGCTGGCCACTGTAAACTTGCCACTATTTGTTGCAGATCTAACTAGCCAGATATATGCAGAGTCAGCCGTAAGAGTTGAAGTTGAAACATTGTATAGGTATAATGTCATTCTGCTTCCGCGCTCATAGCTGACACCCCAGATATACCATGCATTTGGCGAGATGGTTGTCCCGCCAGTTTGAATTTCCAGTGTTCCATCTGATATTACCGCACGCAGGATGTTGGAAGGATTGATGAAGAGCGCATAACTGCCTTCATTAGTTGCTGCTTTATGTACAATCAATTCGTCTCCGGGGTTATCGCCAGTCTTGTAAAACATCCCGGCCATCCAGAAATCCTGCATTGCAACATCATAGACTGAATTGTTGGTTGCCTGCGCAGATTGGGTCAAGCCATCGAACATGATATAACTCCCGTAAGGTCCAGAGCTGCCAAAAGCCGGAGTCGGATTTCCCCTGAGGTCAAGGTTGTTCGAACTCACGACATCGTTCGCATTATTGTCGAATGTGTACTGCGATGTCGGTGTTATAGGTCCAACCCCATAAACTATCTGCTCGTAAGGGAGTGCCGTTCCAGAAGGAACGTGTTCGTCCAGATTCCCTACATTCAAGCTCAAGCTGGCCGGCCAGTTTTCACGGGAATAATCCTGGTTGTTTCCTGTGTAAGTGGTCATCTGCCTCGAGTAACTCATCAAGCTCAGGTAGTTTGGCTTGCAGTTTATGCTGTTGTCTGTGTGAACAAGCGCGCCGCCGTGCCCCAGCCCGAGGTTGTGCCCAAGCTCGTGCATGTAAGTTCCCTGCTGCTTATCAACAGCAATCGGGTAGGGAGTAAAGCTTCCAAGCGACACGATAATGTCGTTGCCGACAACTTCGGCTATGCCTGACGACCCCTGGGCGTGCTGCTGCTTGTTTATCCACAATGAATAGTGCACCGCATTTGCCCACGCCATAGTCTTTTCCGGCTCGCCCGAAAGGTGGAATTTAACGGCGGGGTTGGGATGGCTTATGCCAAAGTACTTGCTCTTGATCTCCGTGTACGAATCGGCCGGATCCTGCACGCCGGGTTCTTCATGTTTTGTCCAGATGTACGTCAGTTCGCGCACATCCTGGGGCTCTAGGGGGTCGCTCAATATGTTGTGAAGCTTGATGCCACTTGATTCAGGATTCTCTACAGGCGCGAGGTTGAACCTGTCCATGACATAATTCAGCGCAAGCTGATTGGGGGCGTAATTGGGGTCATAGTCTATTTCCACAAAGACATCTTTGGTATACCTGCTTGGACACTCTGGGGTGCAGCTGGAATGGAATGTGTGGGTAGCGCCTCCGTACGGGTACTGGATCCGCAGGGGTCCGCTGCCGGGTTCCCATGAATCGCACAATCCGTCTCCATCCAGGTCGCCGTCCCCATCAGGCAGGCCGTCTCCATCCAGATCTATTTGACTGCATTCGATAAGAACAATTCCAGGGAAAATCGGCTCGCCGGGAAAGGGGGACGAACCATCCGTTCCAATCCCTCTGAGCCTGTCTGGGACCACAGGAGCAGGCTCGACTTGTACCGGAAAGCTTGCGCTGTTCCCGGGCGATGACGGGATAGAGGGGTAGGACGCGTCTATGACGTTGCCCTGGACAACCAGCGAATGCTGCGGCGATCCGGAAGCCAAGGCATGGTCGCTTGTGAGCACTATCTTGTTGGCGCTCCAAAAGACGCCCGTATCCCGTCCCGTCTCGACAAGCCTGTTCACGATGGACGAGCCGCCACTTGAAACTGTAACCTCGACGGTGTCCCTTGCGTTGCTGTCAAGGTTGCGGCTCTTGTCAGCAAGCGTTATGGTAGCAAGGTCTGTGTCCCTGGTTGCGCTGATGCTGTGGTTGACCTCGAACCGGGGCTCGATGACACTGGCTCTGGCAACGTGGTCTCCGAGCGTGACTACGAGCCTGTCGCTAATTGCGCCGGTGTTCTGGAGCACCTGCAGCAAGGGAATGGAAACATCACTGCCAGAGCCAAGCCGCACGTATCCTTCGAATACCCCTGAACTGATATTCGTCTCAGAAAGCGGAACCTGGATGCTCTGCGTGCCGCTTGAAACGGTAACCTGTATCGTATCAACCTCGGCCAGTCTCTGATTCACCCTGTCGTCACGCAGCGTGATTTTTGCACTTTCGCCCACGTGGTACACGCTCTGGTCAAACGCGATGAATCTCCCAATCTCCGCGTCGACCGGATCCGCGTTGCCGTACCGCACGAATAACCTGTTTGCATTTCCGACGGTGAACTTGCCCACAAACACGTCGGGGTCGTCGGGGCTTTCGGTAAGTGTGACACTTTCCCATTGCGTCCCCGGACCGTGGAACCGAACTTCGGCCACAGTAGTGTCAACGGCAAAGGCGTTTCTATTTGCATGCGGATCCCTGACCGTGATGGTGGCGTTTTCGCCGGCAGAGTATCCCGTCCTGTCAAGTGACAATGCGGCGCGCAGGTTGCTCTCCACTCCTATCAGGATGCTTTTTGCTGCAACTTCATTGCCGTTTTTTGCGGTAAAAGTCACGCCGTACATCGCCGGCGTGTTAGGATCAGAAATGACCACATTGTCAACGAGCCAGCTGAATTGGAACACGCCAACTGACACAGGGTACGCTCCCGGTCTAGCTTCAAGTTTAGCGCCGGGGAATTGCGACATTGTTACGCTAGAAGCCGGATAAACTATGATCGGAAGCTTGACCTCTGCCTCATTTTTGTCCACGAATATGATATCTCCGTCAGACAGAGAACTTTCATAGAGGTCCTGAATGGTGTTTGGGGTCAGGTTGTCAAAAGCATTCTGCGGCAAGCTTGGCAGTATGATGATTGCAGGCGGCGTGGCAAAAGCATTCTGCGGCAAGCTTGGCAGTATAGCCCCCACGATCAGTACAATTGCTATTGAGATTGCAAATTTCCTAGCCATTTCCCCAGTTGACGGGTAGGTTATTTTATACTTAAGTATTTTCTTGAAACATTTTATAGTGGTATTACACAATTGGCACGTTTTTTTGATATAAAACCTGCCACGTGGTACAGTGATTCATAAAAATATGATCGAGTAATCTTATATCTTGCCCAAAGGCACTCTCTAATAGGAAAGTTTGTCATTTGAGGGACATGCTTGTGGAAAAAATCACCCAGAACATCGCAAGGCGATCTGGGTTGCGATTTTCATAGCCCTGATAGCGTCCGCTGGCAACTGGCTTCCCTCCGCATTTGCCTTTAGCTTCGGCACCTCGCAGACGCTCAATACTCCCGGAGCCTCAAGTGAAGCGCGAGTAGCGGCCGCCGGGCAGAACGTGTTTGCAGCCTGGGTGCAGTCGGGCAAGGTTTTTGTCGCAAACAGCATCAATGGCGGAACTTTCAATGCTCCCATCGAGATCAGCATCACAGGCGACGCATCGACCAATCCGCGGATTGCAGCAAGCGGGGATAGTATCTATGCTGTATGGGTTGACACCAGCGTGGGAAGCGGGGACATCTACTTTGCAAAGGGAACAGTGTCTGGCGGCACCCTGTCCATGTCTAGCGCCATTCCTCTCAGCAACAGCGCGGGCGTTTCTGAAGATCCGCGCATATCCGTGTCTGGTAGCAACGTCGTGGTTATGTGGGAAGAGACCGTCTCAGGCTTCAAGGACATTTTCTACGCGTTCAGCACAGACGGCGGAACCAGCTTTGACACGTCTGTGACCAACAACCTGAGCGCGACTCCGTCAGTCACTTCAGAGTCTGCCAGTGTCGTTGTGTCGGGCAGCGATGTATTTGTCGCATGGGACGAAAACGATACTGTCAGCCTTATTGCCACCACATTCTTTAGGAAAGGCACGGTCTCGGGCAGCAGCCTGACCTTTTCGAGTCCGGAAAACCTGAGTTCAGGCATATCTTGCTCCGGTCTCGCTAATGCCCAAGATGCAATAGTACAGGCCTCAGGCGCAAATGTCTTTGTAGTATGGGGAGACGGTTATTGCAACAACATCTATTACGCGCAGAGTGCCGACGGCGGCGCGTCGTTTGACAAGCCTGCGGATTCTTCTGACAATAGAATCAGCTCGTCCGGGTCGGCTTCTACATTCGACGCCCTTCTCTCGGGCACAAGCCTCTTCGTTGCCTGGGCTGACTCGAGTGCCGGCTCTGGCGACATCTTTTTTGCAAAGGGGACGACTTCCGCCGGCTCGCTTACCATAGATTATTCTACAAATCTAAGCTCGACTGCCACTGCATCCAGCTCGCCGCGCATTGCCTCTTCCGGCAGCAATGTCTACATCGTATGGCAGGAAAACATCCCTAATGACATTTTCCTGTCAATCAGCACCAATGGCGGCAGCACCGCGCCGTCAGGTTCCGTAAATATCTCCTTAAACTCAGGACAATCTACCTCGCCCGAGATAGCAGCGTCTGGAATCAACCTGTACACGGTCTGGGTTGACGGCACGTCGGGCAGCAATGACATACTCTTCAAGCTGATAGTTGACCAGCCAGGGTCGATATCGATCTCGATAGCCTCCGGCAGCACCACTCCCAGATGGGGGCTGGATCAAGTTCAGGTAAACGGCGCAGTTACAGGTGAATCTACAGACACGATAGAGATCAACTGGGGAGACGGCTCCACCGACTCTGCAGGAGTGAGCGGAAGCTCCTGGGGACCCATTTCGCATACTTATGCGTCGGCTGCTACAGGCGCGAGGACCATAACGGCGCGCCTTCTCGACTCTTCTTCAGTGGAAAAGGCGTCAGCCACGCTTGGCATCACCGTGCAAAAGCATGCCACATCCCTGACCATAGGATCCATTGCAAGCGTCGTCAAGGGTGCAAGCATAACCGCGGCCGGCACGCTTACTGACACCGACGCCTCTGCCGCGCTTGACGGCAAGAGCGTAACCTTCACGGGGACGGGGGCCGCGGGCCTTTTGCCGGTGATCACTGCTTCAGGAGCATACTCCTCTACCGGCACTTCGCCCGGCACAGCATCGCCGCTGCTGTCTGTTCAGGCACAATTTGCAGGCGACGGCGCATATTCAGCGGCCGATAGTGCCACCGTTTTTTACGACACGGTGGAAACAGGTGCAGCCTCGTTTGCCGTTCCTGCCGGCGCCCCCTCCGGGCCGATTGCACTCACCGGCTTTGGCGCCTCGATCCTGTTTGACAATGTTGTCACGCCGGGTTCTATCTTTGTATCAGCATGCGATTCGCCGGCAAGCGCCCGCTACCTTGAACTTGACACGGATCTGTGCCTCACCATTTCGCCTGCCGTCACGATGGCGCCAAACTCGTTTGCCCACATCACAGTTTCATATGCCGGAAAAACCACCCCGGCCGGCCACTCTGAAGACGAGGTGAGCATTTTCCATATCGGATCGTCCGGCACAGTCGACATCACAGAGTCAAGAGACACAAGTGCGGACACGGTCACCGGCAAGACATCCAGCTTTTCCGACTTTGTAGTCGGCGCGGCTCTACACGATCCCCTTCCTGCAGGTGGGCTGCGGAAGCAGCTCTTTGTGGGCGACAACGACATCACATTTGACTTTACGCAGAATAAGGCAATTTCGTTGGGAGGGAGCTCCACAATTTTGGGCGGCGGGCTGCCTGTGACCGTCACCGATCCCACCAAGAATCTGAATGGTGCGATAGCAGAGACAGTCGTAGCAAAGATAACCTCGACTTCCGATCCAGCCGGCATCACAATAAACCTGACTGAGGTCAGCCCCGGCGCCGGCGTCTTTACGGGTAACTTTTTCGTCTCCACCTCAGGCTCGTCAGGCGATGTCCTGCGTGCTGGGGTGGGAGACTCGCTGCAGGCCTCATACGGGGAATTTACGGCACCGTTCAGAGTCGTGATAGAAGACGTGGTAGAGGCCGGCTCCCTGGATTTGGTCGATTACACTCCTCCCAACTTTATCCACCCTGTAGGGGACAGCTATGGTCTGGTGCTAAGGGATGCGAGGCTAGCCACCGGGGCGACGATAAGCCCGACGATGTCATACGCAAATGCCATGTTCATGAGCGGCGACAACCCTGCCAACATACGGATGTTCAGGATGAACGGCAACGCCTGCCAAGCAGAGATAACCCTCACGGGAGGGGCGGGACACGACGCCGCCCAGAAGACCCTGACCGGTACCACGACTGTTCTTGGCCAGTACGCGCTAGGGCTGAATGGTCCTCCTACACCCGGCGTGTGCCCGGCGGATCCCGGGGGAGGCGGAGGAGGCCTTCCACGGCCGGGATCAGGATTGGTGCTCGACGCGGTCGCAGTAGTCGTCCAAGGATCATCGAACAGCTATTCAGGTTCCGGCGGCTCTTCAAGCCCGGCATCAAGCTCTGCGCCGTCAGGGACATCCGGCCCTCAGGTCTCCTCGAGCAACGAAAGCACGACCGCAAATGTCGGCGGCGAGACCGTGAACGTCAGCTTTGAATCTGTGCAGGGTCCCGGAACGGTGAGTGTCAATTCCATGAACGTCTCGCAGCAGCCAGGGCTGTTTTCGCAGATCGCCGGTACCGGCCAGGGCACCGGCTCGGTTGGCGGCAGCCAGTTCTCGACCGCAGGGACGCTGTTTGACGTCAGCACGACGGCGTCGTATTCGGGCCCCGTGAAGATAACTATCCCTTACAGCGAGTCGCTTGCCTCCGACGAGCAGAACGTGCGCTTTTTGCACCACAGTCAGGACGGCTGGGAGGACGTAACGGTGGCAATAGACATGGAGGCAAACACGGTGACCGGGAGCCTGGGTTCACTCTCGCCAGTCGTGGCGGCAGTCATAGACGACGGGACCTTCGGCGACTCTTACTTCGAGGCCAATCCCCTGCGCAAGGTGCTATCAGACATCACAATCGGCTCTGGCAAACTGCCTTCAGGGCTACTTGCAGGCGTCCCGGACGACAGACCGCCCATAACGGTGTCTGCCACTATCAAGAACGCCCAGAGAATCGACCAGACATACGTCTTTATCGTGCAGATAACAGACAGCGACGGAATAACCAAGAGCGTGACGTGGCAAGAAGGAACGCTAGAGCGCGGCCAGATAATAGAGGTCTCAAGCAGCTGGCTTGCGGATGCCGACGGCACATACAGGGTGCAGGTATTCGTGTGGGACACCATAGAGGACAGCGCCATGCCGCTCTCCGACGGCACCGTCTTGCAGATAGCGGTCTGACAGCTATGGGTTACGCAAAAAGGGACTTGCGTACACACGACGTGACCCACCTCCACGGTTTCTGACAGGCATCAGATCGGAGGATGCAAGTATCCCCCATGACGTACAAATCTTTTCGTGCCGTCGGCAGTATCTGACGCATTGACGGAGCATGAAGCCCGAGTACTTTGCGCTTGGATTTGTACTGATAGCCGTCGGCGTGGGCGGCTTTTACTACATGGACAGGCAGCTCAACATGCAGATCGGCAGCTACGAGTCAGGCGGGGAGTTTTTGCAGAGCTCAATGACAGACCTCCTGCAAAAGGTCCGACTCGGGCTCCTTGTCACGGCACTTGCCGGCGTCGGCGTGGCCGGGCTCGGCGCAACTGTCAGGAAAAAAGCCAGCCGCCCAAAGGCGTCAGAAAGCCTGAAGGTAGACTGCACGGTGTTTTGCAGACATTGCGGGGCCCCTGGCAGCGTGTCGGGATACTGCGCCGGGTGCGGGCAGGGCCGGCAGGTCTCTTCCAGCATCTTTCGCCGGTGTTCCCACTGCGGCGGGAGCGCAAGCGAGGACAGCGCGTTCTGCACCAAGTGCGGCTGGAAGTTCTAGCAGGAGCCCGGCATCATTAGCATCCAAGCGACTGGCCTGTTGCTTGCCCCGTGCCGTTTACTATCCTGATGCACTGCACGTAGAGCGTGCCGTTGTTTGACAGCCTCATTATTGGCTCTAACGGCGCGTTGTCATTCTCATTGTTCTCTATCTTGCCATAATAGATGACAAGCGTAGAGTTGCCGTCAGGCTCCATTACATTCTGAAAGGCCCACTGGCGGTGCAAAGATTGTGGCACAGGATTGGAAATCACACCTTCCTCGCTCCAGAATTCACCGGCCAGAGCAAGATAGTTGCTGTTTATTGCCGGGTTCTGCTCAGTGGCAGGCTCAGGCGCGGCTATCTGCACAAAGAAAGGTGCAAACAATCCGAAATTGACTTGCGGCCAACCGCCGTATATCCTCGTATCTAGAAAGCTTTCTGTAGAATTGTCAGGCATCTTGTATTTCATTACGAATTCGTCTGTCGGCCTGACAAACATCTCTGTACGCGGGGTGCCGTCGGCTCCTTCAAACTCTACTGCCTAGTAGTTTGCCAGCCTTACGCTTTCGTTAAAGTACGCGCCAAGGGCAGGCGGAATGGTGCCTAGGGAAAAAACTACCACTGCAACCACTGCCCACAGCTTGATACTTGTTCCTTTTGTCATATTCGGAATAGGTAATGTGCTAAACCATAAAATTGCTGATTGACCTCGACTCGAAAGAATCAGGAAAAATAGCCCGCACACAAGAGCACTTTGAATACCATTATAGACAAAGTGCGACCGACTATCCTCATTGAAGTCTATGCTTGTGTTGGGGATGTTAAATATACCTGACTCTAGAACTTATTAATAGAACAATGTACCAATCAGTAGTTGAAAGCCATACTGTGGCGGTCCTCAACCTCCATTGTAATACTGGCGTTTTTCATGGCTGCTAACCATGCTTTTGGCGACACGCTTGGAATAGAGGTTCGCAGCTCCGACGGAGGTATTATTGCATCACAGGGACGAACCAGCTCATCCAATCCATTCGAATTAGGCTCGTGGTTCCTGCCGATAATCTCTGTAAACATCTTTACCTTGGCGCTGATAATTCTAAACAAAGTAAATCGGCTGCCCAAGTTCATTGTAAAAACATTCAACTACGCTTCAAGGGCAGAAATTTCCCCAACAATAACCGCAATCATGCTCGCAATATTGTTTGGAATTTTTTTCACATTTACATACGAACAACTCTTGCATGAAGAGCAGTGGCCTGACTACGTCAACTACATAAAACCTGCCGTCGAGAACTGGGCCTGGCTTGGTCAGATACGGGGGTTCGAATACTTTCATGTTGTCAAGCTCTTTCTAATTTCTCTGTCACAGGCCGCTTTTGGAAACATACGACTCCTGCCTTACGTGGCTAGCATCTTTGTGCTGATTTTGGTTTATCTGCTGTCGTACAGGATTACTGGAAAGCGCATAGCTGGGATAGTATCTCTTGCCGTGATGATACAAAGCAAGACATTCTTGACATTTGTCGGTTCAGCCACATACGATAACTTTTGGTTTGCGTTCTACCTTTTGTCGGTATACCTGTTATTCTCCAGACAACCATACCTCTCACCACTCACATTTGCGCTGTCCATCTTTTCAAAACAGCTGTCAGCGGTTCTCTTACCAATAACGCTCTTCATACTGTACCGCTCTGATGCTCCGAAAGCAAAGAAGCTTCTAATCATTTACGGAATATTTCTTGCCGCCGCTATAGCGACCGTCGCTTCCGGAACTCTGGTGACGTTCGAACCAAATCTGGAATCAATCGGAAGCAGGCTCAATCAAATTCCTTTGCTGCTGAGAGTAGACGGCCCATTCTTCTTCATGTTCATGCTTCCTGTAGTGGTAGGGCTATTCCTGAAGGCAAGGAGTATGATATATGCAGACTCGGTAATTTTCTCAATAATGTTCACCATATCGCTGCCTTTCGCGGTAGGCGTCCTTACCAACGGCATCTATGAAACCCATAACACCATTCCAATAATAGCATTTTTCGCTATAGGATGCGGTTCGCTGCTGGCCTCCGCTAAGGAAAAAGCGCTGCACATTGACTTTACCAAAATACGGTCTTTGATTTTTTATGGATCAATTGGCATCGTCGCCTTTTTCCTGCTGCCAACGATTTTCCCGCTGCTACTACCGGGTATAGACTAGCATCGGTATACAGAATAATTCGTATCCCTAATTGTCAATTTTCATAGCTCTCCCTTCTACCTGTGAATAGAACATTCCTTCGGGCAAAAGCTTTCTCATAAGCAGAACTAGCCGCTCTCTGCCGCCGACTATATAGCGTGGCTTTGGGTTGGGGTTTGACACTATGTTCGAAATTATTCTTGCCACTGCGGCGGCTGGAATCCCTTGCATGTGCCTGCGAGCGTATTGTTTGTACCACCGTCCATAATCAGAGGCGTCCTTGAATCCATCAATTGTGGTAAAAGCGGTAGCATGGAAGTCGGTGTCTGTAAGGCCTGGATTTACAACTATGACTTTGATTCCATACCTGTGCAGTTCCATCCTCATGGCAGCATTTAGAGCTTCCAGAGCATGCTTGCTTGCTGAATACACTCCACCTAAAGGCCCTGCAAAGTGACCGACAACTGAGCCAACATTAATCACTTTTCCTTCCCCCTGCTTTTTGAAAATCGGAATAACTTTCTTAGTGATGTCAAGCAGGGCAAATACGTTGGTTTCAAACTGCTTTCTGACTAGGTCCACGGGGACATCCTCGATGCTTCCAACCTGGGCGTATCCTGCATTATTTATCAATGACGCGAGTCTTGTATTATCATTTGCTCCCATATCTTCCGATATTAATCCCAACGTCCTATCCAATGCAGATGCATCTGTAATGTCGCAGATGATTGGCGTAAACAGTTCATGAGAAAATACGGGCTGGGTCCTTGACAAACCATATACCTGATATCCACTCTCGACCAACATTTTTGACGTCTCCAGACCTATTCCACGAGACGCGCCTGTTACTATGACCTTGCCTAATGATTGCATGATATTACGCCGGTTTTCCTGCTTAAAAATGTCAAGGCAGCAGAGGCATCAAGCTCTACAACTTTTGGCCAGTTACGTATTACTTCAAGGAAATAGGCTTTCCTGTCTGGTTAGATAGAATGGCAGCCTCGGCAATCCTCGTGACATACGTTGCATCCGCGGCTGAAACCAAAGGCTCTTTCCTTCTTCCTGCAATTACATCAAGGAAATGGGATAATTCTAGCATTAACGGCTCTTTTAGTTCTATGCGCGGAAAAATTGTAGCTTCGCCATGATCTATCTTCACCTCCTGCAAAATGTAATTCCCTGTTATGATGCCATCCGTGCAAACAGCACTAAAAGTCCTGATTTTATTTGGCGTGAGCCAATTTGAAGCGATGACCGCCACCCTCTGGTTACTAAATCCCAGCATAATGGTGGCGAAATCTTCGTACGGGTGAAGCTTTTTTCCGGCTCGCGCGAAAACAACCTCCGGTCTTGAACCAAAAAGAAACATTGCAGCATCAATGTCGTGCACCGTAATGTCATAGATGATGCCTACATCGAGGCTTTGAGCAGGCATTCTATTTTCCCTGTGAAATTCCATCATAAATAGATCGCCGTATTTCTTTTCATCTATGAGACGCTTGGCATATTGAACTGCCGGGTTAAATCTCTCAATGTATCCCGCTGTAAGGACAACGTTCTTTTCCAATGCCTGCTTCATCATTTTTTCGCATTCTTCTGAAGAAAATGATAGCGGTTTTTCTACAAACACATGCATTCCCTTGTCTATCAGCATTTTCGTAATCTCATAATGTGTTTTGATGGGCGTACATACCATGCATGCATCAAGTTCGCTTTCTTTCTCCAGCATCTCTTCTATGTTGGAATAGGAATTAACTCCATATTTCTTGGCAGCCTCTTTTGCCAGTACCGCATCTTTATCGCAAATCACGCTTAAAGCTTGAAGCTCGTTGAGAACTCTCGCGTGGTTCTTGCCCCACCCACCAACCCCGATCACTGCAACCTTTGACACAGCATTGACCTCTGATTGCCAAAAATATAAGCGCGTCGTCGAACCATATCACTGCAAATGACGCGACAAATTTTGAATCCTCCAATTCCACGGGCATTGCAAAACATGTGGTAAAACATTCCGATTATTTTATAGGCACAACAAACATCCAATAAATCATGACTAGCAGCTGTTCGCGTTGCAACAAAATGGTAGACAAGCCTGTAGGATTCATCACATTCCATGATTTTTCAAACTATCCTGAATCTTCGAATGCAGCGAAGATGGAACTATGCCAAAATTGCACGGCTGAGTTCTGGAAATGGCAACACGTCGCCAAGGAACGATAAGTCCACTTATTATTATATACTAGACCAGCCTGACGCTATTCGCGTAAACAAGCATGATATCAAAGGTAGTGATCCCAGCTGCCGGCCTTGGCACACGACTATTGTCTGCGACTAAAGAACAACCTAAAGAGATGCTGCCAATCTTTGCAGGGAATGACCTCGGCGACCTATCAGTCAAACCTATTGTTCAGGTCATTTTCGAGCAGCTACACGACGTAGGATTTCGGGAATTTTATTTCATAGTTGGAAGAAGCAAGCGTGCGCTCGAGGATCACTTCACGGCTGACTTTGAATTTGTAAAAAGTCTAGAAAGAAAGGGCAAAACTTCGCAGGCCTGCGACTTGGAGAACTTTTATAACAAACTGGAATCTTCGACCATCGCGTGGATAAACCAACCCTCCCCTCTGGGGTTCGGTCATGCTGTGTATCTGGCAAAGAACCTCATAGGAAATGAGCATTTCTTGGTGCATGCAGGCGACACCGTAATCTTTTCTGAAAAAAACAGACACCTGACGACCCTGCTTGAAAGTCACGTGAAGCACAAGAACCATTGCACATTGCTGATCAGAGAGGTGGAAGACCCCCGTCAGTTCGGTGTGGTCGCAGGAGATGTCCGTAAGGACGGGCTGATCAAACTTACCGACATTGAAGAAAAACCTGCAAAACCCAAGACCAACCTTGCGATCATGCCAGTCTACATCTTCGATCCGGCGATTTTCTCGGCTCTAGCAGAAACACAGGCAGGAAAAGGAAACGAGATACAACTAACCGATGGCATAAAAAAATTAATGGAACAAGGACTGCAGGTAATGGCATCCAAGCTTTCTTCGCATGACATGTGGATTGATGTCGGCACGCCAGAGACATACTGGGAGGCCCAGTCAAGCACGTACAACAGATTCAAGGTAACGAAGAAATCCTAGTGTTTGAGCTCTGAAACGAGACCTTTCAAGAATCCTATTCCATATACAACGTGGGTTAAGGGTATACCGGCAATCACCATTAGACCCACCTTCGCATTTCTTGTTGCCGATCCTGAAGCTATGCACGCGGCGAAATACGCTCCAATGATCACAAGAAACGGCATTAGGAAGAGACTGGGAAGGATCACAGCCAAGGGTATCCCTATTGCATTAAACAACACAAACAAAGACGGTATAAAGTAAGTCAGCTGTCGCGAGTTTTCCGGGAACTTTTTCGCAAAATAGCCGCGATGAGTCCCGTATCCCCAGATTTGTTTTAGGTGTGGCTTGAATACGCGCCTTCTGTGATGGTAGACGACGACTTCTGGCGAATACAGGATCTCTTTATTGAGGTCGCGTTTTATCTGTAGACAAAGATAAGTGTCTTCTCCCGGCCAATAATCTGCGTTGAATCCTCCAAGCTGATCCATAATTGATTTCTTGGTTATCATGTTGCTACTAGGGATATCATCCACCGATGTTGGCCGGCCTGCGAGATACCTATTCGCAAGACCCCCACCACCTATTTTGGAAGCAAGAATAAGCCCGCTTGCCTGCCTTTTCACGTCATCATTTGGCGGGGTCAGGGAAGGACCTCCAACCAATCCTACTCTCTCGTCTGAAAAAAGAGGAATGGCGTTTTCCAGCCACTCAGGGATGGGATAAGCGTCTGAATCGAGAAACGCAATGTATTCTCCAGATGCGTGTTGTATTCCGATGTTACGCTTGATAGCGGGCTTGATTTTGCCTGTAGGAATAATCCTTACCTTCGATGGGTAATCGTAGCTTTCTTGGATCTCGTCAGGAAGGAGGAGTATCTCGATATTTGTCCACTTGAGAGCCAGACAGCCCTCGATGGATTCCTTCTCATACGCTTCTATTCGTCTGCAAGGGATTATTATAGAGACCAAAGGCGAAACGGGGCCCAACGGATTATTGCAGAGATCTGGGAATTATAAACGTCTTCCCACGTGTGAATGTTGCATATTCTTATATATTGCATGGACGAATTTCAAACACTTTGAAGGTATCGATATCCTATCCTCCTATTCCAACAGACAAGGGCTCGCCCTTGCTGTCTCAGAATAGACAATTCCAGTACTTTAACGAGCCGACTTTTATTTACCCCGTTATTCCCGCATATGCGGCGACTCTCTGCCACCTTGCAGGCCATGAGGCAATATGGGATGATGCTATCTCGGAGCAGAAGACGTACGACTCCTGGATCAGGGAGGTACAAAGCAACCCTCCCGACCTCATATGTATAGAAACCAAGACTCCGACCATAAAGTGGTATTGGAAAGTAATAGATGCAATAAAGGAAGCAAGCCCTGGCACAAAAACGGTACTGTACGGCGACCATGTGACGGCGCTGCCTGTAGAATCTTTCCGGAACAGCAAAGTGGACTATGTCATAAGGGGCGGAGACTACGACAGAACCATATTGTCGCTGGCTGATAGCCTTGAAGGAAAAGCCAAGATGGACGGCGGAATCTGGTTCAGGGACGGTAAAGGCATCAAGAACTCTGGCGACTTCACACAAAAGAAGGACATGACAGACCTTCCATTCATCGACAGGGATCTCACAAAATGGAAGCTGTACAGCGTTCATAACGGTAACTACAAGGTAACACCAGGTACATACACGATGGCAGGAAGGGATTGCTGGTACAGAACCGACGGCGGCTGCACGTTCTGTTCGTGGACCACTCACTACCCGCAGTTTACCGTCAGGACACCTAGGAACGTTCTGGACGAGGTCGGTCATCTGATAAACAACTACGGTATTCGAGAGATTTTCGATGATACCGGCACCTTCCCGATCGGCGCGTGGCTCAACACATTCTGTAATGGAATGGTAGAGCGTGGATACAACGAACAGTTGTACTTTGGCTGCAACATGCGTTTCGGTGCGCTTACTTTTGAGGAATACAAGCTGATGAAGAAGGCGAATTTTCGATTCATGCTCTTTGGCGTCGAGTCTGCAAATCAGAGAACCATAGATATGTTGAACAAAGGCGTGAAGGAGCAGGAGCAGATCGACTCTTGCATCAACGCCGCAAAGGCAGGCTTGGATCCGCACCTTACAATCATGTTCGGCTATCCTTGGGAGACTAGGAAAGAGGCCATGAAGACGATGGAAACCTGCAGATGGCTCATAAAGAAGGGTTACGCCAAGACTTGGCAGGTAACAATTGTTATTCCGTACCCCGGCACGCCTCTCTTTGACCTTGCAAAAATGAACGGCTGGTTGAGGACCGAGGATTGGGAGCGCTACGATATGCGCGAGCCTATTATGAAAACAGAGATGAAAGAAGAGGAAGTTCTGGAGATAGTGCAAAAGCTGTACAAGGTCGCGCTTGATCCTGAATTCATACTGAGAAAGGTCGCTATGATAAGGACTTTTGACGACCTCAAGTTCATGTTGAGGGGCGCCAGGAACATCTTCGGCCATATCAAGGACTTCGCGCCTGAGCAGATATCCGCCACCCTGAGAAAGCAGGAAGAACCGATAGTGGCTTCTTGATGTCCGGAAGCAGTCTAGGTTGGTTGAAATGGTAAATCAGCTAAGGTTAGTCTGTGATATTTGCGGTAAACACTTCTACTACAACGTCTATGCAAAAGGGGAATACAAAGAGGCAGAAAAGAAATATTTCGAACACTACAAGGTCGAACATGGGATAGAATTGTCATGACAGCTATCTCGCCGTCTTAGAGATTTTCTTTCCGTCCGACAAACTATTTTAAATACCATAATTGAAGGGTAGACATGGCTTCCAGTTTAACGGACATGTACGGCTCACTACATTCTAATATTCGCGAGATACTGGAGGCATCACAAAAATCTAACAACAAGGTTCCTCTCGCAGTGCCCCCATTCAACTACGATGATTATATTGCAGCAATAGACACGCTCCTTTCGGGCTCGCTGAGCATGGGAGAGAAGGTAAAATCTTTCGAATCTGCATTCGCGGATTATCTTGGTTGCAAGAATCCAGGCGTAATGGTAAATTCAGGGTCTTCTGCCAACCTCTTATCATTATCGATTCTTACCAATGCGTCTTTGAAGGAGCGACTGAAACCCGGAGACGAAATAATCACACCTGCCGTCACATGGGCTACCACCGTGTTTCCTATTTCCATGGTCAGCGCGAAACCCGTTCTGGTAGACATTGACAAAGACAGCTATAACATAGATGTAAACCAGATCAAGAAAGCGATAACAAAGAAGACAAAGGCAATCATGCCGGTTCACCTGCTGGGGAATCCCTGCAAGATAGACGAGATTAAAGAGATAGCCGATGCTAATGATCTCTTTCTCATTGAGGATTGCTGTGAAGCCCATGGAGCAGAATTGAATGGCAAGAAAGTGGGCACATTTGGTGATCTGGCTACATTCAGTTTTTTCATCTCCCACCATATATCCACAATAGAGGGAGGCATGATCCTTTCTAACAACGACAAGTATCACGAACTGGGAAAGGCATTGCGGGCTTTTGGCTGGGTCAGAGAGCTGCGCGACAAGGAAAAACTAGCCAAGAAGCACTCTTCTATAGACCCGAGGTTCCTTTTCATTACGGCAGGATTCAACGTGCGCCCTACGGAAATGCAAGGGGCGCTGGGGACAACTCAATTGCCAAAGCTGGAGAACATAATAAAGACTAGGCGGGACAACGCCAGTTACTGGAATGAAAGACTTTCAAAGCACGAGAGATTCATTTCCCTTCCCATCGAGAATCCTGGGGCACGACACGTGTACTTCTGTTACCCGATCAGCCTGAAACCAAGGGCTCCTTTCAAGCAGCGAGAACTGGTATCATTTTTGGAACAAAAAGGCATCGAAACAAGGCCGGTCATGACAGGAAATATCGCGCGGCAGCCAGCACTTACTCAAATGCGGTACAGAAGAATAGGCAAGCTTCCAAATGCCGACTATGTAACCAAGAATTCATTTCTGATAGGAAACCACACCGGCATTACCAAGAAAGTAAGGGAATACGTGGCCGACACATTCGAGGAGTTCTTTTCAAGATATAACTAGGGTGCGCAAAGCTGAAAATACTCCTAACCGGCAGCTCGGGCTTCATCGGGAGCAGAATAAAAAAAGCTTTCCAAGAGCATGGAGACGAGGTTTTCTCTGTAACGCGAGGAGAAAGTGCAAAAGGAGACGTACAGTCTGACGTCTCAGACCCCCGCATCGTGGAGAAGGTATCATTCCCGATAGACCTGATAATCCACGCTGCAGCCTATACCGACACGCGGCCGTCGGCTGCCAACAACTATGAACAATTTTTTGCCACAAATTGCCTGGGCACTCTTAACATGCTAAAAGTAGCCCAGAGGAGGGGCGCGGACTTGATATACATAAGCACATGCGATGTCTACGGCAAGCCAAAATCATTGCCCATAAATGAAACACACCCGCCAAATCCGATCACCGTTTATGCTGCCACCAAAAGCGCCGCAGAACAACTCTGCCATGGGATGTCTCAGGCTAACAATTTCCGCCTCAGAATAGCAAGACCGTTCAATACCTATGGCCCTAATTCGCCAAAATACCGAGTCATATCCAGCATCATAACGCAGCTCGTGTCTTCAGACAGCGTAACCATTAACAACATACAAAGCAAACGCGACTTTGTATTTGTAGATGATGTGGCTTCTGCGATAGTAAAATTGTCTGAATTTCAGGGAGACGATGTTATTGTCAATATAGGTACCGGAATCACTCATTCTATCGCAGAAGTGTTTGAAGTGGCAAAGAGGGTGACAGGGAAAGATACAGCTACTCTGCATGCCCAGGAAGAGTCTTCTGGCCCCATTCCAGTCCTTCAGGCCGACATAACAAGGATCAAGAAACTTGGATGGCGCCCAAAATTTGATCTGGAAAGAGGACTACTCGAGACCGCCAGAGAAATGCGGCTTAACTAGAGTAGTGTTTTGCATACCAGTCATAGGTGATGCGGAGCCCTTCTTTGAGAAACACCTTGGGCGTATATCCCAGCGACCTTATCTTGGTAATATCCGGAACCCTTCGTTTAGTCCCCGCCATCTCTTTTGGCCTGTATTTGGGAACCACCTTTACTCCGGAAATTTGGATCAGTTGTTGTGCAAGAGACGAAATGGACACTTCCTCCGGGTTGCCGATATTGAAAATCCTATCTTTCACACTCTTGTCTCTACCTGCGATCAGAGTCGCTTCAACCGCGTCATCAATGTAACAAAATGACCTTGTCTCGGTGCCGTCACCTTCAAGCACAAATTCTTCTTTTCTGACCAGCTTCCTGATAAGCTGTGGTATGACGTGTTCATTTCCCATCTTGGGCCCATACACATTATGATACCTTACTATCGTGTTCTTGAGACCATATTTTCTTCCGTAATTGATACAGAAAAGTTCGCCTATGATCTTACTCCCGGAGTAGGAATATCGCGGGTTAAGAGGATCAGGTATCTTCAGTATTTCTGTCTCGCCGGTAGGAAAACGGGAAGGGATGCCATAGACTTCAGAGGAGGACGCGAAGAGGACCTCACCAACATTGTTTTTGATAGCGTATTCCAGCATGTTGATGACGCCCTTTACATTTACTTCAAGAACCCTTTCAGGAATCTCGTAAAAGAACTTTGTTCCATTGATAGCGCCCATGTGGAATATTGAAGTTATACCCTTTGGCAGACATTCCCAATCCTCGGGTTTCGTGATGTCGCCTTTTACCAGCTGGACTTTCTTGTCAGAAATGTTATTAAATGAACCCCTAAATTCGTTATCGAATATGACGACATCCTTGGAATTCTGAACCAGCCTGTTCACCAGATTCGAGCCGATAAAGCCTGCTCCGCCTGTTACGAGCACCTTAGACAATGCCTACACCCGTGTATGTCACGCCATCCATAGTCTCGAATATCTTTTTGTCGTAAAGCCTCCAGCAATCCACAAAAATAAATGGTCTTGCAGCCTTCTCAACGAGCGATGTCACGTCCAGGTTTCTGTAGGACATGTGATTATTCATGATTATAACGCATGCCGCGTTCTTGAACCCTGATTCGATGTCGGTGGGCGTCGCGCCTGCAGCTTCTATGATATCTTTTGGAACTGCTGGATCATGGCCGTAGATATTGAAATCTTTTTTCAAGATGTTTACGAGTGGAATAGTTGGCGAGTCCCTGGTGTCATTGGTTTCGGGATGCCCCTTGAAAGCAAAACCCATAACGAACACCTT
Organism: Nitrososphaera sp.; assembly: GCF_013388945.1. Taxonomy (GTDB): domain Archaea; phylum Thermoproteota; class Nitrososphaeria; order Nitrososphaerales; family Nitrososphaeraceae; genus Nitrososphaera. The sequence goes on along the minus strand of NZ_JACAEH010000004.1, from coordinate 167,022 downwards.
TAGATCTTTTGCAGATTTGTTCTTTGAACGAATTTTACTCTTGATTTTTTCTGCCAAGAGTTCCGGGATTGCTTCGTTTAATCGCCGTCCTGCGATGATCAGCGAACGCTTGTTAGGAAGGTAATCAACTAGCTCCTCCTGTGCAAGTATGTACGGGTCTTTTGAAAGACAGGGACCGCCTACTCCGGGGCTTGGGAACGGTATGCTGTTTCTAGGATAATGCACATTTGATTTTGATATGCATTCATTGGCGTCGATCCCCAGTTTCTCGCACATCAATGCAATCTCATTCGCATATGCAAACCGCACGTCCCTGTACGAATTGTCTATCAACTTGATCATTTCGGCGGTCTCTACAGATGACACCATTATGACTGTAGGGGTCAGCCTCCGGAACAGGTTCATGGACCTCGAGACGCTCTCCTCGTTTATTCCTCCCACTATCTGGGGCAGCTCGTACAATTCCTGCAATGCCACTCCTTCAGCCGTTCGTTCGGGAGCAAATGCGATGTTCACCTGCGTCTCTATGCCTCTTTTCTTCAATTCGCCTCGAAGTATTGGCAGGACTATTTTGCGCGTGGTCCCTATAGGAACCGTAGATCTCACGATCACCATCTCGTTCCCTTTCATGTGCTTGCCAACGGATTCTGTCGCCGACTTCAGATATCCAATATATGGCGATCCTGATTGAAGTGGAGTTCCCACACAGATCACGTACGTGTCAACCTCAGAGCCAGGCACATCTTCCAGCTTCTCGAATACCATGAACGTACGTCCAAGGTTTCTGCGCAGAAAAAGCTCTATGCCCTTCTCGTTAATCGTTGGCTTCCCAGCAGAGATGGTCCTGTACGAGCCGTTGTTGCTCTCAACTCCAAATACCATCACACCTTTGTCTGCGAGAGCAAGGGCTAGCGTCAAACCAACAAACCCTAGACCTATTACGACTGCTGACACGAACTAGTGATATCAGTCTATCCCGATAAAAACGTAATTACACGACACGCGAGGTGAAAAATAGTGCAACCTTTTATAGCCTAGCCGGGTTTAGGACAACGCTTTGCGCGTGCTGCTCCTTAATCATAACCCTGTAGGTTACGGCACCTACTGGCGCGTATTCTATCTGGCAAAGCACGCGTCGGAACTGGGACTAGACATCACAATGGTCTGCGCATCGGATGAAGACCTCGACACAAGCATAAAGAAAAAGCAAATTGCCAAGAATTTTGAAATCATCACTCTCCCACGATTCAAGTACGGCAAGTACATGAGCGGACAGGAAATCAGATTACTTCTATCCATCTGGCAGACGCTGACTTTCAATTATGACATAGTGCATGCTTTCACCGTCGCGCAACCCCAGATAGGGTTTCCTGCACTGCTAGCCAAGTATCTCAGAGGAAAACGGCTCATAGTGGATTGGGATGATGCCTGGCACGAGGGCTTTGCACTTTACCACCGGTTCCCTGTCCGCAACATACTGAGCTTCTCAGAGCTGTATGTGCCCAAGCACGCCGACATGGTTACCGTCTCAAGCGAATTTCTTCACAACAAGGCAGAGAGCATAGGCGTGGACCCCAAGCGAATTGTCCGCATACCCAATGGGTGTAATTCAACAGAAATTGTACCGCTGGATAAACATGAATGCAGAAAAGCTTTGAATCTGGGCCGGGGGCCTTTCCTGCTGAGCATGGGGCACACCTATGCCGATACGATGGATTCTCTCCTAGAAGCGTTCAAGAAAGTTTTGCGGTCCAATCCTGCAACTAAACTGATCCTGCTTTCGCGAATAGTTCTTGACGATTCTCTCAGGAAAAAGATTGACGAGCTAGGTAGCAGCGTGATACTCCCCGGAGAGGTTCCGTTAGACAAGTTCAACCTGTACCTGTGTGCTGCCGACATTTTCTTACTGCCTATGAGAGACTCTAACATCGAGAAGGCCCGGTTTCCAATAAGGTTCGGCGATTATCTGTGCGCAGGACGCCCCGTCGTCTCAAACGCGGTGGGAGAAGTCAAAAGGATAATTGAGAAAGACAAATGCGGCATCGCATGTGCCGTTGACGACGTTGAGGGAATGGCCGATTCCGTTATAAAGCTATTACAGAGTGAAGCAGAAAGTGCGAAGATGGGCATGAGGGGCAGGGAGATAGCCGAGAAAGATCTGCTGTGGCAAAATATAGCAAAGCGACTGGTCGACGTTTATACAAACACATGATATTCTAGGCTGAATAACCCAGACTGTGACATAAAGAATAATAGCCTGTCATCACCGAATGGACTCCATGAAGATTCTGCTCAGCAATATTCCAGCCTATATAAAAGATCCTGAGCGCCATTACAATGGGGCTGGTAGCCAGCGCTGGAGCGCCACCTACAAGATAAGGAAAGGCGATCCGGGAGCTGCAGAGTGGAAATACATGGAATACCCTTTCAACATAGGGTATTCTACTGCCTTGTTGAAAAGAGACACGGACTGGACTGTAAAAGCCTGGGATCCTTGTGTCCTTGACCTAGATGTAAATGACTTTCGTTCCTACGTGAAATCCTATTCTCCAGACATACTTCTTGTTGAAGTGCCAACCGTGGCATTCCCCCTTATGCTGCCAATTCTAGGAGAACTGAAAAAGGAGGTTGGCTTCAAGTTGGCGGTATCCGGTCCGCATATTACCGGTATTCCGGAGGATACAATGAATGAATACAAATTCATCGACTTTGGCCTAGTCGGAGAATATGAGCTGACGCTGAGAGAGCTGGTAAATAGCTACTCCAAGTTTCCATCAGGTTTTGAAGAGATACACGGCTTGGCTTTCAGGCATGGCGATTCTGTGAAGGTAAACCAGCGGCGCATGCTGATAGACCCGCTTGATCAATTGCCTTTCCCGGACAGGGAAGATCTTCCTGCCCAGCGGTACGAAGACGCGGTCTTTGCGGACACTCCTTGCATTCAGATGCTCTCTTCGCGAGGCTGCCCCGTTGGATGCACATTCTGCGTTCCAATCCAGACCATGTTTGCGTCTTCAATGTACAGGCGCAGGTCTCCAAAGGAAATCGTGGACGAAATGATCCTTGTAAAGGACAAGTACGGCGCAAGGCAGGTATACTTTGATGACGATACCATGGTTATCAACAAGAAGCACGTGCAGGCCGTCTGCCAGGAAATCATAGATAGAAAAGTGGACCTGCCGTGGTCGTGCATGGGCGACATTACTATTGCAGAAGATGCGCTGAAAATGATGGCCGATGCCGGCTTTTGCGGAATCAAGTTTGGCGTCGACTCTGTGACGCCCCAGGCCCTCAAGGCTGTTCATAAAGGCACAGTGACCACCGACAAAGTGACCACCTTCGTACAGAAATGCAAGAATCTGGGAATAAAGACTCATGCCAGCTTTGTAGTTGGACTGCCCAGCGATACAAGGGAAGGGGTCTATAACATGGTAGATTATGCGTTGCATCTGGGTGTTGATAACGCTCAATTCTCCATCGCAACTCCATTCCCGGGAACTCCGTTCTTTGAGGAAGCAAAAGCCAAGGGATGGTTAAGGACGTACGACTGGACCCAGTATGATGGCGAAAGAACTGCGGTGCTGAACTATCCCAACCTTTCATCTAAAGAAATCGAGGAGCTGCGTCAGTACGCGGTTGACACTTGGTTCAAGCACATGGTCAAAACGACTATGAAGAACCCCAAGAACATGATGCTCCAGATCCGCCGCAGAGGACTGAAAGGAAGCATCACAGGAATCAAGGCCGTAATGAAAGGCAAGTATGTTCTTAATGGCTGACATGCCTTTGAAGTACTTTCAACCTCAAGATCACGCGTGTCAACCATGCCACGGATACCAATACCGCCAGAATCGATATGATTGAACCGACAGTAAAGTATGTTTGCGGCTCAAAATAGATATTGATAGTGTTTCCCTCCGGAATTATGAAACCGTTTGCATAACCGTCAGCAACAAATCGAATAGCATTACTGTCCGTCTTCCATAATGCCGAGTTGCCATCTGTAAGTACAGCGATGTATGGTTCCTTGGAGGGATTGTATATTGATATGGAGGTGGGAGAATTTTCAACGAAAGATAACTTACTATTTTCTTGGATTCCTGCCCAACCATTCTGTCCTAATTGTGGACTTGTTCTGATAAAGAAAGGAGGAATTGATCCGCTAACATTGTTAATAACATACGTTCCTCTGTTGAGGAAAATCCGGGGTGATCCATCTCTGCTTATTTCCAGTGTGTTATCAGACCTGATGGATAAGCCCAGCAAGGAGCCATCGTCGTCGGTACCTGCAACTTCAAAGTAACCGGCAACTGGAATATCGATTTTTGCGGAATTGCCCGGGATAATCATTCCAAATTTCAATGCCGCATCCTGTATCCTTCCTTGTATGTAGGATGGCAGTATACCGTCGCCATCCTGCGAAGGTCCCATGGTAAGGGTATTGGTTGCATATCCGCTGCCAATACCTGTTATGACAATCTCGTCCCCTTCGTCAATCTGAACTTGGCCAACGGAGTTAAGGTAATCCAGTGTGAAGGTGTTTGTGATGCTCTGATACGGCTCTAGGTATCTTCCCGTTCCCGTTGAAATCACTATCGCACCTTTCGTGATATCATAAATATTGTAGGGTATGTCGCCGCCCTTGCTGGAAGCGGTAATGGTAACTGAAAGGGTGTTGTTATCCAGCATCGCCAGCCTGTTGCCTGATGAACCATAAATGATAGCATCCGCATTTTCTACGACTGAATAAGGAATACGGTCAACATCGCCAGTGCCCACAAGATAGTATGAAGCCTTTTCAAAAAATGGAAAAGCATTAGCGTATAACATGTGATTGGTATTTCCGATCAGTATCACCATCCTGTCGGGAAAATAAACGCGGCCCCCCTGTGGAACCTTGTAAAATGACAAGGCACCAAAATCAGTGCGTTCTTGATTCAGGACAGGAAAGTTATTCACATGCAGGTGACCCATAGCACCCGCGGCCAGATCGTTCCTTACAAGCACGTATTTTATGTTTGTCTTTGACATCGTATTTAGTATCCCTTCAGTTTGTTCTATGTCGAGGTTGTTAGCAATGGTTCGTGTTAAGGGTAACTGGCCTATAGTGCTGAACTCTCCAACACCCGGGAGATCCATGACTATTGGTCGTCCCAGAGCCGTTGGAATGATCTCGGCCATATCGTAGGGGGACCATGTATAATGCGAATAGCCGCGCCAAGCCGGAGAAGGTACTGCAAGCACCCTGAACGAGCTTTTGTCGCTTTTAAGCCAATCATAAGCTTCTGAGTAATATTCTGGGACCTTTACCGAGCCCATATAGTCAAAGACAACGAAATTGCCAAGGTTAGGGTGGGTAAACATTGGGGTTGCCACAGAAACTATCAATAAGAAAACGCCGATGTAGGCACTAGAATGTATTATGAGCCTTATTCTGTGCCCTCTGACAAGCTTTGCAATATTTGAGCCAAAGAATGATACGAAGATTCCAACAAAGAAAGACATTGGGACAAGCAGGAGATAGATGTACTTTGCTGGAGCATTCGTTAATAACACGTCGCCAAAAGGCGCGTTAAAGATAGCGCTGTAGATTCCTCCAAACGGGCTTTCTTCTCCTCTGGTAAGAATTGCAAAGAAAAAGAGAGAGATCCCCAAGTATGTTGCAACAGATCTCATCTCAGGCATCCTTATGGAATGCAGCAAACCTATCATAGCGGCGATAAATATTACAATCCCTACCTCAATAAGCCAGATCTCCTTATACAAGTCAAATGAAGGCGCTACAGAAAGTCGTATGATATTTAGAAAAGTTTCTCCTCCGCCCTCAAGTGAGCGATAAGTCTTTTGTTCTGATGATTGAATTTCATAAACTTCGCCGAGGGAAACTATGCTGGGCATAATCCAAAAGAGATTGAAGAAAAAGAGAATCCCGAGGCAAGCAAGGAATCTAGCCGCAACCTCCTTTCTTGCCTTGTTTCTAGCAAGTTCGTATACAAAGAACAAAATGTACGGCATCATAATAATCAGCCTGTTTTGGATGTCCGTTGTAGTCTGCAGAATAGTATAAGCCAGCGAAAAAATAATGGCATATAGAAGGAATCGCTGCCTCTCAACATTGAATACTTTGATGAAAAGGGCCAATACGAGCGGCAGCGCATACCAAGTGTAGTGAAAATTGCTTATTCCGTGAACCAATGCCTGCACTTGCACCGGGTTGAACATGAAGAAAATGGCCGCCATGAATCCACCAATCTGCTTGTAATCCGACTTTAGAAAACTGGTCGTAAACCAGTACATGGAGCAACCACCCAGTGCAAAAATTGCTATGTACCAAACTTTGCTTAACAATTCAACAGGAAAAAATAAGCTAAGGAAAGCCAGAATAAGATGATAGGGGATGGTGTTGGGATTCGATAAAGAAGCGTTCCCACCGAAACCCAGGGTGGTATCCCATGTCCATTGTTTTGAAAACAGAGTCTCAATCGGATGAAGCGGAAATGCCGCGTCCACAGAATCTATGATACCTTCGTTAGAGAGAGCAAACGGTATCGCTGCCAAAGTAATTATTACAGCATATGGAAACAGCTTGGACAACAGCCTGACAACGTTTGGATCCATAGTATTGAATGGCATCAAAAGTCTAGAAGGCACACTTTTACATGTGAATGAATCGATAGGGATTTAGGTTTTGCTGGTATTCTTGAGAGTAATACCGTGCGATTCATGAAAAAGCTCTAAATCTAGAAATAAGAGTATTAGCGGTTTGAACATGTTTGGAATACCCCAAGAGCTGCATCTTTTTCTACCATAGAGGGGATAACTTCGGTCCACCCGTAGCTTTGGATCGGTATCTGAAAGAAGAAATGGAGAAATACGTTGCCGCCAGGTTTCCTCTGGGTTTTGCCAGAAAGCAATTCTTCGAGATCGCATTGTATTCGAATGGTAACCTTGAGTATGAGAAGAAAGTTGACATCAAACGGGAACACGATGAATTCTGGTATGGTGATAAAGCTACAGACATTATTTTGGAGATAACAAATCAAATTAAAGCGCTACTCAAAATTGCTCAAGTGACGCAATTTGGTCGAAAGAAGTTTGATGTGGGCATAGGAGCGGACCCTGTATGTGCTTATTCTGTCTCTCTACTAAGAAACATGGGCATGGTCAAAAAAGCAGTGTACGCAAACTATAACGATGTAACACCCTTACGTTCCAACAATAATTTATTTAATGCGCTTTACGCGCGTGTTGTAAAAAGCTGCCTTACTTCCGCAGATTATGTTTGGTATAGATGGGAAAACCATCGAAACGGCGTTCTAGCAAAGTACGGGAACATAAAGGAAAGAGCCATCGTAATGGTTCCTCACGGAGTATACTTGAACCAAAACCATGCCCTGCCTAAGATAAACAATCACAAGATTGTTTCAGCTAAAGCCACATCAGAAACTGCAGGCATACAATTACTCATCGAGGTCATGCCAGACCTGCTCAAAGTAATACCTGATCTGGAGTTCATAGTTGTAGGCACCGGCAAGTATCTGCCTACGCTGCAACAGTTGGCTAAAGAAAAAGGCGTAGAAAATAACGTCAAGTTTTATGGTCAAAAGACGCACGAAGAAACACTACAAATTGTAAATGAATGTAGCGTAGGCTACGCAGCATACGTTCCTACAAAGTTTCGCAAGACCATGGAAGCGGATTCTGCATTGGAGGTGTTAGGCTCAACCACAAGCACCATGGAAATGTTAGGAGCAAGCTTGCCAATAATATGCACTATTGGCATGGGTATAAGTTACGAAGTGAGAAATGAGAATGCCGGCATCGCAATAGAGTGGAGCCCGAAGGAAATGTATGATACCGTGATAAAGATACTCTCAGATAACGAACGATACAAAATCATGTCGGCAAACGCTAGAAAACTCGCAACAAAATACGAATGGCAGAATATATTTGATTCAGCACTACGAGGGCAGGATATTGTAATGAATAATCCTATCGTTTTACACAAATAGCAGCTGCTCCTAATTATATGATGAATCTTCATTTGCTCTCAAGACTCTGCCAGCACAGATATTCATGGATTGCGATTGCATTGTTGTCGCCATTCGTTGCTCTCCTCGCACTCGTCCGTTTCGAGTATCTTTCTACGACAGAACAGCTTGCAGAATACAGCTATATTTTTTTGATGATAGGATTCGCCGCACTGGTTGCGATCCTTATCATACGTCCTAACATAATCAAAGGCTCATAAGAGTGCTTTTACAACAATGCTTATATCAGAATCCATTTTCTTGACAGATGTTGTCACATGTTGATTGGGAGATATGGAGAAGGGAAAAATCTCCATTCGAGGACGTCCTAGGCTTCTTTCAGATTCAAGCAGCAATAGAAATGTGTCGAGGAGAAGAAATTCTGGATGTGGGATGCGGCGACGGCTATCTTACCCGGGAGCTACTGAAACATTTCAAGAACGTAACAGGAGTGGATGAATCAACAGTAGCGCTAAATAAAGCGAAAATAAACGCTAAAGGCGCGACCATCATTCAATCGTCAATCGAAGACTTCAAGCCTGCAAGGAAGTTCGATACAGTCCTCATGATCAATGTCTTGGAACACGTCAAAGAACCGGTAAAGAAACTTGCGACGATCAGCAAATGGTTGAAAGGAAACGGCCAGATCATAATTCACGTTCCAAACGCGTACTCGGTTCACAGGAGGTTGGGAAAATACATGAACCTGTTGAACAACTGCACCGATCTTAATGATGCTGATAGAGCCATAGGGCATAAGATCGTCTTTGATATGAATGGTCTCATCAAAACAGTCAAGAAAGCTGGTCTTGTTCCAGTTAGGCAAGGCGGATTATTCTTCAAACCCCTCTCAGGACCTCAGATGGTCAGGCTGTATAACGCTGGGCTATGGGAAAATGATGAGCAAAGGGATCGCTATTTCAAGGCTCTCAACAAGCTGGGCACGGACTTCCCAGAGCTGGCCAGTATAATATACGTAGTATGCAAGAAAAACACCTCTTGATGACGACCGTCTTTTAAGGTTCGATACTTGTCAAAAGTATTTTTGTAGGTACTACGGTCTGAAAATAGTGCTAATTAATGCGAATCTTGGCCGTTCGTATTATTCTGAAGGATTGTTGGCTCTTCTATCATTCACTACTATCCTACGACTGCTCAATGTTCTCGGCATAGTTTACTACCCTACGATTAACCGCGTAACGTATCTGGATGGGCACCTCTTTGATACATTCACTGGCAGTGCAAGCATGGATAACTTTCTGATCCAAGGCGTCGCTCTGGCATCGATATTCATGTTAAGTCCAAAGAAAATCTCGCTTCCAATAATTGGTTTTTACATCACTTTCTCTGCAGCATTTCTCTCAAATGATCTGGCCGTCAGCATAGTTTCTCTGACACTTCTGCCTCTGGCCGTCACGTTTCTGTTCACCTTCAAGCCCAAGTTTTCAATCAACAGCTATCTGGCAGTCCTCTTCCTAACCATAGCCGTCGTACAAGTGTATACGTTAGCTAGGTTGATGGTATACCCTGCTTTTCCATCCAGCTACTTTTCTGATTGGTCATGGCAAATTGTCGAACTTGAAAGGCAGATTTTCTATGTGACTGCTTTTGTGGCGCCCCCTGTATTGCTGATGGTAGTGTTCGCCTTCCTTCTCAAGATAGGCGTTATCCCATCATTGACGGATGCGAGCAGAAGGCTATGGTCAAAAAAAACTCAAGATTACAATGCTTCAAATATTTCTGACAAGGTTTTCAGCTACAAGCGTTTATGGTTTGGTGTCATCGCCGCATTCGTGATCTTGGTTCCTCTCTATCCATATCTGCCTTCAATCAATCCAGATCAATCGATTAGGTCGACTGATGTTCCGTTTTATTCTGACTGGGTAGAATCGCTTGAACAATCAGATAGTGCCCAAGAGGTAATATACAAGTCTTTTCTGGGTCTGAGCGGAGACCAGCTCTCGGTGGGGCGGGGTGACCGGCCTCTCACGCTTTTGTTGCTTTTCGTAATACACAAAATGATAAACATTCAGATCGAGCACCTGATACAACTCTTTCCCATCCTCCTGACAACAATGACCGCACTGGTTTCATACATTTTTCTAAGGCATACTGCAAATAACAAGAAAGCAGCAATTGTCGCAGCGCTTTTCTCAGTTGCCTCGTATCACGTCGTCATAGGCATGTACACCGGATTTATTGCGAATTGGTTGGCTGTAATCTTCAATTACGGCGCTTTCATCTTCCTCCTGAAGGCGTGGAACAGCGAAAGAAAACTTTACTATCTTCTCTTTGTCGCAATGACGTTTCTATCGATGCTCGCGCACCTGCATACCTGGATATATCTTTCAGTATCCGTGCTCGTCTTCTTGGGACTCTCTCTGGTCATCGAGCGGAACAGGGCGACAATAAAAAAGGCAATAGTAGTTGCGCTATTGCTTCTACCCACATTTCTTCTTGACGTAGTCTTTCTCAGCGTGTTCAACGCCAGCTCGGGCGTTGAAACGAACCTATCGAGAGCAACGAGCGCCATATCATTTGAAAACTTTGGGTTGAGGTGGTTGAGTCTTTACTACAACTTTCAAATATGGTTTGGTGGATTCTATGCCAACTTTGTGTTGCTAGCCCTAGCATTAATCGGAATATTGAGCATGAACTGGAAGAAGACCTTCGATAGGCTTGTCATGTCTGCCATATTCATGACGTCTCTTATCATCATTTTTGGAGACTATGGCATCCAGGCGAGAATCTTTTACATGATGCCTATACACATCCTTTCTGCATTTGGAATTGTTCGCATACTGGAGTCAAGGCGCATCCGAAATGACGTAAAAGTGTCTCTCCTGGTTCTGGTAAGCGCATGCCTTCTTACGTATGCCATAAGATCGGTGGGCAATCTGGAATTTAAGCTGTAAAACATATTCATACCTCCATAACTGATAACAAGCGAATACGCATGATACGGCGCAGAATGATGATCTTTGATCTGCATGGGACGCTGGTTTCGTTTGAGATAGATTATGATCGGCTACGGAAAGAATTGGGCGCCAATTTCAACTCTGATTTTACTCGCATAATGGAGAGCATCAGCAAGCTGGGTGAAAACGACAGAAAGGCCGCATTCGCCATGCTGGATGATTTTGAACTGAACTCCCTCGATACATTGAAAATAAAAGACCACGCCAGAAACGTGCTTGAAAAAGCAAGGAAAAAAGACTACATTATTTGTCTTGTAACTCTTCAGGGAAAAAAACCCACATCAGAAATCATGAAGCGACTGGAAATATCCAACAAATTCGACTATGTGGTTACACGTGACGATGTCGTACCCAGATTGGAACAGATATCACGTTGCCTAAAGAAGTTCAACGTTCTAGGACAAGATACCCTAGTGATAGGAGATAAAGCGCATGACTATCACAGTGCCTCAACTTTGCAATGCAAGGCATACCTTGTACGAAGAGAAGGTGGCATACCTTTCATGTCTCTCGGGGAACTTCAAGAAATAATCTGACCCCGGAATGCATATAAGACTAGATTAGTTTCCTTCACTAAATGAACGGCAGACCCGAAAAACTGGTGAGTCTCAAACACGCGGGCAAGACCTACCTTTTCAGGGATGCTTGGGACTACTGGGCATACGCCGAGGTCGTACTGGCCAATGTATACTGGCCATTTGCCTTGAAGGAAGACGATGTAGTAATAGACCTTGGTGCCAACATAGGATTGTTTACAATACACATCTCTGACAGAGTAAAGAAGGTTATTGCAGTTGAACCCGAACCATCCAACTTTCGCGTTTTAGAGAGAGCGGTCAAAGACAACAGTCTGAAAAATGTCACTCTATTCAATATGGCGGTATCAGACAAAATGGAAATAGTAAAAATTGACGGTCTCTCATCTCTCGCCAAAATTTCGGAAAAAGGCCAACCGGTCCAGTCTGACTCGTTAGATGCGATTTTGGAGCGCGACGACTGTAAAGAAGTAAATGTAATCAAGATGGACATAGAAGGATACGAGGCGAAGGTCCTGAAGGCCTTCCATCACTGGAAAGCCATACGGGAAATGATAATAGAAGTTCACTCTTCTGAAATTCGAAACGAAATCTCTGAGTTACTGACCGGGAATGGTTTTGTAATTAAGGACATAACCGATGTGGATTATTCTAGAATCCGCCGAAACATCACTTCACATTTCGGCAGTTTCTTGGCTGGGGAGTTCAAAAACAGCTTCTTTCTCACAAGGAAGTATCTTAGATATGTCTTCAAAATAGGGCCCCCGGGCACAAGGCCCAAGCCAGGGACAGGAGGAGCAAGTTCAGGAACAGGGGTGCTACATGCAATCAACACAAATTTCGTTCCAGCAAGGGCAGCCGGTTGATAAAAGATTATTAACATATCAGGCGACCTTGCTTTCATGCGCCGGGCAGACCTGATAGACAAGACATTATCGCTCATATTGGACGATGGAATCAAAACTAATTTCTTCAGGTCAAAGTCGTTCCTGATTTCCGGCGGCGCCGGCTTTCTCGGAAGCTGGATCTCCGAGGCCATATGCAAGATTGGAGGCACGGTGTACTGTGTTGACGATTTCTCCACAAGCCCTGCAACAAACGTGGATCATCTGCGCCAGCATCCAAACTTTCATCTCATTCATGAAAACATAGTCACCGCGGATCTATCAGCAATAAACTGTGATTTTGTCTTTCATCTGGCAAGCAGACCATCGCCAGAAGACTATCAGCTACATCCTGTAGAATCTTTGCTCCCCAACTCTACAGGTTCGCAGAAACTCTTGAGTTATTGCAAGGAAAGAGGCATACCAATAGCGTTTGCCTCCACATCGGAAGTATACGGTGATGCCCGGGTAATACCAACTCCTGAATCATATTGGGGCAATGTCAATCCGGTCGGATTGAGGTCGTGTTACGATGAAGGCAAGAGGTATGCAGAGGCGCTTTTCATGGCGTATTCAAGACAATACAATGTGCCCGTGAAAATATTCAGGATCTTCAACACCTACGGACCAAGATTGAGGGCTGACGGATACTATGGCAGGGCTGTTTCAAGATTTCTGATGCAGGCGTCATCCAACAAGGATATCACGATTTTTGGAGATGGCAAGCAGACGCGATCATTTTGCTTTGTAAGCGATACTGTAAGAGGAATCTTGTATTTTGCGCAATCGACTCTTGTTAACGAAGTAATTAACATCGGGAATCCAGAGGAAATGACCATTCTGCAGTTGGCACAAGCCATCAAAGAGGTGACTAACAGCAAGTCCGACGTAGTATTCGCCCCTCCAGCACCAGACGACCCGAAAAGACGCTGCCCGGATATCAGAAAGGCAAATGAACTTTTATCTTGGACGCCCAAGATTGATCTCAAGACGGGCATTCAAATGACTCTAGATTGGAACACGTCTTCATAGGAAAGATGAGTGGATTGACGCACAAAGTATCGATCATAGGAATGGGATTCGTGGGCCTCACAACCGCGGCCGTCTTTGCAAAGAAGGGCGCTCTCGTGTACGGCGTCGATAGCGACGAGAACAAGATAGACATTATCAGGAAAGGGAGGGCGCCGTTCTTTGAACCAAAGTTAGATGCCCTGGTGAAAAGAGCAGTTGCCCAAAAGCGACTAGTTCCAACAAGCTCTATTGCCGAGGCAATCGACAATTCTGACCTGACATTCATATGCGTCGGCACCCCGATGAATTCTGATGGCTCGGTCAACCTTGACTACGTTGCAAGAGTCAGCCTGCAGATCGGACAAGTCATCAAGGACTCGAGAAAATATCACGTATTCTGCGTAAAGAGCACAGTACCTCCGGGAACGACCGGGAACGTGGTAACCAAGAACATCGAAGCTGGGAGCAACAAACAGCGTTCGACCGACTTTGGAATAGCAATGACGCCTGAATTTCTTAGGGAAGGAAGTGCCGTCGAAGACTCGCTGAATCCACACATCATAGTAATTGGAACCGGGGACAAGAAAGTAGACTCACGAGTTCACAGCTTCTTTAGAAATCTATACGGCCCGCGAACGAAGATATTGAAAACAAACATTGTTACAGCTGAACTGATCAAATACTCAAACAACTCCTTCTTGGCAACAAAGATCAGCTTCATAAACACGATAGCAAATGTGTGCAACAAGATTCCCGGCGCAGACGTAGATATCATCGCAGGCGCTATAGGGACCGACCCAAGGATAGGTTCCCAGTTCCTTTCTGCAGGACCTGGCTACGGCGGCTCTTGCTTTCCAAAAGACGTTTCAGGATTCATACAGTTCTGCAAGACACTGGGGCTTGATCCAACACTTCTGGAAGCTACGGACAGAGTAAACAAACTTCAAGCACAGGCCGTGATAGATCTGGTCAAACATGGATTGGGACCGATCAGCGGCAAATCGATTACGGTTCTGGGCACATCTTTCAAGAAAAACACAGACGACATAAGAGAAAGCGTATCGATAAGAGTGATTGACAAATTATTGGAGCTTGGAGCCATTGTGCGCATACATGATCCGATGGCCATGGACAACACGAGAACAGTATTCGGCAACAAAATCGAATATCCAGCTTCATTGGCAAACGCTCTGAAGAACACGGATTGTGTAGTACTGATGACAGACTGGGACGATTATCGAGTTATAACCGAAAAAATGATAAGAAAATTCACGTCAAAATGCGCAGTGATCGATACGAAACGATTCCTGCAAGTAAAGGAGACGGCTGACATCAAGTATCTTGCCATTGGCAAGACCAAAGCAACCCTTTCTTCACATTGAATTTATATCCATAGACAAAGGGACTAGTGCTGATTGGGCAAGCCAATTTACGGTTTGGGAGAATTCAGTCAGCTTCCTGAAGTGGAAGGTGAGCGTCTCCCTTCAATAAGCATAGTCATACCAACCTACAACTCCCAACAATACCTGCCTGAATGCCTGAAAAGCATTCTTGCCCAAGATTACCCGCGCAGCAAGATCGAGATCATAATTGCAGATGGAGGGTCAAGCGACAACACGCTCGAAATAGCGAGAAATGCGGGCGTCGATATCATCGCAAACAATCCTCTCAAGACCGGCGAAGCCGGCAAGGCGGTGGGAGTCAAAAAAGCACAAAATGATATCATAGCTCTGATAGACAGCGACAACATTCTGCCCGAAAAGAGCTGGCTCAGAAAAATGGTCTGGCCGTTTATAGAAGATCGCGAGATAGTCGCAACCGAGCCTCTCTACTACACTTATAGGGAAACTGATCCCGTTTTGACCAGATATTCGGCGTTGCTCGGGATGAACGATCCGCTCTGCTTGTTTCTGGGCAATTATGACAGATACTGCGTGCTTACCGGCAAGTGGACGAACCTCCACGTACCTCAGGTTGACCAGGGAAACTACATCAAGGTCAGCCTTGGCAAAGAGGTCCCGACCATAGGGGCAAACGGCTTCATGATAAAGCGGAATCTTGTTAGCGACGTCGGAGATTATCTTTTTGACATAGAACTTCTCGGCAACATCATCTCTATCGGGCAGAACAAGGTTGCCAAAGTCAAGATTGGGATAGTGCACCTCTACGGAAAAGACAGCGAAGATTTCAAGCGGAAACAAAGAAGACGCATAAACGATTACCTGCTCTTCAAGAGCCGGGGTCTGCGAAAATATCCTTGGCTGGTAAAGAGAAACAAGCTCCAGATAATGAAGTTCATCGTCTATACTGTTACGACGATACCCCTGCTTTTGCAGGCGCTTTCAGGCTATGCAAAGTTCCGTGACGATTCATGGAAATTTCATGTTATCGCGTGTTGGTTGACTTTGATGATATACGCGAAAGGTGCCATGAGAAGCGGAACCGACCAAACAGCTCCTAAAAGTAATTAACGTAAACTTCGACTGACAAACTATAATAGAGCGGAGACATACTTCGTTTTTATGAATGGGGGAACCCTATTCCCGCCTATTAGTGCCGTCCACGCTTTTCGTTGCCGGAATTGCAGACCACCCACGGCATCAAAAACTTGGTGAAAAGCATCTGCAAAACTCTAACATCCATAAGTTTTCTGGTTATGAATGGAAGTAATATTAATTGAAGTTACCTAGGCTTACCCAGAATCAAATCGGTTTATCCACCATTACGCTAGGCAACCTAGTTTCAAACGTAATCGGCGGTTTGACATGGCTTTTCCTTGCTTCGATGATGCAGGTTGACAGCTACGGCGAGGTCAACTTTTACGTTTCGCTAGCAACGATGATCGCATTTGGCGCGTTGTTTGGTATGGATACCCTGCTTATGACTTTTATCGGAAAAGAAAATGATAGAAAGCTGGTTCACCAAGCATTCTCCTTTACTCTCATCGCGTCTACCGCCGGCGCTGCCGCTATTGCATTCTTTAACTGGCAGGCGGCTATACTGTGTCTCGGACTTGTATACTTTGCAATGAGTGTAGGCGAGATCCTCGGCTCGCAACGATACAAAGAATATGCGATAACCGTCATTGCAGAGCGCAGCCTGCGACTTGGCTTGTCCCTCCTGTTCTTTACTCTGATGGGACCGCTTGGCATACTTGTCGGGTTTGGGGTTTCTCACATTGCCCTTGCATTCAGGTTCCACCAGACGCTCAGAAAGGTGTCCCTTGATTTTGACGCTCTTCGACCCAAATTCAACTTTGCAGGATATAGCGCTGGCTGGAATGTGTTACAGAACATACCCTTGTTTCTCGACAAGACCGTGATAATCGGGCTTTACGGCCTGACAACTTTAGGACTATACCAGATAGGGATGCAGTTTGTATCCATGGCCGGCATGCTCCCGATTAGCATATATCAATTCATGCTTCCGAGAAGGTCGGCCGGTGGCGTCACGAGAACACTCGCATTGGTCGGCATCGCGCTCTCGATAGGAATGGCGGGCATCATAATCCTGGCTTCGCCAGCTGTCATCGATGTGTTTTTTCCCCAGTTCATTGACGCGAAAACTGCGGTCCAAATCGTGGGCATTGCTATCATTCCGATTACAGTTACGGCGATAATGAACGCCGAATTGCAAGCGCATGAAAAGGCACGTCATGTGTTCATTGGAAGCTTGATTTACATCGGCGCTCTGCTTGCAGGGGTAGTGTTTTTGGGCAAGCTGTTCGACTTGGCAGGGCTGGCCATCGGATTCCTACTCGCAAACATTGTTCAGGCAGGATTTACAACGGCTGCAGCGAGCCTTTCACGCACAAAAGGTTAGTGTACAGTCTACTTTTAGTAGGATATTTTCTTAACAGAGTTTCCACATCTGTTGGGATCATCTTCTGCGCCTTTTCATCAATCTCATGTAGCTTAAACCCGAGCTCTCTTAACATTGTCAAGAAAGACTCGGGTTCCATACCAGAGCCTTTGATCAAGCTAGGTATGAATTCGCACATTAAAACAAGCCTGTCCTGTCTGGCAATCAGTTGCTTCATGCCTGTGACTGCTGCGCCTTCCGAACCTTGGATGTCTATTTTTATGAGAGAAATCTTTACATCGCGCAGCTCAGAGACATCATCAAGCCTTATCACTTCAATGTCAATAGACTTGTAGTCGTCGTCCAGCGCGAATATCCTGTGATCGCCGAGGTTGTACTCGCTCTTGTAGAGCTTGCCCTGCCTGTTCGTGTCCGACACTGCTTTATCGAACATCGTGATATTGGAAAAGTTGTTAATCTCAGCATTCTTTCTCAATAGGCCGAAATTATAAGGATCCGGTTCAAAGGCAAAGACCCTGCCGGTTGATCCAACCGTCGCGGCAAATAGAAGCGAATAATAGCCTATGTTGGCCCCGATGTCTACCGCGACATCACCCTGTCTTAGCATTTTTTTTGCAATTTCCGTCTGAAAAGGCTCGAAAGATTTGTTAATTGATAGATGCAAAGAGTCTCTCCAATCCACAAACATCCTATACCCGTTTACTTCCACACTGTCAGATTTCAGCCTTTGAATGAGCCACTTGTTAAAGTCGTGTATGACGCGGTATTTTTCGAGCTCGTGACCGGCCAGTATGTGCTCGCCTCTTTTGTACAGGCTACCAAGGATATTTTTTAAAATTGGCACTATTTCTCACCTTGTTGATGCGCCGACTCGCAGACTTGCATCAACGCACTTCCAATTTGGATATCATCTTGTTAATATAAAGCAGATCCTTGTCAAGAGGCAAATAGACTAAAAAGGCAAATATACATCGCAACTTCAACCAAAGTTGATTGTACAATATTTTAGTCACGGGCGCCGGTGGAACGGCGGGCGTAAATTTTATCCGTTCCATAACGCTCTCAGACAAGTATTTCGTTGTCGGAACCGAGAGAAACAAGTTCCACACTCTTTTTCCCAACGTAAATAAGATGGAAGTAATCCCGAATCATTCTGATCACAACTACCTTGACGAGCTCCGAAAGGTGATTGAAAGAAACGATATTGACTTTTTGCATCCGCAGCCAACCCCTGAATTGCAGGTAATAGCCAAGAACAGGGATGCGCTGGACGTCGAAACCTACCTTCCCGCCCCCGAGGTTGTTTTGCGAGACAAGCTGGCCCAGCAGCGGGTGCTGGAAAGAAACGGCATCGATGTCGCAAAAACCATAGAGATTAGTTCAGAAGCAGATTTACATGACATTGAAGGCAAAATCGCTTTCCCAGTCTGGGTGAGGGCAAGACGAGGCGCCGGCGGGAGGCTGAGCAACAAATGCCACAGCGCCGACGACGTGCTCCTCTGGATCAAGCTGTGCGTCTCCCAAGGCCGTGCCAAATGGGGCGATTTTATCATCCAAGAATTTCTGGAAGGGCGTGACATGGCTTGGGACAGCCTGTGGCACGAAGGCAAGCTTGTCACCTCGTATGCAAGAGAACGCTTGGAATACCCGTTCAGCCAGCTTACGCTTTCCGGCATAACCGGCACTCCCACCGTAGCCAGAGTAATACATGAGGATAAAGTCAACCTTGCCGCAGAAAAGGCGGTACGCGCAATAGACCCCTCGCCCCATGGCTGCTATTCCGTTGACATGAAAGAAAAGGACGGGAAGCCAATGATAACGGAGGTGGATTCGGGAAAATTCCATACCACCATTGGTCTCTGGGGTTACGCCGCAATCAAACACCTAAAGTTGCCCGCAATTTACGCGCTGCCAAACCTTTACCTTTCTATTGGGCTGGAAAAGCAGGTGCCGGACATGCCCAAGTACGATATCTATCCAGAGATATACCTGGTGAGGCATATCGACTGCGGTGCGTGGATAACGGATTGGCATAACCTTAAAGAAAAGGTACTCTAAGTCCCACTAGTTGCTCACCGACGCCGACAAGAAGGAAATAACAAACATCCTTACGCTCAGATACAGCCCGGTTCCACTCAGCAATGACGCAAAAACCTGGCAAGACTTTATCCCAAAAAACAATGTAACGATTGACGGCGCTTCCAGAACAGTCCATGAAATGCTGTCGGGTTCCTTTGCAGGGATGAACAAGCTTGGGCTCACAGTTTCAGGCGGCATAGACTCTTCAGTTCTCTTGCATTCTGCTTCCAAGTCGGTGGAAAACCTGGTGACATTCAGCGTTCTTGTGGACGGCAAGAAAGATCCGATGCTAGAACGCATGATAGCCAACTATGAGACTGACCATCATGACATAGTACTTGACAGGATATTCAAAGAGATGCCGCGCCACATCTGGCTTGTACAAAAACCAATGTGGAACATGTGGTCGTACTACCTGCTAAAGTATGCGTCAAAGTACTGCGACATCCTCTGCACAGGCGACGGGGGCGACGAGCTCTTCGGCGGATATACGTTTAGATATCAACAGTTTCTCAACGGGAATCTTGCCAGTCCTATTGACAGAGTGAAAAGCTATCTGGATGGCCACGGTCGTGATTGGGTTCCAGACCAGAAAGATCTCTTTGGTAAATCGATTAACTTTGATTGGGACTCTGTATACTCGCTCCTTGTGCCCTACTTTGACAACCCTCTGGAACCTCTTGATCAGGTCTTCCTCGCAGACTTTAACGGCAAGCTACTCCACGACTGGCACCCAATGTTTCAAAGGTGGGCCGACGCTTTCAATCTCAAACTCTTCAGGCCTTTCTTGAGCAAGGAGATGATAAGCTTTGCACTACGGATTCCTGTATCTCTAAAGTATGACCGGAATAGCTCTAAAGGAAAATTGATACTGCGACACTTGCTAGCAAGCTATGGCCTGCAGGAATTGTCAGCCCAGGGCAAGCAGGGATTTGCATTTGATACGATCAAGTTGTGGCAAAAGGAGGGCAAGGAGATCTTCGAAAATATCATGGATCAATCAGAAGTTGTTGAAGCGGGACTGATCAGTATGGAATGGATCGACAGGACCCTCGGCAGCCAGGAGAGGCAGGCCAGCCACAGGTACGTCAACAAGCTGCTGGGCATCCTTGCACTAGAAGTATGGCACAGAATCTTTATAACTAAATCAATGTCCCTTAACCAAACGTTATGATCTGCGACGCCCACGTCCATTTCGGGCCGGATACCTTGGTGGAAGAAGTTATCGCTATAAGTGATCTGGAAAGATACATTGAAAAATTTAGCGTGAGGAAGCTCATGGCGTTTGCAAGCAACGCGGAAATAGACAAAGTCAATGCCGATCTAATCAAGTATTCCAGAACCCACAAAGAAATCTATGCATTAATGAGGATGACGCCCTCTAATGTTTCGTGGTGCAAGCAAAATCTACCAAAGCTTTTGGATGACAAGATAGTGGGCATAAAGTATCATCCAAGCATCGACAAGGTCAAAGTCACGGATCCTGTTTTTTCCGACGTCTTTGACATTCTCCATGACAAGGGAGCCATAGCTTTGATACATACCGGGAGGTGGCTAGAAATGGCCAGCTATGAGTTTGCAATAGAGATAGCAAAGTCGTACCCAAAGCTGAGGGTAGTCATGGCCCACATGGGAGGAAACGAGCTTCAAAATGCCAAGGCTGCCATAGAGAACTCCAAGGGCATAGACAACCTGTGGCTGGAGACGAGCAATTGCCGCATACCGTCTGTAATCAGGTGGGCTGTCCGCGACCTTGGGTCAAAAAGAGTCCTGCTCGGGTCCGACATTCCGTGGGGAACCATGAGCGCAAACTTGGCAACCGTGAAAGAAAGCCTGACCAACGAAACAGACATTCAAAACATAATACACGACAACTTGGATAAAATGATCTAGTCGCTCTTATCCCCAAAGTCGGTCTGAAGTTGTTCCTTGATGGCGGACTTTACGTAATCGATGGCTGCCGTGGCGTTGGGGTCGTGCCCATTTAGCAACGACAGGTAGACAGTTGAATAGTCCAAGAGGTAAACCAAACCCATGATGCTGGCAAGCAGAGTATTGCCCTCGCCTTTCAATTCCAGTACCGGAATCCCTTTGGTCTCAAGGAAATTCTTTACAATCCGAAACCTCGAAGATACCGAATTGCGTTCCTTCTGAGAACGGAGCAATACCACGCTACATTCAGAAGATTGTTTATCGGAGAAAGGAACTATGCTGTTGTGACACGCCTCTTCAACGTCCTCACTGATCGCGTGGGTCTTGGCATTTTCATTAAGCGAATTCCTGAATCTTATTCCAGCCGCCCTGAGGTCAGAGTTGTAATAGCAGATGGGAAGCGTGCAGCCTATGAACAGGGCAATCTTTTTTGCAATATTCACACTCGTCGGAGACGAGCTTCTGGCTGAATGTGATAATGACCGTAATGTTTCCAGCGATGATGCGATTTGTTCTTCCATGCCATACTCAAACACTCTTAGAATATTCATCACCGGATAGACTAAACAAGGCAGCGACAGCCTAGGTGCTCCAAGATTCTGAATATTAATGTGTGAAAGACCCTCTTTTTTTGCCAACGTCTCCAACGCGCCACCTGCGGACAGTACAATTGTATCGATCTTCTTTCTCACACATTCCCTGACAATCTCGATTGTTTCATAGGTATTGCCGGATACGCTCGATGCAATTACAAGCGAGTTCTTGTCTACGCTTTCTGGAAGCGTCGACCCTCTAACTACACGCGAACTCATCTTCAATACCGAGCAGGCAATGTCTCCTACAGTAGCAGAGCCGCCCATTCCTGCAAATACTATCGATGAATAGGCTCTTTTTCTTATTTTCAAGTCATCGGTAATATTCTCAGATTGTGCATTGGCTGAGAGCGAATAGTCGTACCAATTGTCATACACTTTCATGAAGGAAGAATCATACATTGCAAGGTCGTCAAGAATCATCTATCTCACTTGAGCCCTTTGCTCTGGTTCGCATACCAGTGTCGTACGCGATGCCTGTAGGCTATTCCTGAAACGTCCACAAACATCCTTGCAATATCGCGGACCTTGAATCGCCTGTCAAGTTCGATCTCGATTGGCATTTCCTTTATCCTCAATTGCAGCAAGTCTGCAATCACAAACAGCTCCACGTCAAACGCATAGCGCCTTACCTGCATCACGCTGAAAATCAAGCGCAGGGCGTCGCCATTGCCCGCCTTCAACCCCGCCTGCGTGTCCTTTAGCTTTATTCCAACCAGTAGTCGAACGACGAGGCTAAAGGCCCTGCTAAGAAACTTTCTGGATTGCGGCGCTTTTACTCTTGACAATGGATGACGCTTTGATGCTACCACCAGATCGAAACTGCCAAGTTCATCGATGTAGTCTTTGATAACTTCTGGCGAGACGTCCAGATCTCCGTCGGTAAATATGACGGTACTTCCTTTTGACCTCATTACGCCTTCTCTAACAGCGTATCCCTTCCCTCTGTTGACGGGATAGGAAACTATGTGTATGCTGGGATCCTTTTCCTGCTCTTCCTGAAGTACATCGAGCGTCTTGTCAGTACTGCCGTCATTGACCACGACTATTTCATAAGCTTGTAACGTGGACCCCAAGACCCGTTTTATCCGTGCAAGTGAAACGCCAACCCTCTTCTCTTGGTTGTATACAGGAATGATGACGGATAACTTAGTCTCAGACTTTAATGGCTGGGGGGAAGACGTTTGCAACTGCTGGTAGATATGCTCTTGGAGTTATATATAAGAAATGACCCGACATGAATAGAGCTATACTATGAGACTTTTCCATTTTTGGGCACAAGAAGCCTTTTATATTGCCGTTCGCTGTCCTACCTAGATAGTAGATGGCATCCGGTCTAGATGATATTCGCAAACACAAGCAGATTCTCGGAATTGCCGTCGCCGGAATAATTCTTGCTGTGATATTCGTGCCCTTGCAAAATGCAGAAGCGTTTACTGTTACCACCAGCCTTCCTAATACAACTGGCAACACAATAACGCAGTCTGCAAGCGGCAGTGACTTTCAAGTATCTGTTGAGGTTGCTGCTGGAGAATTAATTTCTATCAGTTCAATTGAATTAACAATGGATAACACTATTGCAGGTGTCAAGCATGCCATTTTTAACGCAAACGGTCAGAGAACAAGCGGTGACCCTTCTCTTGTCAAAGATAACACGCTTACCATAAGCCCGTCGGCTGGTGCTTCCGGGTATGGATATGGCTTTGGCTTGATTTCGACGGGAACAACCTATTCGGCTCCTTATTCTTTCACGTTTAGTTCGTCGTACGGATTTGTTGGCGGTAACAATCTAGGTTACCAAAATATTGGAGCAGGTACAAACGTTGTAAACGGATACTATGGGCCCGTGACCATAACAATAAGTGGGAAACTCAACTCGGGTTTGATACCTCCAGGCACTCACACCCTTGATGTATTGATTCAGACCAATGCAGGAGGAAACGGAGTAGACGAGCTTGTTGCTCCTCAATTGACATTTACTGTCAATTCGAGCCCCGCAATAATCCAGATCCCGGTAAGCTCTGGAACTAACGTCTCCCTTCCGCCGATAACCGTGCCCGGCGTATCAACACCGATCACTGTTACTATTAGCAACGTCCAGACCGGCGGTACGATAGTTGTAGAGCAGGTATCTCCATCTACGCTCCTAGCAGACAATCCGGGCATATTCTCTGCTGTGGGAACGTCGTCCAGTCTCACTATTGGAACCTCCACAGGTAACACCATTGGCACTGTGTTTGAGATAGACACCTCATCCATAACACTGGGCTCAGGTGCAACGATCGATGTCACAATACCCTACGATCCTACACTGCTTCCTCCGGGCTTTAACGAAGCAAACGTCAAGTTCTTCCACTGGACAGGGACTGCATGGGTAGATGTTACACTAACCGTAGATACCGCTGCCAACACTATTACAGGCAGGCTGACCTCGCTCTCGCCGGTTGTCGCAGGCTACACGTCTGTGGCTCCTAGCGGAGGCGGAGCAGTAGGTGGCGGAGGCGGCGGTGGAACTACAGGCGGTGGAACAGGTATAGATCTGACACCGACGTACCCAGACTCCTACTTCGTGAACAACCCGCTGGCAAAGGTCCAGGTGCAGAGCACGGCATTTATCGGCTCAAGCGGCCAGGCAGTAGCGGCTGCGAGGACTGGAGGACAGATAGACATCCAGGCTACCTTCAAGAACTACCAGCAGAGCTCACAGAACTACGCCATCATCATACAGGTGATCGACAAGGACGGCTTCACCGCTGATGTAGGCTGGGTAACCGGCACGCTTGCATCCGGCGAGACCACCAATGCTGCAAGATCGTGGGTCGCAGGAGACGAGGGCAACTACACGGTGAGGATATTCGTCTGGGACGGAATCAGCCAGACGCCCACTGCGCTGTCCATAGTCAACGACAAGACCCTGACTGTTGTCGCCTAGGTAGCTCTTCCTACCCTCTTTTCTTTTCAGTCCTAATGTAAATTATGAAAGTTAAGCGACCAATCAGAAATGCAAGACTTTGTTGCCGTATCTGTGCGCATGCACAAGGTCGGTAACGTTTCCGCACTCGGGGCATCTCCACGCACTCGGCTCGCTGCAGTACAGGCAGAACTTGCTTGAAATCATGTTTCCTCCGCAGCTCCGGCAAAGCTTTTCGTGACAGAGCCTGCTGAGTCCTACAGCCGCCATTGGGAATTTGCTTTGAGCTTGTCTGCAATAATAGTGGCGTGCAAGAAGAAAAGAGAGCAGGATGTGAAATAGCTTTCACTCAGGTTCGGTTCATTGAGACAGACCGGCTTTTCAAAAAACCCGGGCTGAAAGGCGCCTCCCTTTCGGATTAAATAGCCACGTCCTGAATCATGCAGGCGTCGAATCTGGCTTTGCAGCTTGGGATGCTAGTGTTTTTGAGATACTTGGCGCCGCGATCGGTGGCCGAACAGCTCTGTTTATTAACGAGTTATACATTACGTATAACTGATGAGGGCTAGGGTGAAAAGGTGGGGCAACTCACTTGGGCTTATAATCCCGGCGGATCTGGCTTCAAAGGAAGGGCTACGGGAAGGAGACGAGGTCGAATACCAGCTCAAGAAGTGCAACGACATCAAGGAGCTATTTGGCAAATACCCGATGGGCGACATCCAAAAGATAAAGGACGAACTTCGCAGGGAATGGGCTGACAGTGAGTAGGGACAGGACTTTTTTCTATGACAGTTACGCTGTGCTTGCATACATCAGCGGTGAGAAGGCTTACACCAGATACTTCGAGGAAAAATCTTCAGGTGCACTAACGAAGCTAAACTTGATGGAAATCTACTTCAGGGTCGGTAAGCTCCATGGCCATGAGGCCGCAAGGCAGATTATCGATCGCTTTTCCAGGTATCTCGTTGACTTTGATATTGATGACATTGCTGGCTCAATGAAACTCAGAGAAGATCTGATGAAAAAGCGGAAGGACATATCATACGTTGATGCACTTGGATACTATCTTGCCAAAAAGATGCAAATCCCATTCCTTACAGGAGACCGGCATTTCAAGGAGCTCGAAGGAGTAATGTTCGTAAAGTAAGTTTGCCCTTTCAGATCAAATAACCATCTTCGTCCCGGAGAATCTTCTGAACTATGCAGGCGCCGAATCTGGCCTTGTGGCCTGAGAGGCCATGCGCCGGTATAGCAATGCGGCCGACAGCGAGGCGGCCAGGATCAACGCGATACCTGCGTCAAACTCTGGAACGACCTCGGTGCCGGCAATCTCAATCTTGTGCGCCCCCCGCTTGTACCATACGTCTATCAGCTGCGTCGCGCCGCCCTCGTCTCCTATCACCACATAGTCGTCGGAAGGCTCTCCGTCGACATAGACCTGGTAGGGCCCCAAAAGCAGGCGGTGGGCCGGGACCAGGAGGTGGCCCTCGGACCGCTTTTGCTCGTCGACTGTGACAGAGATGCACCTTGACTCCTCGTCAAAGTCAATTGCCACTATTTTCGACGACGCGCCCGCAGTCAGCCTGATCTCGCCGGCTGAGAAATCCACCTCTTGGGTAGAGATGCTCGTCGTGCCCAGGATGATCTCAAGGGCGGTCCGAAAGTCGATGGGCCCTTCAATAATGATGGACTTGAGCGAACTTTCAAACTCGGGAAGATGCCTCTCGTATGCTTCCGGGGACGCGGCAGAAAGGCTCACAGCGATGGCGTTTCTCAGGGTGAAGATCACGTAGGTGTCCGTCTTGCTGTAGCCCACTTCAGCCGGGCATTCGTGTACCGTGTGGAAAACCCTGTTGCCGTTCAGCGGAATTATCTGGTCCACGATGCTGTCGCACGACTCGTCCTCGTATATTGCGACACGGCCAAACTCGACTCCCACCTCCGACGTCATCAGCCTTCTGGCATCTATTCTGTCTGTCACAAGAACCGTCATCAAAGCGTCAGGTTCGGCGCCGGCAGGATACATTATGGCATATTCTTCGCTTGTCAGAGTGCCGTTCCAGCCGGCAGGAAACTGGATCTCAAATCCCGCTGTCCTGACGCTGTACTTGCTGCCAAGCTCGGTCTGGGCATACGCAGCGCCGGTGCTGCCGATAAAGATCAATAGCAAGACCATGGCAGCCCCTCCAGTCATGCGTAACGGTCATACCGCCCGTATCATCGTATTTAGGCATTCTGAAGATGCTCTCTACCTCGAGTAGCAATAAATACGCCTGCAGCGAGTTGCTCTTGTGAAGCAGGCGCAGGCGGGCCTTGCGATAAAGGATTTTGCCAGGGTCTCTAGCAAGATACAGCGGTTCATTTCCGGCTATTTGAAATCAAGTGGCGCCCGGGGGCTGGTAATAGGGTTGAGCGGAGGCCTCGACTCTGCCGTTGCTTTACAGCTGTGCGCAAAAGCTGCAGGGCCAAAGAAGGTCCTCGGCCTGGTCCTTCCTTCAAGTTCCACACCACAAGACGACGTGTCAGACGCCGTCAACCACGCGTCGAGTCTTGGGGTCGAATGCAAAGTAATCGCGATTGATCCTCTGATAGAGAATTATGCCAAGCTGCTGCCAGAGGCAGACAACAAGACAAGGGGCAACCTTGTCGCCCGCATGCGGATGGGTATCCTGTACTACTTTGCGGCTTCTCGCAATTCGCTTGTGGTAGGAACGAGCGACAGGTCAGAACTGATGATAGGATACTTTACCAAGTACGGCGACGGCGGCTCTGACCTCATGCCGCTTGCAGGGCTGTACAAGACGCAGGTCAGGGAGCTGGCAAGGCACCTCGGCGTCCCCGCGCAAATAGTCAACAAAAAGAGCAGCCCCCGCCTGTGGCCCGGCCAGCTTGCAGAAGACGAGCTTGGATTGAGCTATGACACCATCGATCCGATCCTTTACTGTCTGGTGGACAAAAAGATGAAACCCGCCCGGGCTGCAAAGGCGCTAGCCGTCTCTCCAGCTAGTGTACGAAAAGTAGAAGCAATGATCAAGGCAAGCGCCCACAAGAGGATTATGCCGCCCGTCGCTCGCATCGATTAATAACAAGCGCAACCTATGGGTGCAGCGTTGAAAACTGTACATTTTGCCATAATTGGCGGCGCTGCAATAGCGGCGATAGGCATAATTCTGGCCTTCTACGCAAACTCTTTTCAAACCATCGGGGCAAAATCCTACTCTTCAGGCGATTTCACGGTTTACGTGCTGGAAGACACTAGCAGCAGGTTCCTTGCAAAGGTGGAAAACAAGGGCCCAGCCCTTGACAACGCGGCGGCGTTTGTGGTGAGAAAGGGCCTTGACGAAAACTGCGAGCCGCAGGGCATAGTCGTCGCAAACTTTCGGGTCAACGACACCGGCGGCAGGCTGGTCCCAAACCCTGACTCGCTGCCGGCAAATTCTCAGGCGACGCTTGATTCAAGGAACGTCAACCTGTCCACTGTGCCAACCGGCCCAGGCTTTGAAACCACAGTCTACATACTGGGCCTTGAGGAGAATTCCATAACTGCCAAAAACCTCATCCAAAAAGTGCCCATCAGCCAGCCAGATTCCACGGAACTTGAATCTTTTGAAAACTGCCTCGAGCAGGCCGGCAAAGGCTACCCGCTTGAGCTAAAGGTCTCCAACCCGCAGAAGGACACCCGGGTGTTCTTTGCGATAAAAGACGCGTCGGACAAGGAGTACCAGACGGGGCTATCCATAGGAACAGATGTGCCAGATGCCGCCTTTTTGTTCTGGCCCAATGCTGCCAGCGGATGGCTCTCGGGCAACTACACCCAGTTCTCCGGGCCGGCGCCTGCATGGAAGGAGCAGGAGCAGGTGATGGTATCTGTCACCACAGTCTCTGGAGGCGAGGTAGACACGTTTGAAGATACCGTGGCCCCGAGGCTTGTCACGGCGTCGTACGACTTTGTCGACGTGGCAAAGGGCCTGCCGCTTCCGGCCCATCCAAAGTACTGGGAGATAGACGTCGACCTTGCAGGCAAGACCGTAGGCTGACAGGCTACCACCTGCGCTTGTCGCCTTCAAGCAGGCCCGAGCCTCCGTGGATCCTGTCTATGTGCTTTGACAGGTCCTCCTTGGACTCAAACTCGGACTGGCAGTAGGGGCACGATATTTTTTCTTCTGGCACGAAAAAGATTGCAAAAACGAGTACTTGTGTCTTACTTGCCGTACCTTCGCACCCTGCGCTGGTACGTCCTTATTGCGCGCATCAGGTCTATCTTGCGGAACTCGGGCCAGAACACGTCCATGAACATAAGCTCAGAGTATGCGCTCTGCCAGATGAGAAACCCGCTCAGGCGCTTCTCGCCGGAGGTCCTCAGTATCAGGTCGGGCGACGACTGCGGCAGGTGCGACGTGTACAGAGAAGCCTCGATGGTCTTTTCGTCGATGTCGTCAACCTGGATCTCGCCCCTCTTTGCCATGCCTGCTATCTTTTTCACCGCGTCCACGAGCTCCCTCTGGCCGCCGTACGCTATTGCGATGTTCAAGAACATCTTGTTGTACTCTGCCGTCGACTCTTCGAGTTTTGTCAGGATCTCCTGTATGCTGTGCGGGAGCTTGTGCCTGTCGCCTATAGCCTTTATCCTCATCTGTCGCCTGTGCACGCGCTCGTCGCTGTACAGCTTGTTCAGCTTTATCTCGAGAAGCCTGTAGATGTTGCGCAGCTCGTCGTCCTGCCGGTCAAGGTTCTCCGTTGAAAGAATGTAGAGCGTCGTTATCCTGACTCCAAGGTCGTGTATCCAGTTCAGCAGGTCCTCTGCCCTGTCGGCGCCGTACTGGTGGCCCCGCTCGCTGTCAAGGAAATGGTAGCGCGCCCAGCGCCTGTTGCCGTCAAGTATGATTGCGACGTGGTTTGGCAGCGGATACTTCAATATCTCCGATTCCAGCCGGCGCTCGTAGTACGAGTAGATCCGGCTCGCATGGAGCAGGCCGTCCATCACGGCCCTGCCTCCCCTGTCAAAGTCCTCGCTGAGCCCCATCCTCAATAATTCATGGAATGCGACATTTATTTAAGATATTACCTGACCCTCTCAGCGACAACAATATAGCCAGAGTCTGGCAAGAAAGGCCGTTGAAGAGGCCCTACACCATCCTTGTCGCAGTCGACCAGTCAGAGAACGCAAAAAGGGCGCTCAAGACGGCGATATGGCTTGCCAAGTCTACAGGCGCCCGGCTTATTGCCGTTCATGTCGTCCCGCCGCCCCCGGTGGCAGAGGGGGTTGCGCCCACCACGCTTGAAAGGCTGGAAAAGGCCTACCTGAGCATGGGGAGCAGGATCCTTGCAGACCTTGCATGGGAGGCTGGCACAAAGCACGGCTTTAAAATAGAGACGCTCTTGGAGACGGGCGACGCGCGGGAAAAGATACTTGCAGCAGCCAAGGAAAACAGCGCGGACATCATTGTGATTGGAAGCCGCGGGATGGGCAGGATAGGGAGGCTCTTGCTTGGAAGCGTGTCGCAGTCGGTTGTGCAAAATGCCAGGATCCCGGTCCTTGTCGTAAAATAGACGCGCAAGGCCCGCCGGTTCTGTTAACTTATCGGCTCACGGCTTAAAGTCAACTTGCTTGCATCGACTTTCAGGATTACCGGCGTCACACTCCCGAGTTCCTGTACCATTGCTTCACCTGCAAGCCCTTCTGGACGCTGGAACACATCAGCGCCCCTCCTAGCTATGTTCATCGCAGCAACTACGTCACGATCCATCCACTTTCGACAGTCTTGACACCAGAGCTGCCGCCTGTAGAACGGGTTGTCACGTTCTGCCTCTTGGACTCTCTTTCCGCATCGAGGACAGAGCTGCGATGTTCCTCTCGTCTTGCTTTTCGTCAACGTTATTACTTTCACGCCTTCCCATGCTGCCTTGTATTCGACTTGCCTTTTCAATTCAAAGAAGGACCACGAATTCATCCGACCCCGATATTCGCGTCCTTGGTAGTTGCCTTTCTGGTATAGCTTGCGAATGAAAGTGATGTCCTCGAATACTATTGCAGCCTTGCGCTCCTTTGCATCTTGTACTATTGCTTTACTGACTTTGTGCAACAGTTGACTTACCCTGTTGCGCCTGCGTCGTCCGTACTTGTCGGTTACCATCTTACGAATTCGCACATCATTGCGTCTAAAAGACCGTGTGATAGAACACGTATTTTCTGCCACCCTGACTGCTTGCGAGACATCAAACATGACGACTCTATCATGATTACCGTAAGCAACATTCGCAAGATTCCTGTCCACCCCGGCTGTCGTGTTACATCCAATCTCTGTTACCTCCTTTGAATAAGCGATGCTTACAGTGTTGTTGGCTGCAAGAGTGAAAGAACGCACTATTACCGCAGCGTCAGACAGGATGCACTTGACGTAGGAGTTAAGGAGAATGTCAAAATACCGCCTGTCACCAAGCGGAACCTGCAGGACGCCATTTTCAACTTTAAAGCCATAGCTTGAGATCAACAATGCGCGCTTCATGTATGGAGTCCTAGTAGGATAACCTCGTTTGATGGACTGCTTTCTGTTTGAAAGGATGCCGGCTGCCTTTGAGATAGCGTTCAGTTTGTAGTAGGATATGATGTCATACTTAGCAAGAGCAGGATAGCAGAGTTTTGACAGCCTCTTTAGAGTTGAAGCATTATTCTCAAGTCCAATTCTCAGGCAGTCATTGACCATCTGTCTGAATGTTTCCATCATCGCCAGCATTCCTTCACTAAGCGAACAAGCTTGATTGATGCATTTGACAGCCGTTACTATGGCCAACTATTACCGATTTCATTCTTTTG
Organism: Nitrososphaera sp.; assembly: GCF_013388945.1. Classification (GTDB taxonomy): domain Archaea; phylum Thermoproteota; class Nitrososphaeria; order Nitrososphaerales; family Nitrososphaeraceae; genus Nitrososphaera. The sequence continues at coordinate 135,432 of NZ_JACAEH010000004.1, read as the reverse complement.
TATTAAAAGAGTGTAGCACCATTAGGGGAGGGGGTAGGAGCTGGCAGTTAACAGAATCACTGTTATCAACGGCACGACTTCAAGTCCCACCCTCGCAGGCGGCGCGGTTGCAACCGGCCCAAAACCACACCATTGTGCAGCCGCAGGCCCTGCGCCACCCTTTGCCAGTACTTTGCCATCTGCATTTTTCCGCTATCTCGGTCGTACGTCTGTCAGCTTTTTTCCTTTGCCATCGTCATGCTGGCCCGAGGTTCCGGGGCTTTCGTTTCGCAGCGCATACTTTACGTCTGGCCTATTGAAAACAGTAGTCAAGCTTTGGAGCGCTGTTGCTTGTTTTGCATTGACCTACAATGCCTCTGGTTGCTGTCCTGAGAGCAGGCTAATCTGATAAGGACAAGTCTGGAACAAAGGATAAGCTTTTTCCTGTTTCTGGTAGAAAATTCGTCGAACGACTAGTATTATTATATAATTCTTTTAGATTCATGAGCTCATGAAGGGGTGGGCGATATGGCTAGCAGCGGTGCTGCTTCTCGCAGCCCTCCCCTTGGCTTCTCACATCCAGCCGGCTTATGCGGGATTCGGGACGCCCAAGAACCTCAGCAACAACACAACCGACTCGTTGCTGTCGTCCACTAAAGGCAACCAGCTAGCTTTTTCCGGCGGCAACGTCTACGCCGTATGGGAAGAAGCAGACGCAAACCACGACGTATTCTTTGCCAGAAGCATCAACAGCGGTGCGTCCTTTAGTTCGCCAGTAAACCTGAGCAACGACGCGAATCTGTCCATAAAACCACAAGTTGCAGTCGTCGGATCAAACGTATATGTCATCTGGCTTTCAGACCTAGGTGAGAGCGGCGAGGTCTGGTTTACTCGTAGCACGGACAACGGCACAAATTTTAACACTCCGGTCAAACTGAGCGGAAGTTCCGTCTTGGCAGACAACCCGCGCATAGCTGCGGAGGGGACCTACGTGTACGTCGCTTGGGATGACCCTACCGGCGGCAACCATGATATCTTTGTCATAGTTGGCACAGGAAGTGGTGCAACCTTTGGAACTCCTGTCAACGTCAGCAACGATTCAGATGAGTCCACTCTGCCTTCAATAGCGGCTGTAGGATTCAACGTTTATGTCGCGTGGAGGTCCTACGACGGCATCGACGCATTCACTTTTTTTAGAATGAGCACGGATAGGGGGTCCAGCTATGGTACCACGATGAATCTCGATGAAAGCAATGGAACCAGCGAGGGACCTGAAGTTGCGGCCACCGGCACCAACGTTCACATAGTGTGGCTCGACAATGGCCCCGGTAATGTTGACACCTTTCACGCGTTCAGCGACGACAGCGGCGCGACGTTTGATCTTCCCACAAACCTCTCATCTGATTCCGGGGATTCAAGCGAACTGACGATATTTCTTTCCGGGGACAACGCTTTCGTAGCCTGGGTGGACGACTCTTCTGGAAACGGCGACGCTAGGGTCGCGCTCAGCAATAACGGCTTTGTCACGTCGTGGAGCTCCAACTGGGACATCACCACAGGCGTTGCTGCCACTGCAAGGGTGGCCGCGTACGGGAGCACCGTATACCTGTTCTGGGAAGAGTGCGTCGGCGCTGTCTGCGACATACTCTACATGAAGGGAACACACGACGGCAACAACATGACGTTTGATGACACCGTAAACCTGACCAATGATGCTGCCAATTCTTTTAATCTACACGCTGCTGCATCGACTGACACGGTTTACATTGCATGGAATTCTGCCGCTTCGCCTGCCGAGGTGATGTTTGCAAGGGACCCCGACGTGTCGGCAAACGCGGGGCCAGACCAGAACACAATAGAGGGCGTAACAGTAGCGCTCAATGGCGCAGCAAGCACGGCGCCGGTCGGCGAAAGCCTGACGTATTCATGGACCCAGACTGCAGGGCCATCGGTGAGCCTCTCAGGAGCCAGCACGGCAAGCCCGACCTTTACCGCGCCGCAGGTGAGCAGCGCTACAACACTGACCTTTCAGCTCACTGTCAGCAGCGCAAGCGGCTCGAGCCAAGACACGGTGAACATTTCTGTCAACGATATGACGGGCAAGCTGAACCTGAGCAATAACGCAGGCGATTCCTTCCTCCCCAGCATCGCCGCTTCGGGCACCTACGTCCACGCGGTCTGGTACGATGACACTGCGGGAGATTTTGACATCATGTATGCAAGGAGCACCGACAGCGGCACGTCGTTCAGTGCGCCGGTAAACCTCAGCAACGACAGCACGGATTCCACGATTCCCTTTGTCGTGGCAGTCGGCAGCGTCGTCTATGTTGTGTGGGAAGATTATACGTCTGCAACAAACCACGAAATACTCTTCAAAAAGAGCACAGACAACGGGGAAACGTTCAGCTCGGCAGTGAACGTCAGCAACGACTCAGATTTTTCCATCATCCCGCACATGGCCGCTCTGGGCACCAATGTTTACGTAACCTGGCAGTCCGGGGTAGCCGCGGAATACGAGGTATTTTTCTCAAGGAGCACCGACAGCGGCGCCAGCTTCAGCGCATCTGCAAACCTGAGCGGAAACCTTGGCACCTCAGAGCTTCCAATCGTTTCGGCATCGGGCACCAACGTCATTGTGGCATGGACAGACAACACTCCCGGCAACTTTGACATCATGTATGCAAGGAGCACCGACAGCGGCACGTCGTTCAGTGCGCCGGTAAACCTCAGCAGCAACTCGGGCTCTTCGGACTGGCCCTGGGTGTCTTTTACAGGCTCAAATGTCTACTTGGCATGGCAGGACGATACATCTGGAAACGACGAGATCATGTTTTCCAAAAGCACCGACAGCGGCGCCACGTTCGGCTCGGCAGTAAACCTCAGCAGCAACTCGGGCTCTTCGCTTGACCCCTTTGTCACTTCGGCCGGCAGCAGCGTTGCTGTCACGTGGGATGATGCGTCCTCGCCTGCTGAAATACTGTTCCGCCACAGCGCCAACAGCGGCTCCACTTTTGATGTGAAACTCAACCTCAGCAAAAACACCGGCGATTCAACGGTCCCCGAGGTGGCGATATCTGGGAATACCGTATACGCAGTCTGGGAAGACCTTTCTGCCGGTGGTCACGAAATTTTCTTCACAAAGTTCACGATCCCCGGCGCTGTTGCAGACCAGCTGGGCTTTTCAGACAGCACAACAGCAATGAAAAACAGACAGCCGGTAGCAAACGCAGGAGCAGACCAGACAGTTGACGAGGGCAACTTGGTGACCCTCAACGGGGCGGCAAGCTCCGACCCTGATAACGACGCGCTGGCTTTTTCGTGGACGCAGACCGGCGGCCCGGCAGTGGCGCTGTCAAGCGCAAGCGCCGCCTCGCCCACGTTCACCGCCCCGACGATAACCTCTACAGTCACCCTGACATTCCGGCTGGTGGTGAACGACGGCAAAGCCAACAGCGCCCCGGACACCGTAAACGTTACAGTGAACGACAGGAAAGGCACGCTCACGATAAAGAAGGTGCTTCAGAGCACGACCAATCTGCTTGAGGGCGCGCGCTTTACCATAACTCCAAACCCGTTCACCCTCACGTCTTCGCTTGTGGTGCAGGACGGGATGCCGGAGGACTCTAACACTACAAACGGCGTCATACTGCTCAACAACGTGGAATTTGGCACCTTTGCAATTGAAGAGACCCAGGTCCCGGCCGGCTTTGCAAGGGTGGTCGAGGAGATAACTGCAAGCGTGCACGCGACCCAGCAGTCGCCAGTCGTCATCTTTGAAAACATTCCTACCGGTCAGGTGGTAGAGCAGACCCTTGAAATCCCTGCGCCTGACCTGACAAGTGTCGAGTTCAACAACTTTGTGCTCCGCGGGGCGGCCGTCAACAACACGCCTGTCCAGACCGTGAACGACCTGCCGCAGGGACTGCTAGTCCCGCCCGCGGAGGTCACCACACTTCCGACAATCTCTTTTGCAGCAGAAGCGCCTGCCAACTCCTCCATACAGGACTTGAAGTCGGCCTACACCATCCCCACATACGGCTCGCCGGAGCAGAACCTTGTTACAAACAAGGTGTACATCATCCCGCCAATCGTAATCGGGCAGCAGGGCTCTGACAACAAGTTCGTCATGACGCCAGTCTTGGAAAAGACACTGCCGGGCATGACGGTCCTGTTTGACAGCCTGACCCCGACTGCAACAGGCTCGGGCCAGCTCAAGAACGTAGAGATGACCTTTACAAGCGCCGGCTCGGTGGACAACGCCGCGTTCAGCGTCGGCGTGACAGACACCGTCCCTTCAGGGACGCCTGCCCCGCCCACGTCGATACTGGAAACGCCTGCGATGTTTCTGACGGTGGACTTTGCCGGCGACTTTTCAGGCACCAACTTTTCCAGCCCGTCGGCGTTCCAGGGCTCCCCCAAGGTGAGGGTTCTGGTCGACAGGAACCTGAACGTCGACAAGCTGTCAGACGGATGCCCCGACGTCTCGCTCTTTTTCTTTGACGAGGGCCTGAACCAGTGGACCACGGTAACAAAGCCCACTAGGGTGCCGTCCCTTGACACAGGCCAGTACTGCGGATACGAGCTTGAGCCCGGACACTGGTCCAAGTTTGCAATCGGCGGCGTCAAGATAACCGCAAACGTGCTCCAGAGCATCATCCCCGGAGCCGGCGGCGGAAGCACACCCGGCTCGTCCAGCTCATCTGCGGCGCCTGTCAGCTCTGGCAGCAACGTGAACACGTCCGTGTCAGTAGGCGGCAAGACGATAGGGCTGAGCTTTGCCAGCATCCAGGCGACCGGAAACGTGAGGGTGAGCGTTTCTACACCTTCACAGATGCCCGGCATATTTTCATCGGTCTCTGGCAGCACTGGCAAGGTGGTAGTTGCAGGCAGCCAGGGAAGCACGCCTTATGCAACCGTGGGCACGGTCTATGAAATCGACACTTCCGGCGTCACGTTCTCCGGGCCTATCGAGATTGTCATACCGTACGACCCCTCGCTGCTCCCGCCGTTTGCGCAAGAATCAGAATTGCGGTTGCTGCACTACACCGGCGCAGGGTGGGAGGACGTGACAGTAAGCGTCGACACTAATGCAAAGGTTATCAGGGCAAAGCTCACCTCGCTTTCGCCGGTCGTCGCGGCAGTGATAGACGACGGCACGTACCCAGACTCGTACTTTGAGGCCTATCCTCTGAAGAAAATGTCAATCGTGTCTGACAAGCCGCTGGCAAGCAAGACTGCCGAGGGAAAAATCGCCCTGTCAACGACGGTAAAGAACGCGCAGAGGCTCTCCCAGGACTACGCGGTGATAATTCAGGTGCTTGACAGGGCCGGCATCACGCAGTACGTCCACGTATCGACGGGCACGCTTGAAAGGGGCGCCGAACAGGAGGTCTCTGAAACAATAGACCTTCGCCGCGGCAACTACACAGTTCTGGTGATGGTCTGGAGCGGCGTCGACTCTCCGTGGCCCCTGTCAGACGCCTTCCAGAAAGCGCTGAAGGTGTGACCTCTTTTGGCCGAATAACTTTATCTGAAAGCGGGATATAGTACGCGTATCTTCACGCTTGACAATCCTTTCCAACCTCAACCTCATCCATGCCAATTTCTTCTTCGTTGACATAGTCGGCCTCTCGGACCCTGCGATGTCCACCAAGACCCAGATCAAAAAGATAGAGACGCTGAACAAGTGCATCATGGAGTGCGCCGCCTTCAAGGAGACGCCGAAGGAGCTGATGCTCGTGCTCCCGACAGGCGACGGCATGGCAATAGGATTCTTGCAGGGGCCCCAGTTCCCGCTGCAGCTTGCAATAGAGCTCCACAAGCGCCTTGCGCAGTACAACCGGGACAAGATCCCCTCGGAAACCGTGCGGGTTAGGGTGGGGATGCACGCAGGCAACGTGTTTGTTGTAAACGACGTGCTTGGGAACAAGAACGTCTGGGGACCGGGCATAATAATTGCAAGGCGCGTCATGGACCTTGGCGACGACGGCCACATACTTGTGAGCACCAGGATGGCAGAGGACCTTCGCGAGCTTTCAGACGAGTACAAGAGGATGATAAAGCCTGTCCACGACTATTCCATAAAGCACGGGCAGGCGCTTTTGCTCTACTCTGCGTACGGAACCGGCTTTGGCAACCCCAGGCCGCCGGTGAAAGGCTCGTTCCAGAGGAGCAAGATGGGCAGAGAAGCGTCGCGACTGGTAAAGACTGCATTATACCCGTTTGTGCAGGTGGATATGACTCTGAAAAACTCCAAGACGCAGCTCATGCACTACAAGCGGACCTACGAGATAGAAAACATCTCTGACGACCCGATACACCACGTCCTGCACGGCATAACTTCCGACGTGGACAAGACGTTTGACGAGCTGAACATCAAAGTCTACGACGACCACGGCCACGACCTGAAGATATCGAGCATCAGCATCGACAAGCCGCGGCAAAAAGAGTTCACCACACTCTTCAACACGCCGGTGGAAAAAGGCGAGCGCAGCCGCTACGTCTTGGAGTACGACGTGGAAGAGCCTGAAAGGTACTTTGAAAACGCGTTTTTGGTTGCGTGCGGCAAGTTTGCCATCGCCATGGACTACCCCGCCGGCATGAAGGCGCCAACCGTTTACGAGGTGAGCCTCGAGACGGAGGCGAAAAAGAAGACCAGCGTGCAGCCGGCAATAACAAAGGCCGGCAGTCGCAATATCGCAAAATGGTCTCGGAAGGAGATGCCCCCGGGCCTGTCGTACAGGTTCGAATGGTAAGTCAGGTGACAGTCAGCAGGGGCGCCTTGCGGAGGCAGGACCGGATCTTGGCCTCCCTGTACAGCTCGTCTGCCTCCTTGTCGTACGCCTCCACGCCGTATCCAACCCCGTCGTCATACATGACCTGAACGCCGCACCTCTTGATGCCGTTTGCCATGTACTTGATATCCACCTCTATGCTCTTCACGCTGTGCGCCGGGTGCTCTTCCTGCTCCCTGCCGTCAAGGAGATAGAGGAACGCGTCTACGCTGTTACGAAACACTTTCCCCGCCTCCCTTTATCTGCAGCACAAGAGCCAGCTTTTTCCTCATCTTGCCGTACTTGCCCGAGCTTGTGAACGACACCAGATGCCCGCACTTGCCGCACCGGGCCTTCTTTGGGTGCGCCAGGTCAAGGAAGTACAGCGGCACGAGCTTGCAGACGGAGCACCTATAGTGCGTGAGGAACAGCCTCTGGACCGGGCTCATCGCGCTGTAGCTGAGCCCGAGCTCCTTGCAAACAAGCCTTGCCTTCTCGTCGAGCAGAGTGCTCTGCAGCGCATGCGCCGGCCTGTCCAAAAACAGCCCGTCCCCGTCCCGCACATAGCGCGATTCGAGCGTTTCACCGATCCGGAATGACGACATGCCCTATAGTTCGCAGATGCAGATGATATTGGTTGGTAAAATGCAATTGCGCAATCTACTGCGGGCTTTGGCCTAGTAGCAACGGCATATTAGCACTAACAACGCTGCAATAGTTTTCATAATGCAAGAACATGGATGTAATTCTCTATCGGCATTCAGACAAATCCAGAACTAATATCAAAATATCTTTATTATTTTACAAATTTTACGTGCGCAGCTGGGTCTGCTAGAACGTGAGAAAGACTTCCTCGACCGGCTCCCTCACGCCCATGGCCCGCACCGACTTTTCAAACTCGCGCTTGCCGTCAGAAACCAGGATCTGCAGTTTCCCGCTCCCGCTCTTCTTTGTCATCCTGTAGAACTTCAAGAATTTCCTCACGTCCTTTGCGACCATCTGCGCGGGGTCGACGAACCTGACTGTTGGCAAAAGCGCATTCAGGTAGCGCTTGACAAAGGGCAGGTGCGTGCTTGAAAGCGTGATGACGTCTATCTTTTCGTCGGCATCGTCGCCGAGCACCCTTGAAATCACGTCAAACGTCCTGCGCTCGTCGGTCAGGTGCACTCCCTGCTCCACGAGCTGCACGATGGGCGACGCGTTGAACTTTGTAACAAGGATGTGCTGCGGCACCTCCTTCCTTATCTGGGCTTCAAGCTCCTTGCTGTTCACTGTGCCGGCAGTCGCAAGTATCCCGATGTGCTTCTTCTTTGTCATCCTTGCAGCCTCTTTGAGCGGCGGCCTGACGCCAATTACCGGGACGTCTGTCACCCTCTTTTTTACCTCTTCAAGCACCTGCACCGACGGCGTGTTTGACGCAAGGACTATGAGCTTTGGCTTGAACCTTTTCAGGTAGTTTATAGTGTTAAAGACTATCTCGTAAAGCTCCTTGTGCGACATGTTGCCGTACGGAAAGTGCGCCCTGTCGGCAAAGTACAGCAGGTCCTCTGCAGGAAGCTCGCGCCGAAGCTCCTTGATTATGGAAAGCGAGCCTATGCCGGAATCAAACACGGCTATCGGGTTGTTCGTCAACTGTGATGCTATCTATCAAATAGGGTATAAACGTAGATCAATAGTCCCTTAGCGCGCCGCGAATCTCGTGCAAGAGCCCGTCAAGCTCGTACGGCTTTTTCACCATGACCATCAGCATCGATTTTTTCCCGGCCGGCGTGTCAAAGAGCAGTATGTCAGAGTCGTCGTACCGGCTCAGGTTGTAGTGGAACTTGCCGAGAAAGCCTTCGTGCGCCCGCGCAAGCGCAAGTATCATGTGCCTCTGCACCACGACGTTGTCCATCTGCTCCGGCGACGGAGTCCTGACGCCCCTTCTGGCCTTCCACTGCACGATGCTTCCGTCGTGCACAAGGAACACTGCCTGGACGTTTCGCATCTCCCCTATCTTCTCGCAGAGACCATTTTTCCCGGCCATGGCTGCAGTTAGCAATCTTTGGCTGGAGTATGAGATAAGAATTTTCCCGGATTGCGTGCATACATGCAGGGTTTTCTGGGGCAAGAAAGCTGGGACCGTTTAAATATTAGGCTGACCTAATTAGGCATGCCTAATTTCCAGGAAGACTGGCGTTGGCATCTACCAGCAAGTTTCCGACTGGTATGCAGCGTGAGACCACTGTGGTCGCACTGCATATCAGTTGTAAACCAGCAAGTCTCAAATCACCTCCCGCCCGGAACAAAAGCCGGGCGGGCCCTAACCACTTAAAGCTCGTTTTTCCTTATCCTGTCGACAAGCGAGCCGGGCTTGATGTCATTTGGGGCGACAAACTCTACGCCGTCGACTGTGGCATAGGCCGGCATCACGTCGAATTTTTCGGGCTTTGTCAGGTCGTGCCAGCCAAACTTGATGAACGTGCGCCCGCCCAGCGTCTCTTTGAACCTGCGCAGGCTGCCGAGGCTTGAAAACGACCTGTACAGGACGTAGTTTATCCTGCCCTCGTCCATTTCAAGCGGGTAGGCGATAAACTCGTACTTTTGCTCGTGCTGCACAAAGACGGCGTGGAACGCCGGCCGGCTGTCGGCAACTCTTGACCATCCCTTTTCGGCGTTGTGTCGGGAGTCAAAAATCGGCGCAATAACGCTCTGCCTTTCGTCTCCAAAATAGCCGATTCCAAGAAACTCGGAAAACCTGACCATTGGAGCAGGCAACGCAAGCATTTGACGTTTTTCAGTATATTATCGCTGCACTACGCGATTGCCTTTCTGTCATGTTCACACCTGCCAAAAACTTCTTTAGCAAGCGACTTCTCAAGTAGATACCCCTTGGAGGGCACAGGTCTGAGAGACAGCAAGAGAGAGCTAAAGCGCATAGAGTGGAGCATAGTCCGACGCATAATCATCATCCTGCAGTCCAGCCCCCGGATGAAAAAGACCCACCTTGCCATGAAGTCTGGCCTTGGCTATGACAAGTGCATGCTCTACCTTGCCTGGATGGACATGCTGGACCTCATCAGGAGGGAAAAAGACGAGGAAGGCTTTCAAGTCATATCCTTGAGCGAAAGCGGGATGAATCTTTACCGGACGCAGTTCACCGATGGCGCGGCAGCACTGCTTTCATCAACCTGACATAACATTGTAGCTTGGAAAAGTTACTCACTTTTCCAATGAGCATTGGCAAGGTGAGCCAGCTTTATTTCATTTTCAACCGTCTGTCACTTCCGATGACGCAATATCTTACGTTCTCAAGCACGATGCTGCTCTCGCTCTTGCTGGTGGGGGCAGTCTTTGCGACAGCATTTGTCCCGAGGAACGCAGAAGCGCAGAAATTCTGCGGGCCGATGGACATAGCCATAGCACTGGACGACACCGGAAGCATGGGCGGCGCAATCGCCAACGTCGTAGGGTCGCTGCCGACCATCATAGACCAGGCGCAGGCAGCGTCGGGTCCTGACGGCATGCCGGACACGGCAGACGACGACCTGCGTCTTGGATACATAACATTCAAGGACGACGTGACGGTCCACCACGAGCTGACAATCAGCCTTGCCGCGGTTGAAGCATCAATAGCTGCCACGGTTGCAGGCGGCGGAGCCGGCCTGCCAGAGGCATCAGACGAAGCCAAGAACACGGCAATCAACAATCTGGCTGCAAGGCCGGGACAGACAGGCGACTTTGACGAGCCGTGGAGGGCAGGGGCAGTGAACATCCTCATCCTGATAACCGACGCCCCGCCAGGCGGATTTGACGACGTCACCGACCCGGCAGACGTTGCCAGGATGCACGACGTGGCAGTGACTGCGGCCGGCCTTGGCATCAGGATATCCGACGTGTTCGTCCCGACAGCCGGCGACTATGCGGGCCAGGCAGCCATACTTGCAGACGACGCCACGACAAGCGGCGGCGTGTTCATAACAACTGCTGCCGACGGCACGGGAACTGCTGACGCAATCCTTGCCATCATAGAGACCTGCGGAACCGCAAACGAGGAGCCTGACTGCAGCGCAGCGGCGCCAAGCGTTGCCACTCTGTGGCCGCCGAACCACAAGATGCAGAGCGTGACCATCGAAGGCGTGACTGACGCAGACGGCGACGAGGTGACAGTCACCATAACCGGCATCTTCCAGGACGAGCCCACAAACGGCCTTGGCGACGGGGACAAGTCGCCTGACGGCGCGGGAGTTGGAACGGGCACCGCGGAAGTAAGGTCCGAGAGGTCTGGCACCGGCGACGGCAGGGTGTACCACATCATGTTCAGCGCCGACGACGGAGCAGGCGGCTCGTGCACCGGCGAGGTGCTGGTGACAGTTCCGCACGACCAGAGCGGAGCTGCAGCAGTAGACCAGGGAGCGCTGTTCGACTCGACGGTAGCCTGACCTCCCCTCTTTCCTTTTTCTATTTCAACCCTGCACGGTCCCTGAACCAGACGTACACCGGTATGAGCGGGTGCGTGCCCAGCTCTTTCTCGCTCTTTTTGTTGTAGCAGACCATAACCATCCTGCGGACAAGCGCGGCCCTGATATCTGCCGTTAATTCAGCTTCTTTCAGCGGACCGTACAGGCCAAAAAAGTGGTCCTGCCTGTAAAAGGCGACGTGCTGCGCAAAGCAGTCCGCGAGAACTGCGGGGTCGCCTGCAAGCCTTCCAGTTCCATGCTTTTTCTCGACTGCAAGCTGGAGCCCGCGGTTTACAAACTTGCTCCTGATGTATTCGGGGTCAAGCATCGCCTTTGAGCTGTTCCTGTACCTGTCGACATCGGCTGACACCTGTTCAGCCGTGCGCCCGGCAAGCTCCGTCGCCTCCTTGACATCGGCGTCGGTCACGCCGCCTGTTTTCCCGTACAGGTACATCACACACATCGTTTCGCCTTTTTCGATGAACGGGAATCCCCGCCTGCCTGCCACAAAGTCGGATATGCGCGCCGAGATGTCGTCGGGGAGCACCATTGCCATGTGCGAGTCGGCGACTATCAAATATGGAAGAAGAATAGCCAACATGTTTATAGTCCTACCCGTATTGGAACCCTGTGTCGCAGATAGACGGGAATAAAAAGATCTACATCATCGTGCACGGCAGGCGCGACCTGATAGAGCCGGTCAAGGCCAAGCTCGCAGCCGCCGGCTTTAGACAGGAAAACATGGTGCCGGCAAGCCTCGACAAGGCCGGCGACGCCGGCGAGTACGTCGCCATGCTGTGGCCGCCGATGGCCGCGACCGATATAGCTGTGAGCCAGATAACCGGGCCGGCGCAGGCGGGCCAGAGCCGTGGCATGGGCGCCTGGGGCTCTGTGGCGATGAAAGAGGTAGCCAAGATACCACTAAAGTAGTCGTTCTCCTGCCGCCGCTTTTTCGAGACGGCGCTACCTGCGCATCGCGGAGAGGATTTTTCTTTTTCCGCGCGTCTCTCAAGCTTTCGCCGCGGCGGATTATCCTAGACGGAAGCTCTAGAAAAATCTGGTACCGGCGCGCGTCTCATGGTCACTGTAATAAGCTAAGCTTATGGTTTAGCAGATTATACACCCGGAATTAATAACGCAAATCTTCATGCGAAGCCATGACCGGGTTTGAAAAAAACTGGAATAACCAGAGCAAGGTCAGCACAAGCGAAAAGCTGAAGGAGGCTCTCAAGCCGCAGGGTCCGCTCAAGCCAAGGATCGAGACCGCGGTTAACAAGCTTCACCTTCAGACCTCAAAATTAGAGACAATGATAAGCAAGATGAACGAGAAGGACGCCGCACTATTCCGGCGCGTTGTCGAGGCCACGCAGAGGCACGACACGGACGCGGCAAAGGCGCTTTCAAACGAGCTTGCCGAGGTCCGCAAGATCTCAAGGACGCTCAACTCCGCCAAGATGGCGCTTGAGCAGGTCCAGATGAGGCTCAGCACGGTGCACGACCTCGGTGACGCGATGGTGGCGCTGGGCCCGGCGATGGCCTCGATAAAGGGCCTGAAGCCAGGACTTGCGCAGTTCCTGCCGGGAGCAGACGGCGAAATAAGCAACATGCAGAACATGCTCGGCGGCGTGCTTATGGAGTCGCTGCAAGGGACCACACCCACCTTCGACCTGAACACAGGCTCGGGAGCAGACATTGACCAGATAATGCAGGAGGCATCGGCTGTCGCGGAGCAGAAGGTGAACGACAAGTTCCCTTCAATCCCGTCGGCAGGCTACGGCCTGTCGGAGGAGCACCAGCAGTAGGTGGTCGGCGTGGCATCAAGAGCAGGCGTAATCGCAATATTTGCAATGATCGGGTTTGCAGTCGGGTTCTTTGCGTACCTGGCCTCGCCCGTCGTCGGCCAGGCGCTTCTGGCACTCATCCCGACGCTGTCAGTCGACCCGAGCATCGTGTTTGCCATGATAACGGGCGCCGCAGGCGCGCTGGTGAGCACGGTCACCGTGACTGCGTGGGCCAGAAGGGCCTAGGCCCCCGCTTTTTCTTCTTTTATCCCTGCACGCTCTATCTCCGGAAATATCTTGCCCGTGATTATCGACCCGATGTCGGCGCCGGGCTCAAACGCGACAAGCAGGTAAAGCTTGTCGCCCGGGTTGCCGCCGCCTTTCAGCGGGACAGTAGCTCGCGCAAGCCTCTCGTAAACAGAAAGCGAGTAGCGCAGCCTGCCGTTTACGGGCTCGAAATCCTCCCTGAGCGCCGCGCGCAGGACCGACCTGAGCGAGTGGAGCTCCTCCTCGTCGTTCCGCATGTGGGCAAGGCCGGCCCTGTACGAGCTTCCGAGGATCCTGCCAAGGCCGTTTGCGGCCCGCACCGATCTTATGGCGCCGTCGCAGGAAATGACGCGCTGGCAGAAAAGGTCAAAGTAGCCATCCATCAGGGCTCAAGCTCTTTTAGCATCGGGCCTGTGATTATCGACGCCGCGGGCCCAAGCATCGCATAAAGCGCGGCCTCTACCTCCTCCAGCGTGGCGCCTTCCGGGTTCACGCCCCTCTGGGAAATGTGGTAGAGCACGACCTTTTTCGATGATTCGCCGAGGACGTCAAGGGACCTAGCAAGCGCATCCATCACGCGTCTGTCAAGCATGTAGGTCATGGGGCTAGTTACTGGGACGGCTGGGATAATTAAGGCGCGCCCATGTTGACTACAGCTTTCACTTGTCTGCCTTTCTGTAGCCGTGCGTAAAGCCTGCGTCGTACACCTTTGAATACTCGTATTTCTTGGGCGCTATCACGTCGCCGACGATTATGAGCGCCGTCTTGATTATCCTCTCCTTTTTCGTCTTTTCGGCGATGTCGCCAAGTGTGCCCTTTATCACCTTCTCGTCGTCCCACGTCGCCCTGTACACGACTGCCGCCGGCGTGTCCTTTGTGTAGACGCCCCCTTTCAAAAGTTCCTTTACAACGTCGTTTATCAGGTGCACGCTCAGGTAAAACGCCATTGTCGCGCCGTGCTTTGCAAGCTCTGCAATCGACTCCCTCTCGGGGACCGGCGTGCGCAATTCCGCCCTTGTGATGATGAGCGTCTGCGTGACGCCCGGCAGTGTCAATTCAAGCTTCAGGTCGGCAGCGGCGCCAAGGATCGCAGTCACGCCGGGCACAACCTTGCATTTTATGCCGTCTGATTCAAGCTTGTCTATCTGCTCCCTGATTGTGCTGAAAAGCGCAGGGTCGCCATCGTGGAACCTGACTGCCAGCTTGCCCTCAAGGGCAGAGTCGCGCAGTATCTGGTAGATCTTCTCCCGGTCAATTACAGCGGCGTCGTAGAGCTTGGCGTCTTTCTTTGCGTATTCCAGGTTCTTTGGGTTGAACAGTGAACCAGAGTAAATTATGACGTCTGCCTGCTCGACCAGCTTTTTGGCCTTGAGCGTTATGAGCTCGGGGTCGCCAGGTCCGGACCCGACAAAATACACCGTCTTACTTTCTGGCATTTTTCTTTGCCACCATTATCGCAAAGTACTTTTCCGCCGGCCCCTTCCTGCCCCGCTGCTCCGCAAGCGTGGTCTGCTCGAGTATCTCGCTCTGGGGGACAGAGATGTCCTGCGCGACTGATATCGACGCGTCGTCGGGAAATCCTGCCTGCCCGAGCATGTCGATCACGCTGTCAAAGTACCGGCCGTCCTTGAGAAATATCACCGTGTCGCACGCGCCTGCCGCCTTTTTTACGCGCTCCATGTCGTAGCACGCCGGCACTATTGCCACCGTCTCGTCGCCCTCTGCCAAGCTTATCCCGGCCTTGTTGGCGATTGCAAAAAGCGACGTGACGCCGGGCACCACCTCTATCTCGATGTCAGGGTGGTCGCTTCTCAGCTGGCGGTGGATGTATATCCAGGTGCTGTAGAGCGCCGGGTCGCCGACTGTAAGGTATACGACCTTCTTGCCGGCCCGCACCGCCTCTGCTATCTCGGCGGCGTTTCGCTTCCAGTAGTCCTTGAGCGACTCTTTGTCTTTTACCATCGGGAACACGAGGCTTGCAGTCTTTGTTGACTTGTCGACGTACTTTTCTACGACTGAAAGCGCGATGCTGGGCTTGCCCTCTCTTGCAGTTGGCGCAAATATCACCTCTGCACTTTTTATCAGGTTCACGGCCCTGACCGTGAGCAACTCGGGGTCGCCGGGGCCGCAACCGACGCAGTAAAGCTTCATGAGGACTGCTCACGCTTGCAGCAATTTATAATATTCTACTTGCAGAATGCACGTTTGGACCGGGATAAATGCTCAAAAGCGCGATGAGCGAAAAACATGTACTTGGCTTCAGAACGCGGTCCTGTCATAGCCGGGCTCGCAGTGGGCGCGGCATTTGTCATCATGTTTTCCGTATTTTCCAATGTCGGCGCATGCGGGGCTCCGGGTCTGCAGATTTCTGCGCCCGACTTGGAAAGACAGGTGGGATATTCCTCGATGATACTGTACGGGACCGTGATGAGCGCAGAGCTGCGGCCGGCGGACTGGCGGCTGGAAGGTGCGGATCTGCGCTATGTTGTCACCATATCTGCTGACAGATACCTGCTGGACGAGACAGGAGAACACCGGCCTACAGTCACATTCTCCGAGTATGGGTTCGGGTGCGCCTACCCGTTCAGGTCCGAGGTGTTTGTGGACAACTATTATGCAGTGGAACACAAGAAAGGCGAAAAAGCGCTATTCTTCGTAGCAAAAACTGAAGGTTTTCTGGGGACGCTTGAAGGTGACTGGACTTCCTTTGCGCTGTTTGACAAGTTTGTCTTTGTAGGCGAGGACGGCGAAGGAAGCAGGCTGCTCCAGAGCAAGTGGTACAGGATTCAGGGAATAGAGCCGGTGACCGAGCAAAATCTGGAAGCAGAAATCAAAGCCCTTTTCTGACTGACTACGGAAACAGCTGCTCGCCAGTATACCGGTCGATAATCTTGATGGCCTTTGTGGGGCACGTCTGCGCAGCCGCGTATATGGTGTCAAGGTCCGCGCCGGTTTCAGATTCAACACGCGCCTTTGGGTTTACGCGCTTGTTCTTTTCCACCACAAACACCTTTGGCGCAAGCGTCTCGCACGATCCAAAGGCCATGCAGAGCGACGGCTCGACAATAACGTGGAACCTGCTCTTTGGCGTCTCGATGAACGTGGGGCCGTAGTAATAGTCAGTGTCCTTCTTGACCGTCTTGACGCGCTCGGCCCTGTGCTCGTGGTGTTCCTGCACATGCTCGCTCATGTCATAAGCAGGCTCGGCCTGCTCTTTTGCGTCTGCAAAGCCGGTCTTGTCGTACTGGGCGCGCTTGTGGTCGTCTGACAACACTTCGTACGCCGCGTTTATCTTTTTTATCATGTCCTCCGCGTACGCGGTGCCGTTCCTGTCAGGATGGTATTTCCTTGCCATCTTCCTGTAGGCTTTTTTAATCTCGTGGTGACTCGCCCTTTCAGAGACGCCAAGCGTGGCATAGTAGCCCTTGCTGTCGGCCAACGCAACATGATCGTCGGTCAGAACTATTATGTCTTGTTCCGAATCACATTAAAAGGGCTCCCTATCCACAAAAAGGCGTGGAATCAGGATTTGACGATTTTACAAAGGCCGGATTTGCGCGCCTTCTCAAGCATTTCGAGACAAACACGGACGACGTTGTCAAGCTTACAAAAGCCTTTGCGCTTGCAAACAGGGCCCACCGGGGCAAGTTCCTCGACGAGCCGCACATAGACCACTCGCTGCGCGTCGCGCTCATCATTGCAGAGGAGTTCCAGGTGCGCGACGTCGAGCTTGTGGCCGCCGCGTTTTTGCACGACGCGCTTGAAAGCGTGTCTGAAAACGACGTGAAAGAAGAGTGCGGCGACAGCATAGCAGGGATTGTCCGCGCCACTGCAGACCCAAAGCAGGGTTCTGGCCTTGACGAATACTACGCAAGGCTTGCCAAGGAATCCAAGGGCGCAAGGCTTGTAAAACTTGCCGAGCAGCTGGACATAGCGCGGCTTATGAAAAATCATGCCCACCGCGAAAAAGCGCTCAGGTTCAAGGAAGACGCGCAAAAGTACGCCGTCCCGCTTGCCCAGAACACCGACGAGCGCTTTGCGTTCAAGCTCTCAGTCGCACTGTACGAGATCAAGTAGCCACGCAGCGGCCGTCAGGGCCCTGCTTGTGCTTTCCCCAGTGCCTGTGGCAGCCAACAAGCCTGTGCTCCGTACAGCCGCATATCGGGCAGCGCTTTATCTCTTCCATGCACTAGATACGCAGCTCCCGTATTTCACAATATGTGCATCATGCCGCCAGACACTACCGTGACAAACTCGACGCCGCCAAGCTCCTTTGTCCTTGCAATAACTGCGTCCATCCACAAACTATCTATGCCCTGACTCCAAATAGTCACCTTCTTGTAGTTTCTCTGGCCGCCGTGGAAAAAGCCGACGCACTCCTCGACGGTGATGTTTGGATATTTCTGGCTCACGTCTTCTACCACCGACGCGGCCTCGACGGGGACATAGAGGATGGTGAGGGTCGGGAAGGGTATGGGGCCGGCGGCTTCCGTGTCGTCGGACATCACAGGCACATCTTTTGGCGCTTATATCACAGTTTCGGGCCAGCAAAGGTTAATTCATGCACCGTTTCAATCCTTGCAATGTCAAACAAGATCAAGTGCTCGCACATACTGGTGCAGAAGCAGAGCGAGGCCCTTGCCATACTCGAGAGGCTGAAAAAGGGCGAGAGCTTCTCCAAGCTTGCGCAGGAGCTTTCAATCGACAGGGGATCGGGCAAGCGCGGGGGCGACCTCGGCTACTTTACAAGAGGCATGATGGTCAAGCCGTTTGAAAACGCCGCGTTCAAGCTCGAAAAGGGCCAGATGTCAGAGCCGGTGAAAACGGAATTTGGATACCACATAATCAAGAGGGTTGACTGATGGATGCCGGGCTTGAAGAAGAGCTGTACGATCTCCTGACGCGGTGCATACAGCAGCCAGAATCGCGCGAGCTTGCAGCAAGGAAAAGCAGGGTCGTCGAGATAGGAAAAGAGCTTGCAGCCGACGGCGGCGCGGACGCTATGGAGAACATGTTCTTTGCGATAGAGAACCGCATACAGGGCGAGATAGGCGCCGACGCGCGTCCCTACCGGTCGTGGTGGAACGGCATCGCCGGCGAGTGGAAGTACTAGACATCGGCGTACATCGAGAACTCGTGGGGGTGCGGCCTCACGGTGACCTCCACGTGCTCTGCATGCGCGTGCTCGATTATCTTTTCTATCGTCAGGTCGTCGAACACCGGCTTTAAGAACGCGTTGTCGCTGTCAAGCGCCTCGTACGCGTCGCGCAACGACGCGGGCAGCTGCTTTATCCCAAGCTCGCGCCTGCGCTTTGGACTCATCTTGAATATGTCCTCCTTGACCGGCTCGCCCATGTCGCGCTTTTTCTTGATTCCGTCAAGGCCGGCGGCCATGATGGCCGAGAACGCAAGGTACGGGTTGCACGACGGGTCAGGCGCGCGGAACTCTATGCGCTTCATGTTTGCAAACTTTTTGCCCTTGTAGTGGGCCGGTATCCTGATGATCGCGGACCTGTTGCCGGTGCTCCACGCCACGTAGACCGGCGCCTCGTACCCGGGCACGAGCCTGCGGTACGAGTTTGTAGTGGGCGCGATTATTGCGGCAAGGGCCTGCGCGTGCTCCATTATGCCTCCGCCGAAATACCGCCCCGTCTGCGACAGCTCCGCATAGTCGTCGTCTGGGTCGTAGAACAGGTTCTTGCCCTTGTTCCAGAGGCTGACGTTGACGTGCATGCCGGAACCGTTGTCAAGTGCAATGGGCTTTGGCATCATCGTCGCTATCATGTTCCTCTTTTTCGCTATGTTTTTCACGATGTACTTGTAGCTCTGCACGCCGTCGGCAGCGTTTGTCAGAGTGTCAAAGCGGATGTCTATCTCGCACTGGCCTGCGGTTGCGACCTCGTGGTGGTGCGCGTCGCAGACAATGCCAAAGTTGTTTGCAAGCGCGTCAACGCACTCGTTTCGGTATTCCATGAGCGTGTCGCCCGGCGCGCTTGGCAGGTAGCCCTCTTTCAGCCTGAGCGCGTAGCCGACGTTGTCTGTAGACCACGGGGCTTCTTTCGAGGTGATGTGGTAGCTCTGCCCCTGGTACGGCGTCATGGTGTTGACCTCTATCTTGTCAAACACGAAAAACTCTACTTCGGGCCCCCAGTACGACGTGTCGTACCCCTGCTCTGCGGTGTAGCGCTCGGCCTTTCTCGCAAGGCCCCTCGGGTCGCGGGGAAACACGTCGCGTTCTGCGCCGCCGCTCAGTATGTCGCAGATGAGCCTTGCAGTCTTGTGCTCCGGCTCTATCCACGGTATTATTGCATAGGTAGCAGGGTCGGGCCTTATTATTAGGTCAGACTCGTGGATTTCGGTAAAGCCCCTGATGGACGAGCCGTCCACCTTGGGCAGGCCGTCCTCAAAGTCTTCTATGCGGAACATCTTGGCGTCCATCGTCGTGTGGTGGAACCTGCCAAAGAGCCCGGTAAACTGGAGGTCGATGAACTTGATGTCGTCGTCCTTGAGCCGGCGCATTACTTCCGGGGCTGTGAATGTAAGCGGCACGATTCTTCCGTCAATCAGTTTATAAGGCAACCTGGCTAACCTCTCGCAGTAGGACACGGAAACCCTCTACTTTAAGGTTATTCGCAGGGAAAAAAATTGAGTGAACAAAATGACGGCGGCATTTCTCTGAAGGATGTAGGCGAGCTCTTGCGCCGGGAAGTCGAGTCTTCCGGCCTGCAGGAAGTCGAGCCGGACATCTACCAAAAGATAGCGTCGTCGCTTGGCAGCCTGAAGGGCCAGGGCTTTGAAGGGATGGAAGCCAAGGTGCGCGACAGGATAGTGGAGCTGATGTCGTCGTCCGCGCGGCTTTTAGTGGAAGTCAGGCAGAGAAAGGCCCAGTCAGGCGCCGAGCAGCTAGACTATTCAAGGCTCACCGACGAGGAAAAGTATGTGCTTGACGGCAAGAACGAGTCTGCAAGCCGCATGGAAGAAGTCGTCGAGGCCGCAAGCAGGGGCAGGCCCAAGGTGCTCGAGGCAATATCTGCAAGGATGCGCGAAAAGCGCATCATAGTGCGCTTTGTAAGGCCGATGGAGCAGTTCATCGGAGTCGACATGACCAAATACGGCCCCTTCCAGCAGGAAAACGTCGCCACCCTTCCTTTAGAGAACGCCCGCTCGCTTGTCGAGGCCGGCGTGGCAGTCCAGGTGCACGCCCATCTGTAAAATTAAATACCGATAAAGAGTAATGCAGCACGCTTGTCGCACAACGGCGTCGACATCATTGACTTTGTGCTGTACACGGTCTACCCGACGGCGGCGTTTTTCGCAGTTGGGCTTGCCGCAAAAAAGACCGGCATGAAGCAGCTTTACACCTACATAATCCAGGCAGCCGTGTGCTTTGCGTTTGCGGCGGCGTACTTTGCGCTGATTCCACTTGGAGGCGCGCAAGGGATAGCGATAATCCTTGCCATGTTTGGCGCGCTGTTGCTCTTCATGGCCCGGAAGCAAAAATTAAAGGCCGAGCCGCAGAGCGCATAAATTTCAGCTTTTCAGATCTAGTTTTGCACGTTCTTGAATAGCGTCGCCGTTTTCCAAAAGCTTTGCAAATATCCTGATCGATCCCGTAAATATCTGGAGTGCGATAGTAACGCCATGCAGTCAATGCGCAAAGTCGCACCAATCAGGGACTCGGTCAAGTCAGGGATAGTGGCAGGCCAGGCGGCAGCGTGGGCGATATTTGGCGTGTTCCTTGCAATCGACTCGGCGCTTTTGACCCCGCCGGGCACGTTCTACAAGGTGATAGGCATGGCCCTCGGCCAGGGCCCTGCAACCGACGTCTACGTAGGCTTTGTCATGCACATGGTGACTGCCACCGTGATTGGCATCATCTACATGACAATCTCAGACCGCGTGAGGGCACTCTACATAAGCTCGGTCTTCAAGGGCCTGGCGACGGGGCCGATGACAGGCGCCGTGGTGTGGGCGGTGCTGTTCTTGCCGCTGCACTTTGGCGT
Source organism: Nitrososphaera sp. (assembly GCF_013388945.1). GTDB lineage: Archaea > Thermoproteota > Nitrososphaeria > Nitrososphaerales > Nitrososphaeraceae > Nitrososphaera. The sequence goes on along the minus strand of NZ_JACAEH010000004.1, from coordinate 114,190 downwards.
TATTCTGCCGATGCTCCAGGCGATGGCGCAGGGAGCCACATCTGCAGACTTTACTATTGCCGGCCAGCTTGCAGAGATATCAAGTGCCCAGCTTGCAGCAAGGCTCGTAGAACTGTCAGGCACGATTGTGGCCGGCGCGCTTGCCATGCACATCCTTTTTGGCTGCGTGCTCGGGTTCCTCGGGAGGCTCGGGACATCTTCAAGGGAGCTGCTCGGGTAATCCGGGCAGCTGTTTTTTCAAATATTCGACGAGTTCAGCATGCGGTTTGAAAGCTCTATCCTGCTGTCCATGAGCCCGTCTATCCACCGGCGGAACTCTTTTTCTGCCACGTCAAAAGAGCAGTTGTTGGCGCTCATGTACTTTTGCACGAACTTGACCTTTGTCCAGAGGTAGGCCAGCTCGTCGCCGTCGTCCAGATCCATCGAGAGAAGTAATCGGCTCTTCAGTACTTAAGCGTTGCAAAAGAATATTACGGCGCAAGCAAATCCGTACGGCCATGATAAAGGGCAAGGTCGCGCTGGTCACGGGGGCAAGCAGCGGCATAGGCTACGCGACTGCGCTTGCGCTTTCTCGCGCAGGCGCCAAGGTCGCTGCGGGCGCAAGGCGCACGGACAGGCTTGATGCACTAAAGCAGGAGATAGAGAAGGCCGGTGGCGAGGCGATAGTGATGAAGCTTGACGTCACCAAAAAGGCCGAGTGCGACGCCTTTGTAGAGGCCGCGGTCGGCAAATGGGGTTCAGTCGACATACTTGTCAACAACGCAGGCCTCATGCCACTTTCGTTTTTCAAAAAGCTCAAGGTCGCCGAGTGGGACCAGATGATAGATGTCAACCTAAAGGGCGTCATCTACTGCACAGCTGCCGCAATTCCGCACATGCTTGCCAGGAAATCGGGCCACATCGTCAACATGTCGTCGATAGCAGGCAGGGTGGTGTTCCCCTCAGGGAGCGTCTACTGCGCGACCAAGCACGCAGTCACAGCCTTTTCAGAAGGGCTCAGGCAGGAGTTCAGCACGCGCTCTAACATACGCGTCACGTGCATCGAGCCCGGCGTGGTGGATACAGAGCTGAACGACACCATAACCGACGAGTCTCTTGCCAAGTTCGTCGAGTCCACAAAGCAGGCGGTGACGCTCAAGGCCGAGGACATCGCAAGCGCCATTCTCTTTGCCGTCGAGTCGCCCCCGCACATGAACGTCAACGAGATAATGCTCCGGCCCACGCCGCAGGAACGCTAGCCACTAGACTTTTTACTCTGTATCTTGTGTCTGGAACTGTGGGCAAGCGGATATTGATACTTGGGGCCGGCTTTGGCGGCCTTGCATGTGCAAACACACTTCGCAAGAACCTGGGGCAGGAACACAGGATAATAATCATCGACAGGAAAAAGTCGTTCATGATGGGGCTGGTCAAGCTATGGGTGCTCAACGGCACCAGGAATCTGGAAGAATCGCAGACCCCGCTTTCAAGCCTCAACGCCAAGGGCATCGAGTACCTGAACGACGAGATAACAAAGATAGAGGTGGCAAAAAAGCGCGTGCAGGTAAAGGGGCACGGGTGGCTCGAATACGACTACCTTGTTGTCGCGCTCGGGACAGAGCTTGCGCCGGAGAGGGTGGAAGGCTTTGAGGGGAGGGGGTTCAACCTCTACGACTCAAAGCAGGTGCCCGGGCTCCGGGAAAAACTGTTGGCGCTAAGGAAGGGCAAGGTGGCAATCTCGATAATGGGCGCGCCCTACAAGTGCCCGCCAGCGCCCTACGAGGCTGCCATGATGATAAGCGACATGCTTGAAAATAACGGGACGAGGAAGGCGATAGATCTTGAAGTCTTTGCGCCGTCGCCCATCGCGCTGCCGGTCGCCGGCCCAAAGGTGAGCGCCGACGTGGTGGAGATGATAGGAAAATTCGGCATCAAGTTTTCGCCAAACTGCAAGCCAAAGGTTGTGAGGGACGGCGAGGTAGAGTTTGAAAATGGCAGGCGTGAAAAATTCGACGTGCTCATAGGAATACCGCAGCACAGGGCTCCTGACGTCATCAAGAGCTCCGGCCTTGCAGCCGAATGGATAGCCGTCGACAGAGAAACATTGCGGACGCAGTTTGAAAACGTCTTTGCGATAGGCGACGTGACGGAGATAAAGATGGGCCAGCTTGCGATGCCCAAGGCCGGCATCTTTGCAGAGGGCGAGGCCAAGGTCGTCGCGCAGGAGATAACAGACGAGATAGCAGGCCAAAAGCCGCAGGCCGCATACAACGGGCAGGGGTACTGCTACGTAGAGGCAGGCAACAGGACGGCCGGCTACGTGGAGGCCGACTTTTACAATTCCGCCGGGCCCGCGTTCAAGCTCGACGCGCCTGCAGAAAAGTACTTTGAGAAGAAACACGAGTTTGAGCGCAGCCGGCTGAAAGAGTGGCTACTGTAGATCCTTTTTCTCCGGCTTTGACATCGTGTAAAAGCCGTGCGCGGATATCAGAAACGCGGCAAGCGACATCTTGGTCGCAAACACCAGGTTCCACGGCGTCTCGGGCTTAGGGTATTCGACGTTGATGCTGTCGAACCTGAATATGCCCTGTATCACGTCGGCTGTTATGAGCGAGTTCCAGACCATAAAGTTGTAGACAAACTCGTACAGCGAAACCACCGCTATCGCAAGCACTATCAGCTGCAGGATGGACTTTGCCCACTTGGGTATGCTGCTCACCTTGTCGCCACCGAGCTTGACAACGCAGTACCAGCCCACCACGGAGACTATCATCAGGTACGTCACAAGCTTGGCAAGGCCGGGGAACGGGAACTCGGTCTCGACGAGAACCTCGCCTATCACAACCTTGCCGGTCCTCTGGTACTCGTCGATGCTGGCGTACAGAGCGTAGAACGTGACGGCTGCCATCACGAAGGCGCAAAAGTAGAACACGCCGAGGTAGATCTTTCTCGCGCTGCGGTCGTCTCTGAGCTCTGAGCGCACGGGCTAGTGTATTGTGGGAAGGGATATAATGATTTACTTGATTGCCTTGAGAAGCCTGTCTGCCGAAAGCGTGTTGAGGACGTCTGATGGCTTTGCCCAGCCACGCCTCGCCTGCCCTATCCCGAACTGGAGGAACGCAAAGTGCACGGGGTGGTGGGCGTCAGAGTCTATGACCAGCTTGACGCCGTTTTCCACGGCAAGCCTCACGTACTCGTCCTTCAGGTCGAGCCGGTTGTAGTGCGCGTCTATCTCCAAGACGGTGCCGGTGTCTCTGGCAACCTGCACCAGCCTTTCAATGTCGACGGGGTAGCCCTCGCGCCTGTTGATGAGCCTGCCTGTCGGGTGGAATATGATGTCCACGCTAGGGTTCTCCGCCGCCTTTGCAAGGCGCGCAGTCTGTTCTTCCTTTGGCAGGTTAAAGTTAGAGTGGATAGCCGCGCCCACGATGTCAAGCTTGTCAAGCACGTTGTTTGGGATGTCAAGCGAGCCGTCCTTCATGATGTTCACTTCGGCAGACGCAAGGACGCGGAAACCGTCCAGCCTGTCGTTAAGCTCGGCAATTTCGTGTGCCTGCTCCAAGAGCTCGCCGCCGTCAAGGCCTCCTGCCATTGCAAGGCTCTTGGTGTGGTCGGTCAGCGCGATGTAGTCAAGGCCAAACTCTTTTGCGGCGCGGGCCATCTCTTCTATGGTAGCCGTGCCGTCGGTGCTGTTACTGTGAACCTGCAGGTCGCCTTTTAGGCTGCCGTACTCCACAAGGCCCGGTATCCGGTTTTTTGCCGCCAGCTGTATCTCGCCCGTGTTCTCGCGCATCTCAGGCGGTATCCACTGCAGGCCGAGGGCCCTGTAGACCTGCTCCTCTGTCCTGCCGGCAACCATCTTTTCGGTGCCTGCCTCGAACAGGCCCCACTCGTTGAGCCTCAGCTTTTTGTCAATGGCAACCTTGCGCAGCTCCACGTTGTGGTCCTTGCTTCCGGTGAAATACAGAAGCGCCGACCCCCAGCTCTCCTCCGGCACGACCAGCACGTCGGCGTCGATGCCTCCTTCCAGCCTGACAAACGCCTTTGCCGGACCCCTGCCCTTGACCTCCTCGACTTCTTGCATTTTCGTGAAAAAGTCCATGACAGAACCTGCGTCCTTGGCGGCGACCAAGAAATCAAGGTCGCCCACAGTCTCTTTCATGCGCCGGGCAGAACCGACGAGCGCGGCTGACAGAACTCCGTCCAGCTCTTGGAGCCGCGACTCTATACCCTTTGCAAGCGGCCACACTTCTCCTATTATGCGCCTGCCTCCGCTCTTTTTCGCAAACTCTATCTTTTTCAAAATGTCCTGCTCTTTTTTTGCAGAGATGCCCGGGACGGTCTTCAGCCGGCCCTCTTTTGCCGCGCTTTCAAGGCTTGCCAAGTCCGTCACGCCCAGCTTTTTGTAGATGGCCTTGACCGTCTTGGGACCGATACCTTCAATGGAGCTCATCTGGTCGACGTCCACCGGTATCTGCTTTTTCAGCTCCTCGAGGTGGTGAATAGCACCTTTGTTGATGAACTCCACTATCTTTTCACCTATCGCCTTGCCTATGCCCGGTATTTCCAGCAGGGCAGCAACGCCGCCCTTTTTGTAAATGTCGGCAACGTCTGCAGAAAGATTTTCGACGCTGTCAGCAGCCCTGTAGTACGCCTTGGACTTGAACTGGGCGTTTTCAGCGTCCTCGACCTCAGTGAGAAAGCCGATGTCACGGAGAGCCTTTGCAAGCTGCTCGTTTTTGCCCAAGCACTGTATATGCAGGTCCTACCGTTCTTAACGTTTATCTGCTAGGTTGTCATTACAATAGGTGCTGTTAACTGCTGACCAGCGGTGATGATGGCTTTCTAGCTCTGAGTTGGTCACATTTTGATAAAAACATGGGAAGTGGGGACTTGGTTGGAAATGCCGATCCACTCCCCATGTTCCTGTGAAGTCGTTGATTGCGTATGCGCGCCGGGCGATTTTACCGTTGATATAACGCGCTCTTGATTGCTAGCGCGCCGTTATGATAGCGCAAAAGCGCCGCTGACATCTGCATGCAGCGATGAGCTCTAGCAACCGGCTCTGAAGGATCGTGCCTGCATTTTAGCACCGTTAATCTTTCTTCTTGCTATAGTAGTATCATGATCGAAGAAATCGGATACGTGGCAATCGGGTTTGCGGTCACCCTGGCCGCGATGGAGGCCGCTTGGAGGATGGGAAGGCGCCAGCCTGCGCTCCTCGAAGTGAAGGCAAGGTGACAGACGCCCTGACAATCGCCGGCGCTGCCGGCGTGGCCTTTATTGCGTGCCTGCTGGGCCTGCGCATAGCCCGGGACGAGCAGAGGCTCAGGCGCGCAAGGCAGGCAAAGGATATATCGGCTAGCACCGATTTACATGCGTGACTTTTCGTAAAATCCTCGTCCCCTACGACGGCTCAAAGCCATCCGAAGCTGCACTGAAACATGCAGTCTCACTTTTAAAGCTCGTCAAGTCCGGCAAGCTCGTACTTCTAAACATCGTCCAGGAGATACCCATACCGCCGATGATGTTCGAGTCCCGGATGCGCTCTACAAAGACAGGGGAGGAGACCTCTGTTGCAGCGGTATGGAAGGAGCTCCACCAGGACCTGAAATCGGCCGCGCAAAAGATGCTTTCCGAAAAAAAACCCGACTTGGAAGCGGCGGGCGTGGAGGTAAAGATGCGCGTCGAGGTGGGCTACCCTTCAGACAGGATACTTGCCATAGCCGACGAGGAGGACGTGGACCTGATAGTGATAGGCAACGTCGGGCTCTCGGGATTTTCAAAGCTCAGGGCGATTGGCAGCGTTTCAAGGACCGTGTCTGAAAAAGCAAAGTGTCCGGTGCTCATCGTGCACTAGGCATACAACGCTTCTACTATTTCCAGATCTGCGCCGGTGACGCCCAGCTTTTTGCGCAGGTACCTGGCAAGGTCGGTGGTGGTGACAACGCCGATTATTTCCTGGTAGTCGCCCTCGACTGCGAGGTGCCTCAGGCGGTGCTCGGCCATCATGCTTGCCGCCCTTCCGACAGGCGCGTTCTTGCTGACTGCCTGCACTGGGGTCGACATTATGGACACTGCAGGGGTCTTGCTTGCGAGGCCGTCCTTTGCACAAACGTTTCTGGCAAGGTCGCGCTCGGTGAGTATCCCGACTATCCTGTCGCCGTCCTTGAGCATGACAGAACTGACGTTTTTCTTTGCCATGATTTCTGCCGCTTTCTGTGCGCTTGCGTCCGCGTCCACCGACACGACTTTGCGGCTCATGATCTCTTCAACCGTCGCTGACTTTTTGGCTCGAACGCGCTTGCTCATGGCATCTTTTGGAAGGCCTGCTCTATATTACTGCATCTTGCCAACAGCTTTTATAGCAACACTGCCCAGATAGTGCGGATGCAGAGACCCGACTGGGACACCTACTTTATGCTTCAGGCCGAGATAGCAAAACTTCGCTCAAACTGCCTTACCCGGCACATCGGCGCAGTCATAGTCAAGGACAACAGGCAGATAGCCACCGGATACAACGGCACGCCGCCGGGAGTCACAAACTGCTTTGAGGGTGGCTGCCCCAGGTGCGCGGCGCGCGTGAGGGGCGAGGTCAAGTCCGGCGAGGGCCTTGATCGCTGTCTGTGCACCCATGCGGAGGCAAACGCCATAATGCAGTGCGCGCTGTTTGGCAACGCCGGAAGCACCCGCGGCGCGACCCTGTATTCCACTTTTGCGCCCTGCATAGAGTGCAGCAAGATGGCAATAACAGTCGGCATAAAGCGCATTGTGGTGCTTGCAGACTACCCCGAGGACGGGACGCAGCTCTTGCGCGACGCCGGAGTGGAACTTGTTAAAATAAACCCGGAAAAACTCACGCCGTGGATAACAATAATTCCAAAAGACCCCGAAACTTCCGCAAGAGCTGTAAGCAAGTAGATGCAGGTCCACATAACGCAGTTCAACGTCCAGCTCTATTTCAAAAGGCCCGTGCTTGACAGCGAGCGGCTAAAAGACGCCTTCACAGGCGCCGACGGCTTTTCTTCAAGCCCAATCCTGCAGGACTATGGCGACCACCCGATGCAGGGGACGACCGCGTTTTCCCGCGAGGGGTTTCGCATATCGCCTGTCCAGTCAAACGTGCTTCCGTTCCGCATACTGCAGGTGATGAGCTACCCAAACGTTCTTGCAGAGCCGGACGCGGAGACGCTTGCCTGCCTGCGCTTTGTGGCCGGCCGGCTGCAGGAGCACCTGAAAATAGACCTCGAGGGGGACGTCTATGCTGTCCGGGTGGTGTCGCACTCGATAGTGAGTGGCAGCCCGCATGTTCACCGCGTGCTTTCCAAGATAACCGCGATAGACGGCATCCCGTCGCTTGCAGGCCGGTTCGTGGCGCACAAGAACCCGATGGACGCAATTCAGCTTGTCACAAAGACAGGGGGCGAGCTTTCGCAGAGCGACTGGAGCGACATTCGCGTGAGCCAGTTCAACGAAAGCTCGTACGTGGTGACCATCTTTAACGAGACTGCCTCGCTTGCTCTTGCGCTCAAGTCCATAGCCGGCGTCAGGCAGTTTGTCTCCACAATGATGCAGGAGATGGAGCGGGCATCCGCATAAGGACTGCAAGGGAATCCGACAGGGAGGAGATACTCTCGTTTTGCAAAGACACATTTTCTTGGGGCGACTATATAGACCGCGTCTGGGACAGGTGGCTCGCCGACACAAAAGGCCGGCTCCTTGTCGGCGAGTCTGCCGGGAAAAAGATGGCCCTTGCGCGCGTGAGCATGTGCCCCGGCAACATCGCATGGCTTGAAGGAGTGAGGGTGCACCCGGACTTCAGGCGTGCAAAAGTCGCGACCGCGCTCCTAGAGAGGATGGCAGGCTGGGCGGCAAGGCACGGCGCAAAAGAGGCGTCTGCAATAGTCTCGCAGGAAAACGTGCCTTCGCAGCGCATGCTAGAGAAAAACGGCTTTTCCATGGTATCTGCGTGGATATACTACGGCACAGAGAAGAAAATGAACAAGCGCGCAACATCCGCCCGGCTTGCGACAAAGCAGGACATCGAAAAAGCATGGCAGTTCCTGCAGGGCTCGCACATATACCAAAGGTCGGCCGGGCGCTACGTCAGCTCGTGGAAGTGGTACCCGCTTGACAGAAAGGCCCTGCGCCAGCTTGTGCTGGCAAAGCGCGTGGTCGTGACAGGCAGGCCTGTAAGCGGACTTGCGGTCCTCAACAAGACAGGCTACTGGGACAGGCCGGACATACTGCAGGTTTCCTACCTTGACGCTTCCGGCGCAAAACCGCTGCAGGACATCATCGCCTTTGCCTCAAACCTCCACTCGCAGGGATATTCCACCCTGCACGTCCTGTGCCACAACAGCCCGGAAATGACACCAATGGTGGAAAAATCCGGGATGGACGAGTCGGAGGTGTTTTTGCTCTACAGCAAGAAAGTTTTTACGCCAAGAAAGGCTCTGCGCCCTGTTGGACAAATTCGTCAAGATAGGCAAGATCCGCGCCCATTACGTGGAAGCAGGCAGGGGCAAAAAGACGATACTTTTGATACACGGGCTTGGAGGCTCGACTGACAGCTGGGAGAACAACATCGGGCCGCTTTCAAGGCGACTGCGTGTCGTCGCGCTGGATCTTCCGGGATTCGGGCTGAGCGACAAGCCCCGGATAAACTATTCTATAAAGTTCTACTACGGCTTTGTGGCAAGGTTCGTCGAGTCGCTCAAAATAGCGCCGGTAGCAGTCTGCGGCTCGTCGCTTGGCGGCCATGTAGCTGCAGAGCTTGCGCTCCACCGGCCGGACCTCGTATCGAGGCTGGTGCTGGTCTGCCCCCCGGGCGCGCTCCCGAGGTCGTTCAAGGGCTCGCCGGCGCTCTGGCGCTACTCAAAGGTGCTTAAAGCGACAAGCGTGAAGGAGACAAAGGAAGCGCTTGCAGCTGTTGACAACAAGCCCGTCGACGACGCCTACGCAAGGTCGGCTTTTGAAAAGATGTCGATGCCGGGCGCCCGCGACGCGTTCCTGTCTGCACTTGCCGGCAGTGCAAAAGCTCCGCGGCTTAACAGCCGGCTTGACAGACTGCAGATGCCCGCGCTCGTGCTCTGGGGCAAGGACGACATCATGATACCGGTGCAGTACGCGCAGCCGTTCATACAGATGAAGAAAAGCCGCGTGGTGCTTTTGGAAAAATGCGGGCACCGCGTGCACCGCGACCGGCCGGAGCTTTTCAACAGCCTTGTATCTGGATTTGCGCTTGAAGCCTAGCGCATGTCACGCTCGAGACGGTCCATCCTTTGCATCATCTCAAGCGACCTTGCCCGGGCCTTGTCAAGCTCCTCGCGCAGCTGCGCTATCTCCCTGGGCTTCCTCGTCGCCTCCTTTATCAGGTTGATGCACTCCTCTGCAATGCGCCTTACCCTGTGGTCAAGGTCGGTCTCTGCAACCCTGGTAAGGTCTGGAAGCGCCTTTGCATAGCCGGCATCGGCAAAAGCCCTGCATGCGTTTATCCTGACGCGGAACCACTTGTCGGAAAGAAGCATTTTCAGGTGGTCGACTACGGTGTTGTTGCCGTCCACGAACCTGCCAAGCGCAAACGTGGCTGCCTCCCTTACCCTGTGGTGGTTGCCGTACCTGCTCTTTTCAACAAGAATAGACGCCACCTCCTTCTCGTCGGCAAACTCTTTCAGGCCCGCTATCGCGCCCTGCGCTACCACGTTCTGGAATGTCTGCGTTTCAAGGGCCTTTTTCAAAAGCGGCATCGCATCCATGCTCTTTGTCTTGCCAATGGCCGTTGCCGCCTCGGACTCGACAAAGTAGCTCTCCTCGTGCAGGTGAGACTTTAGCAGGCTGACGGCCTCTTCGCGCCTGAACTCGCCTATTGCCCGCACGACTGCGCGCCTTGCCTTTGGGTGCGCCACTTTAAGGCACTTTTTCAGCGCTTCAAACGCCCTGTCTGTCCTTATGGAGCCAAGCGACTTTGCAGCTTCTGCTGCAACGCCCCAAAAGTCAGACATGACTGCCTTCTGCAGAGCGTCGATGGCGGCGTCAGAGCCGTGGCCTGCAAGGGCGTGCGCCGCGGCGGCCCTTTCAGCGACTGTCCTGCCTTTCTGCAGCTGCTTTATCAGCATCTCCTTTGGCGCCTTTATCGATACAGTCTTTAGCACCTTGAAATCCGGGTCGATTGAGAACCATTCGATTTCCCTGTCAACCGGGACCTGAAACACACTCTCTTTTTCAGAAACGTCAAAGGTCATCACCTTCTCGCCCTTGGAAAACACAAGCCTTACTTCAAGCGGGAACGAGAAAGGCTCGCCCTCCTGTGCCTGTTCGACCTTTATCCTTGCGACCTTGCCCTCTAATGAAAACTCGACCTTCAGGTCCGGGTGGCCTGCGCGGTACAGCCACTGGTCAAAGAACTCTTGCAGGCTCTTCCCCGTTTCAAGCTCGAACACCCTTCGCAGGTCCTCGGTCTCTGCGTTGCCGTTTGCAAACCTCTGCAGGTATGTCTTGAGCGCGCGCCGGAAATAGCCGTCGCCCACCGCGTGGCGCAGCATGTGAAGCACGCAGCCGGCCTTTTCGTAAGTGTGCCTGTCAAAGAGTTCATCAGGGTGCTTGTACACCTTGGTGACAATTGGCCGCATATACCTGTTTGCGGCTTCTTCAAAATAGTCGTCGGCAGTCTGCATGACGTAGTACAGGAACTCGTCGGTGCCCCTGCTCTTTTCCCAGTACAGCGCCTCGCAGTACGTGGCAAACCCCTCGTTGAGCCAGACGTGCTGCCAGTCCCGGCAGGTCACAAGGTCGCCGAACCACTGGTGGGCAAGCTCGTGCGACACAAGGTAGTCGCTTGAAAAGTCTGCGTGCGCCTTCTTGTCGTGTAGCGTGTCCTGCGTCAGGGTTGTGCAGCTGGAGTTTTCCATGCCACCGTAGACAAAGTCCTGGACGCACACCTGCGAGTATTTCGCAAACGGGTACTTTGTTCCAAGGTAGTCTTCAAAGAACTCGACCATTTCAGACGTCCTGTCAAACGTCCTCTTGGCGTCGTGCGCCTGCTCGGCCGGCACGTAGTGATACAGATTGCCTTCGTTTATCTCGACGTACTTGCCGACCACTACAGATGCAAGGTAGGACGGGTGCGGGTTGTCCTCGTGCCAGGAATATTTCCACTTCTTGCCCTTCTCCACCTTTACGAGCCGGCCGTTTGATATCGCGGTGTAGCCTGCTGGCGCGACCACGGTTATCTCGCTTGAAAATTTCACCTGCGGGTGGTCAATGCACGGGAACCAGTACTTTGCTTCAGTCGTCTCGCCCTGCGTCCAGGCCTCCAAGCGCTTGTCCGGGTAGTGCTTGTCTGGGGCGACAAAGTACAAGCCCTTTCTGGGCCTTGCCGTGTAGGCGATGGCTATCTTTGCCCTTGCGCCCTCTTCAAGGCTCTTGCCCAGCTTTATGGAGAGCCTGTCGCCCACCGCCCTGAACGGCAGTTTTTTGTTTGACAAGGTGACGGACTTGACATCTAGCTCGGCCGCGTCAAGCTCTACAACGTCGGTTTTCTGGACGACAGCAATTTCAAGTTCCTGCCTGCAGGATATGGCCTGTTTCTCGAGGTCGGGCTCTATCTCTAGGCGCATGTGTGTGACCGTGACTGAAAGCGACGGGGCGTAGTGGGCCCTGCTCCCTGGAAGCTCGAACTTTTTCTTGCTGTCCTCCTGCATGGCCGGTGCTATGGGCGCCACCCTATATGAGTGCTAAATGCCTTCAAGCGAGGCGGGGTTCTCGACTGTAGAAAGGTCCTGCCCAGACATGCCCTCGCCGGCCACCTTTGCCCTCACAAGCCGCCTCACGAGCTTGCCCGTCCTGGTCCTCGGCAGGTCTGGAACAATCCTTACCTCGTCGGGCCGGGCGAACCTGCCTATCGCCTCCTCCACTTTCCTGGCTATCTCGGCCTTGAGGCTATCGCGGTCAAAGCCCGCCCTTGCGATGGCGCAGACCACTATCACCTCGCCCTTCAGCTCGTCAGGTTTGCCGACTGCGACTGCCTCTGCGACTGCCGGGTGCGACGACGCGGCAGCTTCTACCTCTGCCGTGCCTATCCTGTGCCCTGCCACCTTGATGACGTCGTCGGCCCTTCCGCGCATGTACCACAGGCCGTCGGCATCCACCAGAACAATGTCGCCGTGGTACCAGACGCCTCTGTATTTTGACCAGTAGGTGGCGATGAACCTGTCCGGGTCGTTCAGTATGCCCCGTGTCATGGACGGCCACGGCTTTTTTATGACAAGGTAGCCCTCTTTTGCCGGCCTGCCTTCGTCGTCGAAAACGTCCGCGTCAAAGCCCGGGATGGGCACGCCCACAGTGCACTCTTTTAAAGGCATTACCGGAAGGGCGCTCAGGATGGCGCCGCCGATTTCTGTTCCTCCCGAGAGGTTTATCACGGGGCACCTCTTTCCGCCGACTTTATCGTAGAACCAGTTCCACGCCTCGCTGTTTATCGGCTCGCCCGTGCACGCAAGGATTCGCAGCGACGACAGGCCTGCCTCCGGCATTCCTGCCTTCATGAACATCCTGATTGCGGTGGGCGCGGCTCCAAAGATGCTCACTTTGTGCTGCTCGACAAGCCTTGACCATGCCGCCGCGTCCGGGTAGTCGAGCGCGTCTTCGTAGACAAGCGACGTGCCGCCTACTATCGGGCTCCCGTACACGACCCAGACCTGGCCCGTTATCCAGCCGATGTCGGCGTACCAGAAAAGCACATCATCAGGCTTCATGTCGACAAGGTACGACGCCTGCTGGGCTGCTACTGCCATAAAGCCGCCGTGCACCTGCAGCGTCCCCTTCGGCCGGCCGGTCGTGCCTGAGGTGTAGAGTATGAAAAGCGGATCCTCAGCGTCCATCACCTCGGTCTCGCACCTGCCGTGCCCATGCACGAAATCATCGTAATTGTTTTTGCTCCCGCCAACTGACACCACCTTGGAGACCCTGGTGCCATCGACTGCCTTTGACCACTGGCCCTTCAGGTCGATGTCCTTGCCACGCCTCCTTGCGGTGTCTGCAGTTATGAGCATCTTGGCGCCCGAGTCTGCAAGCCTCTCTTTGAGCGCAGGCGCGCTAAAGCCTGAAAACACTGTGGCGTGCACGGCGCCTATCTTTGAGCACGCAAAGGCGGCATAGAACGCTTCAGGCACCATGGGCAGGTAGATGCCCACGACGTCGCCCCTGCCTACGCCTGCCTGCTTCAGGGCAGAGGCAAGCCTGCCCACCTCAAAGTCGAGCTGGCCGTATGTGACCTTCCTTAAGCCGTTCTCGCCGGCAAATATGTAGGCCGTCTTGTCAGGCTGCGACCTTGCATGCCTGTCGATCGCGTTTGAGATGATGTTGCACTTGCCACCTACGAACCATTTTGTCCACGGCAGGCCTGCAGAGGAGTCTAAAACCCTGTCATACTTGCGCTGCCACGCAAGCCCGAGGTCGTCGTTGACTGCGTCCCAGTACCACGCAATGTCGCTGTTTGCGCGCCTGACAAGCTCTTTGTAGTCGGAAATTCCGTGCCTTTTCATGAAGCGTGCTACGTTGCTGCCCGAAAGGTGGGGCTCTTGTGGCACGTGCGCAAAGCCTTCCAACCCGGCTTTGGCGCGCTTGATGCCTATTTTACTTTCCTAACCGGCAGTGTTGAAGGCTCAAGCCGGCCCGTTACTGGCACGAAAAATTAAATGCAGATGCCCGGCCATACCCGGTGACTTGGTCGTAGAGGAGGTCCGGTACGATTTTGAAGAGCACCAAAAGTATGCAGACGACTTTGTACGCGACCTTGTCAAGCTGATGATAATATCCAAGATGAACTCGCCTGCTAGGAACAAGGCGTCAAGGGAATACTTTGAGAAGCTGGTCTCGCAGATGGAGGAGTGCGAGACCACACTTGTCAAGTACGGCCAGCCGCTCCTCTATGTCAAGTACAGCGGGATGGCATTTACCGACCAGAAGGTGACGACGACGTTTGTCAGGACCGGCCACGTCATAGACGTGACCATGGAGTCAATGTTTGGCGAGTTTGTGAAAAGCTTTGACACCCTTGCGTCTGCTTCGCAGAGCAAGGTGCGCTGGGGAGTCGGCGAAAAGCCCGACCCGCTGTTTGCGCTGCTCGACCAGTTCGTGGACGCCGTGTGCAGGCTGTCGTACATGGACGAGTCAAGCCCGAACAGCCTCGCAGGCAGGAGGTTTGGCATCCGCAACGCAGGGCTGATAAGGACTTCGCTTCACCTTGAATTCCTTGTTGATGGCCGGCTCAACATAATAGAGCTGAACCCTGCAAAAAGGAAGAAGAAAGCCGAGCTCCTGTTTGGCGACTCGGAAGCCGCAAAGGCGATAGTGGCAGTAATGTCGCAGTAATCTACTCCTCTTTTTCAAGAAGCGTGGTGTCAAACGCGACTGCCTTTTCAGGCTCTGCGGCATAGATGACATAGTGGTGGTTCCTGAGGAGCCCTGCCACCCATTCGTCCCTTCTGGATTTCTCGAGCCCCGAGATGTCGTAGTAGCACAGCTGCGAGTTGTCAAACTCTGCAAAATGCTGGTGGCCCGTCCTTTCCACGACCATCCCGAGGTTCATCCCCTCTATTGATTTCGTGTCAGTTATCGTCCTGCCTGCAAACCTGAAAGGCCCCTTCATGCCCCTGGTGGCCTCCTCTCTTATCGTCTTGAGGGTGGCAAGCACGTCGCGCTTGCCCTAGTCGGACCTTTCGATGTGGAAGATGCGCAGCATGTTCTTTTTCCCGTACCGCTCAACGTCGATGCCGCTTGCGGCGAGCCTTCTTTCGACTGTCCCGGGCTCGTCGGCTGTAAAGAATATGCACGACTCGCCCTTTTCAAGGCCGTTTTTGAAATAGCGGGCAATTATCAGGTCCGCGTACTCTTGCCTGTCGTACAGGAGCACGATGTGGTTATTCCCTTCCAGCCGGTCGAGCAGCTTCACCGGGCGGTAGTCCCTAGCTTCCATAGACCTCCCTCCCAGAGACGTCCAGGTACTTCACTCCCATTTCGGCCACAAAGTCCTTGATGCGGTTGTAGTCCTGCAGAAAGTCCCGGCCCTTCTCGGTCAGCCCTAGCGGGTTTTGCATGACCATCTTCTTGCCTTCCAGTTCGTTCAGGTACCTGACCAGTTTGTCGTAGGCAAGGTTGCTGAGCGCCTGAACCCTGGTAGGCTTTGCCTCACCGTTTGTAAGTTCCTGCGCGATTGCGCTTAGGATGTCGTTGTATATCTCCATCCTGTTTCGCTTCGGTTTCGGCAAATAAGATCAGTTTACCTTTGTAATTAATAAGCCTCCCCTTGGGGAGCAACGCCTTTTATGTAATCTGCGAAAATATGCCTATGAATAAAACTGAATCCGCTACAAAAGAAATCGGCAACCACCTTGAAGTCTTTTTCTATAGGGCACCGAAAAAGAACCACGACGCGATTGCGGCAAACCTGAAAAAGTTTGTACCTTGGTTTGAAAGGGCCGGCGTAAGGATAGATTACTTCCAGTTCGCTGAAAGCAAGCTCATGGAAGGCATGTCGATGCAGGGCCTAGACAAGGCGCTTTCAGCAGGCGAAGACGAGGAAGTCTGGGTGGAGCTGCAGTACTACAGGGACAGCAGACACCGCGACGACACGTTTACAAAAATGATGCAGGACAAGAGCCTCGAGCCGCTCGGAAACGAGTTCTTTGGCCTCATAACCAGGGGATCGAGCCTCGTCACAGGAAGTTTCAACCGGCTAAGGTAGCCGGTGACAATCGAAAGCAATTGCCAACCTTCGCATAACCTTATATAACCGTCAGGTTATATACACTGCATGGACACGTTCACTGCCGTGGCCGACCCGACGCGCAGAGCCATGCTGGATCTTCTCGTGAAAGGCGAGCGTCCGGCAGGCGACCTAGTAGCGGCTTTCCCCGCTATCAGTCAGCCGGCTGTGTCAAAGCATCTGCGCGTGCTCCGAAACGCCGGGCTTGTAAGCGTGCGAGTCCACGCCCAGCAGAGGATTTACAGCCTCCAGCCAAAGGCCCTGACCGAGCTTGACGCCTGGATAGCCAAGTACAAGGTCTTCTGGTCAGAGCGCCTCGACGCACTGGAGAGGCACCTGTCCAAAAAGGAAGAGATCGAAAAATGAGCACAAAAAATGAAATAAAAAACGGAATCGTCACGATAAAAGGCGGCTACGTGACTCTCAGGTACGAGCGCCGCCTGCGACACCCGATTGAAGTTGTATGGAAGGCCATCACGGACCCCAATGAGCTGGCTGTGTGGTTCAACGCCAAGGCAAAGATAGATGCGCACCCCGGCGGAACCATAGATTATGTCAATACGGCGTCAGGATTCCACACCACGGGCCGCATTACTGTGTGGGATCCGCCGCGCGCTTTTGGGCATGAATGGCACATAGCGCCAAATCCACAATTGCCAAATGGCGAGCCCAAAGGCGCCATCCGCTGGAGCCTTGAGCGAGACGGCGACTTCACAATCCTTACTGTGACTTTCACCGGCCTTACCAAACCCACGGGCCTTCGCTTCGCTCCCGGCACCCATGCCTACCTAGATCGCCTTGAAGCCCACCTCGAACACGCGGCGCTGCCGGACTGGGCCGAGAGGACAGCTGCAGTCAGGGGGCTCTATCTTGCGCAATAGCGCTGGAGAAGATCGAAAATGAACGCAGGCAATAACGCGAAAACCGGGACGGTGACAATCGAAGGAGGCTACGCTACCCTGCGCTACGAGCGGCGGCTTCCCCATCCGCGAGAAGTGGTGTGGAAAGCAATCACCGATCCAAAAGAGCTGGCAGCGTGGTTCAATACCAAAGCAGTCATTGACGGACGCAACGGCGGCACAATAGACTTTGTAAGCGCGCCGGCAGGGTTCCACACTACAGGGCGCATTCTGGTCTGGGACCCGCCGCGCGTCTTTGAACATGAATGGCACATGGACTCACATCCGCACCTTCCAAACGGCGAAACAGAATCCGTCATACGGTGGGAACTCGTACGTGACGGCGATTCAGCCACAATCCTCACGGTGACACACAGCCGCCTTACCAAACCCACGGGCCTTGGCTTTGCGCCGGGCATGCACGCATTCCTAGACCGCCTGTCTGCCCACCTGAATCGCGAAAAGCTTCCAGACTGGCAGGAGCGCTATGACGCCGTCAAGGGGTCCTACCCTTCCTGGCAGCGCTGAAAAGAAAAGTGATGTGCACCTATGGACACGGTGTGTCAGTCGAGGTGCATTTCCTCATCCCGCTGAATGGGCGGTCGGCGCAGGTTAGTGTCATCACTGGCATCGCTTGAAATGCAGAGCGATTAAAGGCTTACCTTTCCTCGACCCTCTTGCCACGCTCAGACGGCACGACGCGCAGCCTGCCGCCCTCAAATGCTTTTTCAAGCTGCCTGCCGCCTGAGAGCCTGTCCAGAAACACCGCAAGCGCGGCTATCTCCGAGTGCGGCTGGCTGCCGACTGCGACGTTGTAGTCCGCAAGGTCGTACGCCTCCCTTGGCACCTTTTCGGCGCCTATTATCACGAGCAGGTCTTTTTCTTTTCTTATCTTTGAAATGGCGTCGTTGACGTTTACGCCGTACATGGTCAGGTGCGCTATTTTCCCGCCGTCTTTCTTCCAGGCCCTTGCGACCTTTTTCCAGTCGTCGATTATTTCAAGCTCGAACCTGCCGCCCCACCTTTTTCCGACGGCGTCAACCGTTTCTTTAACAGACTGGTCGATGCCTGTCATGTAGATCTTTTCAGCCCCAAACGCCCGGGAGACCAGCGCCGCGTGCGTGGTCACCCTGTCGTCACGGACCAGTCTGTGCCCTATCCTGAGAACCTGCACTCTCATCCTTTGTCTTCTCCGTTTCAAACAGAAGCGACCTTGCGAGGTCTTTAAGCTGTACCAGGTTAAAGCCTGTCTTTGCAGAGACAGGAATTGCGCGCCTTGACGCAAGAATCCCTAATTGCCCCGCCTTTTCAAAGGCGTCCTCCACGCCCGTCCTGTCCACCTTGTTCAGCACGTACACGATCCTTGATTCCGGGACCTTGAACTCCCTTATCACGTCAAGCGAGCTTGCAAGCTTGTACCTGACTTCGCGCACCTCCTCGCTCGCGTCTATGACAAGCAGAACGAGATCCGCATAGGATAGCTCTTCAAGGGTGGACTTGAACGCGTCTATCATGTACGCCGGGAGCTTGCTTATGAAACCAACGGTGTCTGACAGCAGCACCTTGTCTCCCTGCAGGTCGATCGCTCGAGTCGTCGTAGAAAGCGTGGTGAACACGCTTGCCGCGGTGGTCTTGCCCTCGCCCGCCAGGGCGTTGAAAAGCGTGGTCTTGCCGGCGGAGGTGTACCCTGCAAGCGATATCGACATCAGGCCCTCCTTTGCGCGCTGGCTCCTGTGGAGCTCGCGCCTCGTGACCTCTTTTTCAAGCTTTTTCTTGAGCGCCGACGCCCTCCTCTTTATGTCAAGCAGGTACGCGTCTGCCTCGTACTTGCCAAGGCCGTAGAAACCCGGCTGCTCGCCGGCCCTTGAAAGCCGCACAGCTTCCCGGGCCCGTGTCATGTCGTAGCGCAGCTGCGCCAGCTTTATCTGAGTCTTTGACTCTGTCGTGCTGGCCCTGCGCTCAAATATCTCTAGTATCAGGCGCTCCCTGTCGATGACTTCCACCTTGACTACGCTTGCGAGGTTGTACGTCTGGCTCGGCTTCAGGACCTCGTCGAAAAGTATGTTGTCCGGCTTTATCTCGTCGGCTATGGCTTTTACCTCCTCTGCCTTGCCCCGGCCTACGCCGTAGCGCGACCTCGTCAGGTTTTTCTGCGTCACTATCTTTTCAATCTTGTAGCCTGCGGCGCCGGCAAGGGCTACCGCCTCCTCTATGGCCTGCTCGACGGGGTATGTTATGAGTATGGCGCGCCTTTCCTGCGTCAAATCACTCGCCTTCTGCGCTAACGTATAGCTTTATCCCAAGGTGGCGCTCGAGCTTTTTTGCCATCAGCTCGTCGGGCTTGAGCGCGCCTGTCTCAAACCTCCTGAGCAGGTTGGACTTTTCACTCATCTGCATCCCGAGCTGCTCGTGCGAAAGCCCGCGCTTCATGCGCGCCTCCCTGATTATGCGCGGGAATTCAGGGTCCAGCACAAGGTCGTCTGCAAGCGTTATCTTTTTTGTCGCTGGGGCGACGACCTTCTTTTTCTTTGGCACCGGCGCCGGCTCGTAGGGCTTGCCGTGCCTTGAGCAGGACATGCAGACGTTGAACACTGTGCCGTCCACAATCACGCGCTTTCGCTCCGGTGCAGACTTGCCGCACAGCTCGCAGTATGACACTGCCGGAACACCTGTGAAAGAGCGATTTATCCTTTCCTTACCGTCTGCTGCACCGTCATGTTGAGCACTATCTCGGCTATGTCGCTTGCGTATTCGGCGACGCGCCTGATGTTCTCTGTTATCAGCTTTATCCTGTAAGTCTCGTTCACGTCTTTTGGCTTTGTGACCGAGCGCAGGATGGCCTTTTCCATGTCTTCTATCCTGCGCGCCTTTTCAATCGCCCTGTCAGCGGCCTCGTAGTCGCGCTTGAACATAGACAGGCACGCGTCGTCCAGGACCTCGAGTGCAAAGGTGCACATCGCGTCTATCTTCTCCACCACGTCCTTGTTTATCGGCTGCTTCATGTCGATGATGTCCTTTGCGATTATCGCGGCGTGGTCGGCGACGCGCTCAACCGACTTTGCTATCAGTCTGTAGCCAAGGCAGTTTCTGGCTTCTTCGAGTCCTATCTCCTTGAGCAGGTGCTCGTTCTTTATCGCTATTTTCAGCTGCCTGACTATATAGAAGCTGAACCGGTCCACCTCGTCGTCGGATTTTATCACCTCTTCTGCAAGCTCGCTGTTGTTCTCACGCAGCGCGGCAAGCACGTCGCGGTACATCGACTTTGAGATGAGGAGCATCCTCTTGAAAGCGGCGTCAACGGAGAGGTCGAGCAGGTTGATGAGCACCTGGAGTGTTATGCCTCCTGCAGAATCAGCAATTATCTCGGTTCCCATGAGCACGCGCCGGGCAATGTTCTTGATGACTTCGCGCTGCTCCACCTGCAGCCTGCCGTCCTTTGGCACTATGTTGATGATGTTGTAGCCAAGAAAGTAAAGCGCAATCAGCTTTCTCGCAATAAAGTACGGGTTGTTGTCCTTTGCGACCTCGATAGTGGCCTCCTTCTGCTCCTTTGCGACGCGCCTTGATGCCGGGGCTATCTGCAGGCTCGAGTTGCCCTGCCTCAAAATGACGACGTGGTCGCCCTGCTTGAGGCCGAGTTCCTGGATCCATTTCTTTGGCAGCGACACGATGTACGACGAGCCGCCCGTATACTGCAGCTTCCTCGTTTCCTCGCCGTGCGCGGACTTGCCGTTCCCGTTCTCAATGCTTTCCATCAAAAGCATATTTTTCCTCGATTCTATATATGTGTAGCTTTTACTATATAGATGCAGAAACATCGCATGGTTGTACCGTATTTATTGGGGTACATTTAACATGCTGCGAATTGAACCCGCTGCCGGTCGACCCGCTGGTAAAAGTATCGAGGCACGTCGACGCGATATTTGGCGCAGGCGTGTCAGAAGCCCTGCCTGACACGCTGCAGTTCGAGTTTTCCCGGAGGACCGGCAGGATAAAGAACTTCAGCCTGGACGGCAGGCTCTTGGCGACGCTCCGCACCGACGGCGGACTTGCGCTCACCATAGAGGGCGCGCGGCACTTTGTGCAAAACAGCAAGCAGTTTCGGCAAAACTGCATAGTCCCTGTTGAAGAGGCCGTGCCGTTTGTCAGCGAGGGCCGCTCGCTTTTCTGCAGGCACGTGCAGTGGTCCGGCCAGAACGTGCGCGCAGGCTCTGACGTCGCTGTCCTTGACGACGACGGCGTGATTGCCGTAGGGATAGCGGTTCTGAACTCGTCGCTCATGAACAGGTACAGCCGCGGCGTGGCGGTCAAGGTGCGAGAAGGAATAAAAGGTAGAACGGCCTAGCAAGGGGCATGATGCGCGGCAACCGCGAGATGAGGCGCATGCTGGACAAGATGGGCCTCGACATGAAGGAGATGCCAAACGTGGAAGAGGTCATCATAAAGACGGACACCAAAGAGTTCTACGTGATAAAGCCGCAGGTGATAGAGATGAAAAGCAAGGACAGCACCATCTTCCAGGTGGTGGCTACCGACATCGAGGAAAAGCAGCGCGAGGTGCCCACCTTCAAGGAGGAGGACATCGTGCTTGTGATGCAGCAGGCAAACGTGTCGAGGGAAAAGGCGATAGTCGCGCTCACCGAGTCAAAGGGCGACATGGCGCAGGCAATCCTGAGCCTGACCACCTAGGCTCTCTACTTTTAAATAACCCTCATTGCGCATTTCTGGTGACTTGGGCCACGAAAAGACAGAGACCGTTTCCACCGCACATTCTGAAGTCGAGTCGATAGTGAGCGCGCTCGGCGAGCTTGAAAAGGAGATCGACGGGATGAACGCACGCGTAGACGAGATGAAGAAGCGCCTGATGGCTCGCTCCAACGAGCAGGTGGAAAAGCTGAAGCAGGAGCTCATCTCCATGGCAAACGCCGAGGCCAAGAAGATAGTCGACATCGCAAGGGCCGAAGCCGAAGCCGAGTCCAAGGTCATTGCCGCCGAGGCCGAGAAGAACCTTGTCGCCATAAAAAAGAACATCGACTCGTCGTTTGGCAAGGCAGTCGAGAACATCGTCCAGACCGTACTTGGCGTGGAGCAGGAAGCACCCAAGGCGAAAAAGAGCCGGAAAAAGTCTGAAAACTAAAAACTTAAAAGCGCTTTTCTGTCAACTCTAGCTGTCGATGAAGCGCCCCTGACAAAGGAGCTTTTGCAAACCCGGGTGACCGTAGCCACGGTGCGCGGCCGCTCTTATTACGAGATTGTGCGTGCGCTAAAGTCAATTGGGGTAAAATACGACTCGATGTCGCCGGAGGAAGCCTCGCTTTCCGGCGCCAAGGTGATAATAACGACGCGCGAGGAAGCCGGCGCCTTTGCAGGAAGCAACAAGACAGTCCTGCTTGACACCGAGCTTGAAAAGTATCCTGCAATCGCCAAGGCAAAGATCCTGAAGACCGTGATTGGAACGGCTGCAGACGACCAGCTGATAATAGGCATCGACCCTGGCACCAGGATAGGCATCTCTGTAATCTACCTGCACGAAGAGATAGCAAGCATGCTCGAGTCGTCGCCCCAGCGCGCAGTCGAGCAGGTGGCGGCCCTTGTCGGAGGTATAAGCTCGCACAAGAAAATCGTCAGGATAGGCGACGGCAACATCACGATGGCAAGGCAGATGGCATGGGCACTGAAGAAGAGGTTTGGCGACTATTTGCACGTAGAGATAGTGGACGAACACGGCACCTCGCAGACCGCAGACGTGCACAGGCGGGGGATGCGGGACCGCTCGTCGGCAAGGACCATAGCCTTCAGGGAAGGCAGGGCGTTTCTGCTGTCAAGATGAGAGCGTCTCGCGAGGTATAGAAGATTGTTACATAACAATTCTTAATAGGAAGGCGGACTCTAAGAGTCCAAATGGCGGAAAAGCATGACGCCAATCTCTTGATAGCGGCCCTGCTGGCATCGGTTTTGCTTCTGGCCGTATTTGCGATCCCATCACCTGGACTGCTGGGCGCCGCGCAGGCAGATTCAGACGATGATGACAAGGAGCGCAGCAATGGCAAGAACAATGACAAAGAGCGCGACAACGATGACGACGACGATGACAAGGAGAAGAAAAAAGAGTTTTCAAGGTTATTTGGCAAGAATAAAGACAAGGAAAAGGACAAGGACAAAAAGCCAAAGGTCGACCCCAAGGGCGACAGCCCTTTCCTGGACCTTGACATAAAGGACTATGGGTTCAAGGGCAAGGACGCATACGTCGAAGTGTATGGCACTGCAGGCGGGACGCTTGGCGAGCATGACGAGGCAATAGGATACGTCCTTAACATAATCACAAGAAGCGGCGAGGAGCAGACCTGGGCGGTTGACTCGCATGAAATCCAGCACGGCGACACCGGCACGGGATCGGCATGGCACGGGCACCGGGTGCACCTGACTGACAACCCTGCGACCCCTGAAGTGGACGCCACCTGCCTCAACGAGGTCGACCAGGTCACGCATGCGATGATGAAAGGCAAGCGCGCGATATTCGAGGACATGAAGGTAAAGAGCAAGAAGGGCGTGGAGGGGATAGACGCAAAGAAGATCACTTCCGCCGCGACTGTCCGGCTCCAGCTGCAGGTGGACGACCCGGACAACCCGCCACCAGGCACGACGTGCATCGCGCTGGTGGTGCAGGTATACGACACGGCAGACCTGACAAAGAGAGAGCGCAACGACTAGGCGCCTCCCTCTTTTTTTATCGCATTTTTCTTGCAGACAAAATGACAAGGCTTTTATCTTCAATGCAGTCGAAAAATTTTGCGCGAAGTTAGCCCAGCCCGGTTAAGGTACGAGCTTCCCAAGCTCGGGATCGCGGGTTCAAATCCCGCACTTCGCACCATATATCTAAACTTGGAATGCAGTGCACACTAGTGTAATGCGACCATCTTATATCACAACATACCTTTTCTGTTAATGAAATACAGGATATTTCAATGGAATAATGTTATATGAATCCCGGTCCATCTCCTTCCATGCGATCCATGGCCAACCCCTGCGTGCTGGCCATCATACTTGCATCCATCCTGATCTCATCTGTCATTCTAGCCAGTTTTCAAACCGTCGCCCACGCCCAAACGCCTGTAAAAATCACCGTCAGCAAAGGCGTTACTTCCAACGGCTTGTACACTCTGAAAGCCAAGTTCTCAAACCCGAGGGACAGCGGCTACTCTCTCCAGTCCATAGAAATATCGCTTTCAAAACAGGACATTACCAAGTACAAAGCTCCGTCAGGCTGGATGGCCAAAACCCGTGATGGCACAGTCTCATTTTCAACAAAGGCAATGCGCCCCGGCACCTCGGCCACGTTTGAGATAAGCTCGCCTGCGCCTATCTTTTTCTTCAGGTGGGTTGTCAAAAGCACGGACGGCGCCTACACCGACTGGGGCGTCAAGGACACCAACATCAACTGGTCGTCTGCCACAATCAAGAGGAATTACAAGTGGACGTTTGAAGGCGAGGAGTGGACGTGGGATCCTGCATTTTCAAAGGCCCTGTACGACTATTACAGGTACAAAGACCGGCCACCTACCGACTACTCCGTCTACGTCACGGACACCTACGACGACAAGATGATCTCAAGCCTCGTTGACAGCATAAGAGAGGTTGCCAAGGAAAGAGGCTGGACCGAGTGGCAGACAATTAATTTCGTGATAAGCTTCGTCCAGAGCCTACCCTACACGTCTGACAGCGTGACAACTGCTTTTGATGAATACCCGCGCTATCCAATAGAGACCCTGGTGGACAACGGGGGCGACTGCGAAGACACCTCAATCCTTGCCGCCGACCTCATCCAAAAACTGGGGTATGGCGCCATACTGATAAATCCACCGGAGCACATGGCTGTCGGCGTGTACTGCACAAGCTGCGACGGCAGCTACTACGAGTTTGAAGGGAGGGACTACTTTTACGTGGAAACGACCGGCGAAAACTGGCAGATTGGAGAACTGCCAGAAGAGTACAGGGGCACAACAGCCGACCTTTACCCACTGACCGCCAAGCCGACCATAACTTTCAGATGGGAATCCGAGCTTGTAAATTATAGTAATTCGTACGCAACGTACAAGATCCTGATCACGATAAACAACGAAGGCTCGGCTGCGGCCAAGAACTTGAAGACATGGACCGCGTTTGACGCGCAGCAGGCAGGCAAGGTCTGGAAGCAGATAACTACCGACCCGATTGACCTAGAGGCAGGCGGGACATACTACTGGGAGATCACGCTGTCGCCGCCGCGGGGCAAGGATACAAGACTGCACATCCAAGTCTATGGCGACAACTTTTCAACCATAGAGAGCACCTCAAAGTGGTTCAAGACGTAGTGCCTTTATTATGACATAATCGATTATGCATTTTTCAGAGGCGTCCTTCATTTTCAAAAGCGACCTGTAAAGCACGCCCTCGATAAAAGAGGAGTACTCCTTCAAGATGTTCTCCCTGAGCGCCTGCCTGTTTTTGACGTAATAGTCTGTCAGAGGCTCGTACACCTGGTGCCCAATGTGCCTGATGTCGTCTATAGCAAATCCGCCACCAGCAACCGCCGACTTGACGTACTCCAGCCCGTAGTGTTCCGACGACCAGGTGAACGAAAGTATGCCAAGCCCGGTTACTGCCTTCATGTGCCCGTCGCCTTTTTTCATCACAGGAAGTGCCATCACCAAAATGCCGTCGTCTTTCAGGATCCTTCTCGACTCCGCTATGAACCGCTCAAGGGGCCTGAAATGCTGGGCGGACTCGAGCGCCACTATCCTGTCGGCAGACCTGTCAGAAAAGGGGAGGGCGGTGGAAGTCGCGTTCACAAAGGATATGCCGTCAGGCTTTGCAGAAAGCAATAGCTGCTCTTTGTTGATGTTCACGCAGACGATCTCTGAGCCGTGCGCTGCTCTCCACTCTGCCGCCGGAGCACCAAGCCCGCTTCCGACATCGACGAGCATCTTTGCAGATGCAAGCCCGGCTATGTCGCCTACAAGCGAGCAGAGCCTGCGCTGCGCATCGATAGGATCACGCGCGCCCTCCCAGTAGCCAAAGTTCAGCATATCGCCGCCTGTCGCCAGCTGCATCACCGGCGAGAGCGAGTTGTACAGGTTTACGACGTCCCGCTCGCTGCGCCGGAAGGTCCACATGATTGCCTGGAGCGGGCTTATGGAAACCAAGAGCCGATTACTTTCGGCGCAAATGCAGTTATAAACTGCGGCTAGTCGCTTGGCATAAGCACGCCTGACACGCTCTCGTCAACCCTCAACGACAGCTTTATCGTCGAGACCGCGCCCTTGCCGCGCCTGCCCTTTGAATCCACGACCAGAATCTTTATGCCGTCCTTTGACTTTTTTGCGTTGACCACTGCAAGCTCGAGCGATATCTCGCCGTCGACTGCGTAGCCCGTGCCCCTGGTCCCTTCCTTCACCGCGTCGATGACGCCTTTTATGTACTCTGACAGCTCCTTGCCCTCGACTGCTTGCATGAGGCTTGCTATAGTATGCAAATTGTTGCTTTTAAGGCTGCCCGGCAAGGTCGACAAATACGTTGCCCGGCCTTCCGCCTGCGCGAAGCCCTATACGCAACCTGCCGTCGCCGTACTCGACGTCGCCTATGCTGTCCTTGAAGCCCCTTGACGCAAAGTGCAGCCTGCTTGACTTCAGGTGTATTGAAAACGCGCCGCTGCTCTCGCTTGCCGACACGAACGTCAGCATCTTCTCATTTACAAGCTCGAACAGCTCGCGGCACACGGGCTTGAGTATTTCCCAGGCCTGCGCCTCTGAAAGCTCTGTCATTCTGCCACCACGCTGTAGAACGCCGGCATCGGGGGCCGTGCCATGAACCTGACGGCCTGCGCGTGGACGGCGGCGTGCTCCTGCGTCTGGTGCATCCTTGCAAACGAGTCGCGGTCGGCAAACACGACCATTATCCTGTGCTTCCCGTCCTGCGACTCTAAAAGCCTCCTTGCGACAAAGCCGTCAAATTTTGATATCACCTTGTTTGACTCGACAAACCACTTCTTGAATTCCTGCATCGACTCTTTTTTCAGCTCGATGTCAGATATCACGACAAACTTGCCCTTCTCGCTGACAACTGGAAGTTCCATGCGGTCAATCTGTGGCAGTCCGTTATTTAAAACAAAACTTGATTCTCATTTCATCCAGTCGCGCCCTTCAAGCCACGCGATGAGCCTCAATAGCTCCTCTATCCTTGCGCTCCCGCCGGCATCGTTTTTGCACATTTCATAGTGCTCCAGTATCTGCCGGTCCTCTTTGTCTGAAAGGCTTTTCATTTCTTCAATCATGTCAAAGAACCTGTCCTCCTTTCCTGTGTGGTCGGTGACGTAGATGGCGTAGGTCTTCAAGAACCGTG
Source organism: Nitrososphaera sp. (assembly GCF_013388945.1). Classification (GTDB taxonomy): domain Archaea; phylum Thermoproteota; class Nitrososphaeria; order Nitrososphaerales; family Nitrososphaeraceae; genus Nitrososphaera. The sequence goes on along the minus strand of NZ_JACAEH010000004.1, from coordinate 87,169 downwards.
CCACAGGCTCGCGGCCGTCGACGCCGCTCTTCCATTCTTTCAGGTGCCGGCGCATCATCTGCGCGACCCTGCGCCCGAACTCGTGCTCTATCTTGAACTTGCGCACGTCCTCCGCGTACGCATCATTCTTGATTTCCGTGGACGGAAAGTACGCCTTTTCCTCCTTGCCGTGGTGGAACGCGTCGACGAACTCTTCGATGACTACTGATATGACATCAATATCTTCAAGCGGGATGTTTGCGCCCTCGTACAACCTGTCGGAGCATCGCTGCGCAATGTCGCGGATCCTGCGCACTGTAACGTGGTCCTGCTTGAGGTCCTGCGTGCTCACGTGCATTGATGCCGGCCGGCCATATAATAGCCGAGCGACGTTAAACGCTCAAATACCTTGAAAAGCAATTATGCGCAGATGTCAGCGACAGAACTTGACAGTCAGGAGATAGTTTACCTTGACTGGAACAACGCCCTCGACGTTTTGGACAAGGCCTACAGCTCAGGCCTGTTCGTGCTAATCATCGGCCCAAAGGGCACGGGCAAGACCACGCTTGTGCGCAAGTTTGCGGCCAAGATGAAAAAGCCGCTGCACTCTGTGAACTTTTCGCTGCGCACCAGAGAGTCGCACCTGGTGGGGACCCGCACCGTGGAACACGGCCAGATCAACTTTGCAGAAGGTGTGCTGGTAAAGTCGATGAAGGAAGGAAGCATGCTCTACCTTGACGAGCTGAACGCGGCCGAGGCCGACGTGCTCCTCAGGCTTGATGAAGCGCTGGACGACAGGCGCCAGCTGGTCCTCAAGGAGGCCGAGGGCCAGGTAGTGAGGGCCGCGCCGGGCTGGTTCGTGATAGCGACCATAAACCCGCTTTCGCACGTCGGGACAAAGGAGCTCCCGCCGCAGCTCTTGAGCAGGTTCCCGGTGCGCATGAAGCTTGACTACCCGCCGGAGGAGCTGGAGCTTGAAATAGTAAAGCGCCACGTCAACCTGGACGAGCAAAAGACCCGCGACGTCAAGCACGCAATACAGCTTGCAAGGAACCTGCGAGACGCGGCGGCGGTAGAGGAGCTGTACTACAGCCCGTCTTTGCGCGAGACTATAGCTTTTGCCAAGATGCTCGGAGCCGGCCTTACCGGGAGGCAGGCCGCGGAGGTGGTCTACGCCAACGTGTACGACCAGTGGGGCCAGGTCGAGTTCCAGAAGGTCATGGACATGATAACTTCTATTTTTGGCGACAGGTAATGTCAGCAGCTGCCACGATGAGAAACGACGTCCTCCTCGACATCGCCACGTTCCTTTCACGCAGGTGGTCCGGAAACAACAGCGTCACCGTGGTGCTGGTGCCGGACAGGCAGGCGGCTGCAAAGCCTGACAAGAACCAGATCTCGCTTCCGGCGCTGCAGTACTACGTGGGCTCTGACTTTCAGAGATACCGACAGTGGCGCGTCGCGCTCTGGTACGAGTCGATGCGCATGAAGCACTCGTCAAAGGTACTTTCAAACGAGCACGCGTTCGGTTTTCTGCTGAACACGCTTGAGACAAAGCGCGTGGAGATACTCGGCCTGCGGGACTGGGAGGGCATGGCAGACGAGCTGATATTCAACGAAGGCATATCGTGGATGTCCCGGCAGCTCTTGAACACGATATACGGCCGGTACAAGATAGCCGAGGCGTTTTCCCAGTTCTTCCTCACAGGCTACGTCAAGGGCGAGCTGTTCGGGGGCGAGCAGGAAAAGGTGCAAAAGGCAACCGAATTTGCCAACGAGGTAGTAAAAGAAGCGATTGAAAACAGCCACGGCACGGAGTGGGTGGAGCAGCACATACCAAAGCTGATAAAGATGCTGGAGCTCGACCCGCTTGTTTCAATACCGGTGCTAGCTCCGCGCACAAGGATGGGAGCGTCGCTGACGCAGAGCGACGTCTTGAAGCAGATAGAAAAGATTGTTCGCACAAAGAAGAAGGAGAAAGACGCGGAGGAAAAGGCAAAAGAGATCTACGAAGGAAGCGACGTCCTGCAAGAGTTCGAGACGCTTGTCAAGGAGAGCAAAAAGACAGAGAACAAGGGCTACGACAGCCTCGAGAATTTCGGGCTCTCGGTTCCAAGCAGGATGGACGTGGACGAGAGCAGGATATACGACCTTGACCTGATACAGAAAGTCAAGGCTGCATTTAGGGACTGGAAGACCGGCTGGATAGAGAGGCACGACGAGACCGGCGAGGAGCTTGACATCGAGACCTTCACCGAGGCCCTGCCAAAGCCCTTCCTGGCTGACATGAAGCTGTCGATAAAGACAAAGATAGTGCTTTTGCTGGATCATTCAAGCAGCATAGCCGACGTCGAGCTTGAATACAAGCAGGCGACAGTAGCGCTGTGCGAGGCCCTGGCGTACCTCGGGGTGAAATTTGCAGTCTATGCGTTTTCGACTGAAAACCGCCAGGTAAAGTGCTGGGTTGTAAAACCGCCAAATGTAAAGTGGTCGACAGCCTCTGCCAGGCGCCTTGCGCAGATAAAGGCAGTCGGCGGCACGCCCCTTGCAGAAGTCTATGGATTGTTGCAGCCGGCGATAAAGTCGTTCCGGCCCGACATCTTCGTGACGCTGACTGACGGCGAGCCGTCGGACTTTGACGCTGTGAGGGCGATGGTGCTCTCGTACAGAAAGACAGGAATAAGGATGGTCGCAATAGGTGTAGGCAGGCACCTGAACGACGCCGTCGGCATCGGCCACAACCTGAAGTACCTGAACTATGAAAAGATACTGGCAGTCAGCAGGCTGCAGGACATGCCGAAAAAAGTGATAAAGCTTTTGCGCTACTAGATTGACAGTTTCGGGTTTTCCTTCTTGACCTTTTCCCAGTCCGCCAAGAAAGCGGCAAGTCCCTTGTCGGTGAGCGGGTGCGACGTCATCTTGCCTAGGATATCGGGAGGCAGCGTCACTACGTGCGCGCCTATCTTGCCGGCTTCTACCACGTGCATCGGGTGCCTCACGCTTGCGACGAGCACTTCTGTCTTGAAGTTATAGTTTTTGAATATCTTGACTATCTCCTCGATTAGTGTCATACCATTTTGGCCCGCATCGTCCAGCCTGCCTATGAACGGGCTGACGTACGCCGCGCCGGCCTTTGCGGCCAGGACCGCCTGGTTTGCAGAGAACACGAGCGTCACGTTTGTTTGTATGCCTTCTTCCTTTAGCTTTTTCACGGCCTTCAGGCCCTCCGGTATCATGGGGATCTTGACCACCACGTTCTTGCCGTACTTTTTCAGCCTGTGGGCCTCTTCCATCATGCCGTTATAGTCAGTTGAGACCACTTCCAGGCTGACTGGGCCGGTGATTATCTTTACAATCTCGCGCATTATCTCTGCAGGGTTGCCCTTCTCCTTTGAGAGGAGCGTCGGGTTTGTTGTCACGCCGTCGACGAGCCCCATGTCGTTGTACTTTCTTATCGAGTCGAGGTTTGCCGTGTCTAGGAATATCTTCATCTGGCCCTACTCCTTGCTTCCACCACTGCCTTTGCTATTTCTGTTGCGGTCAGCCCGTACTGCTCCAGGAGAGTGTCAACCTCCTCGTCCCTTGCAGACTCGCCAAAAGTGTCTTTCACGCCGACGCGCTTTATCGGGACCGGATAGGTCTCGCCTGCGGCCTCTGACACCGCAGAGCCAAGCCCGCCTATGATGTTGTGCTCCTCGGCAGTCGCAATCGCGCCGGTTTCTCTGGCACACTTGGCTACAAGCCCGGTGTCAATGGGCTTTATCGTGAACATGTCCACCACCCGGACAGCCAGCCCCTGCTCGCGCTTTAGCGCGGCCGCGGCCTCAAGTGCCTTTCCGACCATCAGACCGCACGCTATTATCGTGGCGTCAGAGCCGTCGACAAGCACGTTGCCCCTGCCGACTGTAAACTGCTCAGCCGGCGTCGACTCGGAATACACGAGCTCCGTCGTCGGCCTTGCAAGGCGCATGTAAAACGGTCCCGGCGTGTTCGCTATCGTCTTTATCAGGTGCCTGACTGCCACTGCGTCTGACGGGACAATCACGCGCATGTTGGGCATCGCCCGCGTGGTGCTCAGGTCTTCAATCTGCTGGTGCGACGCACCGTCAGGCCCCACCGTGAGGCCGCCGTGCGATACAACAAGCTTGACGTTCAGAGCAGGATAGCATATCGTGTTGCGGATCTGGTCAACGGCCCTGCCCGGGATGAATGCCGCGTAGGTGCTTGCAAACGAGACCTTGCCTGCAATCGCAAGGCCGGCGGCAATCGACACGAGGTTTGCCTCTGCAATGCCGACGTTGAACATGCGCTCGGGGAACTTGTCGCCGAATTTCTTGGTCTTGAGCGAGTCAGTCGTGTCGCCCCCGACGCACACCACGCGCGGGTCTGACTTGCCCAGCTCCACGAGGGCGTCGCCGTAGGCGCCCCTCATGTCGGCAGTCTTTTTCTCGCTACTTAATAGCATTGAGCTCTTCCTCTATGGCAAGTTCAGATGCGTAAGGGATCAATATATTCTTCCGCGCCTTCATCCAGTCGGCCCTTATGCCAAGTTTTGTCGAGTGCTCAAGGAGCCTCTTCTCAAGCGTTACAGCGGCCTTGTGGCGCAGGTGTATGACTGCAGAGTGTATGTCCGAGTTGCCATACACGGCGCTTCCTGCGACAAATATGCGGGCGCCGGCGTCGTAGACTGGCTGCAGGGTCGTGGCGTCGATGCCGCCGTCGGCCTCTATGTAGCCTTTGAAGCCGTGCTCTCTTAATTCTTTGTTGACTGCGACCATCTTGGGCAGGGTCTCGGGTATGAACTTCTGCCCTGCAAAGCCGGGGTTCACCGACATCACTATTACGATGTCAAGGTCGGGAAGATACGGGTAGAGCCACTTTGGCACGTCTGTTTTAGGGTTTATCGCAATGCCCGGGCTGATTCCTGCCGCAAGGCATCTTTCCTGAATTACCGCAAACTCTTTTTCCGTGCAGGCTTCTGCGTGCACCGTTATGATGTCGCACCTTGCGTCGATGTACTCGTCGATATGGTCGATTGGTTTTTCTATCATCAGGTGGGCGTCAAAGGGAAGCGTCGTCACCGGCCTGAGCTTCTTTATCGTGTCTGCCAAAAACGTGCTGTTTGGAACGAACCTGCCGTCCATCACGTCGAGGTGTATCAGCTCCACGCCCTCGCGCTCGGCCTTTTTGATCTTGTCCTCGTAGTTCTCCTTCTCGCCAGCTATGATGGAAGGCGCTATGAGAAACTCGCTTTCAAGCTCTTCAAGCAGGACCGGCGTGTGCTTTTTCGAAGGCGCCTTGCCGTGCCACTGGGGGCTGTTTGCCATGTGCCTGACGCCGTTCCCCTTGACCGTGTTTGCGATTATCATGACAGGCTTGTCTTTTATCAGCGCAGCCCTGCTGAACGCGTCCATCAGCTGCTCAACCCTGTGACCGTCGACTTCAAAGACCTGCCAGTTGAAAGCCTCCCACTTGTTCTTGGTGGGGTCAAGCGGCATGATGTCCTCGGTAAAGCCGTCCTGCTGAATGCGGTTTCTGTCAAGCACCGCTACAAGGTTGTCTAGCTTGAACTTTGCAGCCGCCATGGACGCTTCCCATATCTGGCCCTCGTTTGACTCGCCGTCCCCTATCATGACGTAGACGCGGTTTTTCTTGCCGTCAAGCCGGCTTGCAAGCGCGATGCCGACGCCGACTGAAAGCCCGATGCCCTCCGAGCCGCCGGAATACTCGATGCCCGGCACGCTGTGGTGCTTCTGGTGATCGGAATACCTCACAGGGTGGCCCTGCAGGCGCGAGCCCAGCTTGCGCAGGGTCTTTATCTCTTCGGGCGGGAAGTAGCCTGCTACAGCAAGTGTCGAGTAATATCCGGGCGCCGAGTGCGCCTTTGAGTTGATGAAGTAGTCCCGCTCGTCCCATGAAGGGTTTTTCGGGTCGTGCCTCATCCTGCGGAAGTAAAGCGTGCCCATTATTTCGGCTGCAGAAAACGAGGCGCCGGGGTGGCCCGAGCCGGCCTCGGCTATGCCCTGAATAGCCCACATGCGGACTTCGCGGATCTTCCTTTTCAGCTCGAGGTAGCGCAGGTCAAGGCCCATATCTTTCACCGGAGAATAATTCCACTGCAGCTCAAACTGACTTTGAGGAAAATAAAAAGATAGCTCCACCACCTGCAAGACTTAATAGCCAAACAGGCGAAATCATGCTGTGTCACTTTCGTCGCTCTTTGCAAGGCCGCTTCTCATATACGACGACTCGTGCGGCCCCTGCACGGGGTTTGCAAGGGCGGCAAGCAATCTTTCCAGAGGCTGGATAAGGACTGCCGGCCACGGCTCGCAGGAGGCGATAAAGGCCAAGGCCGCTGTTTTCCCGCAGGGCTACGACGCGACTAGAATGTTCTGGCTCATAAACAGGCGCGGCGCGTTTGGCGCAAGGTCAGGGCTCGTGCCCCTTGTGCGCGAAATAATCGCAGGCTGGTTCAAGGGCGGGAAAAACGACGACGCGTTTTTGTCGTCGATAAACCCGGCGTGCAGCAGCCCTGACAGCACGCTTGAGCGACTGGCAAAGATGCTGTCGCACGGCGAAAGCTTTTACTTTCGATCATCTTAAAATAACGAGGCACGTCCAACTCTTGGCATGGCCCAGATCAAGGTTGAGAAGGCAAAGATAGACCAGAAACAGACCTCGCTTCTGATAATCGGCGTTTTTGAAAACGAGCAGAACTTTTCGCAGTCAAAGGAGCTGGACCCTTCCGTCCTGACGTACATAAAAGAAACGCTTGACGACAAGGACTTTCGCGGCAATTTCGGCTCAAGCATGATAGTCTACACGCTGGGCAAGGGGCCCATGAAAAAGATACTGCTGCTGGGCCTTGGAAAGCGCAAGCAGTTCACAGACGAGATGGCACGCATAGCGGCAGGCAAGGCGGTCCTCCGGGCAAAGGAGCTTGGCACGAAGGAGTTTTCCATACTGCAGTTCTCAAACCTCGACGAGGGGCTGGTCGAGGCCATGACCGAAGGCATCGCCCTTGCCCTCTATTCCTTTGACAAATACAAGGCGCCCGACCCCGAGTCTGTCAAGGTGGAAGAGGTCACGATTCTGATAAACTCGGACTCGCCGCGCTTTCAGATGATAGCAGAGAAGGCAGGCCACGTGGCAGAGGCAGTCAACTTTGCCCGGGACCTTGGCAACCTGCCTCCAAACGACTGCCCGCCGGCGCACCTTGCCTCGGTGGCGCTATCGCTTGCGTCCGAGTACGGCATGAAGGCGCGGGTGGTGGAGCGCTACGAAATGGAGACCATGGGCCTTGGCGGCATAGTGGCAGTGGGCAAGGGGAGCAACAACCCACCGAAACTGATAATCCTCGAGTACAACGGGGCCGGCGACGCCAAGCCCTACCTGCTCGTCGGAAAGGCAGTCACCTTTGACACGGGCGGGATATCACTCAAGCCGGGGGACAAGATGGACGAGATGAAGTTTGACAAGTGCGGCGGGTGCAACGTGCTTGCACTTCTTCGCGCAGTCGCGTCGATGAAGCTGGCAGTAAACGTCGTCGGCATCGTGCCTTCTGTAGAGAACATGCCGTCAAGCACCGCGTACAGGCCCGGCGACATCGTCAAGATGTACAACGGCAAGACCGTCGAAGTTTTGAACACGGACGCGGAAGGCAGGATGATACTTGCAGACGCGCTTGCCTACGGCATTGCCACCTACAGCCCAAAGGCGGTGATAGACATGGCGACGCTGACAGGCGCCGCGATAATCGCGCTTGGCGCCAATGTCGCGGCGCTTGTTGGCAACAACAAGCAGCTGACTGACAGGGTGCGCAGGATGGCAGAAAAGACCGGCGAGCGCATGTGGGACCTCCCGCTGTACGACGAGTTCCACGAGCAGATAAAGAGCACGCACGCCGACATCAAGAACATCGGCGGCCGGCCCGGAGGCGCCATAACGGCGGCAGCGTTTCTCTCAAACTTTGTCGGCTCGGCGCCGTGGGTCCACATGGACATCGCAGGCACCGCGTGGACGCAGGACGGCACATACGAGAGGAGCTACAACCCCAAGGGCGCGACCGGCTTTGGCATAAGGACGCTGGTAAAACAGCTGTCGGAAGAGGAAAAGCCACCTGCGTGATCGCCCTTGCCGGTGTTTGACCTCTCCTCGCTTGTCCGCCTGCTTTCGGAGCAGGGCTACCGGTGCAAGGCAGGCAGCATGGCCGACGTCATGCCCGAGCGGCGTCCTTACTTTGAGCGCTGGCTTGCCAACCGCGACGGCTTTGTGACCATGCAAAGTGGCAATATCGACTATATCGGCATAGAGGAGGTCGTAAGGATGGGCCCGTTCTTTGACGTCCACTGCATGGTGGCAAACGACTTTGTGGCAGACAACGACGACAACGCGCACAACCTGCTCGACGCAAGCCCCTACTACAAGCTAAAAAACGGCAAGGCCACGAACCTAGGGTGGAGCGGAGGCGTGCTCTCTACCTACCTTGCCAAGGACGCCGGGCTGACGCAGGCCCTTTCACAGAGCATTACAAGGGAGGAGGTAAAGCGCCTGAAAGTCAAGGCGCACGACTATTGCTGCATAATAGAAACCGGCGTGTGGGACCCCGCCGGCCTTGCGGCCGTGTTTCCAATAATAGACATGATGGCGACGCACACGCGACAATTGCTAAAGCAGGTGCACTTTGGAGAGTATGTGGATAGATAATGCCAGCACTGCTGCTTCCCGACCGCTCACGCAGATCAGTAACACAGCAGCGACGACAGGTTTGACTTCCGGGTTCGGAATGGGACCGGGTCGCACCCTGCCGCTATGACCGGCTTACCTCTTTTTCAGGGAGGTTCAATTTAATCTTATGCCAACCTTTTTCGTTCCAGATAACGAGAGCAGAGAACGAAAATGGCCTTGGCTGAATAAATAACGATTTCCGGCGTATCTGCCCGATGATAAGAAGCATTATTCTTGCGGGCATACTCGTGTTTGCCCTTTTGACACCGACTGCAGTCGCACCCAGCTTTGCGCACGGGCACGACGACGATGGCCCGGCGCACGGCAAGAGCTTCAAGATACAGAGCTTCGGGATGGACAAGAACGGGAACCCCTACCTTACAGTGAAAGGCACGGCCGGAGCAGAGATGCCACACGAAGAGGGAGAAATATTCGCGTATGCGTTTGTCACCGACGCCGGCACCTACGCCGTGACGTCGCACATGGGCGACGACACACCTGGCGAGGAGCACGACGAGCTTGAGTGGCACGCCCACAAGGTCGTGTTTGACGACAAATGCGTCTCTTCGATGACCGAGGACGGCGAGGCGGAGATGGCCACAAACCGGGTCACGGTGCTTGAGACCGGCGCCACTTCGGTGTCAAAGGTCATGACACTGGAGCTCTCAGAAACAGACGCAGGCACGTGCATAACCAAGACGTTTGACCAGGCCAAAAAATCCAAGGGGCCAAAGAACGACATCGGCGCCCTCCTATACACGCACGGCGACATGATGAACCACCACGGAACGCCAAACGTGGAAAGGATGCTGCTGATGGAGAGCGCAATCGAAAACGAGGGCAAGACCCCGGTCGAAGTCGTATACCACATGCCATACAACTGGGACGACGGACTCTTGTCGCTTGACAGCGACGTCAAGTACGCAGTGTTCATGTACACCGACATGTTCGGGCCCAACTCGACTGTGATACACAACGTCACCCGCGGCGTCTTTGGCGGAATTCCAGAATACGACTACTGCCCCGGCGTGCCGATGGGAGACTCGTGCATGTACATGGGTCAGATAACGAGCCTAGAGCCGACAAACGGCCAGACAGTCCTGGTGTTTGCCGAGCCGGCGAGGCCGGACCACCCAGAGCTGAGGGACATATTTGTCAAGCAGGCCAAGGCCGTGAGCGAAAACGCCAAGAAGGAAGTGCTCGTTCTGGTTGGCCACGGTGCCAAGTCGGATGCAAACGACATGGCCCAGAAACAGGAGCTCACCAACGCTGCCATGTTTGCCAAGAAGAAGATGAAGTTTGCAGACGCGTTTGGTGTGACTGCACGGGAGGACTGGCCAACGCTGTCGCCTGCAGCGGTGCAGAGCGCGGTAGACAAGATAGAGGCCGCGATGGCGCAGACCGGCGCGACCCGGGTCGTCCTTATGCCGGCGACAGGAAGCGGGAGCGGCTACGAGATGGTGGCAGGCGCCCTGACGGCAGAGAGCATAGACTTTGTGCGCGCGCCGGATCCGCTGCCGCTGGGAGAGAAGGAGTTCAAGAAATGGGCAGAGCAGGTGATGAAAGAGACGGTCAACTTCATCAAGAAGGAAAAGCCCACGCAGGCGACAATCACGCCCTACTGGAACAGGACGTACTAGTGGCCCTCCCCTCTTTTCTTTCTCAATTTCTGGGAATAGCTATATAACGCATTCACGTCGAAAATCAGCTGCAAATGGGAGACGATCCTTCCTCTACCCACAGGGTCGCAGTCATGGACTACGAGCTGTGCCAGCCCCGCAAGTGCGGGCTAGAGTGCATAGTCTACTGCCCGGTGAACAAGACAGGCGGCCAGTGCATCATCCAGCGGGAGGAGGACGGAAAAGCGCTGATATCCGAGGAGCTGTGCACGGGCTGCGGCATCTGCATAAAGAAGTGCCCCTTTGACGCGATTGTCATCGTCAACCTTGCAAAGGAGCTGTCGGAGGAGAAAATCCACCAGTACGGCGTCAACTCGTTCCGCTTTTACCGGCTCCCGACCCCGAAAAAGGGCGCAGTCGTCGGCCTTGTGGGAAGAAACGGCATGGGCAAGTCCACGATAGTGAACATCCTGTCAGGCAGCATGAAGCCAAACCTTGGCAACTTCGAGGGCGAGACGTCCTGGGACGCCGTCCTGAAATACTTCCAGGGGACTGAGCTGAAGTCGCACTTTGAAAAGATAGCAAACAACCAGATGCGCGCTTCTATAAAGCCGCAGCTGGTCTACATGATACCAAAGGCGTTCAAAGGAACGCCAAAAGAGCTTTTGAAGAAATACGACGAGCGCAAGGTGGCAGACAAGCTGATATCGCAGCTCGGACTGCAGAACATCCTTGACCGGGACCTTGCGACTCTGAGCGGAGGCGAGCTTCAGAGGCTCGCAGTCGCAGTCGCGGCGGCAAAGGACGCCGAGTATTATTTCTTTGACGAGCCTTCCTCTTACAACGACGTCTACCAGCGCCTCGCAGTCGCAAGGGTGATGAAGGACCTGGCCGACGCCGGCAAGAGCGTGATGGTGGTAGAGCACGACATGACGCTCCTTGACTACCTGTCAGACTATGTCCACATCATATACGGCGAGCCAGGCGCCTACGGCATCGTCTCTTCGTTGCAGGGCACGAAGGTGGGCATCAACAGCTTCCTTGAAGGCTTCCTTCCAGCAGAGAACGTGCGGTTCCGTGACAAGGCGTTCCGATTCGACATCGCGACTTCCGAAGACTCGGTAGTGCTCGACGTGCCTGTCGCAAGCTACTCTGACATTTCCAAAAAGTTCCCGTTGTTTGAGCTCCATGTATCTGCGGGCAAGATACGCAAGGGTGAAGTCGTCGGCATCGTGGGCGCAAACGCGCTTGGCAAGACCACGTTCATGCGCATGCTCGCCGGCGTGGACAAGCCGGATTCTGGCAAGATAGAGGTCGGCGCCAAGATCTCGTACAAGCCGCAGTACCTCAGCCAGGAATACGACGGCGACGTGCGCTCGCTCATGTATACTGCGTACCAGGGGCCTATAGAGGGCTCGCCGGCGGAGGAGCAGATAATCATACCGCTTGGCGCCAAAAAGTTGTACGAAAAAAGCGTCAAAAACCTGAGCGGCGGGGAACTGCAGAAGGTCGCAGTCGCCGCGTCGCTTTTGCGCCCGGCAGACATTTACGCGCTGGACGAGCCGTCGGCTTTTCTGGACGCAGAGGACAGGATAGCCGTTGCAAAGTTCCTACAGAGGTTTGTAAAGGCTCAGGGCAAGTCCGCGATTATAATCGACCACGACATGCAGCTCATCGACCTGGTGTCAGACACGCTTGTAATATTCGAAGGCGAGCCGGGCCTGAGGGGCACGGCGACCGCGCCCATGCGCAAGGAGGACGGCATGAACAGGTTCCTAAAAGCTCTTTCGATAACCTACAGGCGCGACGAGACCACCGGCCGGCCCCGGGTGAACAAGGAGGGGGGCAGGCTGGACAGGGAGCAGAAAGACTCGGGCAACTATTACTACGTCAAGCAGTGACATGCCCCACATGCTCAAGAACGTGCTTGCAGGCGTGCTTGACGCCGAGGAAGCGGCGCAGGTGTATTCCGCTTTTGACCAGGTCGGAGACATAGTCGTCATAAAGATACCCGACGGCCTTGCCGGCAAAAAGACGGTGATAGCGCAGGCAATACTTGCAAATGTCAAGACTGCAAAGGCCGTGTTTGCGCAGGCATCTGCAGTAAGGGGCGACTTTAGGGTGCGCGACTTGGAGTTTCTTGCCGGCGAGAACAGGACAGTAACGGAGTACAAGGAGCACGGGTGCAGGTTCAAAGTCGACGTGGCTAGGGCTTATTTTTCGCCACGGCTGTCGACTGAGAGACAGAGGATAGCGAGCCTTGTCGGCGAGGGCGAAACAATCGTGAACATGTTTGCCGGCGTCGGGACGTATTCGATAATAATCGCCAAGGCAAACAAGACCTGCAGAGTCTACAGCATCGACTCAAACCCCGTTGCTAATGAGCTCTGCATAGAAAACGCCAGGCTGAACAAGGTCTCTGATCGCGTGATCCCTGTCTGCGCCGACGCGACTTCAGCAATCCGCGACCAATTGACGGGCGTGGCCGACAGGGTGCTGATGCCGCTTCCCGAGCGCGCAAAAGAGTTTATCGCGCCAGCCGTTGCGGCGCTCAAAGAAAAGGGCGTGGTGCACTATTTTGCGCACGTGCGGGCCGACAGCAAAAAACACGCCAAGGAGCTTGGGGAAAAGGACGCGCACGAGGCATTCAAAGACTATGAACATGATGTGACAGAAACCACAGTCGTCAGAGAAGTCGGGCCGCGGGTTTACCAGATAGTTGCAGACGTGACAGTCACGAAGGCGTAGCGTCTTCCTTTGGCGCGGTCAGCATCGTGTAGCCTATCCAGCCAAGCACCGCCAGGAGCACGCCGACGGCGCCAAGGACCGTGAACTGGATGATGACCGTGCTGTAGTCTGTGCCAAGCAGAAAATACGCGTAGATAAGAAACGCCGCTATGGCAACCGCAAGCAAGGCTGCACCTGCGCCCCTGTTGCCGCGCTTTGCGTTCATGCAGTTGTTGGCGTCCGGCGCATCTTATCAACCTTTATCCTTCTTTGCGCTTTACCTTGAACGCAACCCGCATGTACGCCTGGTATTCAACTATCTTGTCGTCGCTGACTATGACGTTGAGCCTCACCACCTCGGCGGTCCTGATGTCCTTGACGGTCTGTGCCGTCTCTGATATGGCGTTCCTGACAGCGTCGTCAAAGCCCTCGGTGGATTCCCCCAGGATGTCTATGTACTTGAAGACCATGCGCGTATAGGATGTACAGAGTTTTTAAACCCACCGTTCGTCGGGGAGGCCCATTGAGGGGCGGTACTAAAAATCCTTACATACGGGATACGACCAACGTTTCCCCGAATTGGATTATAAGAACAGGATGATCCTGTTTTTCATCCTTATCGCAATCATCCCCGTTGCGGCCCTCTCAGCCGTCTTCTCGTTCACGGTCATAAAATTCCGAGAGGAGATGTCAATCGTGTACCAAGGGTTTGTCCCTAACCTCGGAATACTCTCAAAGAACAAGGCAGACCTTGCAGGCATCAGGTCGGATCTCGTCCAGTTCACGGCTACGAGCGAACCGCAAAAAAGCGCGCGCATGTCGCACATGCTGGAGCTGAAATCGGGCATCGACGGCAGCATGGACGAGTACAAGCGCATAGAGGACCTGCCAAAGGCGTTTGATCAGCCTTTCGGCTTTGTCTTTCCCGTAGACAGCTTTAACGTCTCCAAGCTGGCGTCAGACGAGACGCTCCTTGTGGCCGACGTCAACCAGCAGTGGGACAGCTACAGCACGCGCGTAGAAGACCTGTCGATACTTGCATCCGACCCGTCGTTTAGCGCGCAGGCAAACGCCGAGGCCAGCCAGCTCATGACGCAGGCAGACAGGCTCATCGCCTCTTACGACTCGCTATATACAGTCAACGTGCAGATAGGCGACGCGCTCAGAGAACGATCATTGCAGACCATGCAGCTTGCGTTCATCTATGGCGGCTTTGCGTCTGCGATATCTGCCGCGTCTGCTACTGCCGCGGCTATCCTTGTGTCAAAGAGGGTCGTCCTGGGCGACCTTGTCAGGATGACAAAACTGGAGCTTGTCGAGACTACGCTTCGCGACCTCATAGGTGGGGGCGCCGATGCACTGCTTGCAATGGTGAAGAGCCAGATGAGCGAGGAGCAGCCGGTCGTGCAGCAGGCCGACATCACCACCGCAGTCGTGCCCTCGCAGGCCGACATCGTGATAGGCGGCGCCAAGAAAGAGCAGCCGGCAACGCAGACCGGCACCAAGGCGTTCGTGGAAGACTATGAGCCACTTGCGGCAGCCGGCCAGGAGCTCAAGGGCAAGCTTGTCATGATAAACTACGGCGGCAACTCCCGTGCAAGCCCGAGGGTCACATGGACGATGAACCAGCTGTTCGAGTCGCCCAAGCTGGTGCTTTTGACCCGGCGGGGAAGCAACTTTTACCACCAGGCCCAGGGCAAGTACGCGGTCTGCGTGCTTGGAGACCCTGCGCAGAACGGCAGAAAGGCAGACGAGCGAGTCGTGCCTTCCGACGACGAGGCAGATCTGGCCCAGGCAGTCGAGGACCTGGTGAGGGAAAACCCTGCATCCACCGTGCTTCTGGACAACGCGACTGAGCTGATATACACACTCGGGTTTGACAGGGTGTTCTCGCTCTTGCGCAGGCTTGCAGGCGTGGTCTCGACCTACGAGGACGCAAGCGTGGTAGTGCTAATTAACAAGAAGGCGCACGAGCCCCGCATGATAGAGGCCGTGAGCAACATATCAAACACGTTCATCGACTAGACAAGTTCTAGCGCCATGAGGTAGGCGTCCTCGCCGTCGCGGTAGTAGGACCGCAGCCTCGACTTTGTCTCAAAGCGCAGCCTCTCGTACATCCTGACGGCACCCGTGTTGCTCACCCTGACTTCGAGGTAGATCTCGTCGGCCTTTCTCTGGAGCACGCCGTTTATGCCTTCAAGCATCAGGGCCTTTCCTATGCCCTTGTCCCTGTGCTCTTCAAGCACCGCTACTGAAACCACGTGGCCTTTTTTCACAAATCCCAGCTTGCGGAAGTTGGAGAAGCCAAACTCTATCTTGCACATGATGTAGCCCACTATCTTGCCGTCAAGCTCTGCCACTATGAACGCCTCGGGCAACTCCCTCAGGATTGACTCGAAAAAGTAGTCCGAGTAGTGCTCGGGGAGCGCGGCCATGTTTATGTCGATGACGGCCGGAAGGTCCTGTTCCTCGCACCGGCGGATGACATAGTCTCCTACCTTGCGCAGGGCTGTCTGCAAACCAAAATTTAGAGCAAGAAAGACACTATTTAACCTTAACAGGTTTGCTTCCAGTAATTTTCAAGCGCGATGGAACTTTTCAGGACAAGGCTTTAATCCAGATGCAGTATAGATTCTTCGGTGGCCACGTTTCTCAATGGCGACTTTTCAAGGGCCGCGCCCATAGTCTCCTCATTTTACACCATAGTCGACACGCAAAAGCACCCAAGCGAGGAGGCCATCAGGTTCTTGATTTCAGAGACTACAATACAGGAAACGTTTCCCAAGCTCTTGAAGGAGCTTGCCAAGGTGGGCATGATAGCCACCGCAAAGAGATCCAAATACGAGTCGAGGCTGATGCCAACGCTCTCGTCCTCGTCTATCACCGCAGAAAACGGCATCGTGATAACAATATCCAAGATGGCAAGCACGAAGCCGCGCAAGTACCTCGTCTATCTCCCTGCCATACTCTTTGCAGTCACACTCACCGTAGTTTTCCTCGACGGCATGATCAGGGCAAACGACGTGTTTGCGCAGGCTTTCATCCGGGATCCGTTACTCATAGCATCGGTCTACACCATGTCCCTGATGGGCATCCTCGGCGTGCACGAGATGGGACACATGATAGCCAACAGGTGGCACGGCATCAAGACGTCGTGGCCGCATTTCATACCGCTCTACCCCGGAGCTTTCATCCCGACGCTGGGCGCCGTAATAGTGAGCAGGGCCAACATGACGAACAGGAACGTGCTCTTTGACGTCGGAATCTCCGGCCCGGTAGCGGGGCTGATAGTGACAATCATCGTTTCCGTTTACGGCTCGTACACGTCGGTTCTGATACCCGCTGACCAAGTGGAGGAACTCCTTGGAGATGTCCAGCTGCTCAAACTTAACACCAGTATCCTGATGTCTGCTACCAACTATCTTGTCGGGAACGAGGGAGCAAACGGCGACGACGTGCTAATAATGTCGCCAGTGCTCTTTGCGGCATGGGTGGGGTTTTTCGTCACATTCCTAAACCTGATGCCTGCAGCGCAGCTTGACGGTGGACATATAGTGAGGTCTACGCTCGGCGTCAGGTGGCACCGCATACTGACGTACAGCAGCATAGGGGTTCTGGCCGGCCTGGGATACGTAGTCATGGCAATTCTGGTGCTTTTCATCGCGTCGAGGGCGCCGGAGAGCACGCCGCTTGACGATGTCTCGCCGCTCTCAAAGAAGCGCAAGATGCTCTTCTGGGTCGCGATGGCGCTGGCAGTGCTGTGCGTACCCATCCCGCAGGAGCCGTTCAGGCCGCTGTTTTGAGCAAAGTGATGTCCGCGTCGGCGACGACCAGCGCCTTGTGGCCCCTGCCGTGCTTTGCAAGCATGCCTTCAAGCGCGTCGCGCGCGCCGCCAAAGGTGGTAAAGCCAAGCTTTGTGGCGTAATAGTGCGGAAGAGTCGACACGAGCGCAAGCTCTTTTTTCTCCTTGAGCTCCTGGATGTAGAGCAGGTGCTCAAGGCCGTCGCTGTACGGGGTGTTTGAAACCTGCTCCTGCGCAAGCCTGCCCTCCACGTAGGCCTGAAGCGCCCCGCCGCCAAGGCCCTCCCTGCACTCGGCAAGCAGCACCGCGCTCCCGCCGTCCTTGACTGCGTGGACAGAGTTCCAAAGAGAGTTGAGCGCGCTTGAAAGGGTCGTGTGCGCCCCAGATTCGCCCGATGCGCTGATTATCGCCGACTTGACAGAATCTACCTGCACTTCTGTCGCGGGCTTGAACTGCGCAAGCGCCTTTGAGAACGCCTCGGGCACGGTTCCAGCGTGCACGCCTGCGATGCCGGACGCGCCTGCGACAAGCTCGACTGACGTTGCCTGCAGACCTTCAACGGCGCCGAGCGCGACTTTGAGCGGCGCGCCTTCGGTGCCGGGCGCCGGAGCGTTTGACTGCCTTGCAGAGAACGCTTCGGCCATTTTTTCCGGCAGCATGCTGCGCACAAGCGCGCTCGGGGCGCCTGCAAACCCAAAGAGTGGGTCGTACGCCACCTGAGACACTATGACGGTGCTCTGGAACTTTGACATGCGCTCTGCAAGCGAGTGGTAGTCTATGCGGTTTATCGATATTGCCTGCGCCTGGGGGTCCGGCGCGAGCGCGGCAAGGTTTGTCCGCAACGAACCTGCAAGCCGTGCCGGCACGTCTACCGCGACGCTTGCAAACCCCTTTGCCCTTGCATTCTCAAATATGGCGCTGACCGCTTTTGCCGACGCCCTTGACGACGAGAGCGCAAGCATGAGCATGCTGTCAGTGACAGGCACCGCGTCAAGTGCGGCCTTTGCCTGCTCGTCCGGGATTGCCTGCAAACTGGACGAGACCTGGCTTGCAAGGTTCTCGAACCTGATGTCAAGCACGACGTCTGTGCTGCCGTACTTGAGCCAAATCTCTGGCATCCCCTCTTGGGGTTATAAAAGATAAAATAAAACGTTTTCATAGACAAGGTGTGACAGACGATTTTACCCTTGAATTTGCGTCGTTCCTGCTCAAGAGCAACGCACTAAAGTTCGGCGCCTTTACGCTTGCGTCGGGCAAGCCAAGCCCGTACTACATCGACCTGCGCATGCTCCCCAGCTTCCCCTCCCACTTTCGCCTCACCATAGGCGCTCTGAGAAAGACCGTGGAAAAGGGCGTCGCCGGCTTTGACTGCCTTGCGTCTGTGCCGACGTCCGGCCTGGTATTTGGCTCGGCGCTTGCGTACGAGATGAACAAGCCGTTTCTCTACGTCCGCAAGGAGTCAAAGGGCTACGGCACGAGCAAGCTCATCGAAGGCCACCTTGCGTCAGGCGCAAGGGTAGTAATCATCGACGACGTCGCCACTACGGGCATTTCCGTTAGCAAGGCAGTCGAGGCCATTAGGGCAAACGGCGGCGTGGTGGAGGACGTGGTCGCAGTTGTCAGCAGGCTTGAAGGCGCGGAGGAAAAGCTGCAAGGAATGGGCGTCAGGCTCACCGCGGTTGCGACCATACACGACATCGTAAACACGCTGCACGGGGCCGGCCTTGTCGACGACAGTACGCTCCAGTCAGTCATGGACCAGATTGGCGAAAGCGGCGAGTTTGAAGGCGACTAGGGCGAGAGGTCCACCTGCGGGACAGTCGTCTGCGCAGTTGCAGTCGCCTCGTACGGCGTGTACGGTTCCAGTCCCCACGGTCCGAGTCCTAGAAATCCACCTTCGTTGAACACGTTGTTCGGGAAGACGCGCAGGTGCGTGTTGTAGTCGCGCACTCCGTCGTTGTAGTATGTCCTTGCTACTGCTATCCTGTTCTCAGTCCCGGCAAGCTCGTCCATCAGCCTGACCACAACCTGGTCAGACTTGAGATCTGGATACGCTTCGTAGGTAAGTATTATCTTTGAAAGGGCCTCCTCTATCTGGTTTGAAAGCTCGACGCGTTCGTTCACGTTAGTGGCGCGCTGCCAGTCGGTGCGAAGCTGCGTCACCTGCTCGAGCACCTCGCGCTCAAACTGCATGTAGCCCCTGACAGAGTTGACTAGGTTGGGTATCAGGTCGTACCTGCGCTGCAGCTGAACATCAATGTCGCCGGCAAGCCTCTTGACGTTCTCGTCCTTTAGCTGGGCCGCGTTAAAGCCCGAGAAATACATACTGAACAAAACTGCAAAGGTGATTGCGATGGCGCCTGCGACTGCTCCGCCTATGATGATGCCCTTGCTGACCATGCGCTGCTTTTCATTTATGCCACCTACTTATTACTCTTTTAGCGCCCTGCTCCACCACCGCCGGATCCCCCGCCTCCGCCGCCAAAGCCACCACCGCCACCTCCTCCGCCGCCCCAGCCGCCATAGTACCCGCCGTAAAAGCGGCGCCGGCGCCTGCCGTATTTCAGCTGGAGGACGGCGATGCCGATAAAGATCGCAAACATGACTGCGATGAATATTGCGTCATTCTCGTCAAAGGGGTCTTCGACAAAGTCGCCGCCGTCAATCGGCTGACCCTCTCCGGTGTAGCCCATCTGCCCTGCAAGCGCGTACACCGTGTTCAGAAACGCGTCGTCAAACTGAGATGTTGCACCTGACTGCTCGTACTCGTCCCTTGCCGGGACAAGGTAGCTGTCAAGTATCTGGCCCGCGGTCCCGTCCGTTATGTCGCCTTCAAGCCCCCTGCCCACCTCGATGCGCATCGAGCCCCCGCCGGCGTCGCGCTCAAGCGAGAAAAGCACGAGCACGCCGTTGTCCTTGCCGGCCTTGCCGATGCCCTTTATGCCTTCCAGGGTGACCTCGTTGTAGATATAGTTGGCAAGAAAGTCCCGGTCCTGGATCTCGACTCCGTCCTTCTTTATGCCGTGCCCGACAAAGCTTGGAATGGTGTATATCACTATCTCGTTCGTGGTCGCGTCGTCAAGCCCGCGCAAATATGTGTCGATGGCGTCCTCTTGCGACGACGATATGATGCCTGCATAGTCGTAGATGTATGCCGGCCTCGAGCCCCTCTGCGAGAACGCCGGCGAGAAGGCGGACGCGGCCACGACTAGGAAGAGGATGGAGAAAAGCGCGAGGCGCAAAGCCACGCCCATGCTGTGACGGGGAGTGCTAATAACCGTTTAGCCCTCGTAGATCATGAGGTTCTTTTCTTCGAGCAGGGCGTGCAGGTTCTGAACCGCGCGGTAGACCTCGCTCTCCTTCTTGGCGCCGGTGCACACCAGCTTGCCGGACGCAAACAGCAGTATCACGGTCTTTGGGTCAAGCATCCTGTGGATGAGGCCCGGGAACTGCTCGGGCTCGTACATGCTCCTTGGAAGCACTCTTGCGGCAAGCTCTAGGTGGATCTTGCCCCCGAGGCTTGCGGAAGCGACGATGTTCTGTATCTCTATCTGCGGCTCGTGCTGCAGCGGGATTCCGCCCTTCTTCAGCTTTGTCACCACGTTTTTGACCGCAGTCACTGCCATCTTTTCCGACTTGGCGCCGGTGCAGACCATCTTGCCCGAGCTGAAGATTAGAGTCGCCGTCTTGGGGTTTCGGAGCCTGAAAACGAGCCCCGGGAACTGGTCCGGGTGATATTCGACGTCCGGGAATATCTGGGTGATAAGGTTGAGGTTGACCGTCTGGTTCACGGTGGCTGAAGCAACCACGTTCTCGATGCTGACTATGGGCTTGGTCTGCGGCATAGTCCCCTTTATAAAGGGGCCGTATATATACCCTCTTGCGATTATTTTGAATTAACCTCGCGTTTTTTGCATTAAAATTGAACCGGCAAAAACGCCGCTTTCCAAATACTGCACTACTCGCCGATTACCTTGACGAGCACGCGCTTTGGCCGCTGGCCGTCAAACTCGCCATAGAATATCTGCTCCCAGGGCCCAAAGTCGAGCCTGCCGCCCGTTATGGCGACGACAACTTCGCGGCCCATAACCTGCCTCTTCAGGTGCGCGTCGGCGTTGTCCTCGCCGGTCCTGTTGTGCATATAGCTTTCAGGCGCATAGGGCGCCAGCTTTTCAAGCCACCTGTCAAAGTCCTGGTGCAGGCCGCTCTCGTCGTCGTTTATGAACACGCTTGCAGAGATGTGCATCGCGTTTACAAGCACAAGGCCTTCCCTGACGCCTGATGCCTCCACCACCTTTCGCACCTGCGGCGTGATGTTGATAAACGCCCTGCGCTCCGGCGTGTTAAAAGTCAGGTACTCGGTCCTGGACTTCATGGCTGCGGGCCGGTGGAAGGCGGCGCCGGCGTGGTGTCCTTTTTCCTTCCCCACTTGCTGAAGAACAGGATAACAAGGATTACCGCGATTATGATATAGTTGACAGGCGGGCTTATCACCTTGGTTACAAGGCCGGCCCCGGGCATCACGTAGACTACAATGCCGATGTAGTTGTCCTCCTGGATGGGATAGTCAGTACCCGGTATCGAGGCCGGGTTTGCGTCGCCTTTGGTCCTCACTATCCTGTCGCCGTCCGGCTGGACGTCTATGTCAACCACGCGGTGCACGATGACCCTGTCCTCGCCGTCGGGCCTGTCAAAGACAATGATGTCGCCCACTTTCAGTGTGTCCCACGAGCCGCCGTTGCGCACTACAAGCACGTCGTTTACCTGCAATGTCGGGACCATGCTGCTTGACGAAACGACGTAAAAGGGGTTGTTGGTGTCAAACGCAAGGCGCAGGCCGAGCCACACGATGGCGACGCCTGCCACGACGATTATGACGTCGCGCATTGCCACTGGCAGCCTGGCCTTCTTTTGCTCCAACGCACGTTCTGACCCAAGTTCGTTAGATAAACGTTTTCTAACCAAGTTCCTGCTGCCTTATAGACCCGTGCTGCGTGCTAGCGGAGCTCGAGGTGCTTCATTATCGCCTTGCGCAAAAGAGGCATCCTGGCGCCCACGGTGGCAAGCACGTCGGCAGTCTCGTCCCTGTCGGCCTGCCTGCCGTTCCGCGACTCGAAAAGAGCCATAAAGTTGCCAAGCACCATCCCCGACACGAGGCCGTACGCGAATTCTTCGATGTCGCCCTGCCCCGGAACCATCTTTCTTGCAAGCTCGACTGGCACCCTCGGGTCCCTGGCAGCCGCCTTTATCAGCGCCTCAAGAGCGCGCCTGTCAGCCGCAGTCAGGCCCATGCCTGCATGTTGGGTGGGATGGGTATAAATTCTAGCAAGAAGTCCTAGCGGACCTTCCGACCTGAATAAACGCAACTCCACACACTTGCAAGGCTTGGCAGTTCACTTGACTCTACCTTTTTTAATGGCGTCAATGTAGCACACACGACAAATGTCTTCCAGTAACAGTTGCTCCGTGGTCCTGCTGGAGCTGGGCCTAGTAGCCTTTGACGGCGCAGGAAACGTAGCCGCCTCAAAAAAGTTTGACAGCGCGCTGCGCTCGTACCGCCTCCTCAAAAGCGGGGGCGCGCCCGACGAGGTCAGGACGTTCGTCGACAGCCTGCGCTCTTTTGACTCGATAGCGGTAAACGACGCAAGCGTGGAGATAATGCTGCGCCAGGCCGGCCTGAACACCCACCTTATGGGCGAAGAAAAACAGCAGGAGTATCAGGCAAACAAGCCCGACTATATCGTCAAGGCCGGGTTTGCGGCAAGCGCCCAGGACGCGATGCAGGCACTGCGCGACTTTGCAATCCAGCTGTCGTCGTCGCGCGTAAAAGAGGCGTCAGAGCGGCTAGACCTGCACATTGTCCAGTCGATAAACGCGCTGGACGAGCTTGACAAGATTATCAACACCGTCGGCACCAGGATGCGCGAGTGGTACGGCCTGCACTTCCCAGAGCTTGACAACATGGTGCAGAGCCTGGTGGCGCACGCAGAGATAATAAGCAGGGCAGGCTCGCGTGACAAGATAACCAAGGAGGTCCTCGAGAGCGCCGGGTTCCAGGACCGCAAGCTGGAGATAATCCTCGACGCGGCAGGCAGGAGCAAGGGAGGCGACATGACGCCGGAGAACCTTGCGATTGTGAAGAAACTTGCAGATCAGGTCATACTGCAGTCGGACATAAGGCGCGTCCTTTCAGACCACATCGAAGCCGCGATGGAGGCAGTGGCTCCAAACGTCAAGGAGCTCTTGACAGCTGCAGTCGGCGCCAGGCTGATAGCCAAGGCAGGAAGCCTTGCTAGGCTTGCTACTTTGCCTGCAAGCACTATTCAGGTCCTTGGCGCAGAAAAGGCGCTTTTCAGGGCGCTCAAGACCGGCGCGCGGCCGCCAAAGCACGGAATACTTTTCCAGCACCCGCTCATCCATTCTGCTCCAAAGTGGCAGAGGGGCAAGATTGCAAGGGCAATAGCCTCAAAGGTCGCAATAGCGGCGAGGATTGACTATTACCGCCACGAGGGCAAGGACGCCGCGATAACCGAGAAACTTAACACCCGGCTCGAGGAGATACGCGAAAGTACAAGGAGCCCGTTCCTGAAAAGGAGCGCGAGAGAAAGCACGTCGAGCACGAGCGCCGCGAAGGTGGAAGGCGCGGATTTGGTGGCAGGCGCAGGTTTGGCGGCGGAGGACGCGATAGAGGCCGCGACAGGGGATTTGGCGGCCCGAGCAGGGGCGGACCGGGAAAGGACCGAAAGCGCTTTGGAAAACGACGGTATTAAGTGGATCTACGTCGCAGGCGAAAAGCACGCGGCGACTTTGAACCTGGTGCCTGGAAACAGCGTCTACGGCGAAAAGCTGGTCAAGCAGGACGGCGACGAGTACCGGCTGTGGGACCCTTACAGGAGCAAGCTTGCCGGCGCCATGCGCAAGGGGTTGAAGGGCATGCCGATAAAGCACGGCACAAAGGTGCTGTACCTCGGAGCCTCAACAGGCACCACGGTGAGCCACGTATCTGACATCGTTGGAAACGCGGGGATAGTATTTGCAGTAGAGCCGGCGCCGCGCGTCGCCCGCGAATTGATAGAGAACGTGGCATCAAAGCGCAAAAACGTCGTGCCGGTCCTAGAGGACGCCAGGCGGCCGCAGTCGTATTTTTCGGTCTTTGGCAAGGTCGACGTCGTCTACTGCGATATTGCCCAGCCGGACCAGACAGAGATTGCAATCACAAACTGCCAGGCCTACCTCAAGCCGGGCGGCGTGATGCTCCTTGTCGTAAAGACGCGCAGCATCGACGTGACGATGGACCCAAAGGCAGTCGTCGTGCAGGAGGCGAAAAAGCTGGAAAAGGCCGGCTTTGCAGTCGAGCAGATAATCAACCTCGAGCCGTTTGACAAGGACCACGGCATGATATACTGCGTGTTCAAGCCCTAGACAAGCGTCCTCTGCTCCAGTCCCTCAAGCAAAACCCGCATCGGCTTCCAGGACTTTCTGGCAAAAGCAGGCGCGCTCTTTTTGCGGGCGACCCAGTTGCGGATAAAGAGCATTGTCTTTTCGTCAGACGGGTAGCCCGAGCCTATGTTGCGGTGCTTTTTGCGCAGCTTTTGGATCTCAAAGTCGCGCTCGACCTTGGCAAGTATCGACGCGGCCGACACGACGACGTTTATCCTGTCTGCGTGGTGCAGCGAGTGTATCGCCGGCGCGCTCTTTAGGTGGCAGGCAATGTGCTCCCTGTAGCGCTCCGGGTTTGTATCGCAGCAGTCGACGTACACCTCGTCGACCTTTATCCTGCCTATCACGTGCGCCATCGCCATCGCCTCGAGCCTGTTCAGCCCTCGCTCAAGCACGTGGCTGTCCACCTCGGCGGATTTTATCGTGTGTATGTGGTAATGGTCTGCAAGGCTGACTATTTCGTCATAGAGCCTTTCGCGGGCCTTTGGCGTCAGCTTCTTGGAGTCCTTGACGCCCATCCGCTTCAGCTTCAGGACTTTGGACTCGCGCACAGACACGCCGGCGACCACAAGCGGCCCCAGAATGGAGCCCCTCCCTGCCTCGTCGACGCCGCCTATGAGCATAAGCCGTGTATTTGAAAAAGACGGTTAGCTATTAAGATTGCGCTTGACAAGGCTTTGTAAAAAAAGCCGCCTCTAGATGCCTCTGCCTGCACATTTACAAAGCCAGGGTCGGACTCTGTACCCAATCCGGACAGGTCCTGACCCCTTTTCTACCTGCAGAAAAAATGTTACATCATGTAACATTTTGAGCACGAAAAAATGATACAATTTTGCATGATGGCAAGAGGCAAAAACAATCTCGTGCGCAGAATTGGTTCTTTTAAGGCGGACTTTTTTTTACAAAACCGCTTGACAATAAATAGCGCCCCCGCGCTGACCTCTGCGTGGAAGGGTTCACGGAGATAGTGGAAGGGCGGACGAAACTGCTCGTTCCTCCTTTGTCGCTGACAGAGAAGGTGCCGCCAAAGACGCCGGCCTTTTTCAACCCTGCCGCAAAGCTCAACCGCGATCTCTCGGTGCTTGCATATCGGGCCTATGCGCCCCGGCTCAAAGAGCGGACGCTTGCCGACGGCTTTACGGGCGTCGGCGCCCGGGCGCTGCGCGTGGCAGTCGAGGTGCCGGAGATAGAGCAGGTGTACGGCAACGACGCCAACCCGTCTGCAATAAAAGCCGCCAAAAAAGCAGCCGAGCTGAACGGCGTTTCGGCAAAATGCAGGTTTTCAGTAAACGAGGTGTGCAAGTTCCTCCTAAATGGCAACGACAGGGAAGAGCGCTTTGGCATAGTCGACCTTGACCCTTTTGGCACGCCTGCAAGGCACGTCGACTGCGTGCTTCGCGCGGCCCTTGACGGCGGGCTGGTGTCGATAACCGCGACTGACACCGCGGTCCTTTGCGGCGTCTACCCGGAGGTCTGCCTCCGGCGCTACTACGGCCGGCCGCTCAACAACGGCTACGGCAACGAGACTGCAGTCAGGCTCCTCACCTCGCTCATGGCGCTCACCGCGTCCCGGCTCGAGCTTGCGATAAAGCCGGTGTTTGCGCACGCCACGATGCACTATCTGCGCGTCTACGCGCAGGTGAACGTCAGCTCGAGCGAGGCAAACGACGTCTATTCAAACCTCGGCTACATACGCCACTGCTTCAACTGCGGCCACCGGCTTGCCGCAAAGGAATACGAAAATGCCAAGTGCGAGCTGTGCCAGCACAGCATGAAGACCGCGGGGCTACTCTGGACTGCGCCACTGCAGGACGCACCGTTTGTCACAAAAATGGCCGAGGGCGGCGACGAAAAATGCAGGAAAATACTGGACGCGGCGGCAGGCGAGATCGATGTTCCGTATTACTTCAAGGGCGACGAGATTTCGTCAAAGATGCACACGAACCCGCACTCTGTAGCCAAGATAGTGGAAAAACTGCAGGCAACCGGCTACAAAGCATCAAGGGCTTCCATGAATACCGGCGGATTCAAGACAGACGCAAGGATAGACCATGTACTGCAGGCGCTCAGCTAGTGTTGAGCGGATCGACCGGGAAGGCCGATGTGGCAAGCTCTACATGGTCATCTGACTCTTGGTGGTACTGCTCAAGCGCCGTCTCGTCGGCGTTCTTGTCTCCGTCCCTGACTAGCTCTTCCATTTCTCCAAGGTAGCTCGAGTAGCTCGCAAGCGCTGCAGCATAGTGGTCAAAGCTCTCCTTCCACTCCTCCGGCGGCGTAGCCGCGTCAAACGCCCCTCGCATCTGTGCGACATCGGCCTTTGCGTCGTCTATGGTTCGGAGCATCCGCGAGGAGTCCAGGTCGCCGCCTTTCCACTTGTCATAGTCAAGCTGCACTTCCGCATCGAGGTTGTGGTGCTTGGTGTAGATCAGGCCAAGCGCGTACTCGGGCAAAAAGCTGTTGATGTTGTTTGCAGTCACGTCCTCTCCAAAGCTGGCGTCGTTGGGCTGGCCCTGCGGCCCGAACCAGATGAACATGCTTGCCCCTACCACGCCAACCACGATTGCGGCCATTATGGCTATGCCTTTTGCGCTTGCCAAGTCGCCGTAGGGTGAAACGGCACCAAATAAAAATATACTCTGACCCTGCCACAATTGTATATGAGCGTGCAGCCCATGCTTGGCAGGATATCATACAGGGAAGACCTGACCCCTGACCTTGCAATATTGAGGATACAGCCCGACGACTCGAGCCCGGTCCCGGATTTCAAACCCGGGCAGTTCATAACGCTCGGGCTAAAGCTTGACGGCGACGACAGGGTAACAAACCGCGCCTACTCGCTCTCGTCGCCACCTGAGGAAAAGCGCTACTTTGAACTGTACATCAAGTGGGCCACGGAGCCTGTGCCCGGCAAGTTCACGACAGCGCTTTTCAACATGAAAGTCGGCGACAGGCTGTACTGGCGAAAACCAGCCGGCGCCTTTACGCTGGAGGACAAAAAGGCCGACGGCACGCCCGACGACAGGACGCTCGTGCTCGTCGCTTCAGGCACCGGGCTTGCGCCCTTTGTCAGCTATGCGCTCCACCTAAAGGCTGCCGGCTCGAAGAGAAAGGTTGCAGTCCTGCACGGCGCAAGGAGCGCCCGGGAGCTTGGCTACCGTGACATGTTTGAAAAGATGGCTAAAGAAAACCCCAATTTTGTCTACCTGCCAACAGTCAGCAGGCCAAACGACCCTGCGTCGCAGGGCTGGACGGGCCGCACGGGCAGGGTCGAGTCGCTCCTCGTGCCAAACGGCGGCAGGTCGGAGCTTGAAAAGGCGCTCGGGCACAGGGTCGCGCCTGAAAACACGTTCTTCCACATCTGCGGCTACCAGGGCACAATCGACAGCGTGATAGCAATCCTGCAGCCGCTGGGGTTTGTGAGCAACCGCAACAGGCGCAAGGACGGCTCGTTTGACATCAAGATAGAGACCTACGGTTAGAAAGCCTCATTACGCTCTTCGCACAAGGACACTTGTTGTACGCGGCAAGGACCACGCCTTACCAGGGGTCGCTCATGGTGGACATCTGCGACCTGTCCCTTGTGGGGAGCAGGCTTGAGCAGGACGGTCTTGTGATAAACATTACGAAGGAATATTTCCAGCAGGAGGTCATCGAGAGCGACCACGCCGGCGAGCTCCTCAAAAAGTGCGCCATTGCAAACCTGGTGGGCAACAGCATCGTGGGACAGGCGCTTGAGATGGGCATGGCAAAAGAGACCTCTGTAAAGCGGATATCCGGCGTGCCGTTTTTGATGATATTCAAGTTCCAGCAAACGTGATGCTCATGAGGGAACGGGCAGACGACAACAAGGCAGCTGCGCGGGCCGACAGGCGCTACGACAAGCGCGAGCGCGAAAGCCGGCTTTTGGAGAAAAGGTCCGAAGACTACCAAGTGATGGAGGGGGTATTCGATCTGCCTACCCTGAAAGTGATTGCAAAGATGGTAGACGATGGCATACTAAAATCAGTCAGGAGCCACTTTGCGTCCGGCAAGGAATCAAAGCTCTACATTGCCGAGACGCCTGAAGGAAGGCACGTCGCGGTCAAGATATACCTGACAGTCAGCGCCGAGTTCAAGAAGAGGATGCAGTACATCGCCGGCGACCCGCGCTTTTCAGACATAAAGAAGGACACGAGGAGCTTTATAGCGGCGTGGGCCAAAAAAGAGTTCAAGAACTTAAAGACGGCACACGACGCCGGCGTGAAGGTGCCGGCCCCGATAGCGGTTGAAAAGAACGTGCTTGTGATGGAGTACATCGGCGACGAGGAGGGGCACGTAGCAATCCCGCTTGGCGACGGCGAGGTGACGCAGGCAGACTACGACGAGGTCGTCAGGCAGGTAACGATGCTGTACCAAAAGGCCAACCTTGTTCACGCCGACCTGTCAGAATACAACATCTTCAAGAGCCCGGCAGGGGAAGTCATGCTTTTTGACTTTGGCTCAGCAGTTGACGTCCGCCATCCCAATTCAAAACAGTTTTTAGTGCGCGACATACAAAACGTGAACAGGTTCTTTGCAAAGCGGGGCATCGAGGTGCTCGATGCAGGCCGGCTTGTAGAGAAGATATCGACATGAGCTTTGCCCATACCGTCAAGATTCCCCGGGAGAGGATAGGCGCCCTGATAGGCAAGAGCGGCAAGGTAAAGCAGGACATCGAGAAAAAGTGCGGCGTCGCAATAGAGGTTGACAGCGAATCAGGCGACGCGATGGTAAAAGGCGACAAGCCGGTGGAGCAGATGGAGATGTTCAAGGCTGTCGAGATAGTGTCTGCAATCGCACGCGGTTTTTCGCCAGAGCGAGCCATGCGCCTTTTCGGGGAGGAAGAAGTCTACCAGCAACTTGACCTTCGCGACTATGCCGGCAAGTCGCCAAGCGCACTTGCGCGCATACGCGGCAGGATAATAGGCGAGGGCGGAAAAGCGCGAAGGACCATCGAAGAGCTGACAGGCGCCTACATCTCTGTGTACGGCCACACAGTAGGGCTCATCGGGACGTACCACGAGATCAGGCTTGCGACAGAAGCAATAGACCAGCTTGCAAAGGGGAGCATGCACAAGACGGTCTACAACATGCTGCAGGAAGCGCGCAGGCGCGACAAGGAAGACAAGATGCGCCTGTGGGAAGACAACACGGAACTCTAGACTTTCTGGATCTTTATCGTGAGCACGCCGTTGCGGTACTTGTAGTCGGATATGCCCATCTCAGACGTCAGGTCCAGCTGCACGTCCTTTGAAAAGTTCTGGCCGCCCTTTATGCGCAGGATGCCCGCCGCAAGCCTCACGTTTATCTGGTCCTCCGGGCCCGGCACCTCTGCGACGAACACCATCTCGTCGTTGTTCTTTATCAGGTCGTAGACCCAGTCCTTCTGCTCTACTTCGCGGGGCATCTTTTGCTCAGAAGGCCTTGATATCTTGCGCAGCTCCCACACCCAGTACACGACAAGCCCTGCGGCTATGGTAATCATGATGAAGCTTGCGCCGTCCTGGCCACCCCGGGAAGCAAGGACGTACATGCCGCCTACCAGCATCATGGCTAAAAGAGGGATCACAAAGTTTACCGACCGGCTGGAGTAGGTCTTTTTGTACCTAGCTATCCCGCCTCACCCCTTCGGCAGCCACGAGTTAATTACAAATCCGAGATTATAAAACCTTATAGAATCAAAAGTTGGTGCCGGCCTTTTCGCCCCATCTCTTGAAAAGCTCGTGCTGTATGCCAAACTGGTCCAAGACTTTGCCGACGACGTGGTCTACAAGCTCCTCCATTGTCTTTGGGCGGTGGTAGAACCCCGGCATCGCAGGCATGATTACGGCGTTTGGAAGGCCGGCAAGCTTGTACATGTTTTCAAGGTGTATCCTTGATAGCGGGGCTTCCCTTGGCACCAGCACCACTTTGCGGGACTCTTTGATGCAGACGCCGGCGGCCCTTGCCACCAGCGTGTCGTCAAGCCCGTTTGCGATGCTGGCAAGGGTCCTCATGCTGCAGGGTATCACTGCCATGCCGTCTGTCTTGAACGACCCTGACGAAACAGGAGCGGCCATATTCGAGTCGTCGTAGACCCGGGTCGCAAGGGACCTTGCATAGTCGCCGTCCCTGTCGGTCTCTATCTTGATCGTCTTTTCGCCCCACTCGCTCAGGATGAGGTGCGTCTCTATTCCAAGCCTCTTGAGCACCTCAAGCGCCCTCAGGCCGTATATGACGCCCGACGCGCCGGTGATGGCGATTACCAGCTTCAATGCTTGCCGGTTGCCCTGTTTGTTATTTAATGATAGTGGCAAATTTTACAGCCATTTTGGGGTTTTAGAGTGAAAAATCGCGTTCTGGAATGCAGAACAGGGCGTGGAACGCGTTCTAAATGTTAGGTTTTCCTACGATGTGCTCCTGTACAACGCCTGCGAAAATGTCAGACGGCAAAACAACGCAAACCAAAAACCAGAGGATCCTGCTTGCAGGGATACTTGCGGCGGGACTTTTGGCGGCAGTCTTTGCGACGGGCCAGCTGATGGCCCCGCAGAGCGCGACTGCTCAGGACAACGGCAACCAGACAAGCACGCAGCCGCCGGTTACAAGCGCAGACGACGTCGATTGCGCCACCGACCCTTCGCTGGTGCACTGTGCTGAAGATGCAGAACTCATCTCTGCGCCCATAGATGACAGCGACAAGGCCACGCTGACGACTTCTGGTTCTGCGACGACCAAGACGCAGCCAGACAGGTTCACCGTGACAGTCGGAGTCGAGACCAGCGGCGAGACCGCCCGGGAAGCGGCTTCGCAGAACGCCAACATGACTGCCACAGTCATTGCGGCCCTTCAGGAGCTTGGCATCGCGGAAGAGCAGATGAGCACTAGCTCGTACAGCGTCTATCCGGTGTACGGTAACAGCTCGGACCGGGTGTGCATAGAGATCTACCCGCCGCCTCCAGAGTGCCAGCAGACTGAGATAACCGGCTACAAGGCCTCAAGCAGCATCAGCGTCACCCTTGACGCAGACGGTGAAGTAGACGCAGGCCAAGTAATAGACACGGCAATTGAGGCAGGGGCAAACAACGTCAGCGGCGTGTACTTCTTCCTGTCTTCTGAAAAACAGCAAGATGTCCGCGACGGGCTCATCGCAGACGCTATAGCCGACGCAAGGCAAAGGGCCGACGCAGCGGCCGACGCGCTTGGCATGCAGGTGTCGGGCATACACTCTGTGACCCTGAACGACGTACACTTCCCCATCTTCTACAGCACCCCAGAAGCACTGAAGGCAGACACGCAGATCCTGCCGGGCGAACAGGAGGTAACGAGCACCGTGAGCATCACCTACTTCATCAGTGGCGGTGTCGCAGACGAAGGCGAGGACGGATCTATGGCTGCGGTCGCGGCGGCACGGGAGTTCATACTCTCCAAGCTGTCAGGGCTCGGCATAGAGATAGACGACGAGCTTGACCTGCATACCGACATGGTGGCACAGATAAGCGAAAATGAATACCACCTCGAGTTCGGCGTGATGGACACAGAAGGCCAGTCGCACGACGGGCACATAGAGATAGTCGACGGCGAGGTGACAGTGGCAATCCTTGACGGAGAATCGATGCTCTAATCTCACCCCCACTCTTTTTTGCACGACGAGAATCGTCTGAACTTTATATTTCATAAAGTCCCATGACCTATATCAACAAAAAGAAATTCAAGTGCAAGGTTTGCGACGCCGAGCTTGCAGACGAGTGGCGCCTGAAGAACCACATGAAAGTGCACCGAAGGAAAAAGTTCAAGAATTACGAATACGGGGACCCGTACCTCGACTATCTGGGAAAGCAGGGAATTCGGGCCGGCTTTAGGTGATGATAAATCCTAGTCGTCTTCCCTGCCAAAATCATTGGCCGTGACTGAAAGCTAAGCATTTATTTGCACGCTGAAAAAAGTGCAACTGTTGCTCACCGTCTTTGGCACGATGGCCCTTGACACCACCCGGACGCCGTTTCGCACAGAGGAGCGGATCCTGGGAGGGGCCGCCACATTTGCCTCGCTTGCGGCAAGCGCGTTCACGAAAACGGCAATGGTTGCGGCGATAGGCGAGGACATGCCCGGCGAGAATATCTCGGCGCTCCAGAAAAAGGGCGTCGACACAAAAGGCATAGTGACTGTCAGGGGCGGCAAGTGCTTCCACTACGACTCTTCTTTTGACTACAACCTTTCAAGCAGGACGACCCTAAAGACAGAGCTCAACGTGATTGCAAATTTCGATCCGGTCATACCGGAACAGTACGCCAAGTCAGAGTACGTCTATCTTGCCAACAACGATCCTGCGCAGAACATCAAGATCTTGAAGCTCTTTGACAATCCCAAGCTGGTGGTGTGCGACACGATAGAGTACTGGATCCAGACCGCGCCCAAAAAGGTCGCAGAGATGATAGGCAGGACCGACGGCGTGGTGATAAACGACAGCGAGGCAAGGCTTCTCTGCGACGAGGCCAACCTTGCGAGGTGTGCGAAAAAGATCCTTGCAATGGGGCCGAAATTTGCGATAATAAAAAAAGGCGAGCACGGCGCCGTGCTCTTTGACAGGGAGGGCCAGGTTTTTCCAGCGGCCGCGTTTTTCCTGGACGAGATAACGGACCCGACGGGCGCCGGCGACTCGTTTGCCGGCGGATTTCTGGGCCACATTGCGCGCAAGGGGCGCATTGATTTCCGCACCATGAAAGAGGCCGTGATATACGGCAACGTCATGGGCTCGTTTGCCGTGGAGGACTTTGGCGTCAAGCGCCTGCTTGCGCTAACCCAGAGCGACGTCGAGGAAAGGTACGAAAAATACCGCAACCTCGTCCAGTTTTAAATACCACTGCGCGTACATTGAGGCATGGGCAAGACCGAGAAAAAGATCCTTGGCAAGAACGCGCAGGTCATAATCGAGACTCTGAAAAAGGCGTATTCAGACGAGATGCGGATATTCCACTATTTCTGGTACGTCGGCATAAACATGGAAGGAATAGGGCTCGTCACCTACGCGCAGGCGCTAAAGACGCAGGCAACCGGCGAGCTGATGCACGCAGAGCTTTTGGCAAACAGGATCTCCGAGCTCGGGGGCAAGGCGCCCAGCAACCCGTCAGAGTGGGAGAGGCTCAGCACCATTGGCCCGCTCGACCCTGTCAAGCACCTCACCCTCAGGTCTGCATTGGAGCGGGCGACAAAGTTCGAGGGAAAAGCAGTCGAAAACTATAACGCGCTTGCCAAAAAGGCGCTTGAGCTTGGCGATTACGTCACTTACAACCTTGCGACAACGATCCTTGCGGACGAGGTCAAGGACGAGCAGCACACCGAAGACATACTGATGTCGCTGGAAGTCAGGTAATGGCAGTCAACCTAGCAAACGTCGAGCAGGCCATCGTAGAAGAATTAAAGATAAGCGCAGAGGAGGCCCGGGCGTTTGTGGCAATAGTGAAGAACGGCAAGATGGATGCGGCCAAGATAGCAAAGTCGCTTTCCTGCGGCGAGCAACGCGCGCAAGAGATAGCAAAGTCGCTTGTGGGCCGGGGCATGGCCATCGAGATTACGAAAACAGAATTCGAATCATTGCACCCGCGCTTTGCGATAACAAACCGCTACAGGCGCCGGTGCGCAGAGGACGGCATACCCTTCAAGAAGAACCTTCGGGTCGACAACATCGGAATAGTGCTTGAAAAGCCGTACGAGGATGCAAGAACTAAATAGGCCTGCAGGCGCTCAAATACATCATGACGACTTCTGACCCGACAGGCGGCGACAAGGTCGTGTATTTCGGGGTCATCAACATAAACGAGGCCGGCAGGACGCTGGGCTCTGTCGACGTGTGGCGCAGCCTCCTCACGAAGGAGATGTTCTGCGAAGAAAAGCGCCTCGGGATACTCGAGATAGTCGACTACATCGGCATGCCCAAGAAAAAGCCGGAGGAAGAGTGGGCAGTCGCAGTCAGCAGGTCAAGGAAGGGCCACCTGCGCTGGCGGCTGGTGAAACTTCCAAAGGAAGGGAGATTCAGATTTGAAGACGCCGACGACAAGGCAGTCGAAGTCGACGTCAGGGACTATGCCATAAAAGACCCTGAATGGTGGAGCTTTTCTGTCAAGGAAAACGTCAACCGCAACATGGAAGTGGACGGCAAGTGATGCACTCTGACGACATCCCTGTCACCGTGTTTGTCAAAAACGCGTCGGGAAGCGAGATTGCAAGCAAGCTGACAGGCTATTTCGTCCTCAAGGGGCAGGAATTCCGCTTTTCCGCCATTGCGTTTGGGCGCATCGGCGGCCACAACGCAAGCGTCACAGTGTCAAAGACTACGCTAGCAAAAGTGGCAAAGATGGGCTTTGACCCGGACGCGCTTGTCATGACGATCCAGCGCAAGATAGTCGAAGGCGACGTGACGCTCCCCGAAGGGATAAAGCCGCCGTCAGAGTAGCGCGCCTTCAAGCGCGCTCCCGCAGGCGCACCTTGTCCGCTCTAGCGGCACGGCAGGTATCAGCTCTGCCACCAGTTTTTTCGTCTTTTCGACGTTTTTGTGCAGCGTTTCAATCACTTCCTTGGAGCTGACGGGTATGTCAGCCCACACGTCATAGTCGGTGACAGTCGCTATCGAGAGGTAGCAGATCTCTGCCTCGCGGGCAAGGGTGCACTCGGGCACGAGCGTCATGCCGATGATGTCTGCCTTCATCACGTCGCGGAACAGCTTTGACTCTGCCCTTGTGGAAAACCGCGGGCCTTCGACGCAGACGTACGTGGCCTTGACGTGGAATTCAAAGCCGAGCTTTTTGATTGTCGCTGCCGCAACGTCGCGAAGCTCCGAGCAGAACGGGTCTGCCATAGAAACATGAGCGACCTGCCCGCCGTCGTAGAAGGTGTAGTCGCGCCCCTTTGTAAAGTCGATGAACTGGTCTGGAAGCGCGATGTGTCCGGGCTTGTAGCCCTCCTGTAGGCTGCCCACCGCCGAGGGCGCTATTATGCGCTTTACGCCAAGCTGCTTGAGGGCCCACACGTTTGCCCGGGCGTTTATCTTGTGAGGGGGGATTCTGTGGCCCTTGCCGTGCCTTGGCAGGAACGCGACCTTCCTGCCTGCGTACTCGCCTATAGTTATAGTGTCAGAAGGCTCGCCGTACGGCGTGTGCAGCTTTATTTCCTTCTTGTCAGAAAACAGCCCCGCGTCGTAGACGCCGGTTCCGCCTATGATGCCGATGTCTGCCTTTTCCATCAGTCGTACACCACCAGCGACTCTACCTTGTAGCCCATGTCGCGCAGCCTGTCCGCGCCCTTTAGCCCTGCAAGCTCTATCACAAACGCAAAGCCGGCCACCTTGCCGCCCAGCTCCTCGACCAGCTGCGCCGCCGCTACCGCAGTGCCGCCGGTGGCGATGAGGTCGTCGGCAACGAGTATCCTGCCGCCCTTTTTCACCGCGCCGTTCTGCACTTCCATAGTCGCGCTACCGTACTCGATGTCGTACGATTTTTTTATCGTGTTGCCTGGAAGCTTGCCGGCCTTCCTTATCATGACGACGCCCTTGCCGGCCTTCATTGCAAGCGCCGTGGCGACTATGAAGCCCCTTGACTCGATGCCGGCGACAGAGTCGAATTTCGACTTCGGGAACGTCTTTGAGAACGCGCCTGCGACGTACTTGAGCGCGTCGGCGTTTCTGAAAACCGGGTTGATGTCCCGAAACAGTATGCCCGGCTTGGGAAAGTCCGGGTGCTTTGTGATTATCCTGTCAAGGTTGAGTCTGGGCGCCACGAAAAGTAGGCGCTTTTTGGCGGTAAAAAAGATTCCGAAGTCAGCCCCGGCTTACCGGCCACTTTATACGGCTGGCATGCGGAAGATAATCGTGGTCACAGAAAGGCAGGCGGCGTTTCAGGCAAAGGTGGCAGGCATCAAGAACTTTGACGAGGCCTTTGAGATGGTCAAGTCTGCTGTATTTGACAAGTTCAAGATGCACAGGGCCGGACTGAGCCTGATTTTGCAGGTGATGCCCACAAACCTAGGGGCGTACCACATCCTTGGCTCAAACGTCATAGTCATGAACAGCTACGTCTTGGCGGCGATACGCAAGCTCTCAGGCTCGGAAGGGGAATACAACGCCTACCTCTTCATGGTGCTTGCGCACGAGTACCTGCACAGCCTAGGGATAACCGACGAGAACAGAGTGAGGCAGATGACCTTCGAGCTTTGCAAGGATGCCCTGGGCGACGACCACAGCTCTACCAGGATGGCAAAGGAGGACCCGTCGTCGCTTTTCCCGCAGCTGCGGACGATGGTGCAGACGCAGTTTGGCCGGGAATTCCATGTGGTCAAGGATTTTGACAAGTCGAGCCAGTCCTACATTCAATGATCAAGGTCTGCCTTCTTTTTCCTGGACCTGCCGTAGTAGACCATGAGCCCCATGCAGATAAATCCGATGAACTCGGGGATGATGAAAAGCCAAAACCTCTTTTCAGGTGGCGCATAGTAATCGGACAGGCTTGCCACCGGCCCGCCGACGAGCCCGCCAAACAGCCCTGCCATTATTGCGGCCGTTATGATTTTTTCGCGGTCCACAACCAATCGTGCGTCATCTCTGCATTAAGCTTTAGTCCAGATCTTGTCCATTAGTCTGTACTAAATTTCCGCCAAAAAGCCGACGAAATACGCAACTTTTTGCCAGAATAGTGGTGCTGAACGTATAAATAAGAACATGCCGAAGTACGTCATCATGCCAATAAAGAATGGGGCCGAGTACATCAAGAGCCTCAGGGGAAGGAACCTAAAGGTGTACCTTTTTGGAGAGCTGGTAAAAGAACCGGTGGATCACCCAATGATCCGGCCATCAATCAACGCGGTGGCGGCAACCTATGACCTGGCAGTCGAGGACCCGGAGCTTGCATCAGCAAAATCATCGCTTTCAAGCATTTCAGTCAACCGATTCCTGCACGTGGCAGAGAGCGCCGAGGACCTTGTCAACCAGAACCGGATGCAGCGCCGGCTCGGGCAATTAACAGGCACGTGCTTCCAGCGCTGCGTCGGCATGGACGCGCTCAACTCGCTTTATTCTACCACTTTTGAAATCGACCAGAAGCACAAGACGAAATACCACGACAGGCTCAAAGAGTTCATCAAAAAGATGCAGCAGGAAAACTATGTCATAGGCGGCGCGATGACCGATGTCAAGGGCGACCGCAGCCTTTCGCCGTCGCAGCAGCCCGACCCGGACATGTTCGTGCACATAACAAAGAGGGACGCAAAGGGCGTCTATATCACGGGCGCAAAGGCGCACCAGACAGGCTGCATCAACTCGCACTGGATACTTGTCATGCCCACCATGAGGCTAAAGGCCGAGGACAAGAACTATGCAATAGTCGGCGCAGTCCCGGTGGACGCACCCGGCATCACCTACATCTACGGCAGGCAGTCGTGCGACACAAGGAGCATGGACGACGGCGACATGGATGCAGGCAACAGCAAGTTTGCAGGCCAGGAGGCCATGATAATCTTTGACAACGTGTTCATTCCAAACGACCTGATATTCATGGACGGCGAGTACGAGTTTGCGGCGATGCTCGTTGAAAGGTTCACGTGCTACCACCGCCGCTCGTACGTCTGCAAGACCGGCCTTGGTGACGTGCTCATTGGAGCAGCTGCTGCTATCGCCGATTACAACGGCGTGACAAGCGCGTCGCACATCAAGGACAAGCTGGTGGAAATGACGCACCTCAACGAGACGATATTTGCTGCAGGCATCGCATCGTCGTACCAGGCGCACAAGACGGCGTCTGGCAACTGGCAGTGCGACGACATGCTGGCAAACGTGTGCAAGCACAACGTCACCAGGTTCCCGTACGAGATAGGCCGCCTCGCGCAGGATATCGCTGGCGGGCTCATGGTCACCATGCCGTCAGAGCGCGATTTCAGGAGCCCGGCGACGGGGCCGCTCCTTGAAAAGTACCTGAAGGGCAGAAAGGGCGTCTCTACCGAGAACAGGATGAGGATACTGCGGCTGATAGAGAACATGACGCTTGGCAGAAACGCCGTGGGCTACCTGACAGAGTCGATGCACGGCGCCGGCTCGCCGCAGGCCCAGCGCATCCAGATAGCGAGGCAGATGCAGCTCGAGTACAAGAAGAGGCTTGCCAAGAACCTTGCCAACATAAACGAGGGCGAGGCCGCCGAGATGGCAACCGAGAACTCGGACTATTTCGACAAGATATTCGGGACAAAGGGCAAGTAACTTCCTTTCTCCTACTTACTTTTTGTAAGCATCTTTAAATAGCTCGGACCCCATCTAGCTCCATGCCTCGACCAATTCATTTTGACCTGACGGCTGACGACCCGAAGAGGGCGATGAGGTTCTACGAGACTGTGTTTGGGTGGAAGTTCCAGAAATGGGACGGTCCCATGGAATATTACATGGCTACTACCGGCAGCGACAAGGAGCCGGGGATAAACGGCGGCATCTCGAAGAAGGGCGAGTCAGGGATGCCCAACATGAACACGATAGGCGTCCCCGATGTCGAACAATTCTCCAAGAAGATCCAGAGCAACGGTGGCAAGATACTCCAGCCAAAGACCCCGATACCCGGCGTGGGCTGGTTTGCGACCTGCCAGGACACCGAGGGGAACATATTTGGCATAATTCAGGACGACAAGAACGCCAAATAGGCGCCCAGGCAGGCGCCTGAGTGCGCCTGCCGAAAAGGATTATTTATCAGTTTAACGTAAAAATAGCATCTTCGGGGTTGTTGCTGGTTGAAACTTGATGAAGCACAGATTGAAGACCTTACCGGCAAGGTCTTTCGGACCATTGTCTCAAACGGCAAGGACGGGATACTCCAGTCCGAGCTGTGGAAAGAGCTCGATCTCACCAGCAGGGATGGCTCGAGGGTCGCCATAAGGCTGGAACGCAGGTCTCTTATAAGGCGCGAGAAGATGCTGGAAAACGGCAGGTGGACATACAAGCTGTTCGCCACAAAACTGCCCATCGACACCGCAAGCGTCGAGAACGCCCCGTGCCTGACGTGCCCGGTGGAGCACATGTGCTCCCTTGACGGCTCGTACAGCCCGATTACGTGCACTTTTATCGAAAACTGGCTTATTTCATCCCTTGACCTTGTAAACCACAAGAAGCAGGACGCAGAAGCCTCGAAATGAGGCTCGCAGACGCCCGGCGGGACCACTACCGCAAGCTTGCACGCGACCAGGGCTTCAGGAGCAGGGCCGCATACAAGCTCAAGCAGATTAACGATTCTTACCACGTTCTCAAGAAAGGCCAGAAGGTGGCCGATATCGGCTGCGCCCCCGGCGGGTGGCTCCAGGTGGCCGCTGGCATCGTCGGGAGCGCCGGCAAGGTTGCAGGCATCGACCTCAAGGCAGTCGAGCCCGTAGCTGGCGCAACCATCCTCCAGGGCAGCATCGACGACCCTGCGTCTGTAAAGAGCCTGGTCGAGGCACTTGGCGGCCACGCCGACGTCGTATTGTCGGACCTTGCGCCAAACGTCAGTGGCATGTGGGAGGTGGACCACGCCCGGCAGATGGACCTCACGAGGAGCGCCCTTGCGCTTGCAAGGCAGGTCCTTGGCGCCGGCGGCAGCGCGGTGTTCAAGGTGTTCGAGGGCGAGTTCCTGAGCGAGCTGAAAGAGGAGATGAGGAAGAGCTTTGGCAAGGTGCTTGTCAGCAAGCCTCAGGCAAGCCGCCAGGAGAGCAGCGAGATGTACCTCGTCTGCCTCAACTTCCGTCCATCGTGAGACGCCCTGAAACAAACCGTCTCCCCTCGGCATCGGTTGATTAAATTAATTAAGCTGTACGGCCAACTTGTAAAACGCGGCAAATGCCACACCAGCCCGTAGACTATGAGCGGAACCATAAACTGGAGGTCCCAAAGGGCACAGAAGCTTCCCAGAGCCGACTTCTTGTACTCTGCATCGACAGGGACGACGACATAGGCTCAAAGGGCGGCATAGAGACCCCCGTCGTCGGCCGCGACCAGTGCATCAACGCCGGCACCCGGCTTGCAATAGAAGACCCGGAGGACGCCGACGCAAACGCCATATTTGCGGCAGTCAAGCACTATGAAGAGCTTGTCAGCAAGGGCTACGCGGCAGAAGTCGCCATAGTGGCAGGCAAGTTCAACCGCGGCATCGAAGCCGACGAAAAGATAAGCCGCGAAGTCAAGGCGATCCTTGAAAAGTACGACGCGACAGGCGCTGTCATCGTGTCAGACGGCGAGGACGACGAGACGGTGCTTCCTGTCATCCAGTCGAGGCTTCCCGTAGTTTCGGTACAGCGCATAATAATCAGGCACAGCAGGAGCGTCGAATACTCGTACGCGGTGTTTGGCAGGTACGTAAAGGCCATGATGTACGACCCGCAGTACTCCAAGTTCTTTTTGGGCGTGCCCGGCGCGCTGCTCCTTGCAGGCGGCCTTGCAGTCGCGTTTGAGCAGACAAAGTGGCTCACAGTAATGATACTTGCTATCCTTGGCGGCGCGTTCGTGGTCAGGGCGTTTGACATCGACAAGGCCGTGAGCTCTGTAAGCAAGATGGGCCCGACAGACTTTATCAAGCTGTTCTCTGTCATCGGAGGCGTCCTCATCATACTTGCCGCAATTGCAAACGGCATATCGAGCATACCTCCAAACATCCCCGTGCGGGACATGACGGTGCTAGAGATACTTGCCAACAAGGACGTGGTGGGCGGCTTTGCCAAGGGCACGATTACGCTCCTTTGGATAGGCATAGCCACAGTGCTTGGCGGCGTGTTTTTGGGCAACTGGCTCAAGGGAAGCTCGCGGGAGATGTCAGACATACTGCGGCTCGTCGTGCTGGGCCTGCTGTACATACCGATGGTCCAGTTTGCCTCGGTGCTCACCGAAGGTACCAGCCCGTTCACACTCATCTCGTCTCTCCTCATAGGGCTTGCAGTGTCGCTCGTAGCCGCCGCGTTCTTTTACCAGCGCTACAGGCACAGGCACCCGCGCGACTCTGTGAAACACTAAATAGCGCGCCCTTTTCCAAAAGAGCCATGCCAGAGCACGGACAGTACGACGCGCAGGCGCAGAAATGGTTCTGCGGCTACTGGATGACCCAGCAGGAGTGGGAGGACGTGCACGACTATGCGCCGGCGACGGCAGAGCCCGAATCCCCCGGGGATTTTGAGGGATAAAATATACAAACAAGCCTGACAACACACTTGTGTGGTCGACGAGCGGTCAGCAGGGGCGGTCATCTTCAATGCCGACGGCCCCGAGCCGGAGTACCTGCTCCTGCATTACGGGGCGGGCCACTGGGACTTTCCAAAGGGCAACATCGAGGCCGGCGAGACCGAGAGGCAGACTGCAATCAGGGAAATAAGAGAGGAGACGGGCATCACCGACCTCACGTTCATAGAGGGGTTCAGGCAGGTCGTGTCGTACAGGTACAGGAAGGGCAAGCGCCTGGTGACAAAGGAGGTCGCGCTTTTCCTTGCGCAGACTCGGGCCAAGGACGTGGTCATATCGCACGAGCACACCGGCTATGCGTGGAGGAAATACGACGACGCGATGAAGCAGCTCACATTCAAAAACGCCAAGAACCTGCTCGCAGCTGCGCGGGCGTTCATGCAGAAAATGCCCGCATGACTTCCTCGTTCATCTGCCGGGCCTGCTTTGCCGGGTCCCTTGCCTCTATTATCGCCCTGCCGACTATCAAATAGTCAGAACCGTTCTTTGCAGCTGTCACCGCGTCGGCGCCCTGCACCCCGACCCCGGGCGAGTATACGTCAAGCGGGACCCCCAGCTCCTTCTTTTTCTTGGATATCTCCTTTAGGATCTCCGACTGGGTCGCGCCTATTATGATGCCGTCTGCCCGGGCCGTGATGGCCCGGCCAAAGAATATCCTGTACATCATGTCCTCGCTTGTCTCAAGGCCGTAGCCCTCGGACGCGTCGGGGTGGCTCATGTAGACGAGCGCAATCACCCCCATGTTTTTCTTGTGGGCCGCCTGCACGAGCGCCGTCAGGGTGGACGTGCCCATGAACGGGTTTGCGATCACCGCGTCAAAGCCCATCTTCTGGAGCTGCTCGAGCGCTATCTCGTTGGTGTTGTCGATGTCGTTCAGCTTGATGTCGGCTATGCACTGCAGACCCTTGTCGTGCGCAAGCTCGGTTATCTCTTTTATCTGGCTTGTTGAAAGCGGCAGGAGCAGGTGGAAGTTTATCTTGACGGCGCACACGTGCTCGGCGACTGCCCTGATGTTGCCGGTAGCGTATTTCAGGTTGCTCTTGCGCGACACGGGGTCAAGCGCAAGCACTATCCTGCTCTTTTTCGCAGCCTTTGCCATGCGCTCTGAAAAGCTAGTCATAGGCCTTTACCAGCGGGTGATCGCCCGCAAGCCTTACCACCTTGAGGTAGATGTAGCCGTGCTCTTCAAGCGAGGTGGTGAACACCGGCTGCTCCGCCCTCTGGCTTGAATAGCGCAAAAACGGCTCCTGCACGGTATCTCCAAGTAGCACGTAGTAATAGTACGCCGGCGAGTCGTTGTCAGACACGCTCATGGGGGTGCCGATTATGACTTTGCCGCGCTCTTTGGACAGAAACAGCGGGAGCGGGGCTTCCTCGTATATCGTCTTGTATGCTGCCACCTTGGCGAGAGACGCCAGGTCTGACAGCTTTATCACGGTATACCCTGCCTTTTTCTCTATCTTG
Source organism: Nitrososphaera sp. (assembly GCF_013388945.1). Classification (GTDB taxonomy): domain Archaea; phylum Thermoproteota; class Nitrososphaeria; order Nitrososphaerales; family Nitrososphaeraceae; genus Nitrososphaera. The sequence continues at coordinate 44,190 of NZ_JACAEH010000004.1, read as the reverse complement.
GCAGACCTGGAAAGCACAGCCGGGAACTTTTCTACGCGCAGAATCGGCGAGTATACAAACGTCGGGTTGCCGACGGAATCTGCAAGCATCACTTCCTCCGTCCCGCCCGACGCCCTGTAGGCGAGGTACTGCGCCTTGCCGGCGTCGGCCTCTGCGTAGTATATGACCGGCCTTCCGTCGATAATGTCATGCTGCGCGGCAAGGACCATCCTGCCTCCGAGCTTGAGCGAGAAAGCCGGCATAGGCGCGCGCTCGAGCGCGCACACGAGCCTTCCAAAGTCCTTCAGGCCTGCCAGCGCGATGTAGCAGGGCGCCTTGAGCCGCAAATCGCCATAGGTTGAAAGAATAGAGTATTAAAGCCATCCGCTGTTACCGCATCGTTGGACCGGCTCGGCAGGCTTATCCAGTCTGCGCAGGAGCACCTTGAAAAGGGCTCGCTCTGGCGCGCCTACGTGGCAGTCGAGTCGGCTATACTGGACGTCAAGATGCGCCACGCCCTCGAGCTTGAGGAACCACCGGCGCCTCCAAAGAGGAATGCAAAAAAAGACGACCTGCTTGCAGACGCAAGGTCGCGCCTGTCGCGCCTTGATGTGTCAGGTGACAAGAAAAAACTACTCTACGATCTTCGCGCCTGCCGCGACGCGCTCAAGGCAGCCCTTGCAAAATCCTAGCGCCTGTCGACCACGTCGTCAAGCTCGGGACCCGTGCCAATGAGCGTGACCTTGACTCCAAGCTCGCCCTCTATTTCTTCGACAAACTTTTTGGCGCCTGCCGAAAGCTTGTTCCAGTCGCGCATCCTGGCGCATTCTGGAAACAGCACGTCCATCTTTGTCACCGCTATCTGCGTCGCGCTGTTCAGCCTGACTGCCTTTTTTGCAAGCTCAAAGTCAAACGGCGCGGCCCTCCTCTGCCTGCCAGTCACACTTCCAAACTCGAGCCAGCCGCGCTTTTTGGCCTCCTCCTCTGAAAGCTCGTTTTCAAGGGGACCGCCGCCCACCCTTGTCACGTAGGCCTTGAACACCGCAAGAACGTCGTCGACCCTCTTTGGTCCGATGCCGACGTCTGAGCATATCCCGGACGCTGTCACGTCCCTAGAGGTGACGTACGGGTATCCGCCGTGGAACAGCGAGAGATACGTGCCCTGCGTGCCTTCAACCAGCACCTTCTCGCCGGCCTCAAGCGCAAAGTTGACCGAGTTGCTGACATCCTCTATGTAGAGCGAAAGCTCGGGGATATCCTTTGCCAGCTTGAGCGTTCGGAGCGCCCTGTCGGCGTTTGCCGGGCCGGTGCCGGTTCCAGTGGTGCCAACCTTGCTCTTCAGATGGTCTTCAGACTTGTCGCGGTCGATGTGCTGCTGTTCAATTATGCCGCACTGGGCGTCAACATACGTCCTGTCGTCTGCCTTGAACATCGCTATTTCGTTTAGCAGGATCCTGGGGTTGACAAGCACGCCAGCCCCTATCAAAAGCCGCGTGGACGGGTTGAGCGCGGCGCTCGGGAGCATCCGCACCTTGTATTCCTTGCCCTCAAACGCAAACGTGTGGCCGGCGTTAGGGCCCACGCCGCCCCTCACGGCGATTGTCGGGTTGTCGCGCTTGGCAAGGTACGCGACTATCTTGCCCTTTCCCTCGTCACCAAAGAATCCACCCACTGTCACAAGGCACGGCATGGCTTGCATTCCATTGCGTTGCTATTTAATTCATCCGGGAGCGATTAAATTGAGCCGGCGCAGAAGAGGCGCCGTGGGCCAGGACCTGAACGGCGCGGCAGGCAACATCATCCAGATACTGGCAAACCTGCCGGACTTTTTGCGCAGGCCGATGCTGCAAAAGAGGCTGACCGAGTTTTTCGGCATGAGCGAGCGCGACAGGCAGGACACGATTGCACTCGCTCTATCTGCGGCGCCCACCATAGCGCCAGCCAAGCTCTCGGTGCTTGTCAAGACATGGCTTGAGGTGCTTGCAGGCTTTGACGCGGCCCAGCGCACGGTGATATTTTCGGTATACTGCAAACAGATACTCTTGCAGCCAGAGTCGCTCCAAAAGCTGAACTTTCAGGCGCTGACAGCCACATTTCTGTCGCTTCAAGGGCGCGAGCGGCTGATTCTGGCAGACTCGTTTAAAGAAGTGCTTTTCTCGCTGCCAAAGAGGGATGCGCTCATAGCGCTGATACCAGAGCCCTCGAAAAAGGCCCTGGGCCTAGTGTGACGGCGGCTGCTCGGGGTTCTTCTGTACCTCGCCGACGCCCTTTTCAAGCCCAAAGAAAGCCCGCTCGTACTTGCGCAGCGCCTTCCTGTGCTCGGGAAGCGACATGTCGAGCCGAAGCTCGTTCATCACCATGATGGCGTAGGTTGTCCACTCCTTCCAGCACGCGTTGCATGCCGGGTACTTTTCTGCTGCAGGGTCGTCGTGTGGCTCTTCGATGCCCTTGCCGCATTTCAGGCAGGTCTTGCTCATCTGCGGCTCTTTCGCGCTTGCCATTATTATAAGTTGGCTTAAAAGAGAGGCTTTTTCATCTGTGACCCGCATGCTCCGCACTTGGTGCCCTTGACTTCTGCGCCGCAGGACAGGCAGACGTATTTCAGCTTGACGCCTTCCTGCTCAAAGCCGCGCCCGGCAGTCTGGCTACCAAGCCCAAGCGACCTGAGCGCCTTTTGCTGGCGCCACCTGATGAAAAATATCGCCGCCACAAATATCGCGACGTTTGCAGCCATGCCTACGAAAAAGCCGAAAAAGTAGGTGAGCAAAAGCCCGGCGCCAAGGCTTGCGCCGACGAATATGACCTGCCTTTTTATGACCGGCTTGAGGCTGCTGTCCATCGGGTAAACTTCGCATGCTGCGCTTAAGAACCTTTTTCCAGAATGCACCAGAATCGCGCCCAAGAAAGTTATTATATCTTTTAAGGAAAGAACATGCGATGAAGGTGCCCTGCCCGGACTGCAAAAAGATAGCCGAGCTGGCTGACGACTTTTCCTATGTAAGGTGTTCTGCATGCGGCTTTGACATGACCTACGGCGACTATGTCAAGCACATCGCCTACAAGGACGCCAGGTACAAGGACATCCTGAGCGACTACAAGCGCTAGTTTATTAACTCTGCAACCGTGCATTTTTCCAGTTGGAGATCGAGCTTGCGGCAAACCTCGTCGGCCTGGCGATTTCCGTGTTCATAGGGAGGTTTGCGTACGCCGGCTATGCTGCCGTCGGGAGCCCCAACCTGCTCCGGCTCACCATCGCGTTCATTTCTATATCCGCGGGCTTTGTCATGCTCGCCTCGGCGCTTTTCGCCGGCCCCGGGCTTTCAGTCGCCATCAATACTGCCGGCCTGACCGCCCAGGCGGTGGGCTACTTTTTCATTGCCATGTCCCACGGGCTAAAGTCGTCGTTTGATTTCCTGCCTTCAAAGCGCGGGACGGCACTGCTGTTCATACCGTTCACGACAGCACCCTTCATAATCCCGGGTAATTCAATAGAACATCTTGTCAGGTCAATTTCTTTTATTCTATTAGTATATGTGTCGATAGAGACAATGGCATCGTACATGCAGACCAGGAAGAGCAGTACACTCATGATTGGATCTGGTCTTGGCACCCTGGCGGCGGCAGAGATTGTCGCGTGGTACGGTTTTATCTTTCCCGGCGCGTTTGCGCTCCCCGCCCTTTTAGCCAAGGTGGCAGGATTCGGCCTCATGGTCGTGCCGTTCTCGAGACTGGGGCTTGGAAGGGTTGAAAAAGTTGACGGGGTATAGGACTCATATCAGCATAATAGCGGACATTCTGGACACGGCGAGGGAATACAGCTACGAGGGGCACGACAAGGGCGCAACGGTGACGCACCTCATCAGGCGCGCAAACGTCCCGCACAGGAGGCTCTCGTCGCTTGTGTCAGAGCTCAAGGCATCGGGGCTCCTCAAAGAGGTCCCGGAAGAATCGAGGTACCAGATAAGCGAGAAGGGCATGGAGTTTCTAAAGACCTACCGGCAGTTCAAGGGCTTTGCCGAGGGCTTTGGGCTGAGGGTATAGTAGGGATTACAAGCCAAGTCAGGTATTGCTACTGTTAAATACGCCGGCATGGAATATCTTGTATGGCATGCGCCTTTGAGAAGATAAAGAAGGAGCTGATGGCGTGGCCCGGCGTCACTGCCGGCGCGCACAGGTTTGGCGGAGTCGAGTTCCGGGTGGCCGGCCGGGAGATGGGCCACATTCACGACTCGAGCTGGGCCGACCTGCCGTTTCCCATGGGCCAGAGAAACGACCTTGTGGAAAAAGGCCGGGCGTCGCCCCACCACGTCCTGCCGGAATCAGGCTGGGTGACATTTTACATCAAAAGCGACGATGACGTGCAGGCGCTCTTGGAACTTTTCAAGATGCAGTACGACAGGCTGAAACGATAAAAAGTAAAAGCCGGCTACTCGTCGTCGCTGTCGTCGTCAGCCGACTCGTCGTCGTCCTCGTCTTCGAACTCGTCCTCAAAGTCGTCGTCTTCAGACATCCCACCTATACCGAAAAAACGTTTGCTATAAAGATTGTGCAACTATTCGACCTGGGCCATCACTATGCAGGTGCACGTTCCGATGGAGCAGCGCCGAGCTTCTTTGCCGTCGACGCGCGCAAGGACGTACGAATGAAGTTCCATCGGGTGGAGGCACTTCCTGCACAGGGGCTCGTTGTACGGCAATGCCGTTGATGGGCAAAAGCTTGGTATTAAGATAGCTGAAGTAGGCTTTTTATATTCTCGACAGGTTGATCCTGCAGTCATGGGACGGGTCGAAAAGGGCATTTCCTGCAGCGTGAGCGGGTGCGAGAACCCTGCCGAGCGCTCGATGAGCGGAACCAAGGCGTCGATGGCGCCGGACATGGGCCTCGGTGGCGCCAAGCGCGTCTACCTCTGCCACGTGCACTACAAAGAGTGGAAAAAGGCTACCAAGGAAGACAGGGAAAACGAGCGGGCAAGATGGGGCTAATCCATAAATTAGCATGGACAGAGTGACAGAGCATGCGCCTTTTGCAGCTTCATTCCGACTTTATCGAGTACGAGCCGGTTGAAAAGGAGATAAAAAGCGCCGAGGAGATAGCGTCAAAGCAAAAGGTAAGGCTCGACGATCTTGTGGTTGCATTTGTGGCAGTCGAGTCAGGCGACGACGAGACAGTCGCAAAAGAGGCTGCCGGCGAGATAAAGAAGTACATGGACACGGTCAAGTGCCCGCGCCTTCTGATTTACCCTTATGCGCACCTCAGCTCCGACCTTGCGCCGCCGGACGTGGCGGCAGGCGTGGTCAGGGCGGTGGAAAAGTTTGCTAAAGAATCGGTGGCCGAGGTCCACCGCTCCCCGTTTGGCTGGACAAAGGCTTTCAACATCAAGGTAAAGGGTCACCCGCTTGCTGAAAACGCCAAGGAGATATCAAAGCAGGCCGGCGAGGTCCACCTGCACGAGCATGGACACGACGAGGGCAAGGAATCTACTGCACTGAAGAACGAGGAGAAACTGAAATCGACGTGGTACATCCTGCAGCCCGGCGGAGTGCTCACTCCGGTGGCAGAATACAAGTTCAAGAAACAGGACGCAAACCTGCAGATCCTTACAAACTACGAGATATCAAAGAACAGGGCGGTAAACCAGCAGCCAGAGCACGTCAGGCTGATGAAAAAGATGGCCATTGCAGATTACGAGCCGGCGTCTGACGCCGGCAACATGCGCTTTTACCCAAAGGGCCGGCTCATGAAGTCGCTCATAGAACAATATGTGACGCGCAGGGTCATGGAGTACGGCGGCATCGAAGTCGAGACTCCTATCATGTACGACACAAAGCACCCGTCGATGGAGAGCTACTTCAACCGCTTCCCCGCCCGGCAGTACAACATCCAGTCAGACAGCAAACAGCTATTCCTGCGGTTTGCAGCGTGCTTTGGCCAGTTCCTGATAGCAAAAGACATGAACGTGTCGTACAAGCACATGCCGTTCAAATTGTACGAGCTGACAAGGTACTCGTTTCGGCGCGAAAAATCAGGCGAGCTTGTCGGTCTGCGCCGTCTGCGCGCCTTTACCATGCCAGACTGCCACGCCTTTTGCAAGGACCTGGGGCAGGCAAAGGAGGAGTTCCGCAAGCGCTTTGAGCTTTCGATAAGCGTGATAAACGCCCTTGGCCTGCAGAACGAGGACGTCGAGATGGCTATCAGGTTCACCGAGGATTTCTGGAACGAGAACAAGGAGTTCATAACAGAGATAATCGGCAGGTTCGGCCGGCCCGTGCTTGCGGAGGTCTGGAAGGAGCGCTTCTTCTACTTCACGCTAAAGTGGGAGTTCAACTACATCGACGGGCTCAACAAGGCGTCCGCTTTGTCCACCGACCAGATAGACGTGGAAAACGGCAAGCGCTACGGCATCGAGTACGTGGACGAGGACGGGACGAAAAAGAACCCGATAATCCTGCACAACTCGCCTTCAGGCGCCATCGAGCGCGTCATGTACGCGCTCATGGAAAAGGCCGCCAAGGTGTCAAAGGCAGGCGGCGTGCCGTCGTTCCCGCTGTGGCTTGCTCACACTCAGGTCAGGGTCGTTTCTGTGGGGAAGGAGCACGTGCAGTACTGCGACAACATACTTTCGCAGCTCACTGCAAGCCAGGTACGCGCGGACTTTGACGACAGGGACGAGTCTGTCGGAAAAAAGATCCGCGAGTCAGAGACAGAGTGGATACGCTACACCGTCGTCATTGGCGACAAGGAGATGGCGTCAGGCAAGCTTGTAGTGCGAGACAGGCTGGAAGGAAAGCAAAGAGAGATGACCATGGAAGAGCTCGTGAGCGAGGTAAAGGCGCAGACAAAGGACAAGCCGTACCTCCCGCTGAACCTGCCGCGCTATTTGTCTGCCAGGCCGCAGATCATGGCTTGATTTACGTACGGGCACGGCTCTTACCAGATACACGCGCGTTTCCAGTGGAAAAAATGATGCAGCATGTATCATTTTAAGCACGAAAAAATGGTGCAATTTTTGTGAATGATTGGATTAACGTCGCTGTACGATCCTCTAGCGTGCGTACCTGCGCGACAGTATCCGCAAAAGCGTCTGCGTCGCAAGCGCGCCTTCCCTGTAGTCGTCGTTTTTCAATCCCACTTCCACCATGTCCATGCCGACAAGGCGCGCGGTCGGGTGTATCGCCTTTAACAAAAACAGTACCTGGAACGGGTCGAGCCCGAACGGCTCCGGTGTGCCCGTGCACGGCACATAGGGCAGGTCGTAAGCGTCGATGTCAAACGAGATGTAGATGTTTCTGCCTGCAGTAGCGCCTTTGAGATAGCTTGCGACGCGCGAGATGTCTTCGTGGACCTGCCACGCGTCAAACGTGGTGACGCCGTTTTTGGCGGCAAACTCGTTTTCCTGCCTGTCGGCCTGCCTTATGCCTATCTGCACGAAATCCCTTCCCGGGATGTATTTCAGCAGGTGGTAAAAGGGCGTCGTGTGGCAGAACTCAATGCCCTCGTACTCGGGCTTCATGTCCCGGTGCGCGTCAAAGTGCACTACAAAGGGCTTTTCGCCTGCAAGCGCCTTTAGTTGATAATACGAAAGCGTGTGCTCACCTCCAAGCATCACCGGCACCTTGCCGTCCTTCCTTAGCGCGCCGACCACTTCCGGTATGGTCTTGTCAAGAAATGCAAGCGTTTTTGCGACGCCTGCCTTTGGAATCCTGAGGTCCCCGAGGTCGAATATCGAGTTCAGCTCGTAAATGTCGGCGCCCTCGTCCATGACAAACGTCTCTATCTGGCGCGCCGAGGTCATCCTGATTGCCTCCGGGCCCCGCGACGTCCCCTTGCCAAAGCTGGTCGTGGCATCGAGCGGCACGCCGTACATTATTGTCCTTGCTTCCTTGAACGAAATCCTGACCGGCGTGTCTGCAAAGCTGTAGCCTGCCCTGGTTTTTTCCGGCACCGTGAAAAGGCGCAAGAGCCCCGGTTCCACGGTGCAACTTCTATTGCGCTTGATAATAAACCTACATCGGAGGCTTGCTCCAAAAGAGCTCGTCCAGGCTCTGCTGCCGGGGCTTGCCCAGCATCGACTTGAAGTCAAAGTTGAGTGCTGCAAGCACCTGGTCAAGCGTCGACTCCATGGTCTCCAGGTACTTGTCGGTGTCTATCTCGTCGGCCTTGGCAAGCTCGACAGGCTTGACCCCGTCGCCGGCCTTTGTCTTTACGAAAGAAATGATGTCGCCGGCCTTTATCTCCCTGCCCCTGTCTGCAAGCAGCTTTGCGGCCTTGATGTGCTGGGGCAGGCCCTTGAAGGTCTCCACCTGCGCCTCCTTGCCGTCCATCGTCTTTGTCGAGTTCACCTTCTTGCCGTACGAGCTCAGCGACTTGTTTATCATGACGTTGAAGCTCAGGTCCTGCAGCGGGATTGCGTGCGATTCCAGGTTCTTGGCGTCGCGCTGGATTATGCTCTTGATGCTTTCTCTGGCAGTTTCAAAGTCCTTCTGCGAGTTTACCTTGCCCAGGATCCCGAGGATCTCGTAAAAGGCGCTGCGTATGAAAGGAGGCGTGTGCGACTTTTTGCCAGTCAGCCCCTTGACGTCTACCGTGCCGTCAGGCAAAACGCCGAGGTAGTTCTTTTTCAGGCTGCTGAATACCACGTACCTGTACTGCTTGTCTATCTCGAGGTCTACGCCGAGGTTGTCCTTGGCCCACTCGATGACCTTGTCAATCGACTCTTTAGCCGGCTCTTTGAGGAACAGCGAATCAGTGTCGCCGTATACCACTTCAATGCCGAGCTCCTTGCACTTGTTGATGGTCGCATGGATGGTGTTCCTGCCAATTGCAGCTGTTGCATCGGCGACAGGCAGGCAGTAAAGCGGGAATATCTCTGCGCCCATGACGCCATAGCTTGCGTTCAAAATGACCTTGATAGCCTGGCTGACGACGTTGTAGAGCTGGCGCTCCTGCGGCGGTAGCGTCTTGTCCTTTGACAGGTGCTTGTAGTAGTTTACCCTCAGGTCCCGGAGCGACCCTATCAGCAGTGACGACAAGCCTTTGCGCTGCTGGCAGACCCAGTGGGTCGTGCCCTCTATCCTGCCTGTCTTCTTGCATGGGTCGTGCACACAGTTTATCGTCTCGTATGAGAGGTTGTGGACTTTGATTATGCTCGGGTACAGGCTGGCAAAGTCCAGCACCACGACGTTAAAGTGGATGCCCGGAGTCGGCTCTACAACCTCTCCCCCGCGGTATTTCTTTTCCTTTATGACGGCAGCAGTAGACGCGGTGCCCTTTTCTTCAAGCTCGTCTGTGCGCGGAATCAGCTCGTTGCGCTGCCTGTGCTCGTAGTACAGGATGCCCCTTATCCACTGGTTGACGCCAAACCGGGCGATGTCGTCGACAGACAGCCTGCCTATCCTCGCGATTACAACGAGCAATTTCATGAGCAGGTTGTCGCCAAAGCTTGTCAGCCTGTAGGTAAGGTCTGCGTCTTTCAGGCAGTATTCTGCGAGCTTTTGCATAGGAAGCTCGCTGATGTCGCCCTCAAATTCCATCTTTGAATCTTCAAGAAGCGCCTCGCATATCGCGTTCAGGGTAAACTCGGTGTACTTTCTAGAGAAGGCGTAGATCTGTATCGAGCGGTTCTGGAACGTCCTGAAAAGGTCGATGTGCATGCCGTGGCGTATCCCGACAGGCTCTGCCTGCATGCCGTGCTTGATGAACGACTCCTTCTTGACAACTATTGGCACCTGGTCCTTGGGGATAACCTTGCCCTCCTTCGTGTCGATGCGGGGGTCCTGCGACCTTGCGTAAAGGTACGGCAGGTCAAAGTCGTCGCCGTTAAAGGTCAGGATAATCGGGTACGTGTTGATTATCGCAAACGCCTTTTCCAAAAGCTCCTTTTCGGTCTTGCACACTTCGGCTTCCTTGATGAGCGGCTGTCCGTTGTCGACAACATTGTCGCCAAGCACCAGTACCTTGCGCAACCCGTCGCTTCCTGCAAAGCCGACCGCGCTCACCCGCTTTTCGTGCTCTCTGGCCGTCGGCATACGCCCTTCCTCGGTCTCGACCTCGATGTCGACTGCGACACGCCTCAGCTCGGGGATCGGCTGGTTGAGCAGGTTGGCCCAGTTTGTCACATACTGCCGGTATTCCTTGCCCGCCTCGCCCTCTTCCTTTATCTTGTCCCATATCAGGCTCGTTAGCTCCATCTGGACCTTCTCGGTTATCTGGTACATGTGAGGCTCTATCTTGTCGCCCCGGCGCATGTAGTAAAGCCCTGCAATCAGGCCGTTGTCGTAAAGGTAGTTTTCATGGTATTTTATGTCGGCTTCCCAGCAGCGCACTTTTTCGCGGATGCTGTTGTCGGTGCCGCCTATTGAAAGCGGGTCGGGCGCCGATATCTTTAGCACGTCGATCTCCTTGTCTGCAATGACGTCCTTTCTCCTGACGCGCTCGACTGTGTATTTCGACTCCTTTGCGGCAATGCCGTCGACAATGTCTGCGTACTGGGCCTTGCTGTAGCAGTAAGGCCTGTGGCCGGTCCTGTCGCGCCAGTGGTAGACGACGTTCTCGCTCGGGTCGTAGAACTTTAGGTAGGCCTTCTTCTCCTCGCCAGAGTAGATGGCAGACAGCAGCAGCGCCGGCCTTCCTTCCGGGAGCTCCGGCAGGTCGTCATATCTTTTCCTCCTCTCAGAGACTTCCTGCTGCGCCAACTTGACTGAAACTGGCACGATATCGTATTAAGGTTTTAGGCTCTGTTAACTTGTGGGCTTGCGCCTGAAAGTCAACTTGCTTGCATCGACTCTGAGGATTAGTGGTTCCTTCTCCACGTTCCCCCTCATCGCTTCACCTGCAAGCCCTTGTGAACTGGCGAACCGAGCCAGCCCTCTGATAGAAAGGTTCATGGCTGCTACCAAGTCCCTGTCCATCCATTTCTTGCATTCGGCACAGTACAGCTGACGCCTGTCCACTTGGGTTATCTTCTTCCTGCATCGTGGGCAGAGCTGAGACGTGCCTCTCGTTTCTTTTATGGATAACTGGAATATGCGTACGCCTTCCCATTCCGCTTTGTACGTTATCAGGCGTTTTATCTCGGCAAGAGACCATCCATTCATCTTTGAGCGGTAATTCTTTCCTTGACCGTTGCCTCGCTGGTACAGCCTGCGGATATGCCGTATGTCCTCAAATGCTATAGCCACTTTGTTCTGCTTGGCTTCTTGTACAACCGCCTTTGAAACATGATGTAGCAGTTGACCTATCCTGCTCTTTCTCCGCCGGCCATACTTGCTTGTTATTTTCTTTCTGATTCTGACATCGTTGCGCTTGAACGACTTAACTATGGAACGGGTGTTTTCTGCAATGCCGACCGCTTTTGACAAGTCGTACTGCATTACGTTCTTATTGTTGCCTACAGTCAGGTTTCTGAGGTTCCTGTCTACTCCTTCTACGCCTGTACATTCAATCTCTGCTACTTCTTTGGAGTAGCAGATGCTCACAGTATTGCTGGTTGTAAGGGTGAAAGAACGAACCTGCAACGAAGGATCTGTCAGTATGTTCTTGACGTATGCATTTAGGGGAATGTCAAAGTACTGTCTGTCGCCGAGTGGAACTTTCAAAACATCATTCTCAATCTTGAAACCATAGCAAGATATGAGGAGAGGTCTCGTCGCGTAGGGCTGCCTTGGCTGCAAACCGCGCTTGATGGATTTCTTCCTATTGGCAAGGATGCCAGCAGCATGGGAAATTGCGCACAGCTTGTAATAGGATACGACATCGTAGTTGGCGAGTAGTGGATAGCAGAGCTTTGAGAGTTTTTTCATCGTGGAAGCATTGTTTTGAAGTGCGATCCTAACACAGTCGTTTACCATCTGCCTGAATGTTTCCATCATAGCCAATGTTTTTTCGTTGGGTAGGTAGGGCTGCTTGACGCACTTGACGACTGTTACTGCAGACAATTATTGCTCATACATCCATCTTGTATTAAAGAACTGGAACACCTTGAGGGGAGGGGGAGTAGGCAAGTTAACAAGGCCGGTTTTACAGCTCGCAAGGTTATTAGTCGCCGCTCTGTCCATGACAGTGCTTGTACAAGGTCGCGGTTATAGGCGGCGGAGTGCTTGGAACCTCTATAGCGTACTTTCTGTCGGGTCAGGCAAAGGACCCGTCCTCGGTGGCCCTGATAGAGCAGGAGCGCGACATCGCAAGGCACACGAGCAGCAGGAACACCGGCAAGGTGCACGCCCCCTTCCTGTACGACCCTGCAAAGAAAAAGACGTTTGCCAAGGCCGCGTACCTTGGCTTTGAAATGTGGGAAAGGTTTGCAAAGGAAAAGCGCCTGCCCTTTGTGCGCGACGGCGTGCTTGAAGTGGCGCTTGACGACAGTGGCATTGAACGATTACACAAATACATCGCCTGGGGCGAGGCAAACGGCCTTGAGAAGCACGAACTGCGCTTCCTCTACAAGGGGCAGGTGGCAGAGATGGAGCCAAACGTCAGGTGCGAGTCGGCGATATACTGCTCAAAGGATGGCTCGGTAGACTATGGCGCCTTTACAAGGGCGCTTTTGCAGGACCTGCGGTCATTTGGGTGCACCGTGCTTTTGGGCCGCAAGGCGACCAGGATCTCGCGCAGAGGGGCATACGCCATATCGACAGACATCGGCGAGCTGGAGGCCGAGTTCATCGTAAATGCGGCCGGCGGCAACGCGGTCGACATCGCGCACTGGATGGGCGTTGCAAAGGAATATACCGACCTGCACTTCCGTGGCGAGTACTGGCAGGCGCCGGAGCAATACCACGACCTGACAAAGCTTTCGATATACTCGGTGCCAAGGCACGCCGAGTACCCGTTCCTCGACCCGCACTGGATAGTGAGGGCCGACGGCAGGCGCGAGGTGGGGCCAAACGCGGTGCCTGTTTTTGGGCCCTACGCCTACGGCCTTGCGCGCAACCTGGCTGACATGATACCAAAGATGCTAGAGTCGTCGAGGACCGGCGCCCGCAAGGTGGCGTTTGACAGAAAGTTCGTCTCCCTTGCAAGCACCGAGCTTAAAAGCTCGCTGTCAAAGACCGCGATGATAAACAGGGTGAAGGAATTCCTGCCGGCCATCAGGCCTTCGGCGTTTACCGAAAGGGGCACCGCCGGCATAAGGTCGTCGGTGGTTGACAGCGCAGGCAGGTTCGTGCCCGACACCCTTGTTGTAAAAAGGGACTGGTCTCTACATGTGCTGAACTACAACTCGCCCGGCGCGACCGGCGCCCTTCCCGTGGCGGCAGCGATATCTGCGCAGCTGATAGAGATGGGCGCGCTTGAAGCCGGCAGGGCAAGGACGCTCTGGGATCCGGCCGAGATAGCCGGCAGGATGGATCGTTTTTAAGCTAGCACGGCTCAGGTATCCTGATTTTGCTTGCTCAAAGAGGTATACCTTGACGCCCTGAGGAACAGGGAGAAAAAGGTCTCAAAGATAAAAGATGCAAACCACGGGCGCATAGTGGCCTAGGCGTCGTCCAGATGGATTCCCTACGAGCCGGTACAGCAAAAATGCGAGTCTGCCGGGGTTGACAGCAGCTGGAACAAGCGGGCTTTTCAGGGCCTCAACCTGTATGTCATAGACGCGGTAGCGGTAACAAGCGCCAACAAAGTCCTGGCTTCAGAGTTTGAAGACGAGCTTGCAGATTCTGCCCGGCGCGACTCGCTTGAATCAAAGGCCATGCTGATGGAGGCGTCGGTCGCGCAGAAGGCGGCAGAAGGCAAGGAGGCCGACGTCATCTGCATCGACGGCTCGCTTGTGGCAAGGACAAACGGCAAAGGGCTGTCTGTCGCAGGCGACATGGTTAAAAAATACGGCAATTCCGTTTTCATTTCAAAAAGCTCAGAGAGCAGGGGGCAGTTTGGCGCGCTGGGCTCTCGGGCCGGCGACATCTACTACTACAACCGCGCAAGCAACCATGCGACGGGCTTTAGCGCGCCGGTGGAAGTAAAGTCAGAGTTTGCGAAAATATTCGAAGTCTACGCCCGGCTCAAGGAGCACACGCCGATGGTCAGGATAGAGGTGCTTGGGAGTACAAGCGAGCAGGAGCTGAAAAGCCTTTTGGACAAACTGAGCTATCACAGCGTCGGTGGCTACCCCTACTGCCTGAAACTTGCGCACAACAACTGCAAGGTGAGCAATGATGATATAGACAAGCTCGTGAGCATATTCAGCTTGCAGCACGAGCAGGGTGCGAGGGATGCGCTTGACGAGTGAGAGCCTCGGGATAGTGGTGGGCCGGGCCCGGCCAGACGAGGTCACCTTCGAGTCAAAGAGGCCGGTTAGCATCGGCGAGTACGTCGTCCTTGACTATGGCGACGGGGGCGTGCTCGGGCTCATAGAGCGCTCGTCGATAACAAGCGGGGCTCTTGGCGACGACATAGGCAATTATGAGGAAGCGTTTGAAAGCAGGCAGGTCGCCGCAGAGAACAGGCGGGACAAGAGCTACAAGGGCACCGTGCGCATACTTGGATATCTTGATTCTCTGAAAAAGGGCCGGGCGATGATACCGCCCGTGCCTGCGGAGCCGGGCACCGAAGTGTCTGAAGCAACGGCAGAGGACCTCTCGTCGATATTCTCGCCCTCAAGCCACGGCTGGATAAAGGTGGGCTCGCTCTTGCGCAACCCAGAGGTGCAGGTGGGCGTGAACATCAACAAGGTCGTCTCACGGCACCTGGCCATACTTGCGATGACCGGGATGGGCAAGAGCAACCTCGTGTCGCTTCTGACAAAGGAGGTCTCTGACATACACGGCACGATGGTGGTGTTTGACTACCACGAAGACTACACGTACCTTGACATACCAAACAGCAACAGGATGGACGCGCGGATAAACCCGCGGTTTCTGGCGACGGAGGAGTTTGCAGAGGTAATCGAGATCCAGAAGAACGCGTCCAACCAGCTGCACGTGCTCCGGGTGGCGTTCACAGACGAGGTGAAAAAGCGCAAGGACGACGACTTTTGGAACGCGCTTGTCGACGCCGCGGCGGAGGCCGGCAGGGAGAAGGGCTACAAGGAGGCGTCTGAAAAAGTCGTGGACAAGATACAGGACGCAAGGAGGCGCTTTTCAAAGATCCTGGACGCCGGCCTTGCGGACCCGCTTGCCCTGATAAAGAACGGCAAGATAAACATCATCAACCTCGTGGAACTGACGGAGAGGCAGGCCAACATCGTCGTCTCCTTCTACCTGCAGGAGCTGCTCGAAGACCGCAAGAAGGGCAGGAGCGGCGGAAAAGTAGACCCGCGCTTTCTGGCGCCCGTGCTTGCAGTAATAGAAGAGGCGCACGTGTTCATACCAAAGGGGGAAGAGACTGAGACAAAATACTATGCCTCAAAGGTGGCAAGGGAGGGCCGCAAGTTCGGCCTCGGGCTTGTCATAGTGTCGCAGAGGCCAAGGAGCATCGACGCCAACATCCTGAGCCAGATGGGCTCGCTTGCTGTCATGCGCATGATCCAGCAGGACGACCAGGCGCAGGTGGCGGCGGCAAGCGAGGCTCTGAGCCGCGACCTGATAGAACAATTGACGTCGCTCAACTCCGGGGAGGCCATACTTGCGGGCCAGTGGGTGAACCTGCCGGCGTTTGTCAGGATAGAGGAGGTCAAGGGCCGCAAGACCGGCGGCGACCTGGACGCTGTCGAGCAGTGGCAGCGCCTTGCACAGGCAAAGGAGATGGCAAAAGAGTCGTCCGAGTCGTACATCCCCTCCGGCTATTCGCCCGATTAGTGAAGCGCCATGCTAGTCGCGCACATGTCCGACCTGCACCTTGGATATTCCCAGTTCAACCTCGAAGAGAGGGAGGAGGACGTCTACGAGACGTTCCTTGAAGCAGTCGACATCTCGATTAAAGAGCGCGTGAAACTGGCGATAATTGCAGGCGACATATTCCACACGCCGAGGCCAAACGGCAGGGCCACTTTCAAGCTCGCAGAAGGGCTGAAGAGGCTGAAGGAAAAGCAGATACCTGCCGCGTTCATCCTCGGCGAGCACGACATCAGCCGCCTTCGCGACGTGCCTTTTGCCTACGTGTTTGGCAGCCTGGGACTTGCACGGCGCTTGCGGCTGGACGAGCCGCTCGTGGTCGACGGCCTTGCGGTGTTTGGCGCCAACAAGGAGCGCCGGAACAACATCGACTCGCTCGTGAACAACCTGCAGCAGGCCGGCAAGCTCGCAGAGCGCCACGCAGGCAAGAGGATGCTTGTCCTGCACCAGGGGCTGTCTGACTTTAACAAGTTTGCCGGCGAGATGAACTCGACTGACATCCCTGCCAGTTTCCACTATTACGCGCTGGGCCACTACCACGACCACATCGAGAAGCGCTTTGAGCACCTTGGCGGGCCGCTCGTCTATCCCGGTTCTCTGGACCTGACGCCGAGCGAGGGCATCAAGGAAGTGGAAAAGGGGTTTGCGCTGGTGGACATGTCCGGGGAGGAGGCGTCGGTCAACTGGGTGCCGCTGCACCGCCGGCCGCAGTTCAAGGCGACGCTAGACTACGGCAAGATAGCAGAAGGGATACAGGGCATAGTGAGCAAGGCGAAAAGCTTGGCAAAAAAGCCGGTGGTAAGGGTGGAGATTGCCGGCAGGAACATCGACTCGAAGGTGATTGCGGCAAACCTTGTCCGGCTCAACGACGCGTGCCTGCACTACGTCTGGCAGCCGCTCGAGCAGGAGCAGCCTATGCAGGTTTACGACGAGCGGCCGGCAGACCTTGACGCCGAGCTCTTGCGGCTGTCAAAGGAAGCGCTGGGCTCCGACGAGCTTGCGAGTCTTGCAATAAACGACCTGCTGGGGCCAGCCGCTGCCGGCGACGCCGGGGAAGCGCTCGAGATAGCCTGGGAGGCGTTCAAGAGGAGGGCGGGACCGTGATAAAAGATATCGAGATGAAGGACTTCATCTCGCACAGGGACACGACGCTTGCGTTTGGGAGGGGCATAACGGTCTTTGTGGGGCACAACGGCTCGGGCAAGTCCTCTGTCATCGACGCCATCACGTACGCGCTGTTTGGCGAGCACACAAGAAAGGCCAACAAGAACCTGGTAAGGCGCGGCTGCCAGGGGCAGGCGATGGTGCGGATGCGCTTTACGCTGAATTCAAAAGAGTTCCAGGCCACAAGGTCGCTTGCGCCTTCCGGCACGGCCGCGTTTTCGCAGCTCGAGCTCCTGTCTGAAAACGGCACGGCTGTTAACAAAAAGCTTGCAGGCGGCGAGCGCAGGCAGTACGGCGAGTCCACAAGCGCCGAAGTGGCAAAGGTGCTGGGTCTTGACTACAAAAAACTGCGCGTGGCAGCGGTGGTGCAGCAGGGCGAGCTTGTCAGGATAGTCGAGGCTCAGCCGAGGGAGTTCAAGGAGCTCGTGAACGGCCTGATAGGCATAGACAGACTGGACCTTGCATTTTCGACGATGAGAGACGTGGTGTCTGGTTTTCGCGATCGCCTGCGCGACGAGACCGGATACAGCGACGAGGACATTCCCCGAGTCCAGCAGCTCGTAGCCGACAAGGAAAAAGAGCTTGCACAGGCAGAATCGCTCCTGCACGAGTTCGAGGACGAGAAAATCCTGCTCGAAGGCAGGATACGCGGCCTGGAGCAGGAGATGGAGCGCCTGGAGCCCATGATTGCGCAGAGCAGGGAGCTTGCGACCCGGGAGGAGCTGCTCCTGCGCCACGTGCGCGAAAAGAGATTACAGCTTGAAGCCGACGCCAAAAAGCTAGAGAGGACGATAGCGGAGGCAGGCGACGCGCTGGCGCTTGTAGGTGGCAGGGACGAGACGCAGATGCGCCTGAAAATGGTCGGCGCAGAGCTTGAAGAAATCCAGACAAGGATGGTGGAAAACGAGGGCGACTTTGGCAGGCTCAGGGGATTCTTGGAGTGCGCCGGCAGGCTGCAGGTACAGGACGGCAAGTGCCCGGTGTGCGGCTCGCAGGTGGAAAAGGTGGACAGCATGTTTGACACGTCGCACATCAAGACCGAGCTGGCAAGGAAGGAGGCCGAGCGGTCCAGGCTGCAGGTGGGCAAGGTGGAGCTTGGCAGGGAGGAAAAGAGGCTGGCAGAGCTTGACAGGCGCATAGCGTCCGCAGAAAAGTTCCTTTCAGACAATTCTATAGAATCAGCAGGCGACCTTGAAAAGCTGCGGCAAGAGCTTGTACAGATGCAGGCGACACTTGCAAAGCTTCCAAAGGTCATGAACAGGGTCGAGGATCCGATGCTTCTTGCAGTCGACGGCCACTCGCAGTCGCTTGCTACCGAGATTACGTCACTGAGGGAGAAGGTCAGGGGCTTTTCTCAGGCTGCTTACACAAACGCCAAGCTGGAAAAGGGCACCCTCTCGCAAAAGCTGCTTGACGCAAACAGGAGGATGGGCAACCACCAGCGTGCTATAGATGACGCCAAGACGACGATCGAGTCTGCCCGGAAAGCGCTTGCTCGTCTTTCGCAGGCGTCAGAGTTTGTCGGCACGCTTGAAAGGATACGCTAGCACGTCTACAACCGCGACGGGGCAGTCGGCATGAGCCTGCGCTCCTGGGCGCTTGCAACCGTGTCGAAAAAAGCATCGGAATACGCGTCGCTCTTTAACATAGGCATATCGAGGGTGGAGCTTGCGGAAAAGGCCCGGGACATCGTCATCACCTGCTACGGCAAGAGCGGCGAGGTGGACATGGACTCGCTGTCAGGCGGCGAGAAGGTGGCAGTTGCGCTTGCAGTCAGGCTTGGGATCGCATACATGATGGGCTCAAGCAAGCTTGATTTTGTCATCCTTGACGAGCCGACGACGCACCTTGACGAGGAGAGGCGCAAGGCCCTTGTCAGGATAATATCAGACGCGTTCAGGGAAGGCGCAGGCCCGCTTGCGCAGCTGGTGATAATCACGCATGACGCGGACATATTCGAAGACTCGGAAGTGGACGCCGTGTTCAGGTTCTCGATGACGTCTGACGGATCGAAGGTGGTGCGGGAGTGAGGGGTCGCGTTTCCAGTGGAACTAGCTAGGAGATTAGTTCTTTAATGCAGTCAATTGCTGTTGGCTCGTAACTACAGTGCAATCCGGAATCCTTATAACCGCTTTTACTCTATCTTGTAATGACTAATGAAACTTACCAACAAAGTGGGTAAGCGTAAGTTTACAATACTGGTGCAAGAAGAGCCTGAAGGCGGTTTTACTGGAAGATGTCTTGAACTGCGCGGCGCTGTAAGCTATGGCAAAACCATAGAAGAGTTAAAAGTCAATATGAAGGATGCAATATCTCTTATCCTCGATGTGTTGGAAGAAGAAGCAAAGAAAGGAAAGTACAGAAAAGAAGTAATCGAAATTTCAAGCTGAATAGAATTCTTGAGTCTGAAGAATCACGGCTGGCGTGAAATAAGGGCCTTGGGTCATTTTGGTTATGTTCCGGTAAGACAGTCAGGAAGCCATATCGTTCTGAAGAACTCGAAAGGCATGGCAGTTTCAGTTCCAAGGCGCGACCCTCTCCCTGAAGGAACTCTACGGGCTATTCTGCTGGAAGCAGAGATAAAGAAAGAAGATTTTGTTAGGAAACTATAGTCTAAAAGTCCGCTGCAATGAAACAAAAGGATAGGCGTGAGAGTGAATCTGGACGCCGTGTAAGTTCTCAATGGCCTCTGGCGGATCAAGGTAATGCGAAAATATGGCGACGTTTCACCGAAACGACAATGAAAATTAGTTCTTTTTAAGCCGCGTGGAAGAATAACTGCATGGGCTCTGATGGCAGCAAGTTTGACGTTTCTGACAGGCTGACGGCTGACAGGCTGAACAGGAAGACGGTGCTGGTGGAGACTGGTGCAAACATTGCCGGCGTGGCTGCAACGCCGGGAATGCTTGCGTTTTGCACGTCTTCTGGGTCGGGATTTTCTACAGGTGTCCTTTACAGACGCAATGCTGCAAATAGCGCTTGGGAACAGATAATCGACGAAGCAAGCATACAGACATTAACAAACAAGATCGTATTTGGTCCTGAAGCAGGTGAGGAGAGTACTACACCTGTAACTGATAATGGCCAAACCACAGTTCGCAACGACATACGCCATTATGCATTCTTCACCCTGCCTACCACATACAAGTTCTACAAGATAACCGGGATTGAATGGAAAAACGGTGTGACAGTCGCGGGCAACGTACAATGCGGTGTTGATCTGGTAGACGCCAATCCCCCTACCATAGCCAACGTCATAAACGTGGCACTTGGAGCTGCAACAGCACAGTCAGGAACGTCGTCAGTACAGCGCGTTAGCATGGTACGAAGTGACATGATACGTGGCGGCACAATTCTAGGAGCATGGTTTTTGCCTGATAATGGTGTTGGAGCTTTCAGGAGACAGTCAGGGCTGGCAAACCAGAACCAGGAAAAGAGCTTCACGTACACCATAACACCAGCAATTCAGGATGCTACCGCATGGGCTACCAACACAGACCATTATTACATCAAGGTCTATTACAGGGGCTATAATTGAAATTCTCTCACATATCTAGGTCTGACCAAAACCCAAGATCAACAGAACGTTGTTACAGCAAACTTAATTGTAGAATCTGTCATACGATACAAGAGGTAGCCTGGACACGAGCCTCGGAGCAGGTAGGGTTGCACTAGCCATTATTGCCGCGGTATCAGTTTCCGCCAGCCTTCTGGTCTACGGCCAGCAGACAGCCACAATAAACAGCCTTTCCTCAGAGCTCGCCGACAAGTCGCTTCAGGCAGAACAGCAGAAAACGACAATTGACGAATACACCTCATTGATAGCTAGCCAGCGGACAGAGCTTGAAACCAAGAGCGCGCAGCTCGAAGAGCTGCAAAGTGAAATTGGGGCCCTTGCCAGGGAGATAGATTCGCAGGAAAGCCAGATTGCCGAAAAAACAAAACAGGTCGAGCAGCTGCAGGACGAGCTTGGTCAGCTTCAGTCGCAGGCAATCCTGCTAGAGCAGGACATTGCATCGCTGCGGTCAGAGATACAGGCCAAGGACGCGGACCTGGCCGACCTTATCCTTGAAAACGCGTCTGCAAGGCGCGTTCACGTTTCCTATTTCGGCCTTGGCGTCGATGAAAACGGTGCCGGCGTCGTGTTTCCGATGGAGCTTGAAATAATCGGCTCCGGCGATGGGCGAATATCCGTCGACGTGAGCAACGTCGATTACCAGACGGGCTTTCAGGAGGCGGTAAGGACCGCGGCGGCAGTCGCAGCAGATTACACGGGCATCGCAGTTTCTGACAAGGACATTATCATACGGCTTGTCAACAACAGCGACGGCCTGATAACAGTAGACGGGCCCTCTGCCGGCGCGGCGATGACTGCCATGATGATAGCCGGCCTGACAGAAAAGCAGCCCGACAGTTCTGTTCTTGTAACAGGCACGATAAGGTCTGACGGCACCATAGGGAGGGTTGGAGGGCTTGCCGGCAAGGCAGACGCTGCGAGCGCGTTTGGCGCAGACAAGCTTCTTGTTCCAATGGTGCAGCAATTCCAGGACGGCAGGATAGAGGTCGTTGGAGTATCGAACGTGGAGGAGCTTGTGCGCCACGTCCTTGGGTAAAAGGACACAGGTTGACTATGAAAAATATCAATAACACAAATCCTCTCAAGTGGCAATATAGTGCTCATAAAAGCAATTAACAATACCACAGGTCTTCGGATTTTAAGAGCTTTGTAAAAAAGTGTGCTCGACAGCAGAATGCGTCGAAAAGCTTTCTACGAAATCAAGAAATAAGCATTATCTTGGGAATCACACTGACATTGAGAATGAACATTTTGTTCGTGAACTGCCAACACACAATGATGAGGCTTCCTGCTTCATTGACCGCGCATGCCCGTCACCGTTGACGAGTAGAGGTGCAATCTCCACAGGCGTGACTTCCCGGCGTCCCACCGGTAGGTTGAGCAACGCCAAACCGCGCTGCAGAATGTTCAGACTTGCATTATAGTCCCTGTCTATGACAAGGCAGCACATTTCGCATCTGTGCGTACGCATCATCAATGTCTTTGGAACAGGATTACCGCACCCGGAGCAGTTCACAGATGTATTGTGCGGTTCCACTTCCATCACCATCTTGGACTTGTATTGCAGCATTTTCGTGAAGGTGCCCCAGCCAGAATCCAGTATACGACGTGCAAGTCTATGATTCTTTACCATATTCCGTGTGCGCAGCCGCTCCAAGAATATGAGGTCGTACCGAGTTGCATATCTGGTGGAGACCTTGTGCAAGAAATTAAGGCGTTTGTTCGCTATCCTTTCATGAAGACGTGCTATCCACGACTTGGCCTTCTCTCTATTGTGAGAACCTTTCTTTCTGCGGGATACCCTCCGCTGCGCGCGCCTTAGCGGCTTGAGCATATTTGTTAGGAATAAAGGATTTTCCGTCGCATAGTTATCAGAGTCATGGGCAAACTTGGTAATACCAACATCAATCCCTACAGATCTGCGCGGGTCTATGAACTTGAATATGGGCTTGGAGTTCTCACACGCTACCACTGCATACCAGCGCCCGTTCTGCCTGCATACCGTAACCTGCTTGACATTGATAGGTTGGCGATGCAAAACTATCCTGATTCTGCCTATTTTGGATAGATACAATTTATTGCCATCAATGCTGTAGCCCGTCTGATTGTATGTAAATGAATTACACTGTTTCAAGAGCAAAAGCTTGCCCTTGCCTGACTGGTGGCCGCGCTTCTTCAGCTTTGCGAGTGCTTTCCACGCTCCTTCTACCTTCGTTGACACCATCTGCAGCATCTTTGAGTGATAATTACAGAGAATTGGTTGCTGTTCCTTCAGTTCTGTCAGAGCATAGTTCATGTCATTTCTGCTTCTAAAACTATTGAGAACGAAATAATTGTAAATAATGCGGTTAACTTCAAGAACATTCGCAAATCGCTTTTCTTGATCTTTGTTGGGGTAAAGACGGAACTTGAAG
This sequence comes from Nitrososphaera sp., assembly GCF_013388945.1. Classification (GTDB taxonomy): domain Archaea; phylum Thermoproteota; class Nitrososphaeria; order Nitrososphaerales; family Nitrososphaeraceae; genus Nitrososphaera. The sequence goes on along the minus strand of NZ_JACAEH010000004.1, from coordinate 21,289 downwards.
CTCCGCAAGTCAAGTTGCAATGTCGTAACGCGCTATTTAAAATCTGGAACACCCGAGGGGGAGGGGGAGTCAAAAGTAACGAAATAATTTGCTAGATTCAAAAACCATAGATTTTTGGCCATTTCTTAGACGGTATTTCGAGCTTTCATTACTTAGAAAAGAAATAAAGTTATATGCTTCAACAAAGCAATGCAAGAATTAAGCATTATTGATGCAGTTCTGTGCGTAAATGAGAGTCTGTGAACGAATTGTTCATAAGTTTTATATACTAACTGTTAGTTACGGCACCTAAGCTAAATGGACGGTAAGAATAGCCTTAGCAAACGGTCAGTAGGCTCGATAGCATTGGCTGCCATACTTTTGCTTGGCACCATCGCTCTTCTGCCACTGGCACCTAGTGCCAACGCACAGGGCACTACGACTATAACAACAAGCACAGACATCCATGGCAACAAGTTCTTCGGTCCAGCGTGGGCTGAAGTACTCATCAGCGTATCATCGCACGCATCTGACACAGCACAGGGACAGCTCCCGGTCACGGTAAACGCCTTTGGCGCTTCCAACACATACCAGCTCCTTGAGACTGGTACGACCAGCGGTTTGTTCCTCTTGTACATCAAGGTGGACAATAACGCGGCCGAAGCAAATGAACCATTGACACCAGCAACTCCATTCTCCGCTACAACATTCACACGTCTTCACATTGGTCCGGCTGGTGTAGGCGCCAACTATGGTGCAACAGCAGGTAACAACGTGAATGCAGAACTGGCAGTGAACGCAGCCAACATCGTTGAAGGCGCTTCAGTCCAGGTATCTGCAAGCGGCGTGACAAAGACAATGACATGGGACGATAGCACTGCAACAATCTCGATCGACAGGTCGGCATACGGCCCCGGTGGAAACATAATCACCACCTTCAAGGACCAGGACGCTAACCTCGACCCGACAGCAGCCAACGTGGTTACTGAGCTTGCAGGCAACGTCATACTCACCAACGCTGGTGACTCTGCAGGTCTTGCAGCAGCAACATTCACTGAAACAGGTCCGAACACAGCCGTGTTCGAGCTAACCTCGCTCGCACTTACCGCTGGAACACTCGCAGTTGGACAGGACTCTGTCAGCAGGTCGCTCGTTGTGAACGACTACAAGGCGTTCAACGACCCGGCAGGCGGCGGCGCAGTCATCAACCCAGCAGTAACATCGACCAACTATGGCATTGCGGCGGGCATACTCGCAACTGGCACTGCATCATACACGGTCCAGAGCCAGAGGGGTATCTTCAACACACTCAGTGGACAGTCATTCGCAAGCGAACTCCCGCTCATGGTAACCGACCTTGACAGGAACACCAACTCGCGCACCACACAGGGCCAAGTCGGCGCACTTAGGATCACAACTGGCGGTGTAACAACACTGTTCGACCTTACAGAAAACGGCCTGAACAGCAACCAGCTGATCCCAGACTATGCAGGCGACGACATCGACCTGACATTCGGCAGCGCGACAGTCGCAGGCCAGGGTATCCTTGGCGTAACACAGGGCAACGACATCACAGTGGAATACCTTGATGTCTACTACCTGAGGGCAGCATTCAACGAAGCAGCGACAAACGCTGTCAGAGTTGACTGGAACGGCGACGGCGACTTCACTGACAACCCAGTAGCAACAGTAGTCGAAAGCTCCGTCAGGGTTGACCTGAACGGCGACGGCGACATCCTTGACACAGTCAACGGCATCATCGAAGCCAACATCAGAGTGGACATCAACGGCGACGGCGACTTCTCTGACACAGTCAACGGGCTTGCACTCAATGAGAACACTGCACTCACAATAGACATCACCGGAAACGGCGCTATTGGACAAACACCCGCAGCTGGAACAGCAATCAACGAATCAACCGTCAGGTTCGACCTTAATCTAGACAACGCCATTACTGCTGCTGCAGTAGGCGGCGTTACCGAGAACCAGGTATCAATCGACCTTGACGGAATCGACCTTGGCGGCGTAAGCTCCAAGCTCACATTCCAGCTGACAGACACACCTGCGGCACTCACAGCAGACAGGACAACAGCATCCAAGTCCTCAGTAGTCGGCCTTATGCTGGTTGACCCAGACATAAACGATGATTCTTCAGCACAGGAATCATACACTGTCAACTTTGCTGGTGGTGCGACAACTGCATACACAGCAGTCAACCTCCCAGGCGCTCTGCAGAGCCCATTCGACCTTAGGATCAGGTTCTCTGGTGCTGAAAGGCAGCTGACGTCACCGTTCTCCGTGACCTTCACAGAAAACGGCACTGACTCGAGCACCTTCATGGCATCTGTCAACCTGCAGCAGCTGACTGCAGCAGTCGGCGGTGGATTCGCGTTCATCGACGGCGACTCGGTCCAGTTCGCAGTAAGGTCGCAGCTTGACCAGAACCTTGCAGTAAGGCCAGAAACAACCGCAAGCGTCACAATCGGCCTGACAAAGCCAACACTGAGCGTCGACAGACAGACAATCGGTGTTCCAAGGAACGGCGGTCTTGCAGCAGTAGCTGACAGCGGCCTGAACGTAGGTCCTGCATTTGCCAACCTCGGCAACCAGCTCGTAAGCGTGACCATCGTTGACGCAGGCGCAAACAACAACTCACTTGCAGAAGACACACTGATCGCAGGCACGGGAGCGACAGCAGTCCCGCCGGCAGGCTTAACCTTGAACAACAAGCTCAGGATCACCTTCCTTGACTCGAACGGCAACGCGTTCGCAGGAAACGGAAACATCCAGGTGAGCACTGCAATCAAGGAAACAGGCTTTGACACAGGCGTGTTCACTGGCGTGATACAGGTGAACTTCCTGCCAAACGACACACCGGCACAGTGGATCGGCTCCAAGATGAAGCTTGAATACGCAGGACAGGACAACACGTTTGGCACCAACGATGATGCCGACACTGTCAGCGTAGGCTTCACCGCAAGGAACGCAATCCTCTCGACCAACACAACAATCATTGCCAACGGCCAGAGCATCACCATCACCGTAAGGGATGAAGACGGCAACAGGGACGCTACAATAGCAGAACAGGTAACCGTCGGTCTCAGGTGGACTGATGCCACAGGCACAATACAGAACAGGGCACAGGCACTCGACGAGACAGGTGTGAACACAGGCATATTCAGCAAGTCACTGACCATCGGTACATCGACTGTGGGCGGCGTAGTGCTCCAAGTTCAGGCAGACACTGACTTTAGGCTGCGCTACTACGACCTGACACCAAGCATCCCCGGCTCTGCAGCATGGCCAGCAGCAACAAGCACCCAGACCCAGATTGACCTGACACTCAGGACAACCTCGTCAACTGGTGGCATGGTTGTCTCGCCAGAGATTGTAGGCCCAGGAACACAGATCCTCGTGACTATCACCGACAGCGACCTGAACACCAACCCAGCAGCCAAGCAGACTGTCGCAGGCAGGGTAACTGCAGTGTCTGACAGGGGCGCGGCAAGCAGGGCAGACCTCAACGTAGACGAGACAGGTCCCAACACTGGAGTCTTTGAAGGCAAGGTCAGACTGAACCCGGCGCAGGCAGCAGGTGCTCCGACACCAGGTCCAGCCAATGACGTGACCATCAACGCACTGCCGGGCGACATCGTCTCCATCAGGTATGAGGACGAGAGCGGCTCAGCAGGCCAGAGGACAACGGTCACAAGGACCATCAACGTAGTCAGCGTCGACCCGACGATGACCTTCGACAAGGAGAGTTACTCGATCGGTGACCCGATCATGCTGACTATCAACGACCCAGACGCCAACAGGGATCCAGACACAGCAGACATACTCACCATACGCGCAACATCGACAACAGATGCAGTCGGCCTGACAAACGTCCAGGCGATAGAGACCAGCAACACATCCGGAATATTCGTGGCACAGATCCAGACGTCGAGCACATTCTCGACAGGCGCACTCCAGGTAGGCAATGGCGACATAGTCACCATTGAGTACGAGGACGCGTTCCCGGCAGCCTTCAGGCAGAAGTTCGACCAGAACGGCACGCTGGCAGGATCAACACAGAAGTTCCGCGTCACGACAACAATGGGTCTCTCTGCAAGCACAGAAACAACAACACCAAGCGCACCAGCATTCACAGACATCACCGGCGGCCAGATCTCCGAGATCTCTGCAGGCGGCCAGGTGTTCATCAACACCAACATCAAGAACAACGACCCGATAGCCAGGACTGTAACCGCACTCATTGAAGTGAGGGACGCCGACGGCTTTACCGTGCAGAACAGCCTCGTGACAGCTACGATAGCTGCGGGCGGTACAAGCGGTATAGGCAGCTCTTGGGTACCATCTGCGTCTGGTGACTACCAGATCAGGGTATTCGTGCTGTCGAGCCTCGACAACCCACAGATCCTGTCTGAAGTCGTAACACAAGACGTCACAGTGAGTTAGGTGGGAACCTAACTCCCCCTCTCTTTTCCTTTTTTATGTTCAAGATAACCGTTATCGGCCTTTTAGTCGCAATACTGATAATTTCCGTGCCGGTTGATTCTTTTGCGCAGACTTCCCAGCGCTTCATCGTCAAAGTCAACCAGTCCTTCTTCATACCCGGAGACACGCTGGTCCTGTACGGCAAGGTCAGCTCTTCAGACGCGCTCTTTGTCAAGATAATCGATCCTGCAGGCAGGACCGCCAAGGTGGACACGATATACGCCGACATCAACGGCTCGTTTACAACACAGCTCATGCAGTGGCCCGAGCCGACTAGGAACTTTACCTTTGGCACCTATACCATCGAGGTCAGCTCGTCCAGATTCCCGGAGGACAAGGCCGCCCTGCAGGTGACCTTTACCGACAGAGAGTCGGTGCTGGGGTCGACGCCTCCGCAGCACGTCCTGGCGGTCAAGCTCGACTCGCCCACAGAGATATCGGTGGGCAGGACGTTTCGGATATTCGTGCAGGTCACGTTTGACGGCGCGCTTGTAAACGCCGACCCTGCAGAGTTTCTCGCATCATCGCACATACACTCCGGCAACACTACGATAAACCTCGCCGGCAAGTTCAACAAGCTCCACGAAGGCATCTACTACTCTGACGTCAAGCTGGCCGAAGAGGGCTCGTACATCATACACGCGGTGGCTTTCCACAGGGGCTATTTGGCGCACGACTCCAAGGTTGTGTCAAGCGGCAGCAGCATAGGCCAGGTGCAGGAGTCGATAAACACGCTGAAGGTAGAGCTGGCTGACACGAGCCGGGAGCTGAACGAGACCAAGTCGGCCATGGTGAACGCCACGTCGACGATAAGGCAGGAGGTGGCAGACCTCCAGCAGGCGTCGGGCCAGATAAACTCGCTCATAATCCCGATACTTGCACTCATCTCAATCATCATAGCGCTGCAGATATCCTTGTTTGCCCGCATCCGGGCGTCTTTCAAATAGCTACGGTTCCAAAAAGATTTAAGTGCATGTAAGTGCATGTATTATTTGGGAATATGCCTAGCACCACGATCACCATCTCGGATGAAGCTTACAAGGCGCTCAAAGCCGAAAAGAAGGAAGGCGAGTCCTTTTCAGATGTGATACTCCGCAAATTCGGAAAGGGCAACCCAGCCACTATCCGTGCCTATTTTCTTGAAAGGGAAACCAACCCTGACTTGGCGGACGCAATAGAAGCGGCGAGTCGCGAACTGCGCAAGAACTTCAAGACCAGAAAGGTCGAGCTCTGATGGTTTGTGTTGACACCGATTTTCTCATCGACTTGGGTAGGAAGAATCAGAAAGCGTTAGAGAAACTGCAGGAATTCGAAGCGAATGGCGAGAACGTCCTTACCACCGCTATAACGGTGGCCGAGTTATACCATGGTGCCAACCGGGCAAAAAACAAGACGCGAGCGCTTGCGAATGTAAAGGACGACCTGGCGAGATTCCAGATACTCGATCTAAATTATGACTCTGCCATGCTGTGGGGCGAGCTATCAGAAAGATTAAAGTCAAATTCAATAGGCGAGCTCGACCTATTCATCGCCAGCATTGCCTTGGCAAACAAGCAAACCCTGATTACCAGAAATGCCAAGCACTTTGAAAGGGTACCCGGGCTTACGGTAGACGGATGGTAAAGCTGGAAGCCAGTCATCACAAGTGTTCAGCAACGGCTTCAGATCTCGCTCTTTGCCCGCATCCTGGCGTCGTTCAAGTGATGCCAATGCAGCAACCCAAATCCATAAATCTGTCAGGATACAAGTGATAGATGATCGTGGTAGACGCACTGATTCCAGTCAAGGTAGGCAAAAAGACGTACACCGCGCGAGTCCATCATGACAAAAAGGAAAAGTACGCCTATTCTGGAAAGTGCGTGGAACTACCTGCAGCAATCACTGCCGGCAGGACAATGGATGAATTGAAAAAGAATATGAAGGAAGCCATCCAGTTGGTCCTTAAAGCAACAAAAGATGTCCCTTCGAAACCACAGCTGGCGTGATGTTCTTAAGGTTTTGCAGAGACACGGTTGCACTGTAGAGCAACCTCGTGATGTCCGTATTGACCGCATTTCAGAATACACCTTAAACCGGTCTCATCTATGCGATTTCCTGCCTTGTTACGCCTTTTCAAGTGAGAAGCAAATCCTAAAGACTTGTTCTACCCAACTGCTACTTGAACTGCATACACCCCCTCTCCCAAGAGTACTGCTGTCATTAAATACCTGTATTGGCGTGGCTGCATGACCGTGCACAAAGCTTCCACGACCAAATCCGAGTGTGTGTCAGCTATCAAGTCCGTGAAACAACACTACGAACCTGACGGAAGAATCTTGAAGATGCTCGATATCTTTCGTCAGATGGTCAACGAGTGCATACGTATTGGATTAGAAAACGATACTTCTAACATGAAAAAGCTGTCGCAATTAGCCCATAAACAACTCGCAAAGTATGACATGCTTAACTATTACAAGCTCTGCAATCTCCAGAGCAGCAGGAATTTTGTCTGCTAGAAAGAAGTCTCTGAAAAGGGGCGTTCGGACTAAAAGTCCATACACCTTAAAACCTCAGCTGATTTCATGCTACGGTTTCAAGGTATCAAACAACACGCTTGGGGTTCCGGTTGCGAAAAGGGAGTGCTTTGAGATCCCTCTGAACAAGTATACTCAACATGTACTGTCGTCTGACCCGGATCTAAATATCCGCTCTTTCACACTTACTCCTACTACAGTTAGCATATCGTACTCAAAAGCTGTTGGTGAGACGAATTGCACAAGTGCTGCAGGGATTGACAGAAACCTCCGCAATGTGACATACGGCAATTTCAAAGAAATAGTACAATACGACTTGTCTCAAGCTGCTGAAATTGCAGAATCCACTAATGACGTGGTAAAATCCTTCAGGAGAAACGATAATCGTATTCGCAGAAAGTTGGTTTCAAAGTATGGAAAGAGGAGAAAGAACAGAATTAACCACATCCTTCACAACGTATCAAAAAACATTATGGATAGATCTCTTGTTAAGGAACAAGCCATAGTATTTGAAAACATTACAAACATACGCAGAATGTATCGCCGTGGCAATGGCCAGGGAAGAGATTATCGTCGACGACTAAATGCCTGGCCTTTTGGAGAGATCAAGAGGCAAATCGAATACAAAGCTAAATGGTTAGGTATACCTGTTATACAGTTGTCAGTTAAAGACACCCAGCATACATCTACACTTTGTCCTCAATGCGGGGAGAGACTCCAAGGGGCAAAGCGCGATGATAAACTCCATCGCAGGCAGCTATGGTGTCTTTCATGCAAGAGATGGCTAGACCGTGATGTAGTGGCGGCAATGAACCAGTCTCTTAAAGGGTGGATGATGTTCGCCCATTCAAAAGGCGTTGCACATGAAGCAATGAGGGGGAATCTGGAGGAATATCTTCCAGTAATCCTCAGAGTCGATGCAACGAAGCCGAGTCAGTTGACCGTTAAAGCAGTTGCAAACTGCCCAAACGGACTCGACAGAACAAAGATTAAAAGTGGCTTGTTCCCCTGATGCCTATATAAAATGGTCAGCGACAGCCAACTGAAGGAGCTGGTAAAGATGGCCCGGGAAGGGGCCGGCAAGCGCAACTTTAACCAGTCTGCCGAATTGACACTTGTATTGAAGGATATAGACGTAAAGAAGGGTTTCAACCTCAACGAGGTGGTGGTCCTGCCGCACAAGCCGAGCAGGCTCCCCACGATATGCGTGGTGGGCTCTGGCGACATGGCGCTCAGGGCAAAGAACGCCGGCGTCGAGCACGTCATGGACCCGCAGGAGCTTGACAGGCTCGGCACTAACAAGCGCGAGGCGCGCAAGATGGTCAGGGCTCACGACTTTTTCCTGTCAGACACCAACCAGATGGCGGCAGTCGGCAGGTCTCTCGGGCAGTTCCTCGGGCCAAAGGGCAAGATGCCGACTCCGGTCCCCTACGGCGCCCCGATAGAGAACATCGCTGGCAGGTTCCGCGGCTCGGCGAGGGTCAAGGCAAAGAGCCAGCTCAACGTCTCAGTCAAGATAGGCGACGAAAAGCTTTCAGACGACCAGCTTGCAGAGAACGCAAGCGCCGTCGTGGCGGCGGTAGAGAAGAAACTCCCGCAGGGCGACAAGAACATCCGCAACGCGCACGTCAAGTTCACGATGGGCAAGAAGGCCAAGCTTACGGCGCTCAAGAAGGAGAAGGAGCAATAATGTCGACAGCAGTGGTTGTGCACCGCAAGGGCTACCCGAAGAAGAAGCGCCTGATGTACCAGGAGCTGCAGGAGCTGCCAAAGTCGTACAACGTGATTGCGCTCTCCAAGATGACAAAAGTGCGCGCGTCGCAGCTGATGCTCCTGCGCAAAAAGTTCCGCGACGACATCAAGATAAGGATAGTCAAGAACCAGGTCGCAAGGCGGGCGTTTGAGAAGGTGCAGGGCGTGGCAGGGCTCGAGAACATGAGCAAGGCCCTCGAGGGCCAGTGCGCTCTCATGTTCACCAACATCAGCCCGTTCAAGCTCAACCTGATATTTGGCCAGAACAAGATAATGCTGGCCGCAAAGGGTGGCGACATTGCGACAAAGGAGATAGTCATCCCGGCAGGCAACACCGGCATCGCCCCGGGCCCCGTGCTGTCCGAGTTCAAGGTCGCAAACGTGCAGACAAAGATAGACCAGGGCACCATCTGGGTCAACAAGGACACGGTGGTTGCAAAGCCGGGCGACGTGATATCCCAGCAGCTTGCGTCGCTCATGAGCAAGCTCAACATCAAGCCGATAGAGGCAGGCATTTCAGTCAACCTCGCAATAGCAGAGGGCCTTCTCTTCAAGGAGGCGGACCTCAGGATAGACCTGGCAGAATACAGAAACGAGCTTGTCAGGTCGTTCCAGCAGGCGCTTGCGCTTGCCACAGAGGCAGGCTACGCGACTCCAGAGACCGTCAAGCCGATGCTTGCCAAGGCTCACCAGCAGGCAAGGTCGCTTGCAGCCGAGTCTGGCTACCTCACCGCCGAGACTGCAGACCTTGTATTGCCAAGGGCGCAGTCAAAGGCCCAGGCAGTCGCTGGCGAGGCAAAGAAGAAGGGCTACACCGCCCAGTAACTTTGGATAAATCACATGCGTAATATGCCGACTCGCGCTTAGCTCTCGGTCAAATATCTTGCAGGCTCTTTACGGTACACTCTTTGCTGGCTATGTCAAGGAGCTTCCGGTCGGATGAAAGCAGCATCGAGCCTGTCTTTCTGGCCGTTTGTATGTACAGACAATCGTAAAAATGCAGCCCGAGCTTTAGCGACATATCAAGGACACTGGGAAACAGGCTCAAATCCTCAGCCTGAATTTCTATCGGCAATTTCACAAGATTCTCGTAAGCCTTAATAGCATAGCTCCTTTCTATGATGCCTCTCCTGCTCATCTTGTATAGCACGCTCCCGACTTCGCTGAACAGGATGTTTGGCGCGTAGAGGACTGCCTTTTGTTCTGAAATAATCTTTAGTGCTTTTTCGGAATGTTCTTCATCCACTACCGCCTTGACAAGTACGCTGGCATCAATAGTGTACTTCATCTTTCTTCCCTGGTTTCTCTAACCAGGACTTCTGAAGTGTAGGGCGTCTTGTTCTTTGGCACCTTGCTTTTGCTCCTGAATTCAAGAAAGCTCGTCACTGCTTGCTTCCTCTCCTGTTCCTTTATCTTGGCTTCTATAGCCTTTCTCAGCACTTCACTCCACTGTACGTCTATCGAACGCATCTTTTCTTTGATACGCTTTGGAACCTTGACCGACACAACCGCTGTGTTGTCGCCTTTCACGCAGTACATCGCGCCGTTGTCTGATATAAAGTCTACTAATTGGTAGACCATTTGGTAATACCGTTATAATAAAAATGGAGGCCGGCTTTACGCCGGATTCACCGTCACAGTCACAGAGCTGGACGCGCTTGCCCCGCCGTGCGTGGCAATAACGCTCAGCGCGCTTGAAGACGCGGCGCTCACCCCTGCTGCCGTGAACAGCACGCTTGCAGTGTCAGACGATACGGCAAGCGTTCCAAGCGAAGGCGTGCCAAGCGCCCAGACGTAGGCGGCGCCCGTTATGGAATTGCCGTACGCGTCCTTGGCAGCCGCGTTAAACGTCGCCGAAGCTCCGGCGTTCAAGGTCGCACCGGCAGGCGAGATTGCCACGCTTGACACGGCCGCGGGCTTGACCTCAAACGCGTTGCTGGTCGCAGTCTTGCCAGAGCCGGCGACAGTCAAAGTCACGTTGCCCTCGGCCTTGAACATCTTTGCCGCAAACACGTGCTGGCCGGCGTCGCTTGCGGTGAACGTGTAGGACGACTGCGTAACGGTGGGCGCCTGGCCGCTTGCAGACGTCCCGGCGTTGGTGCTTATCGTGACCGTGCCGTTATAGTTGGTCTTGACGTCGCCGTCATCGTCGACGGCGGTCACCTTGAACGTGAACTCGGTCCCTGCCACCTGGTTGCCTATTGGAGTTATCACAAAGTGGTCAAGGTCGCCCGGGGCCGGCTGCGGCGCGGGCTGCGTCCTGTCAAGGTCAAGCTCACCTGTAAGCGCGTATATCCTTGCGTGCCTGCCCACTATCACCGGCGACTCGCCGACGAACTTCCACGTGTTCTCGTCCTGCGCCGGGAGCAGTATGGCGTTGAGCCTGAAATTCATCTGGCCCCGCTCGTCGTCCTTGAACAGCTTGCCGTGCAGCTGGAACCTGCCCAGGTCAGACTGGCTCTGGGCCTTCACCTTCCCCTCTGCGCGCACCTTCCACTGCTCGCCTCCGTACGCGACGGTGCCGTTCACAGACACCTTGGCGTTCTTGCCGGCGTCCTTGAGCACCGTCCCTGAAAGGTCGACTGTTGCGTCTGAAGTCTTGACGCTGCCGGGGCTCTTTACCACAACAATGCCCTTGCCGGTCGCCTTGAGGCTTCCAAGCGACGCGCTTGCTCGCTCATCTTCATCGTCGTCGAACCTTGCCTGCTTGTTCTCTTTTATCGCTATCTTGTCTTTTGCCTTGCGTTCCTTGTCGTCGTCGGCCCAGACCGAGGCGCCCAAAGGCACGGCGGCCAGGATCAGCACGGCTGCAAGCGCAATGGCCAACACCCTACTGTTCATGTGCAAGACTGCCTGGCAAGCGCTAAAAAGCAGTGTGGAAAGATTACCTAGAGGTAAAAACTAGAGATGGCAAGAACGTGAAAAGGGAAAAGAGGGGGAAGGCTTAACCGAACAGAGAGGAGAGTCCCTCGAGGGCTTCTTCCTCTTTCTTCTCGTCCTTCTTCTCTTCCTTTGCCGGAGCCGCTCCGCCTGAAGGCGCTGCGCCTGCTGCTGGGGCCGCCGCTGCGACTGCCACCGGCGCTGCCTTGAGTGCCTCTTCGATGTTTACCTCGGAGAGCGCGGCGACGAGGGCTTTTACCCTCACGTCGTCGGGGCTTACGCCTGCGGCTTTGACCACATTCTTGACATTATCTTCACTGATATTCTGCTTTAGCTTGTGCAGAAGCAAAGCAGCGTATACGTATTCCATTGCAGTCTGCTTTCCGACTTGCACCATATTTGAACTTTCCGAGAAATTATAGTCGTTAGTCAACCACCTCCGCAGATGTGGCACAGTACTCGATAGAGACTACAACGCTGCTCTCAATATCCTGCAGGAGGGATTGAAGCTTCTGCAACTACCCGTGCAACATGGGGAAGTCACGCCTGTAGAGATTTAATACGGAATCACTGAAGCAGGAAATCCGCGCTTTGATGGGTAGTTGACTTGAATCTAACGGCGGACTCTGCCAGCGACAGCCTTTACCGCCCGCCCAGAGGGCGATTCATCAACACTTGCAATTCTTGCATAAAGGCCTATTAGGTAATTCTGCGTAATAGTTGCAATGAGCAACACGGTACTCATTGAAGAAGAAACAACAGAAGGGGTGCCAGTGTGCGGTGGAAACCTCTCGACTCCTGTGACTGACACCGTGCGGTACATCGAGGAAGTGCACTACACGATAGGGAACAGGCTGTACATAGAAAATGCAGACTAGAAAGAGGCAGGAGATAGATCGCCGCGACACGGAGCTAGAGAACATTGTAGGCAACCTCCTGATAGCGGAATATCAGGTCGAGAAGCTGAGGGGCAGGCTCATGGAAAAGCTTACCCCAGCATATTCGGGAACCAACGCCGTCAACAGCTCTGCGTACAGCTTCAAGATAGGCGGCAAGTGGTACAAGCTCTCGCTGAAGGTGGAAGAAGAGACAGAGCTGAACATAAAGAAGGAAAAAGAGGCCTGACCCTCATTTTTTAAAATGTAGTGGACTGGGTGGGATTTGAACCCACGACCACCTACGTGTCCTCTGCCTTACCGGCATGCAAGGCAGGTATTCTACCGGACTAAACTACCAGCCCACAACCAACTAGCCAGAACAATGATAATTTAAAGTATCAGTCGAGACCCTGGAGAAGCCCGTCGGCCTTCATCTTTTCTGCGTGGGCCGAGATGTAGCGCCAGATGATGTCGGCGCGGTCTGACTGAAAGTCCCAAGGGGCAATGAGAACCAGGTCGTTGTCGCGGATCCACATCCTGCGCTTTATCTTGCCGCGGATCCTGCAGGTGCGCACCTTGCCGTCAGTGCACTTGACTATGATGTTGTCGCCGCCGACGAGCTTTATCACCCTGCCCAAAAGCTCGCCCTCCTGCGGTATGACCATCTCCTTGAGCGCTGACTCGGAAAGTACCTTTTTCTTGCCTATTTCAGGTCCCAAAGGTTATGCGGACCTATGGGGTTAAAAGTGTACCGGTGTTGCCATCTGGACACCCTGTACCTGCCTCACGGACTGCCCGGTCGCAGGCCGGCAGCACCCGGTGCTACACAATTAAATAACGCCGGAATAGATTGCATGAACGGGCCGTTAGCTCAGCTTGGTGGAGCGTTCGACTGATAATCGAAAGGTCGAGGGTTCAAATCCCTTACGGCCCATACGTCAACAATTGTTAATCCTGCAAGGTAGACAATTCCTCTATCAAGTATAAATCAACCTGCCTGCCAAGTACCGCCGTGAGCTTTGACCCGACTTCAATGCTTGCGTCGGTAGGGTTTGGAGGCGTCGCCGGCTTTCTGATAGGCTACGCGATAAAGAAGGTGATGAAGCTCATGCTGGTGATAATCGGCCTGTTCTTTGCAGCACTTGGATACCTGTGGCAGCAGCAGATCATAACTATAAACTGGGACAGATTCACCGCAACCTCTGAAGGCGCGCTGCAAGGAATCCAGAACGCGACAGGCACGATACCGAGCGCGGCCGACCAGACATTCTCGGCGCTTGCAAACATCGGCATCCCCCTCACAGGAAGCTTTGCAGCCGCGTTTGTCTTTGGCTTCATGAAGGGCTGACCTGCGCGCAGGTTGCCTGTCCCGGAAATAGCATCAAGAGCATCCTGCAGGCAGGAAAATTCCTCATGCGCAGTAGAACGACATTCTATAACGGTATGTCATACATGTTTTATATCATGTCGCTTTGCCGTACTGCATGAACAACGGTGACAAGGCAAGGCATGTTCCAAAGGCAGCCGTGGCGCTCCCCGTGATAGCCGCGCTGCTTGCAGCAACGGCGTTTCTGCCGGCGCTGCAGACGGCTGCCGCGCAGTCGTCAGGATCGGCTTCTGCCACCGGACAAATCCAGACAATGTACAGCACATCGTACCCCAAGATCCAGGCTGATGCGGACAGCTCGTTCACGGTGCAGTCGGAATACCACCTCTACAAGCCCGGCGACACGGTGAGGATAGAAGGCTCGATGTCGTCAGAGATGAGAGAAGAGACCCAGTCAGACACTGTCAGCGTCAACGTCAAAAACGCAAGCGGCCAGGTGGTCGCAACGCAGAATGCGACGGTTGACAGCAGCGGCAACTACTCTGCGACGATAACGCTGCCTGCAAGCGCCCAGGAAGGCGAATACAGCGCCGACTCGAAGATCGAGGTGAGCGCAAGCGTCCTGGGCCTGCTCAGCGCGGACGTCATAGCCAAGCTGGAAGCCTCGGCAGAGTTTGTGGTCGGAAGCTCGGCCTCCTTTGACGTGGAGGCCTCTGGCGGCGAGCAGTTCTCGGTGGACATCACGAGCAACTCTAACGTGAGCGAGGTCACGCTGAACGAGGAGGCAAAGAGACTCTCGTTCACAGTCGAGGGCCAGACAGGCACAACAGGCGCGGCCGAGGTGACGATACCAAAGGCCATGCTGAGCGGCGAGATGACCGTGCTTATCGACGGCCAGCTTGTGACGGCGGAATCAAACGACGTCATCCTAAAGTCACAGACCCAGACGGATGCGACGTTTGAGATAAACTACCACCACAGCGAGCACACAGTTGAAGTGACTGGCACGACGGTTGTCCCCGAGTTCCCGCTGGCTGCCCTGATAATGGCTGCAGGCGTGGCTTCGGTGGTTGGCATCGTGGCAGTAGGCAGGGCGACCGGGCGCTTTGGGCTCTGGTCGTAGCCCCCTCTTTTTTCTTTTCTAGAAAAGTGTCCGATAGGGCTTAAATCCTGACAGAGAATAGACATGGTGTTGCTTGAACAGACGCTGCTGCAAGGAGCCGCAGACCTCGGGCTTGTGGTAATCGCCCTTCTTGCAGGGCTCCTCATACTCTGGATAGCGGTGTCTGTACCGGTCTGGATAGCGGCAAAGATCCTGACGCTTGGAAAGGCCAGGTTCACCCGGGCGATGCTCGTCACGGCAGTGGGGCCGGCAATCTATGCCATTGTGTTTTTCATCTCTAGCTTTGCGCTCTCTGTGGCTCTCGGCGAGCGGTTCTTCGTCGCTGCAGTCTCTTTCATACTGGCGTTTGTCGCCTGGTTAGGCGTGTTCAAGGCAGGCTTTGACACGGGCTGGCTCAGGGCACTTGCGATAGCTCTCCTTGCGACAATAGTGTTTGTGATAATCGGGGCAATAGTGACAGTCGCGCTGCAGGCGCTGGTGCCCGACGTGCCGCCGATAACGCCCTTCCCGTCGTTCTAACTGGCGACAGACACGTACTGGCGCTCGGCCCAGTCGATGACCTGCTGGAGGTCTGTCACGACCAGGTCTGCCCCCTCCTCGCCGGCCTGCTGGAGCTCAGGCGTGGCGACTATTGCGAGGCGCAGCTCGCCCTTGAGCCTGCCCTTCATGGACCTCGTGGTCGAGGCCAGCAGCCTCATGGGCCCCTCGCCTGAAGAGAGGATGCAGACCAGCAAGAGCCCGCGCCTGTTGCCCCAGACCCGCGAGAGGTAGCGCTGAAAGTCTATATCGAAAAACGGGTCCATGTCCTGTTCGATGCTGCCGACGTACTGCGAGTCCCACCCGAGCACCTGGAACGCGACTGCGGCGCTTTTTGCAAGGTGGACCATGTCGTCCGTGCCGGCCACGCAGATGACGTGGGCGTTCATCTTGGGCTCCGCAGGCCGGGCATTGAACTTGACAAGGTCCACAAGCTCGGCAAGCACTTCTGACAGGTGTATGCGCTCGGTCTTGCCTATCCTGCCCCTGCTGTACAGCTCGCTGACCGTCTTTGCAGCCGGCAGTATAACGTCTGTCAGCACCTTGACCTGGTCCACGTTTGAGTTAAGCACGCTCACGAGCAGCCGGCGCGCCTGCTCCTCCTCGCCGGCAAGCGCAAAGTCGAGCATCTTTTGCTGCACCTGGTTGTAGTTGACAGGAAACTCGATGTCGGCGACGCCTGTTTCCAGAAACCACACGTTGACTGTGCCGACCTTTTTCTTTTTCACAAGGCCTATTGCGTGCATGACGTCCAGGTATTTGGTAATGGTCATGCGGTTCAGGCCTGTCTTGTCGGCAAGCTCTATCCCGGAAAGCCCGGTCCCGGCGTTCTGCAGGGCGTCGACGATCTTGCGCTTGACCTCGTCAAGCGTGTAGCGCCGGTACATCAGTCCAGCTTCGGCCTTGCACGATAAAAACCCTTACCGGTGCTTCTTTTTCGGGAGCTTTCTCGAGCCCGATATCAGGTCCGTGAGGGCGTTAAACGCCTTGCCTACCTGGTCCATCCTCACGAGCATGATGGTGTCCGTGTAGACGCTGACGGTGTCCTCTATGTTGATGTGCCTGCGCGCAAGCTGGTTGTAAAACGCGATTGCGCAGCCGGGGGTCTTGATTATCTCCTCCGGGCTGTGCACTATGATTGCTGCAAGGTCGTCTTCCACTTCAAGTATGTCGTGCTGTCCAAACATCGCCTTGACGTCGTCCAAGAGCGCGTCGTCAAAGATGAGCGTGATTGACATGATGCTTTCAGACACGCTGATGTAGTTGTCGACGTTCTGGGTCAGCGATCTGGCTATCTTTTCGATGTTCCTCTTGCTCTTTGCGGCCGACAGCTTTGCAACATCTGTCTTGACGCTGACGGTGCTCCCTGCCAGGATGGCCGCAATCGGCCTCTCTGGCACGTCATAGTCGCGCCTTGACCTTTTCAGCGCAGTCACGATGCTCTCGACGCTCGTGTTCTTGCCGAGCATCTGGTCTATCTGGGGCTTGATTATCCTTGCAAGCGCGCTGATGTTGCAGTAGTCGCGCTGGAGCGAGTCCTGGAACGACAGGTCGTTGTTGACGACTTCCTTGACCGCGTTTGTTATGGATTTCTCGCTGACCGACATCGGTCAATACCACCTTGATTTAGGTCATTCCTGACCAAAAAATATAAATGTAGTGCTTGAAACGCAACGCATGTCAGATGGCAAAGGTTGTCCTCGCGTACTCCGGCGGGCTTGACACGTCGGTGTGCATACGCTACCTGCAAAAGCTCCACAAGATGGACGTCATCACGGCAACCGTTGACTGCGGCCAGGATGACGACTTTGCAGAAATAGAGCGCAGGTCAAAGGCGATAGGCGCCATCAAGCACGTCTACGTCGACGCAAAGGAAGAGTTTGCCCGCGACTACGTCATCCCAAGCATCAAGGCAAACGGCCTGTACCAGAACAAGTACCCGCTAGCGACAGCCCTTGCGCGCCCTCTCATAGCGGCAAAGACAGTAGAGGTGGCAGAGAAGGAGGGCGCAACAGCCATAGCGCACGGCTGCACCGGCAAGGGCAACGACCAGATACGCTTTGACGTGACCATGCGCGCGCTCAACCCTGCCTTGAAGATAATCGCGCCTATCCGCGACATGAATCTTACACGCGACGTCGAGATAAAATACGCCAAGGAGCAGAACATCCCGATAAGCACGGAGGCAAAAAAGTACAGCATCGACCTGAACCTCTGGGGCAGGGCGGTTGAAGGTGGCGACATAGAGGACCCTGACTTTGAGCCTCCAGAAGAGGCGTTCCAGTTCATAAACTTCAAAAACGACAAGGCAGGATACCTTGAAATCGAGTTTGAAAACGGCGCGCCGGTGGCCGCCGACGGCAAGCGCATGCCCATTATTGATTTGATACGGTACGTTAACGACAAGGCCGGCGCGCACGGCGTCGGGATCGTCGACCACATCGAGGACCGCGTGGTCGGGATAAAATCACGCGAGGTGTACGAGGCGCCGGCAGCACTTGCCATCATAGAGGCGCACAAGGACCTTGAAAAGATGGTCCTGACAAAGCACGAGCTTGCTTTCAAGAAGATGGTTGACGAGCAGTGGGCGTGGCTTGCCTATGCAGGATTGTGGCAGGACCCGCTGCGTTCAGACTTGGATAGGTTTATAGACGCGACGCAAAACCGCGTTAGCGGTACCGTGCGACTGAAGATGCAGCGTGGATCACTTCGCGTCGTTGGACGCAAGTCGCGCTATTCCCTGTACAAGAACGACCTGGCGACGTATGCGGCCGGGTCGACCTTTGACCAGAGTTTGGCAAAGGGATTTGTTGAGCTGTGGGGACTGCAATCGATAACCGCAAACTCGGTTGCAGACGCGGCCAGCAAGAAACAGCAGCAAAAAGGAGGCAACAAAAAATGAAAAAAGAATGCCAAGAATGTGGAGCCGACATCAGCATCCCCGAAGACGCTGTGGTGGGAGAGATAGTCACCTGCCCGGACTGCGGAGGCGACTTTGAGATAGCCACCAAGGCCGCGGACAAGGTGGAGCTGAAGCCGGCAGAAACAGTGGGCGAAGACTGGGGACAGTAATGGCCGAGGTCTGCATAATCTACGACAAGGTGCGCTTCGAGGAAAAGGCGCTCTACGACAAGGCGCTCGAAAAGGGCGTCAAGGCGCAGATGGTCGATGCCAAGGGCATCACCGTCAGCACGGAGAGCAAGAAAAGCGACTTTTCTTTAGGCGACGTGATAATGCAGAGGAGCGTGAGCCATTACCGGGGGCTCTACCTGACGGCCTGCTTGGAATTTCTTGACTTCCCGGTCATCAACACGTTTTCAACAGCCGAGATTTGCGGAAACAAGCTTGTCACGTCGCTTGCGCTGGCAAAGAACAACATACCGACGCCAAAGACCCAGCTTGCGTTTTCTGCAGAGACTGCCATAGAGATGATACGCAAGACCGGCCTGCCGCTTGTGCTAAAGCCGATTGTAGGCTCATGGGGCAGGGGCGTGTTTCCGCTGCGCGATGAGGAGACTGCAAACATGATAGTCGAGATGAGGGAGGAAAACGACAGCCCGCTTGCAAGGATCTATTATGTCCAGGAGATGATAGACAGGCCGCCACGCGACGTGCGCTGCATTGTGGTGGGCGAGCAGGTCGTGACTGCCATCTACCGTTATTCTGGCGAGGGCGAGTGGCGCACAAACGTCGCAAGGGGCGGCAAGGCCGAGCTTGCGCCGGTGACAAAGGAGCTTGAAGACCTTGCGTTGAGGGCCGCAAAAGCAGTTGGCGGAGGCATAGTGGGCGTAGACCTGATGGAGGACAAGGCACGCGGCCTTGTCGTTCACGAAGTGAACAACACCGTGGAATTCAGGGGCGCGGCAAGCGTTTCTGTAAACGACATTCCCGGCGCCATGATAGACTATGCGGTAGGAATAGCAAAAAAATAGACTGCAATGCACTGCCTGCGTCTTGCTTTTAAGCGCCGGCGACACAAAATCGCGTCATGAAAGAAAAGTCCTTCTTTGAAGTTGTGCGTGGGCGGAGGTCCATCCGGGCTTTCAAGGACACGCCAGTCGGCAAGTCCGTCCTTGAGAGAATAATGCAGGTGTGCGACATGACGCCGTCGTCGGGCGGGTTCCAGTCATTTGAGGTGTACCAGATAAGCAGCAAAAATATGAAGGAGCAGCTTGTGGGCGCGGCCATGGATCAGGAATTTATCTCGCAGGCACCCCTGGTGCTCCTGTTCTGCGCCAACCCCGTGCGCTCGGGCTACAAGTACGGGGAAAGATCCAAGCTTTTTTCGGTGCAGGACGCCACCATAGCTGCAGCGTACACACAGCTTACGGTCCAGGCCATGGGGCTTGCGACAGTGTGGGTAGGCGCATTTAACGAGCAAAAGGTGTCAGAGATAGCAAGACTGCCCGCGGACCAGAGGCCCGTTGCAATACTGCCGATAGGATACCCTGCTGAAAAACCCAAGGACAAGACCACAAGGGGTCCGCAAGACCTGCTGCATGTTGCAGAGTAGCGTGATGACCAGTTTCGGTCATTATTGACCTCTATCGGGTCAAATATGTCCAAAAAATATAAATTGGCATTTCCAAGGCTTGATTCTCACCAAGCATGACAATGGAGGAACTTTGTAATTGAAGGTCGGAGTAGTTGGCGCTTCAGGCTACGTCGGCGGCGAGCTCTTGAGGCTTCTTGTCACCCACCCCAAGGTGGAAATAAACATGGTGACGTCGAGGCAGAAGGCAGGCGAGTACGTGCACAGGGTGCACCCGAGCCTGAAAGGGTTCATCGACCTGACGTTCTCGCCCATGGACATGGAAAAGCTTGCCAACAGCTGCGACATGGTGTTCACCTCCGTGCCGCACGGAAAAGCCAACAAAATAGTCAAGGATCTCTACGACAGGGGAGTCAAGATAATCGACCTTTCTGCCGACTTTAGGCTGAAGAATCCGAAGGACTATGTCAAGTGGTACGGGTGGGAGCACCCCTTCCCGGACATGCTCTCAAAGAGCGTGTTTGGGGTGCCGGAGCTCCACCGCGAGGAGATAAAGAAGGCGCAGCTCGTCTCGTGCCCCGGCTGCATGGCAGTGACGTCGCTCCTTGCGCTCAAGCCACTCATAGAGAACAACCTCATAGACACCGAACACGTCGTGGTCGACAGCAAGATAGGCTCGTCTGGAGCCGGCGCCAAGGCAAACGCGGGCACGCACCACGCCATGCGCTACGGAGTCATCAGGCCCTACAAGCCTGCAAAGCACAGGCACACGGGCGAGATAGAGCAGGAGCTTTCGATAATTGCCAAGAAGCAGATAAAGGTCAGCATGAGCCCGCACGCAGTCAACATCGTCCGCGGAATCCTGACCACGAACCACACGTTCCTTACGCGCAAGGTAGAGGAGCTGGAACTCTGGAAGATGTACCGCAACTCGTACAAGGGCGAGCCGTTTGTCAGGCTGATTCGGGACAAGAAGGGCCTCTACAAGTTCCCGGACCCCAAGTTCGTCGTCGGCTCGAACTTTTGCGACGTGGGCTTTGACATAGACGAGGACAACCAGAGGATAGTGGCGCTGTCGGCGTCTGACAACCTCATGAAGGGCGCCGCAGGCTCGGCGATACAGAACATGAACGTGATGTTCGGCTACGAGGAGACAGAGGGCTTGAAGTACACGCCGCTGACCCCGGTATGATAGTCATAAAGATAGGCGGGAGCGTCGTTGACGGGCTGCACCCGTCAACGCTTGCCGACATCAAGGCGATTGCAGAAAAAGAGCAGCTGGTGTTCGTGCACGGCGGCGGCAAGGAG
>NZ_JACAEH010000012.1 GCF_013388945.1 Nitrososphaera sp. | reverse complement strand
GTCCAAAATCTTGCGCGACTCTGTGCTCAGGGCGTAAAGGTCTCCGCTGTCAAGCCTTATTCCGCTTGCCTGCATGCCTGACCTGACTATGCTTTCAACTGCTGCTATCGTATCGTAGGTGTCGACCAGCAGAAAGCCTTCTGGAAATACCCTAGCAAATTCCCTGAACGACTCCATTTCACTTTCAAAGTTCATTACAAACGAGTGCGCCATCGTGCCGAACGCCGGGATTCCAAGCTTGTACGCGGCCAGCGTGTTGGAGGTGCCGGCACAGCCGCCAATATAGCTTGCACGCGCGGCGAGGAGCGCGGCCTGCGGCCCGTGCGCGCGCCTGAATCCAAACTCCACGACGTCCTTCCCGCCTGCAGCGTTGACTATCCTTGAGGCCTTGGTGGCTATGAGGCTCTGGAAGTTCATCATCGACAGGATGTACGTCTCCAGTACCTGCGCTTCTATTATCGGGGCTTCGACCCTGATAAAGGGCTCATTTGGGAAAAGCACGGTCCCCTCGCCTGCGGCCCAAACGTCGCCGGTAAACCTGAAATCCCTCAGGTAATCGAAAAATTCTTCTCCCGCATTTCGAAACGTTGCAAGCGACTTCAAGTATGCGATATTTTTGTCGGTGAACTTTAGATTCAAGATGTAGTGCAGGGTCTGCTCAAGGCCTGCGACTACCATGTACGACCTGTTGCGCGGAAGCTTTCTTACAAACGCTTCAAACACCGCCCTGCGGTCTGACTGGCCGGACTTGAGGTACGCGGCCGCCATGGTGAGCTCGTACAGGTCCGTTGCCAGGCCCAGATCGCCTGCAGAAAGGCTCAGCTCTTCAGGTTCCATCGCATTCTTACGGTCTTGGGGTGATTATTAACAGATAGGCCTTGCGCCGGCGGGACTTTCATCTCAGACTCGCAAAGATGCCGTCCAGGTATCCTGTAAGCCTCGGCTCGCCTGCATCGCGCCCTTCAAACGTCACCTTCGCCGCCGGCCTGTTTATCCTGATCCTCTTTCGAAGGTCTGCCGGCGTTCCCAAAAGCACCGCGTCGCAGTCGGCCGCGTTTATGCTCTCCTCAAGTTCCTTCATCTGCTGCGCGCTGTACCCAA
Source organism: Nitrososphaera sp. (assembly GCF_013388945.1). GTDB lineage: Archaea > Thermoproteota > Nitrososphaeria > Nitrososphaerales > Nitrososphaeraceae > Nitrososphaera. The sequence goes on along the minus strand of NZ_JACAEH010000012.1, from coordinate 76,525 downwards.
GAGCGGGCATCACGTGGCCGGCCCAGGGATACTTTTCGTACGCTTTTTTTATCGACCCGACGGCTCCAGGCCTTGGGTCTGCAAGCCTGCAGCCGAGCATCTTTGCGGCTGACACGCCGGCGCCTTCCCTGAGCTCGCCGTGCGTTACCGACGGGCCGTCCTCTACAACAAGCACCCTTTTGCCCCTGACAAGCTCGGGCAGGTCGACTGACACCTCGGAGGCGACTCTGAATATCCCGGCCTTTGGGTTGAGTTTTCTGCACGACTCGGCGGTCCTTTCAACGGCCTCGGCCGCTGCGACGTTGACCTTGTTTATCACCACCGCGTCTGCGAGCCTCACGTTTACCTCGCCTGGGTGGTAGAGCGACTCGTGCCCCTGCCTCAGCGGATCTGCCACCACTATCGTGCAGTCAGCCCTGTAGAATGAAAAGTCGTTGTTGCCACCGTCCCATATTATCACGTCGGCAAGCTTTTCTGCCTGCTCCAAAATCCTGCCATAATCGACGCCGGCAAACACGTCCACACCTCTGGCGATGTGGTCTGCATACTCTTCCTCTTCTTCCACTGTTATGTCGTATTTTTTGAAGTCGCTGTAGTCTTTAAAGTGCTGGACGGCGACACGCAGGTCGCCGTAGGGCATCGGGTGCCTGACTATTACTGGCCGAAGGTCTGCCTTCCTTGCACTGTCGACTGCCATCCTCGCTATGGTGCTCTTGCCGGCGCCGGTCCTGGTTGCAAGCACCGCTATCACCGGCTTTTTTGACTCTAGCTGGGTGTCCTTTGGCCCAAGGAGCGAGAACGACGCGCCGGCTGCAATAGCTCTCGAAGCCAGGTGCATCAGGTTCTCGTACGACACGTCGCTGTACGAGAAAAAGACCTCGTCTGCCGAGTAGCGCGCTATGAGCTCTTCCAGTTTTTCCTCGCCGTAAATAGGGATGCCATCTGGATACTGCCGGCCCGCAAGCTCTGCAGGGTAAGTCCTGTTTTCAATGTATGGTATCTGCGCGGCCGTGAATGCGACGACCTGGTAGACAGGATTGTTCCGGAAATACACGTTAAAGTTATGAAAGTCCCTGCCTGCTGCACCAATGATAATAGCCCTGCGCGCCATACCGGTCATACAGGGGTTTGCTATTTTTGACTTTTCATCTGTAGATTACCGTGCCGGACTGGAGGCTTGCTGCCTGTGCCGTTTTGCGCAGGCTTGCTATGACTGCCTTGCCGCCGGTGTTTTCTGCAAACCTTACTGCTGCCCTCACTTTTGGTTCCATGCTCCCTTCCTCAAATTCCCCTGCTGCCAAGAGCTTTTTCATTTCGTCTGCGCTTGCCTTTTTCAGGAGTCTTCTTCTTCCCCAAAAATCCATGTAGACGCCCTCCACGTCTGTCAGGCTGACAAACAGCGACGCCCCTATGGCTGTCGCAAGCCGCTCGCTTGCAAGGTCCTTGTCTATGACCGCGTCGACAAACGACATGTCGCCTGTAACCGGCACGCCTCCTCCGCCGCACGCAATTACTATAAAGTCGCTGTCAACGAGCTTTTTCACGGCGCCTGCCTCAAGCACCGAAACGGGGTCTGGTGAAGGCACAACCCGCCTGTACTTTCCCGGCGATACTTCTCGGAAGGGAAACGTGCCAAGTGCTTCAAGATCGCGCTTTGCATACGTCGGCCCGACCGGCTTTGACGGGTTGCCAAGCGCAGGGTCTTTTGTGGAAACCTCTACCTTCGTGACTAGGCTTGCAATTTTTGCGTCCCTGCCAAGGCGCTCCGAAAGTGCAGCCTGGATCATGGCCCCCAGCATCCCCTGCGTCTCTGCGACGCACGCGTGGAGCGGGAGTGGCGGAACAAGGTGCGCCGCGCGTTCGTTTCTCAGCAGCGCGTCGCCGACCTGCGGCCCGTTTCCGTGGGTCACTACAAGGCGGTACTTTTTCGCAAGGTTTGCAATCCCTCTTGCGGCAGCACGCACTGCTTCATACTGCGATGAAAAAGTCCGCGACGCGGTCGTTATGGCGTTTCCGCCAAGAGCAATGACTGCTATCCTGTCTGGCAACCTGTACGTTACGGGGCCAAAGATTAATTAACAGATTGGCTCTTCACCCGCAACACGTCCTGCGCTAGCGGGATGAACGTCACACTTTCAGAACAGACAGGGCATGACGGGAAACTTGCTTTTGCCCTTTCTCGCATCGCTGCCGTCCAGTAACAGGACCGGCACAGCGCGAAAAGCACTCCACTGCCTTTACGCGTGGCCTTTTGCATGCCAGTCATGCCGCAACAGATAGAACCGGCAGCAGCACCTCTTCTTCCTGCGCGCTCATTATGCCGTCCCAGCATTCTCTGCAAAAGTCCATGTCGTCTATCAGGCGCTGTTCAAATGACAGGCGCTCAGGTTCTATTTTGCGGTGGCACATCAGGCATTCGGATGTTTTTGTTTTCATTATTCGCACTCTCTCAAGCAACTGACATGGGAAGGCCGGTCCCTTTGGGTTGGAGAAGGGGCCGATTGTTTCTGTCCCGTGTCAAGCTGCTTTGATGCACGTCTGGGGCTGGACGCTAAAAGGTGACGGTGTACCCTGCAATGCACTGCGGACGCCCTCATTAAATATCAAGCAGGCATTACAGTTGGTGACGCAGGAAAGCGTCGCAAGTCAGCAAAGGCGGTGATTTGCCGAGCAACGTTGCAGACCAAGTATGGGCTTGGTTTGTCAAAGAATCGGTAAACGCTGGCGCGTGCTCGCAGGCAAGACGGGACGTCTCGGTACGACTCGCCACGTCCGTGCAGCACCAGTGTGGGCCTACTGCGATGGTGCAAGACAGAGTTGCCGACAGGCACCACTCGACAAGCCGCATCGCCGCTGAATTCTTGCGATGCACCTGATGCTTCTGGCACGAGCCGCATTTCTGAAAAACCAATAATGAAGCCCGACACTGCAAGACATTGCAAACTGACTGGTTAAGTATCATGCGACTTGTGGCAGAACTGATGAACATCGTTTATTCCCCGTCGGGTCTGGTGACGGCAAAAACCTGCGGCTGCACAGACAGGAAGCAGGTCACTTACGCATTTTCAGCCGAACCACACAGCCTGTGTCTTGACAAGAAGGATGTCTTGGAAGCCCAGATAAGCGCGTGCGAGCGACTTTTAAAGTACACCAAGGACGCATCAGAGAAGTCGACTGTTGAAAAAGAGATATCGGAGCTCAAAATGGCTCTGGACCTGATGACCTGAGGCGAGGTGAATGCCGGGGCAGTACTTGCCACTGGAGCTTTATAACTACAGGAAATGCAAAGCCAATTTCATAATCTGCCCGTCGTGTTTCTGGTGCGCGTCGTGCCTGAAGGCAGACTATATTTTCCCGGTGTGCCTGCAGTGCAGAAACGAGATCGTCGATTCGCTGCCGATATCCGACAACGAGTTTTACAAAATAGAGCTCTGGGACAACGGGAACGTCGAGCTGGTATTTGAAAGCGCCTAGAATCATTTACATAATATAGATAGACGCGTTGTCAAGCTGGATAGGGTGCAATGCAGCGCAGTGCAAGCCCGTTACTTATCAGAAGGGCAGTGTGCATGTTATGTATGCGGATATCGAAACTCTTGGTGCCGGTAGATGGGTCAGAGCCGTCTCTAAACGCGGCCGATTGCGCTATCGAGATTGCAGGCAAAGAAAAGGCTAGACTGCACCTGAATGTAACAGGTTCAAGGGGCAGGACAGGAATAAAGAGGCTGTTACTTGGAAGCGTTGCATCAGGGGTTATAAAATATGCCGCGTGCCCCGTGCTGGTCGTAAGGTAGGTCTGCGTTGAAAGACTGGCATGCAGTGTCGGTAGAGGAGACGGAGGCCTCTCTGGAAACTGACATCCATACGGGTCTGAGCGAAGAAGAAGTTAGGCTGCGCCAGGAAAAGTTCGGCCTGAACACGATTACCGCGAGAAGGCGCAAGCATCCTCTGCTCAGGTTTGCACTCCAATTTCGCGAGCCGCTGATGTACATACTCGTGCTGGCAGGCATCGTAACTGCCTTTCTTGAAGAATGGGTTGACTCGGGCGTGATTTTCGGCGTCGTCGTGGTAAACGCGGCCGTGGGCTTTGTCCAAGAAACGCGAGCGGGAAAGGCACTTGAGGCCCTTGTAAGGATGGTGACGACGGAGGCGACGGTTGTTCGCTCCGGAGTCAAGAAACGCATTTCGTCAACGGAGCTGGTGCCGGGCGACATCGTCATGGTGCGGTCCGGCGACAAGGTCCCTGCAGACCTTAGACTGTTCAGGAGCCGGGAGCTGCAAATTGACGAGTCTGCGCTCACAGGCGAATCTGTTGCAGTGGAAAAAAAGACGGACGTGCTGAAACTGTCAACCGTCCTTGCGGACAGGAAAAACATGGCGTATTCCGGCACCCTTGTAGCCTCGGGTCAGGGGACCGGCGTGGTGGTAGCAACCGGGGACCGCACGCAGACCGGGCAGATATCTGAGAGCATATCGGCTGTGCAGGAAATTGCCACTCCGTTTACACGAAAAATCGCCAAGTTCAGCAAGGTTCTTCTGTATTTCATAATCGCCCTTTCGGCTGCGGCGTTTGTGGTAGGTGTCGCCAGAAATGACAGTGCACTTGAAGAGACGTTCCTGTATGCGGTTGCACTGGCAGTGGCTGCTATACCTGAAGGGCTTCCTGCAGCCATCACCATCACCCTTGCGATAGGTGTAAGCCGAATGGCAAAGCGCCACGCCATCATACGCAAGCTCCCTGCGGTAGAGACGCTTGGCAGTACTACAGTAATCTGTTCTGACAAGACCGGCACCCTGACTGAAAACCAGATGACTGTGGCAGAGATATACGCCGGCAGGACAGCCTACAAAGTCTCAGGCACGGGATACCAGCCGGAAGGCACGGTAACCCGGGAAGATGGAAAAGATCTTCAGAATGACAAGTCCTTGGGCGAGTGCCTTGCTGCAGGACTCCTGTGCAATGATTCGCATCTGATACTGGAAGATGACCGGTGGGAGTCCTCCGGTGACCCGACTGAAGTGGCGCTCATAGTCTCTGCCAGAAAGGCCGGGCTCTCGGAGGGTGATGTGGGCACGCACTTTCCGCGCATAGACACCATACCCTTTGAATCGCACTTGCAGTACATGGCCACTCTTCACGAAGCCGGGAACAAGAACGTCGTGTACGTCAAGGGTGCCGTTGAAAAGGTGAGCCAGATGTGTACCTTTCTGGCGATAGGCGGGCAGGCCGGGCTGACCGAGACTCGCATGACTACCGATGACGTAGAGGAGATACTGGGCAAGGCCAGGGAGATGGGCCGCAAAGGACTCAGAGTTCTTGCGTTTGCCAGAAAGGATGTGTCATCTGCCAAGAAGGCACTCGCAGCTGATGATGTTGATTCAGGATTTGTCTTTCTGGGACTTCAGGCAATGCTGGACCCTCCCCGGAAGGACGCCGTGACGGCTGTGCAGACATGTCAGAGAGCCGGCATCAAAGTGAAAATGATCACCGGAGACAACGTACACACCGCCACCATAATAGCCCAACAAATAGGGCTGAATAACCATTTGAAAGATGGAGATAGGGACGCCATAGTCGCAGTCACGGGCTACGAGCTCCAGGAATATTCTGAATCCGAGCTGGCCGACGTGGTCGAGAGGGCCAACGTCTTTGCAAGAGTATCGCCGGAACAAAAACTGCAGCTAGTAAAGTATCTGCAGGCAAAAGGCCATGTTGTCGCAGTGACTGGAGACGGCGTAAACGATGCGCCCGCGCTAAAGCAGGCGGATATAGGCATAGCTATGGGCATCAGGGGGACCGAGGTGGCCAAGGAAGCGGCTGATATGGTGCTGACAGACGACAATTTCGCTTCCATTGAATCTGCAGTCGAGGAAGGGCGCGGGATATTCGACAACCTCACCAAGTTTATCACGTGGACCCTTCCAACCAACTTTGGCGAGACCCTCATCATAATCACTGCTATATTTGCGGGGCTTACGCTTCCGATGCTGCCTGTCCAGATTCTGTGGATAAATATGACTACTGCTCTGGCGCTTGGAATGATGCTTATCTTTGAGCCAAAGGAAGCCGACATCATGCGACGAAAGCCCCGCAAGCCCGACGCCCCGATATTGGGGCGCGTAATGGTGGAGCGCATCATTCTCGTCAGCGGGATGATACTTGTAGGCGTATTCGGACTTTTTGTCTGGGAGCAGAGTAATGGGGCAAGCCTTGACGAAGCAAGGACCGTTGCCGTGAATGCCATCATTATGATAGAGCTCTTTTACCTGCTCAATTCCCGGTCCCTGTCCAGTTCGATGTTCAAGATAGGGGTGTTTTCAAACAAGTGGGTGGTCATAGGCATTGCGTTGATGATAGCGCTCCAGATGGCGTACACGTACATACCTACAATGAATGTCCTTTTCAAGAGCTCTCCGATATCTCTAGAATCGTGGATCAAGATACTCGGCGTTGCTTTCCTGACCTGCATCATAGTGGAAATAGAGAAATGGATGTTGAGGAAGATTACACGCCGCAGGACTGAGAGGACTGCAGAACCTGGGGAATCGGCCTAATAAAATGCCTGCGTACACCGGAATCTATTCTAGAACGTCAACCAACATACTTGACCACCGTCTCGACGACTTCGACTATCCTTGCCTTTCCTATCATGCCCTTGTACTCGTCAAGATAGATTGCCATGTTTTCCTGCGTGTTGAAGTAAAAGGGCCCGAAATCCACCCACTCGCCGAACCTGTCCTTTGTCTGAATCTTGTACCTCTTGCCTATTACCTCGCCCTTTTCAGGCATACTAAAGTCAATTCTTTTGTTTGATTTATCCATATCTCTCCTAGCCTGGCCTGTGCGGGTGCTCCGGTGGCACAAACGTCCCCGACCCGAACCTCTCGCGCGCCTTTTCGATTATCTCCTGTTCTGTCTGGCATCCCTTGATGCAGTCAGCTATGTACAGGCCAAGAGCCGTGAGCCTGACCTTGCTACTTAGAAACTGCTGAAAGTAGGTATCGCCTGCCTCGAGCATGGCTTCCGGGGTCGTGATGGCCTTTGGCATCGTCTCCTTGTCCATCTCTATCACGCCTTCGGCCAGGGCGTGGTTGATGTCCTGCTTTGTCAGGCCCGACTCGAGAAGCTCCAGGATCGAAAGATTTGCGATGTCAAGGACCGTGACAACCTTGACTATTACGGGGTCCCTCAGAAGTTTAGTGAGGGTTTCAATATCGACCTGCTTTTTTTCGCTCACAAAGAAATCATCGGCTTTCTTCCTAAAAGGCATTTTGAATAAACCCGGTTGTAGTGCATTACAGTGCATTCCTAGTCCTTATGTGGCTCCGGCCTGTCTCTGGAACTAAATGGCACAGGTTCATGCCAAGACGATACTGTCAGACTGCCAGTACAACATCGTCAAGCAGCTCGAAAAAGAACTCCAGTTCCTCTGGTGCGTCGACGGCTACATCAAAGACGCCGAAAGAGAAGGCAACACCAAATGCGCCAAGGCATTCCGTGAGATAAAGGCCGACGAGGAAAAGCACGCCAGGATGCTCAAGGGGCTGCTTTCAGACTTTCAGAAATCCGGCAAGTAAAAACCCAAGCGGGCTTCGTGCCCCTCCCCTTTTTGTTAGAACCCTGCTTTCTTGAGCTTTGATCCGCAGTTGGGGCACGCCGCCTTGTCGTGCTTCGTCCCGCAGTTCATGCAGTAGTACTCGACGCTCTTCTGGCCTCCAAACCCTCCCCCAAAGAAAGAGCCCTGGCCCATGCCTATCCTGCGCATGTAGCGCCTGCGCCGGTACATCGAAAGCCCGATGATGACTGCGATGAGTATGCCAAACGAAGCCGGCCACGGCAGGCCGGCCATCTGGGCGCCTATCGAGATGGCTATGCTTATCGCAAAGTAGACGCCGAGCCACATCATCTGGCTCATGATGAACTTTTTCGTGTTGCCGTCCATTGCGCCAGCTTACGATAGGCGCGCTTGCTTATAATTATGCGGTGCCCGCCCCGCAAATGGAGCCACAAAGGGGAAAAGGAGGCGGGCCCGCTTGCTGCATACCCAGGGCTGCCCCGGAGACCTCGACATGGAATCCGCCCGGGGCTTTTTTTGGGTTGGTGCCTGGATACGACATGCTGACATCAGGCGCGCCAAGTTATAACGAGTGCGTGTACACTGCCCTGCATTTTAGGCCTGCGCGACCGCGGGCTGGACTGTAGAGTGCCCCGACAGCGATTCGTGCGCGCGTGCGTCACCTTCAGAGAGGAACAGCATGCTGCAGGTGTCGCAGTAAAACAGCTTGTCCTGATCGGAAACTGTTTCGGCGCCTGCCGCCATGGAGCAGAGTCCCTCTGCCAAAGCTATAAGCTCTTTGGGTTGGGATTGTAGACGCGCCGGGGAAAAGGCGTTCACCCCGGGACAAAGTCCATTATCGTGCGCTGCGCCTCCAGTGTCCGCGCAGGCACAAGGTTTGTGACTTTCAGGCCTACTTTTCTGATGGGCCGGCCCGCAAAAGAGAACCTGTCTGCAAGCTGCGGGATTGCAGAGGCTATCGACTCCCTCTGCGACTGGGGCGACTGGAACGACACCTCGCGCGTCTCGATGGAAAAGTCAGACCTGACTACCTTGACGCCGACTGTGCGAAAGAGGTATCCGCGCTTTGCCACCCTGCGGTAGACCTCGTCGATAAGGCCGTTCAGGTGCGTCACGACCTCGTCCCTACTCTTTGCATACAATTCAAGGCTGTGCTCCGTGCTTATTGATACATAGTCGTCCCGGGGCACGACCGGCGCGTCGTCGGCGCCGGTAGCAACCTTCCACATCCACGCGCCGTTTCTGCCGAACCTTGACACCAGCTTTTGCACATCGCACGAGGCAAGCTGGCCGACTGTCTCTATGCCCATCCTTTTCAGCTCCTGCTGCGTCTTGGGGCCGATGCCTGAAATCCTGCCCACTTCAAGCGGCGCAAGAAAGTCGTGCACCCTTTCAGGATGGACCACGGTGGTGCCGTCCGGCTTTCTAAAGTCGGACGCGACCTTGGCGCAGGATTTGGACGGGGCGACGCCGACAGAGCACAGCAGACCGCACTGCTCTCTGACTGCGCGCTTTATCTTCAGGGCGTACTGGCGGGGGCCTGACCCTTCAGCCTTTTTGGTACAGTCGAGGTACGCCTCGTCGATGCTTGCCTGCTCTATCACGTCTGCAAGCTGGGATATCACTGACATCACCTTCTCAGATACCTGCTTGTAGTAGCCCATGTCCACCGGCCTGAGCACCAGGTCGGGGCAGAGTGCAAGAGCCCTTGAAAGCGGCATCGCAGACCTTACTCCGTACTTTCTTGCCGAGTACGAGCACGACGACACGACGCCCCTTGTTATGCTGCCCGCCGGCTGGTCAGTCATTATCACTGCGTGCGGCCTGCCTGCAAGCGAGGGCTCGCGCAGCTCCTCGCACGACGGGTAGAACGCGTTGAGGTCGACGCAAGCCACCATCCTGCCGGTCCATGGGCCCTCGCTCAGCACCGGCGCCGGCGCAGGGAGAGGCCCGGAATATTTTTTCTCGGACATGCCAAGCGCCTTTAGAGCCGCGTTTGCAAGCGCGGGCGCCGGCGCAGCTATTGCGACTGCCTCTATCCTCCTGTCGTCAAGCGCTTCTCTTGCGGCCTTTTCCACCCACTCGTGCCACCTGTCGCCTCCAAGCCGCAGGTAGATTGTGTCTGCCGTGACTTCGGCGTGCGGCGTCCCGCGCTTGCCTGCGTCCCAGCAGAGGGCCGCGCCGTGCCTCCTGAGTATGCTGTAGCCTGCGTCCTGAAACCACGACGGGTGCGAAAACTCGACCACTGCAGAGTAGCCGTGGTACGTGCACGCGCCAAGCGTTTTTTCAAGCCATTCTTTGCCGTCTGTCAAGTCCGTGCCGGGCGGCGTCTGCAGTACAACTGCCAGCACCTTTTCTTCAACGTCCTTCAGGCTTTCAAGAAAGTGCCCGAGCGTCCCGTCGTCCAGAGCCTGCCTCGGCATTCTTATCGCAAACCGAAAGCCCTCCGGGGTCTCGCGGGCCCACCGGGCAAGGGAGAACCTGTAGGTAGCCGGCAATCCCACTTCTACAAAGTCAAAGACGCGCGAGTAGTACGACAGGTACTCCTTTGGGTCTGCAGGAGCAGGATAGAACCCCTGCTCCCTTGCCGCAGACCTCCAGCCCGTACAGCCCACAAAATACCTCATGCGCGCAAGCTTTCCTGCCTCGATTGCTTATAACAGAAGGAGCACGGAAGGGGGAGGGGGTGTCAGGCGGCGCTTGCCGGCATACGCTCGGCAGCCTCTATAACAGGATGGCACGAATAGCAGTAGCTGCACTTCAGGCACGCGTGGGGCGTCCTCTTGCCGCACCACCTGCATTCAACGTACCTTTCCCTGATGGGCGTGAGGTATTCGTGCATCATTAGTTAATTGACGAACCGGCTAAATGACCTTTGCCCTCTCAAGGGTTCAAATACCGCCCCTGCCTGACAAGACGCATGCCTACTGCCAAGATTCAGACAAAACAAGGCGACATTGAAATCGAGTTTTTCCCAGACGTTGCGCCCAAGCACGTGGAGAACTTCAAAAAGCTTGCGTCGTCCGGCTTTTTCGACGGCTCACTTTTCCACAGGATTGTTCCCGGGTTTGTCATACAGGGAGGCGACCCGCTGACCAAGAGCGCTGCCAACAAGGGCAGGTGGGGCACCGGCGGGCCTGGCTGGAACGTCAAGGCAGAGTTCAACAAAAAGCCGCACTCGCGGGGCGTGCTCTCTATGGCGCGCGCAATGGACCCAAACAGCGCAGGCTCGCAGTTCTTTATTGTTCTAAAGGACTCGAATTTCCTTGACGGCCAGTACACCGTGTTTGGCAAGGTCAAGTCCGGCATGGACGTGGTTGACAAGATAGCCGCGCTGAAAACAGACGCAAACGACGCGCCGCAGGACCCGGAGCAGGCAAGGATGACAAAAGTAACGTACAGCGACTAGCTAGAGCCTGCAATCATGGCCTTTATCATGGCCACCCACGCCCTTTTGTTCATGGCGTCGCTCATCCCTATCATCCTGTTGATGGCAAGGCCGTCGTAGAGCGCAACGAGCGCGACTGCAATTCCATTTACGTCAACGTCTTTTCTTATGAACCCGTCTTCTGATTTCTTCTTTATTTCCTGCAGGACATGGTCGTGGACTTTCTGGCGGTACTCGTGCATGGCCTTTCGCAGGCGCGGGTTTCTCGCAGACTCTACCACCATCTCGAGGATTATCCTGTCGTTGCCACGCTCCCTGCGGCGGATGTTGTCATAGATCTGTTCGGCGTCTGAAGCCGCGTTCTCTTTTTTCGTAAACAGCTTCGAGTCGTCGTCCTTGCCCTCCTCCATGCTGTGCTCGCAGATCCCGAAAAAGAGGTCCTCCTTGCTCTTGAAGTACAAATAGAGGGTGCCCTTGCTCAGGCCCAGTCTCTTGGCGATGTCGTCCATCTTTGTCTTGTCATAGCCTGTCTGGGCAAAGCTCTCCATGGCGGCGCGGATTATGCGCCCCCTTACCTCGCTCTTGTGCAGCTCTGTTACCTTTGGACACATGCCTGATCCCCCACCCTGTCCCGCGTCATGATATGAGACAGCGGTTAATAAGTATACTGACTCGCCAGTCAGTTTTCACAGGCACACAGCATATTAGTGGCTAGAGAGTTGCGTGGATCCGCTCAACAATTGACGTTTGCACGCTCGCTCAAGGCGCTCAACATGGTCGAGAGCGCCGGCATTGGCGCAACTGCTGCTTTCATGTCGCTTTTTGCAAACATGCTTACAAACTCCTACATCCTTGTGGGCTCTATTGTTGCAGGCTACGGCCTTGCCCAGGCGCTTTCATACGCTTACTTTGCCAAGATATACGACAGAAAGGGTCCTGCAAGCAGGCTCACGCTGATAAGGCTGGGCTATCTGCTGTGCGCGGCCGCGTTCTTTCTGCACCTTGCAGCAGTCGACGGGCTGTCGCTTTTTGCAATCCGGGTGTTTGCAGGGCTTGCCACAGGCATTTACGCCGGCGCGCTAATCGCCAAGTCGTACGAGGCGACGCACAAAAAGCTGGCCCTTGCAGGCATAATCTCGTTTGGGTCGCTTGGCTGGGTAATGGGCGCATTTGGGGCCGGCGCCCTGAAAGAGATGTTTGGCGGCGACACGAACATCGTGTTTGCGCTGTCCGGCTTCATGTTCCTGGCAGGCTTTGTAGTGTCGATGCGCATGAAAGCAGACGAGCCTGTGCCGCCTGCGGCGGAGGGGATGGCAAAGGTGACGAACCTGCGCACCACCCTTGAGCTCTTCCGGCACAACAGGACGGTCTACACCTCGTTTTTCCTGCGCCAGCTTGGGGCAAGCGCGGTGTGGAGCATCTTTCCAATCTTCTTGGCAAGCGAGCTTGGCGCAGGCGACTTTGCCATAGGCGCCATATACTCAACAAACGCCATCACGCAGTTTGTGTTCATGAACCGCTTCGGGCATTTCATCCAGTCAAACTATTACCGGTCGATACAGCTTGGAGCCATGCTTTCTGCAGTAGTCTTTGGGCTGTATTTCATATCGCAGACGTACCTGCACGCCTTTCCGATACAGGTCATGCTCGGCGTCTCGTGGAGCGCGCTGTACATAGGCTCGCTCCTCTTCTTGCTTGACCGGAACGGAGAAAAGGCGACTTCAAGCGCGCTGCTCGAATCCATGATTAGCATCGGGGCAATCATAGGGCCGCTTGCAGGCGGCGTCATAGCGGAACTTTTCGGGATAAGGTCGGTGTTTGTCTTTGCGCTTGCAATCACGCTTTGCTCTTTTGCGATGTCAAGGACCCTGAAGGGGCAGACCGCTGCCGCAGACGCGGCCGAGAAACTGACGAGATCTGGAAAAGATCTGGAAAAACTGTTTTAATAATAATCCGACCTTCTGCTCCCATGAAGAGGAGCATCCTGATAGCAATCATCGTGGCTGCAGTCGTCGTGCCTGGCGCGGTCTATGCTGTCTCGCCGTATTTCACGGAAACCATGATAGACGAGCCGGCGCCTGTCGCCACGTCTGGCGACAGCAGTACTGAGTCGATGGAAAAAGATGACGCGATGGCAGATGACGAGGCGATGATGGAAAAAGACGGCGATGCAATGATGGACAAGAGCGACGACGCGATTATGGATGACGCCATGACAAAAGAGCTGAGCGGCGGGTTCCAGGGCGCGGGCGACGGCATACACAACGCGTCTGGCAAGGCGACTGTGCTGTACCTCGAGGACGGCAGCGCTGTCCTGCGCTTTGAGAACTTTCGCGTGACTAACGGGCCGGACCTCTACGTCTACCTGTCGACTGACAGGGGCGCGTCTGACTACGTCGACCTTGGAAGGCTCAAGGCAAACAGCGGCAACCAGAACTACGAGCTGCCTGACGGGGTGGACCTGTCAAAGTACGACAACGTCATAATCTGGTGCAAGTCGTTCAGCGTGTACTTTGGCGGCGCAGAGCTCGGCTCTGCGTAGCCCCTACTTTTTTATCCTGTCCAAAAGCCGCGGGTTGTCCAAGAACGCGTTGTTGTACGCCTCCTCGCTCAGCTTGTCGGCCTCGCGGTTTTCTTCCCTCGGGATCCACCCAAATGAAATGTCTGCAAACTTTTTTGCCAAGAGCGCCGCCTTTTGAAACAGCGGAACGATTGCCTTTGCCTTTACCTTGAACTCGCCCCTCATCTGGCTTATCACGAGCTTGGAATCTCCCCTCACGCGGACAGGCTCGCGCTCTTTTCCGTTTGAGACGAGCCACTCAAGCGCCCTGATGAGGGCAGTGTACTCGGCGACATTGTTGGTTGCCCCCTTTGAGAACGGCTCGGCAGCAAGCCCTCTGTCTTTGCGGAGGACCCTTCCCTCGCTTTTTATGAGAAAAGCGTAGCAGGCAATGCCTCCCGGGTTTATTGGCTGGCACAGCCCGTCAAAGTAGACCTGTATCTCTGCCAACAGCCATCATTGTTGCCGCCTCGTTATCACTCTATCTCATGTTCTCGACGGCTTCCTTTGCCTCGTCGCCGATGCTCTTGGCGCCTTTCGCTATGTTCTCGACGACCGGGTTCTGCCCAAGCTTCTCGACTCCCTGGGCAATGCCGGAGAAAAACGTCTCCCACCCAAGACCGATTATCGCCAGTACGACGATCCCAATGACTATCCACGTCACCAGGCCCATGTGCCGGCTTGCCTGTTTTTCGTATTAAGAATTGAGGAGTGCGGTTCTATTGCAATACTATGGGTTCATCAGCTAATTTAGAGCAGAAGGTAAACTCGTCAGCTGTCGGTGACTTTTTTACAAAATCGCCAAGAAATTCCGATGACTGTATCGGGCCACACCCCCTACGCCAGCATGACCAAGGCGGAGCTTATCGAGGAGGTCGTCCGCCTCAACAGGGAAAACGCGATGCTGCGAAAGAGGCTTGCCATCTACAAGGAAATGAGATAAAAAGAGAGGGGGAGGGCGTCTAGCCCATGTTAAATACTGCCTGCACGGTCATCGTGACCTGCTGCTGTCCCGGAAGTATCGGGGTGGGGCTGGCTGCCTCAGCTGCAAAGTCCCTGTAGAAGACCGGGAAGTAGACGTCGTTGAGGCTTAGCGACTTGACGCCTATCACTTCCATGTCGACTGCCTCAGCTGCCTTGTCCGCGCGGCTCCTTGCGTTTGCGATTGCCTGGCTGATTAGGCTGTCGCGTATCTCCTGCTGCTTCTCCTGCGAGACAAAGAAGTACGCTCCGTTCACGTTGGTCGCGCCTGCCTCGACTGCCGCGTCAATAACGCTGCCCGCGTCAAAGCTTGCATCCACCGTGACTGTGACAGAGTTGCTTGCCTTGTAGCCCACTATCTCGTCCCTTGGAAGGCATTCCGGCGGTGGCGGGTAGATCATGATGCACACTTCGGGCTTTGTCGTGTTGTATATTGGGTAGACGCTGTAGTTGCTTGTTGACATCTGCTCGTCTGTTACCCCAAGTTCCCTAAGTGCCGCCAGGACCTTCTCCATGAGGTCGGCGTTTGCCGCCGCTGCCTCTGCCGCGGTCTTGCCGTCGGTCTCGACGCCTACAGTCACGCTGACTTTGTCAGGCTGGACGTCCACGCTTGCCGAGCCGTTGGTGCTGACAGTCGGATGTTCGGTGCTGTTCTGTTCTTGCTGCTGTTGTGCAGCAGCAGCCATTGATTGGCCGCCAACTATGGTGGCTGCCACGAGGCCGATTGCAAGTATCCCTGCAATCAGCGCAAAGTTGCGTCTGTTCATGTTCTGGTCTGACATGACGCCATATAGTATGCAGGGTGCCTACCTAAGCCTAGGTTTCAGAACGCATCCCGGAAATGTGTTCTACGTTCCAGAACGGCTGTTTTTTCGGCAGTTGGCGAGCATTTGTTTTATAGAAATTATAATCTGGATTGCAATAATTACAAAACCAGGCCGGGCAAGGGGCCCTGGAAGCACAATAATACGGCAGATGTCGAACTATGCCCGGAACGCTGAAACGGAGGCGCAAAAAGCGCTGTTCTAAAGTGTAGGATTAAGATAGCAAGTCTGGTTAATAAGACCAGTAGGAGTCAGTGGAGAGGATGGCAAAGTTCCCGATGTACGGCATGGCCGGCGTGGGCATCGCGGCGGCGGTAGGCTTTGTGCTTATCTTGAGTTCAATCAGCAGTAACATACCCGTCGACAGGGTGACCACTACGGGCGGCCCCTCGGGCCCGACAGGCCCGATAACGTTTGTCTCGGCTGGCACGCAGGAGCTGAAAAAGTTCTCCTCTGTGCAAGAGCTTACCACGTTTCTTGCAAGCATCGAGGGAAGCCGCGAGGCGCTCCTTACCCTGTCAGGAGGGGCCGCTTTCGAGAGAATGACAGTTACTCTGACAGATGGCGACTCGCAAAAGACCCAGGGGCCTACCATGGCTCCAGAGGCACCTACCGGGGCTGTCACTCAAAGCTCTGAAGTGCAGGACTACTCTACCACCAACGTCCAGGTCGCAGGGGTCGACGAGCCGGACTTTGTCAAAAACGACGGCAAGTACGCCTACATCCTGTCAGGCGACAGGTTGACCATTGCAGAAGTCTATCCTGCAGAGTCCGCAAAGGTGGTCGCAAAGGTCGGCCTTGACATCCAGCAGGGCCAGTACCTGCAGAACATGTTCCTGAACGGCGACACGCTTGTGGTGTTCTACCAAGAGTACGCGCAGGAAGATATCATCCCGCAGTACGACATCATCCCGCAGCCAGTCTACACGCCAAAGACCCATGTCCTGATACTTGACGTGGCTGACCGGTCAGACCCCCGGGTCTCCAAGAACTACGTCGTCACAGGCGCGTACTCGAACGCCCGGATGATAGGCGACTACGTGTATCTCGTGACTACAAGCGACCTTTACAACTACCGCCAGCCGCTTTTGCCAAAGGTTGCAGAAGCAGGCGCAACTGTAGTCATGCCTGATATCTACTACTTTGACAACCCCGAGCCGTACTACAACTTTAACACAGTGACCTCCGTCAACATCAAGAGCGCAGACGACGCCATCAACTCGCAGACCTTCATGATGAACCCCGCGTCGACGCTGTACGTGTCGGAGAACAACATCTACATCGCCTACCAGAAATACCTGCCCTACTACGATGTGGCAAACCGCGAGCGCTTCTTTGAAGCAATAATGCCGCTCCTGCCGCAGGACGTGCAGGAGCAGATAAGGTCGATTGACTCCGACCAGTCGCTTGGCGAGTCGCAAAAGTGGGACAGGATAGCCACCGTGATACAGGACATGTACAATCGCATGGGCGAGCAGGAAAAGGCGGCGTTCATAGACAGGGTGCAGAAGGCGCTTTCAGACTATGACGAGCGTGTGCAGAAAGAGTCGCACAGGACGGTCCTTCACAAGATCGCGATAGGCTCTGCCGGCGAGATAAGCTACTCTGCAAGAGGGGAAGTTCCTGGCAGGCTCTTGAACCAGTTCTCGATGGACGAGCGGGGCGACAGGTTCAGGGTTGCAACGACTGTGGAATACTACTCGCGCTATACCTCGGGCCTCTACAACAACGTCTACGTGCTTGACGCAGGCATGCAGGTGGTGGGCAAGCTGGAACAGATAGCGCCCGACGAGTCGATATACTCGGCGCGCTTTATCGGCGACAGGCTCTACCTCGTGACGTTCCAGCGCATAGACCCGTTCTTTGTGATAGACCTGTCTACCGACCAGCCAAAGATACTTGGCGAGCTAAAGCTGCCGGGGTATTCAAGCTACCTGCACCCGTACGACGAGGACCATATCATAGGGATTGGCAAGGACACGAAAGAAAACGAGTTTGGCGGGGTCCAGACGACAGGCGTCAAAGTCGCACTGTTTGACGTGTCAGACGTCGCAAACCCGCGGCTTGTGGACGACTATTTGATAGGCAACGCCGGCACCGACTCTGAAGTGCTCTGGGACCACAAGGCGCTCCTGTTTGACAGGGAAAAAGACGTGCTTTCAATACCGGTAACCTCGTACGACGAGGTGTCAACCGAGGGCGACAGGTACATCCAGCCAAAGGTCTGGCGCGGGTTCTACGTCTTTGGCACAAGCCCCGACGCCGGCTTTACGCTGAAAGGCACCGTAGAGCACTCCACTTCAGGCGACTACTACTATTACGGCATACAGGGAAGCAGGTCGTTTTACATCGGCGACGTCCTGTACACGCTGTCGCTTGGAAACATGCTGAAGATGAACGACATAAACACGCTTGCAGCAATAAACGAGCTGCAAGTCGGAAGCACTGGAGGCGTCATACCGTACCCGGAGCCCGTGGAGCCTCTACCTAGGTGACCTGGCTTTTCTGCGCGCCTTTTTTGGCCTCGGCGCCCTGCTGTTCTGGGGCCTGCTTTCCCTGCCCAAGTTTTTGATAGCCTCTACACAGCACTGCTTTATCTCGTCCCTGACGCTTACCTGCAGGACCTCCTCGAGAACAGGGAGCGCGTCCCTGCCAAGAGACCCAAGCTCCCGGACTGCCCTCATCTGGCCCTCCACGCTTGAGGCCCACTTGGCGTCCTCCTTCAGCTGGTGCAGCCTGTCTTGGTCTGCTAGCACGGCGTAATATTGGCGCCGGCTGTTAAAAGACTTGCTCCACGTAATTTCCGTTGGTGCCCCGGACGGAAAATGATTTTAGATAGCCCCTCATACCCAAGCTGATGTCTACAGAAGGGGACTCGGGGATGCCGGCAGCTTCTGAAGCCGGCGTTTATGAAACGACACAGCAAACGACCACAAGCGAGCCTGCAACACCTTTGCCGGAAGTAGTTCCGACAAACGCGGAGGCCATGGCGGCCCAGGCCCTCTCAAAGATAAAGAAACAGGCCCAGCAGATAGAAAAGACGAGCAAGGCGGTAGCCCAGCTAGCGGCGTCTGTGAAAAAGGCGCAGAATGGGCTTGCCGCGCACGAAAAGCAGCAGAGCCAGCAGCTAAGGAGGCTCAGCTCGCAGGTGGCGCAGCTGCAAAAGCAGGTCGCAAAGGCCAGAAGCGCTGGCAAGAAAAAGTCAGCCGGCAAGAAAAGGAAGGCCAGACCAAAGAAGCGCTAGGCGCTTTCCACCATCTTTTCTATATTTTTAAAAAAAGGGAAAGGGGCTTTTGCCCTATTCCACCACGACTGCGCCGGTCATCCAGGGATGGAGGACGCAGATGTAGTTGTAGGTGCCCTGCTCCTCGAACTTGGCGCTGAAGGTGCTTATCTCCGGGAAGCCCGGCGGGGTCATGCCTTCCGGCCAGATAAAGCCCGAGTTGACGTACTTTTCTGTGCCGTCAAGCGTATAGTCGCCGTTGGGGGGCAGATAGGTCGCCGTCCCGTCTGATGACACGACCGCCGCGCTGATTGACCTTGCGTTTGCAGCGACTATCACGGTCTGGCCGTCAGGACCCGGCAGCGTTACGGGTTCTGCGTTTTCGCCCGGCGTCAGCGGCTCGAACCCTTCGACGTTCTTTGCAACGTACGCTGTCTCAAAGTTTGCCCACTGGGCCTCGTCAAACACGAACGTGACTGTGTGCGGCTCTGCGATGTTGCTTGGGTTGTACCAGACGACGGTCTCGCCTGCCTTTATGTGCGCCGTCTGCGGGAAGAACGCCGTGAGCGGCGCAGTCGGCCCGCCGGCCCCTGCCCTGACCTTGAATACCCCGTCTTTGTAGTCCATGAACTTGCGGTTTTCGCCCACAGTCATGGCCGTGCTTTGTCCCTGCGCTGCCATGACTGCAGTGACCGTGCTTGCGGCAAGTACGGCACCCGCGGCTATGGCTAGCGCAATGATGATGTGACTCCTCATGGATGTGGCATCAATCGGTTGTATAGAAAAACCTAGCGCTTGAGGGTCGCGTTTTTTATCTCGCTCAAAAAGCCGAGGAACGTTATTGGATGCTCCTTGCCGCACTTGGAGCAGACAAGCATGCCTGACTGGGCGTTGCTTCCGCCTATCACGCGGTCAGTGTACTCGATGAACCTGCCGCAGTCGCACTTGATCTTCTTTATGGCCACGCCGCCTCTGTAAGAGGCGCCGCCGTATTATATCCTTGCCGTCACCTGCCTGCGCGCATCCGCGTGTCGTATGCCTCTATTACCTTCTGCA
This sequence comes from Nitrososphaera sp., assembly GCF_013388945.1. Lineage (GTDB taxonomy): Archaea > Thermoproteota > Nitrososphaeria > Nitrososphaerales > Nitrososphaeraceae > Nitrososphaera. Next base: position 56,916 of record NZ_JACAEH010000012.1, on the reverse strand, counting down.
GGGCGTCGTCCTCTTCTTTTACTGCGTCCAGGAACTCGTCGAGGTAGCCGTACTCCTTTATCCTGCCTACTGTCTCTGCAAAGTCACGGTTGTGCTCCTGCTCCATCCTCTCCACCTCCTTTGCAAGGCCCGGGTCGGCGGCGGACTTGACAAGCGTCTGCTGGATGAGCAGGCGGTTGTACCTGCTTGAAGCAAAATACCTGCGGTACAGGTTCATGCGCTCCTGGTGGCCGGCCTTCTTCAGGTCTGCAAGGGCCGGCAGGCGAAAAATCATCATCGTTATCCGGCGGGCTTGGGCCGGATAAAAACACGGCGCCTGCCCGTGGATAGTATATAAAGATAGAAGGTTCCGTTCGGTGCCCTTTACTATCCTCTCATGCAATAATAGTTGTCTTCAAGACCAACCCTACAAGCCGGGGTGGCTCCGGGGATCCGCATTATCCCCGGCCACCCCGTGGTTACATACGGGTCTGGCTGGAGGAATAGAGAAAATGGGTCGGTCTGCATCTGCTGGTTCTGGAACTGTCTTCAACGTGCCAGAATCTGCAGGCGGGCGCTTTGCAGAGCGCGTCTTTTTCCTTCTGTGCAACTCGTGCTACTGGTGCGCCTCTGGAATGGGCGGGCACGCCATAAAGAACTGCCCTGCATGCAACCGCCTGTTAGAGCCGCTGCAAGTTGAAGCCGGCGAGCTTTTCAGGTTTGACTACCGCCAACGTCGCGGCGTAAGGCTTGATTTTCGGCGGGCATAAGCGCGACTACGCCTTGCGCCGCCTGAAATACCAGTAGCCTAGGACCACGGCACCTGCGACTGCTGCAAAGAGCGAGTAGACGTACGAGTTGGTGATGATAAAGCAGTCTTGCTCCATCTGCTCGAGCACGTCGGGCGGAAACGCGGACCTGTCGACCCTTGCCAGCTGCGTCAGGCACGACGCGCCCTGGATATTGAGCAAGACCGCGGCGACGCCGCCAGCCAGAAGCAATGCAGAGCCGGCCACAAGGTACTTCATTTCTTACCGTACGTGCCGGACCTTATCTGCCTTATTATGTCAAGCACGTCGTCGGCGTCCTCTGCCTCTGGGTCGACTTCAAGGTACATGTTCAGCGCGCTTGCTGCCTCGTCGGACAGTCCCTTCTTCAAAAGCACAATCCCCCTGTCCCTGATTGCGTCCGGGTTGTACTGATCAATTGCAAGCACCATCTCGTTTGCAAGCTCGTACTTGTCCATGTCCTGTGACTCGTAGTAGCTGCCCTTCAGGTTGTTGAGCAGGCGGATGACTGCCTGCGACGCGGTGGTCTTTTCCACAAACGCCCTTGTGAGCGATATCTGCCTGCCGGGATACGAGCGCTCAAGCAGCGCCTTGAGCGCATAGTCGTCCATTATCCTGCCGCCGTTGAACGGGTCTATCACTATCTCGCCGTTGCCCCCTTCCATCACATGCTTGAGCAAAAAGTGCGACGGGAAATTTATTGGCAAAAGCTGAAAGTCGAGCGCGCCGGCGACGCGCATGTAGAGTATGCAAAGCGTGATGGGTATGCCAGTCTTGCGCTCCATGACGACATTGAGGTAGCTGTTGAGCGGGTTGTAATAGTCGTCCGTGTTTGGCCTGAACTTCTGGGTCTCAAACAGGTAGCTGTTGATGTGCTCAATCACCTGGGTCGGCCTGCGCGGGGTTGCCAGCTTTTTCTTGGCAGACTCTGCCGCCTGCCTCCCCATGTCGTCCACCTTTCTTAGCGCGTCGTTCACGTCAAGGTCGGGGTATGCAAGGATCCTCGCAGCGTGCAGGGCAAACCTTGCCAGGTCGTCGGTCCTGTCTGCTATCACGTCGTCGACTACGCTTCTCTTCCAGTCGCTGACGAGCTCCTCTGGCTTTGGCAAGGCTCACTTACTGGACACGCAGAGTATATTTATTTCTGACCTGCCTCGTCCGCCTCGCAGGGCATGATATCATAAAATTGAATAATCATGATAATAAGGCGACATGGCTAGCTTAAGATAATTATTGGTTGCATAGATCAAATCAATCTATCTGCAAGTCTACAGAAAATATGCCTAATACTTTTATTCACAGCTCCCACGGTGCTCCTATGGTCAAAATGAAGAGAGCTAACCTCTTCCTTATGCTGGCCATTGCAGCGGTGCTTGCAGGAACTATCAGCATTGCCCCGGCGTACGCATACAACTCCAAGACAATGCCTGACGACCCTGCGGTAAAGTACCACTCGTGGCAGACAGACGAAGAAGGCAACTTTTTGCTGGATGAAGACGGAGCCTTGATTGCAGCAGAGATCAACAGCGGAGACAACGCATGGATGCTGACCTCGTCGGCCCTCGTGCTGATGATGACTCCTGCAGGTCTTGCGTTCTTTTACGGAGGCCTTGCGAGGCGTAAGAACAGCGTCAACGTGCTCCACATGGTGTTCGTCACCACAGGCTTGGTGGGAATCCAGTGGGTGCTCTTTGGGTACAGCCTTTCTTTCGGTCCCGACGCCGGCTACGGCTTTATCGGCACCCTGGAATGGGCAGGACTGCAGAACGTGCTGCACGACGCGCCTTCTGATGTCTACACCCTGACAATACCGCACCAGACACTGATGATATTCCAGATGATGTTCGCCATCATCACACCCGCACTGATAGTTGCATCGCTTGCAGAGAGGATGAAATTCAGCGCATTCCTCATCTTCGTGATCCTCTGGACTACGTTTGTCTATGACTTTGCCGCCCACTGGACGTGGTCGCTCGGTTCCAACGGCACGGCGCTTGGTTGGACGGGCGAACTGGGCTCGCTTGACTTTGCAGGCGGAACAGTCATCCACATCACCTCAGGCTGGGCAGGACTTGTAGTCGCGCTGATGCTTGGACGCAGGCTCGGGTACGGCAAGATCCCGATGGAACCGCACAACGTCGGAATGGTGGTCATGGGAGCTGCCCTGCTCTGGGTCGGCTGGTTCGGCTTCAACGCAGGTTCGGCAGGTGACGCAAGCAACGCGGCAACAGGAGCGTTTGTCGCCACCCAGGTTGCAACAGGCACCGCGGCTCTCACGTGGTCGCTCATTTCGTGGGCGCACACAGGCAGGGCCTCGACTGTCGGCGCCGCGTCTGGCGCAGTTGCAGGGCTCGTGGCAATCACGCCTGCGGCAGGCTTCGTGTCGCCAATGTCTGCCATCATAATTGGCGTCATTGCGTCGATTGTCTGCTACGCGGCGGTTGCCTTCAAGAACAAGCGCAAGTGGGACGACGCGCTGGACACATGGGGCGTTCACGGAATCGGCGGTCTTGCTGGCGCACTTCTCACCGGCATCTTCTCCGAGAGCAGGTACTCGTGGGGTGACCAGGGCCTTGCCTTTGGCAACCCTGCGCAGCTCTACGAGAACGCAGTCGGTGCGTTTGCAGCGCTTGCATGGGCAATGGGTATCACTGCCATCATCATCAAGGTGATGGACGCAGTGTGGCCCGGCGGAATCCGCGTCACGCCAAAAGAGGAAGAAGTCGGCCTCGACCTGGCGCAGCACGGCGAACGCGCCTACGCGATGGACTAGGCCTAAAGCCTGTCCCCTCTTTTTCCTTTTTCATTTTTTTGACACCACAACGCTTAATATTTCTGCTACCGTGGCAGTCTATATGCTCAGGGCCTTGCTAGGTGCGCCGGCGGCAGCCATTCTTGTCACTTACTCGTGGCTCTATCAGAACGTCGCAAGCCCTGTTGGCGCCTTTGCAAAGGACTTTGAGTTTGCCGCCATCTGCACTGTCACTGTCATCTTTATCATAGTGAGCACGGTGATAATGCTGAGGCAGGCTAGGAAGCTTCCCAAGTCGTATGCAGTCGAGATAATCGACGTCTATGGGCAGAAGGTGTCGATAGACGGCGTCAGGCAGGTCTTCCGCACCTACGATGCCGCAGAGTCGTACGCGCGCATGTACCGGCAGAGCTTCTCGCAGTACCGGTTCAAGGTAGTGGGCTCGCAAGAGCCTGCGAAAGGTTATTAGTCGAGCAAGGTTCGCTTCCCCGCATGGACCTGAGCCAGTTCCTGACAAGCGCCAAGCCAAAGGTCTTTCTTGCGCCAAACACGTCTGACCAGGAGCTGATAGGCAGGGCAAAGGCCAGGCTGGCAGAAAACGGCATCAGGCCAGAAGTAATTGAGGTAAATTATGACATGCAGCTGCTTGACCCCGGCGACCTGTTTGTCAGCTACGATCCGCCCGACCTCGTGGTCAGGACAGTCTACGACAAAAAGCCAAGCGGTATTGTCAAGATGAAGAGCGTGGCGATGATAAAGCTCTAGCCCTCCATACTCCTTATCATTTCTATAATGCCTTCAAACGGCTGCTTGTTTTCCGTGCCGTCCTTCATCGACCGTACTGTAACCTTGCCCTCTGCCATGTCGCTTGCCGCGACTATTACTGCTATCGTGGCGTCCCTGCTTGCCGCGTCGTCAAGCTGCTTGCGCAGCGCCCGTCCGAGGATGTCATAGTCTGCCGGTATGCCGCTGTTGCGCAAAAGCGACGCCATCTCTAGCGCCCTGCCCTTCATGTCGTCGCTTGCGTACGCGACGTACACAAGCGGCCGGGCCTGCTTTGTTACCGCGCCGCGCTTTTGGAGCGCCATCAGGATGCGCTCTATCCCGCCGGCCGCGCCCGTAGCGCCGATGTCCTTGCGGCCAAACGCGTCTGTCAGCCTGTCGTACCTCCCTCCGCCCACGAGCGCGCCCCCGTCCGAGTTTGCGTCAAAGACCTCAAAGACCATGCCAGAATAGTAGTCAAGCCCGCGCACTATGCCGAGGTTCAGAAAGGCGTTGTCGACCTTCCTCGACTTGAGCGAGTCCATGAGCGACACGAGCCTGTCCCAGCCTTCGAGGTTCTGGATGTCTGCTGAAATGGTGGCATAGTCGACAGAGCCCTTTATCTGCGACAGGTCGAGCAGCGCCTGCAGCTTGATGGGGTCTACCGACTCTTTGTATTCTTCAATGACTGCCGGCGCGCCCTTTTTTGACACCTTGTCGACTGCCCGGAACATCTCTAGCACCTTTTCTTCTTCTGTTATGCCGAGTTTTTCCCTGATGAACTGCTCGATTACCTGCCTGTCGTTTACCTGAATTGACACTTCAAGGCCCAGCTTTTTGAAGAACGAGGCCACAAACTCTATAACTTCTGCGTCGGATTCCTGCGACTTGGGGCCGTAGACTTCGATGTCCCACTGGTGGAAATACCGATACCTGCCTGCCTGCGGCTCGTCGTAGCGCCACACGCCGGCAAACGACGCGAGCTTGACTGGCATCTTCAGGTCGCGTCTAAGCGCCACATACCTGGTGAGGCCAATGGTCAGGTCAAAGCGCAGGGCCACGTCGCGGTCGCCCTTGTCCTTGAACGCGTAAATCTCGTTTGAGATAGAAGCCCCGCTCTTTGCCTCTAGAGTCGACAAAAGCTCGATGGGCGTTGGCTCCATCATCTTGAAGTTGAAAAGGCGCGCGGTCTCGAAGAACCTGTCGCGCACATAGTTTATGCCGTCAAGGTCTTCGGGCTCGACGTCCCGCATCCCGCGGGGAAGCTCTATCTTCACACCTTCAACACAAGGTTGTCAGCATTTAGATTTTGCGTTAGGTAGTTATAGCAAACCGTGTGATCAGCCCTGATGGCCGGCGGCTACCGATTTCTGGAGCACATGACAGACGCTGTCATCGAGGCCTACGGCGAGACCCTGGAGGAGGCGTTTGAGCAGGCGGCTAAAGGCCTCAACGACACCATGATAGACCTGAAAGATGTCAGGCCGGACCGCGAGATCAGGATAGAGGCGGAAGGGCACGACCTGGAGTCGCTTTTGTTTGACTGGCTGGACAAGGTGATGCTCGTCCTTGTCGCAGACGGGATAGTGATGTCCGAGTTTTCTGTGAAAATCAGCAAGAAAGACGGCGGGTATTTGCTTGCCGGCGTTGCAAGGGGCGAGAAACTGGACCTGAAAAAGCACGCGTACAAGGTGGAGATAAAGGCAGTCACCTACCACGAGATGATGGTAAAGCAAGAGCGCGGCAGGACAACGGTGCGGTTTCTGCTCGATCTTTGAGAATCCTTATTAGCGCGTACCCTCCCCGCCTACCCGGACAGTAGGATGACTGAAGAAAAGATAAACGTCGTAGGCATCAACGTGCTGAAGCAGAACGGGGCAAACGTGGACGAGATACTGAAGCAGCTGATATACAACGCGTCGGTAGAGTTCACCGCGTACTATTACTTTACAAACCTGCGCGCGCACTGCACCACGCTTGAAGGCGAGGGTCTAAAGGGTGTCATAGAGGACGCGCGCCTTGAAGACCTGAGCCATTTCGAGTCGTGCATACAGCGCATCTATGAACTGGGCGGTTCACTGCCAGACGACGCAATGGAGTTTGTGCGCATGTCAGGCTGCGAGTTCCTGCAATTACCAAAGCCGACGCCGACTGACCACAAAGAGATAATGAAAAAGTGCCTGGCGGCAGAACAGGGTGCAATCGTGAACTGGAACAAGATGTGCAACCTCACTTTAGGAAAGGACCCGTCCACGTACGAGATTGCCAAGGACATCCTGAAGGAGGAGATAGAGCACGAGTCGTGGTTCCTTGAATTGCTGTACGGCCGCCCGTCGGGCCACATGCGCCGGAAATACGCCGGCGAGCGTCCGCACACGCACAAGCACTCTAGGGCTCTGTCGCAGCTCTAGGCCTCTTTTTCTGCCTTTTTCACAAAGATATAGTTCATGACAAAGGCAGCGATGAGCGCGCCGATTATGGGGCCTGCCCAGTACACCCAGTGAAAGTCCCAGTAGCCTGACACGAGCGCAGGCCCAAACGTCCTTGCAGGGTTCATGCTTGCACCGGTCAGCGGGACGCCTACTAGGTGGAGCAGAAATATCATGCCGCCGATTGCAATGCCTGCAAAGCCGGGCGCCGCCTTTTTGTGGACTGCCACCATGTATATCGTAGTCATAAGGAAGAAGGTCAGTATCACCTCAACTGCAAACGCCGCGCCGGCGCTGCCTTCCAAGAATTCGCTCGGCCCGCCCTGTACGCCATAGTTGACCTCGCTCGCAAAAGTCGGGATGATGGCTGCAAGCGTCGCAGACGCCAGGACCGCGCCTATCAGCTGGAAGGCGATGTACGGCCCGCCGTCTTTGGGGCTCATCCTCTTTGTAGCCATCATGGCTATGGTCACAGCAGGGTTGATGTGCGTGCCTGACACGTGGCCGAACACGTAGACCATGAGGCCTATCACTGCGCCGTGCGCAAACGAGATTATGAGGAGGGCGTCCGGCCCCATGCCGAGGTCAAACATCGCTATCGCTATTGTGATTGCAAGCGGTCCAAAGAAGACCAGCGCATAAGTTCCGATGGCTTCAGCAAGCCATGCTCTTGGGTTTACCACAGCCCCTAAGCCAGAATAAGTCTATATAAAATAATCGACCTTTCTTCTCATAGCAATTCGAGAAAGGCCCTGCAAAGTCTGATGGCGCGTTTTGCGTCCTTTATGGCCTCGGCCTTTGTGTTTCCTTGCCCCCTTGCCTGCGGGATCTCTGGGCAGTAGCCGACGTAGAACTTGCCGTCTTTTTTCACAGCAATATTGTATTCTCTTTTCGCCACGGTATCACTTGAAGCATCTGCTTATAAGAAAATTACTTCTTTTTAGGCCGACATGGCAAGATGTTGCCACAAGTGACGATGAGGACTGCCCCTGTGTTTTTGTGGAATATATTCCAACCCACGCTCAAAATATTCCAATCCCGGAATATCATTCCGCTAGCCGAACCACTTTTCAAGCGACTGGCTCCTGCTGTCCTGGGCCTTCTGCAGCCTGTCAAGCGTGCCTGCAACCCTGTCTGTAGAGAAACTTTTCTGCACGCACAAATAGTCAAGCACCTTTTCCCTGTCGACAGCTCCAAAGTCAATCCTGTCTATCTTGGGTACTTCCGGCTTCAAGAAAATGTCGCGTATTTCCTGGTACGGTACTTCCTGCAGCTGGTCCTTTACCTTGGCGACGTTTTCAAGTTTGCCACTTTCTTTTATCAGCTTGAGCGCGGTCTTGGGGCCAATGCCGGAAAACCCGCCGGGGTTAAAGTCGGTGCCTATCAGTATGCCGACGTCGACCAGCTGCTCGTGCGAAAGGCCGGTCTCCTTCAAGACGTTGTCGTGCTCTATCATCTCCGGCTCGACGTCCACGTACGCGTTGCGGTTTGGCACCTTGCGCCGGCCGCTGACTGCAAGGTTGCGCACGAGCCTTTTTGCGCCAAACAGTATCGAGTCATAGTCCTGGCTTGCAGCAGCGTATGCAAGGTCTGCCTTTGTCAGGTGCGCGGCCGCAGCCTCGCCGTCTGCAGGCGCCTGTACGTGCGGTATGCCAAGCGCCGCCAAAAGTCTCTTCGATTCTTCCACCATGCTTTCAGTCAGAACAGAGGTGCGCTTGCCGTACTTCACCGCGTCTTCCATCCTGCCCTCTTCAAGCGCCTGGCTGTACTGTTTCATCGCTTCCTGCTTGACCTGCTGTCTGCGCTCTACCTCCTGGGTCTTGAGCGCGTGCATCTTGCCGTCAAAGACGTAAACTGGCTTGATGTTCTCCACAAGCAGGTTGACGTTGCGATAGAAAAGGCCGCTCAGGTGGCTCGTTATCTCGCCTTTTCCGTTCATGAGGGGCTCTCCCGTCGGACCTCTTATCGTGGCAAGGAACTGGTAGATTGCGTTAAAAGCGTCGATTGCCACAACCTTGCCTGACAGCTCGGCAAGCTTGATAGGCTGCGCCGTCACAAGCGGCTTTAGGTCAAGCCCCATACGCAGTACTTGGAAAAAGCAAATCTAATATGTTTACTGCCGGTAGTTGCGGAGCGTCTGGGCTATCCAGCCGACGTCCTCCTTGCTCTTTGCAAGCCTGCCGAGCTTTATGCAGTCGCGGATGTCCCTCGACTTCAATCTGTTCCACACCGCGTCCGCTATTGCCCCTGCAACTTCGGCTGAAACGCCGTCCCTGCCAAGGATGTGGGTGCACACCTCTGAAAAACTGCCAAAGGAGTAGGGCTTGAAGTGGAGCACCATGAACCTTGAAAGAAGCGGCGTCAGCATCCTCTCGGTGCCGTTGCTCGTCGCAAACACCCACGTTTTCAGCTGCGTGTTGCGTGTCTTCTGGAACTTGGTCTCTGCAAGTATCCCTGTCTCCATGAGGCTCAAGAGCGCGGTCTGGTCCTTTGCAGGCATGTGCTCTATCTCGTCGACTACCAGATACCGGGGCCTCTTCTCGAAAAGGTAGTCTATCATCCCGGATTTCGTACTGTGGCTTCCGAGAGTGAAAAACGAGCGCTCTAGCTTCATGCACTCCAGCATGAAAAGCGTTTTTGCAGACGCCGGTGGCCCGACGAGGAGTATGTGCACCGGCCTTTCTGACGCAAGCGACATCTTGAACAGTCGCTTCACGTCGTCGTAGCCCACTATGCTCTCAAACAAAGGCTCGCTTGCTGTGGAGCCTTCGACGCGCTGCTTGACATCCTCTATGCGCAGGTCCTCTGCCACTTGTCTGTGTTCGCGCCGTGCGGTATTAGCGGTTCCTGCTAAACATAGGTGCCAACAGGCTCTAATTTTCTAGACCCGAGTATCAGGCGGAAGGAAACGAGCGTATGGCGGCAAGGACGCTCTCGCTCAGCTTCAGCGTGAACGCGGAAGCATCGTCTGACGACATCTTTGATAATTCTTCAAGAAACTGGGTCTTGTCCCGCCCTCGCTCGTACATCCCGCCTGACTCTTTGATGCACAGCGGGAATTTCTGCATCTTTATTCCCTTTGAGTTCAGGTGCCGTATGAACCTGCGGTACGCGTCTGCGTCGTACCACTCTCTCTTTTGCTCCTCGCAGTAGGCTATCCACACGTCTATGGTGTTCTGGAAGAACGCCTTTTCACGCAGCTGTTCTAGCGTCATGCTAAAAGTCGGCGCGCCTCATCTTTGAGCCGCACCTGGGGCAGGCGCCGCCCTTGAACTTGTGGCCGCAAGCGATGCACACGTAGCTGATGCCGCTGCCTCCGCCCAGCATGCCACCAAACCCGCCTCCCTGCCCTCCCATGCCCATCCGGGCCATCGCGCGCCGGCGGACGATGTACGAGATTCCGAGGAACACGGCTATTATGGGAATGAGCGTGAAGAAGCCGAGGTATGGCCAGAGCAGGAAGTTCAGCGCTATGCTTATCGCAAGCGAGACCATTATCCACATCATTGACTGGGCCATCCAGTTCATTTGTTGTGTTTACTTGTCAAGTTTCTTTTATTAAGTTTTCCAACCCGGTTCCGGAAAGAGCTTAAAAGCGCGGGTGTGCTACCTGCCGCGTGCTCAGGGCGCAGGCTCAGCCTTCGATATTTCTGCTCTGCGAGTCGTGCCACTGGTGCGCGACGTTCCTTGACAAGACAAAGGTCAAGGACAGGTGCCTAATCTGCACGGGCGCGTCGCTGTCAAGCTTTCCCATCATGCCCGACGAGTCGTTCACGCTTGGATTTGACGACAAGCGCGGCCTTGAAATGGACTTTGGCCGGCGCAGGAAATGATCAGGTTTCTATTGTGACTTCAAGTTTGTTGCCTTCCCTGTCCCAGGCGCCTATAGTCTCGTCCTCGTAGGGAAAGCTGATTATGACAGAGACTAGGCCGAAAAAGTGGTTCAGGTCCTCAAGCGACGGCCTGTTGGACGCGCCGGGGTGGGAATGCGCCGTGCCGATGTATGCGCCGTCCAGTGGGAGGTCGTAGAGCGAAAAGCCCGAGTAAAACGGCCCGTTTGCAGAAAAAGGCGGGATTACAAGACCGTCGATGGTCACGACGTTGTCCTTCTTTTTCCCCTGCAAAATCAAGATGGCCTCGTTTGGGTGCCACGTCTTGGCAAAACTGATGATGCCGTCGGCTGCCTCGCGCGTGATTACTATGCGCCGCTTCGGCCTCTCGCCTTTCTTCTTGAACACTGCAACAATTTTTGTTCACTTTGATATTTTAACATTGCAAACCAAATGGATAATAAGCAGAACATCCTAGGTGGAGCTGACGATGACGCCGCGATGCTGCTGAGGAAAATAGAAAACAAGATTATAGTCAGGAGGGGCGAGGTCGGAAACGACAGGGACGGGACCCCTCTTCTGATAAACTACAGGGGTGAGGCCTACCGCGTCAACGACACCGCAATTTCTCTTTGGCATCTCTGCAACGGCATAACTTTTGACGACCTTTTGCTTGAAGTCATGCGCATTTCATCCGGCGACGAGGACGACGTGAGGGAGTCGCTTGAAGAAATGGTCTGGCAGTTCCACAAGATTTCAGTCGTGGAAATGAAGGACGAGCTCAGCGCTGCCCACAGATCTGGAACGCGAACATAAAGTAGCCTGCAACCTTTCCGGCGCGCCTGTACGGGTAAAAGTTGCCCCACTCTTTTGGAGCAAGCTCGTGCTTTAGCTCCCTTGCGTCTGATTTTTCCATCGACACTTTTGCAAGCCTCTCGCCAAGTATAGCAGACCACGGAAGCTGCGGCATCGAGTCCTTCTTGTTGACGATTATTGCCACCACGCGGTTTGGGTTCTCCCTGTCAAGGACCACGGAATACGTGCAGTCGTCCTTTTCGCCAAACGGGTCTGCGACTCCCTGCGTGAACGGATCAATCTGGACAAACTCGCGCAGGCGGTCCCTGAGCGAGTCGGCAAGGCCCGAAGCTATGGCAAGGTCTGTTATCGTCAGTTTCTTTACTTCCTCGACTGTCGGCGGCCTGGTGGATGTCGCAAGCACGGTATTGCTCTTGAGGCCTTGATTATATAATTTTTGAGCCTGCAACAAAGGCATAAATTGCAACACCTAAGCAGACTTGATGCTGAGGTACCCAAGCTAGGTAAGTCGTCCTAGACCCTGAACGGGGTCAGCCTCGAGATCTAACGCAGACGTGCTAGCTGATGTCCTTCGGGACTCGTGGGTTCGAGTCCCACCCTCAGCGCTTTTTACAATACCGTTAAAAATCCCCGCGGCTTTGCACACTTGTGGCAAAGGCGCCGGACTCGCTTGAAAAGATATCCGCCGAAGTCGTAGGCTGCCCGCTCTGCAAGCTTGCAAGGACAAGAAAAAACGCGGTGCCCGGTGAGGGTCAGCTTGCAGCCAAAATAATGTTTGTCGGCGAGGCGCCCGGGAGAAGCGAGGACGACAAGGGCCGGCCTTTTGTCGGCGCGGCCGGCAAAATATTGGACGAGATGCTTGCAAAGGCCGGCATACAGCGCTCGCAGGTGTTCATAACAAACGTCGTGAAGTGCAGGCCGCCAAACAACCGGGTGCCTGAAGACGACGAGGTTGCTGCCTGCATGCCCTACCTTGACAGACAGATAGCGCTGATAAGGCCGCGTATAATCTGCATACTTGGCAGGACCGCCTACTCGTCGCTTCTTGGCGGGAGCTCGATAACTGCAAACAGGGGCAAGGTCATCGAAAAGGCGGGCCAGAAATATTTCCTCACCATCCATCCCGCGGCTGCGATATACAACAAGAGCATGCTCTCGCTCCTCGAGGCGGACCTGAAAAAGCTGGCAAAGGAAGTGCAAAAAGTGGAAGGAGGCGGCGCTTCGCTGGAGGATTTTATGTGATGCTGCCCGGCTCGTTTTACCAGAGGAGGACGGAGGAAGTGGCGCGCGACCTTGTAGGGATGGTCCTTGCGCGCACCATTTCACTTGGCAACAAAAAGCACAGGCTTGCCGGCGTTATAGTAGAGACAGAAGCGTACGGCCACGCCGACGACGAGGCAAGCCACGCGTGCCGGGGAATGACTGAAAGAAACGCCGTCATGTTCGGGCCGGTCGGCAGGGCATACGTCTACTTTACCTACGGCAACCACTTTTGCGTCAACGTCTCTGCGAGGTCGCCCGACGCGCCAGCAGGCGCAGTCCTGATACGCGGCATAGAGCCTGTGGAAGGAATCGACATCATGAAAAAGCTGCGCAGAGTCGACGACATGCGTCTGCTTTCATCCGGCCCGGGCAGGCTAACGCAGGCACTTGGCATAACGCGCGCCCAGAACGGGGCGGACATGACTGACCGCGGATCGGAACTGCGGATAGAAAAGGGCGTGCCGCGGGAGGCAATGGCCACGACGCGGGTCGGGATAACCAAAGCAGCAGATAGGCCCTGGCGGTTTGCCGACCCCTCAAGCACGTACGTTTCGCGCAGGGTTGCGGCCGTTGGCCGGCAAGTAAAATAGAGCTCTTTGACCGGTTTTTTACGCAATCCTGACAGGCATGGCCGGTGAATTGATTGGCCACATACAACCTTGTTATGGACGACGACAGGCTGGACCTGAAGCCGGGGGTCCTGTTCAAGATGTATGGCGACATGGACGCGCAGGCAAGGCAGCTGGCAGACGCCGGTATCCGGCACGAGCTTCGAATATCGAGGGATGGCAGGATAAAGACGCGGTTCTACATTGCCGTGTCTGACAGGATGGCGCCGCACCTGCTGTCGGCTGTACAAAAGCAGGCAGAGTCTGAGTCCGGCATCGGCCTGAAGACGTATCTGCACAGGCTTGAGGAGCAACTGATGGCGCAGATGTTTGCCGGCGCAAGCGACCAGATAAACGTCAGGTTCGGCTAGGGGCGCGCTCTATCGACGACGCGTACTCTTTTTCTATTGCAGAAAGGAGCTTTTTGCCAGTTATCCTGCCCCTCGACTTTATCATGGCAGCTATCGACGAGCCGCCTGCTCCTACTCCTTCTTTCACGAACCCCTGGGCAAACGCCCTGAGGCCCGGCTTTTTTGATTCTTCAAAATGCAGGTCGCACGAAAGTATCGGCACGCCGGGCGCAACAGCCCTTACAAGCCCTGCAAGGTCTGCCGACTGGTCGCCGGCAACATATTTGGTTGTTCCGACGCACACGTTTTTCAACGGCACCTCAAGCGACTTTAATACGGCAAGCACCGGGGCCATCTGCGTGCCGCCTGCAAGCATCACCTTTGCGCCGGCCATGACTGCGCCGGCTGCGATGCCTGCGACTGACGGCATCATAGGGTCGCCGACCAGCGCGACTGCCGCAAGCGCGCCTATTCCCTTTTTGGGCTTTGAGCGGGAGATGGCCTGCGCCACCACCTTGTTTTTCAGCGCGTGCGGGTTGTCGGGCATGCTGCTGCTCACCTTTCCCCTGGCGTCGATTCCGATAGCAGTCAGCACGGCAAGCGCGGTCGTCGTGCCGCCGGGGATGCTCTCGCCTATCACTACGAGGTCTGACGCCTTTGCGAGTTGCAATCCAAGCACCTGGCCGTAGTCTATTGCCCTGTGCACGTCGCCTGCGCTCATGGCGTCCTCTGTCGAGATGTTGCCGCCCGGGATGAGGCCAAACGAGACTGCCGGGATGGCCGGCTTGACCTTTGTGCCTGCCTCTACTACCAAAAGCGGGATTTCTGCAAGTGCAAGCGCGGCGCGGGTTATCACAGCCGGCGTCGGCTTGCCGTCAGGTGTTGCAGGCACGCCGGGTATGCACCTGCAGCTGCCATAGTGCAAGAATTCTGCGTCTGCCGGCGACGTGAGCTTTACAAGCTCTGGGTTTGCGCCGGCGACTGTCAGGCCCGGGATTTCGCTTGTTGCGGTGTGCGATATGACGCACGCAAACGCCGGCCTTGACGACGAAAATCTGGCAAGGGCCTGCCTGCTTCCTGAAATGTCCGGGTACAAGCGTCAGTCACCGTGGCCCATGAATTCCAGGAACTCGCGCTCTGTCTTGTGCTGAAGGACGTAGTTGAACTTTTTCTCGTGCCCTATGGTCGACGTGGCCGTAGAACCATAATCATGGCCCGGGTAAACAACGAGTTTCTCGTCCAGCCTTCCCACCTTTTCAAAGAGGCTTTTGTACATCTCTTTGGGGTCGCTTCCCGGCAGGTCGACCCTGCCGCAGTTGCCCACAAACAGCGTGTCGCCGGTGAAAACAAGCTGGCCGTCGAGCACCAGGCACATGCTGTCCTTGGAGTGTCCCGGCGTGTGCACGACGCGGAGCTTGATGCTCCCGACGGTTATCACGTCGCCGTCTTTGACCGTGATGTGGTTTTCAAGCTGCGACGCCTCGTGCTGGACTATCTTGGCGCCTGTTACTTTCGCGACCTGCTCGTTTCCAAGAACGTGGTCAAAGTGCGAGTGCGTGTTGATAACGTACTTTGCCTTCCAGCCGTTTTTCTTGAGTGCGTCAAATATCTCTTCAAGGTCCCACGACGGGTCGATAACCGCGGCCTCATCTGTCTCCTCGTCTGCAACTATGTAGGTAAAGTTTGACATCTGGCCCACTGGAATCTGTAATATCTTCAAAGCACTCCCCTCTCTGCCTCCGGCGGTATTCCTATCCGCTCGACGTGGACAGGGCCCGTGAATTTCCTTGCGGCTTTTGTCGCCAGCCCTTTTTTCATCCTGTGAAATGTTATAGTCGCGTCCGCCCTTACCGCCCTGTCGTGGATGGAGCCGGTGTTGGGGTCAAGGCCCGACGGGACGTCGATTGCAAGCACGTACGCCTTGGACCTGTTTATGGCGTCTATCGCAGACGCGTGCGGGTCAGAGATGTCGCGCTTTATGCCTGTGCCAAATATGCCGTCAAGTATGACGTCTGCAGAGAGGATTTTCCTGCGCACCGCGTCGCTCACCTCTTTTCCGAATATTATCTCGATGCTGTCCATCTTTTCGACTATGCCCCAGTTGAGCCGGGCTTCCTCGCTCTTGACGTCGGAAGGGCTGCCAAGCAGGATGACAGAAGTCTTTGCGCCGTAACCTGCAAGATGGCGAACAGCAACCAGGCCGTCGCCCCCGTTGTTGCCGGTGCCGCAAACGGCCACCACTTTTTTTCCTTTCAGGCTCTTGAACTTGGCTGCCACAAAATCTGAAATGCCGTGGCCGGCGTTTTCCATCATCAAAAAGCGCTTCATGCCTATTGCCGTGTGGCCGTTTTCCTCAATCCTGTACATCTGGTCGGACGTTATGGCCCCGCCTCTCATCTGAAAGGCAGCTCCCGCTCCAACATAAAAACTAATTTTCGTCGTCCTTTGCGAGGAATTCCCTGAGCTCTTTGCTCATGTCAGCCACGTCGCCAAGGGTCAGATCGTCAGGTTTGTCCTTTCGGACCCACGTTATGTAGCCGTCGTTGTCCACGATTATCGCCTTTGAGCGCTCCAGAAAGCGCAGGATCACGGTTATCTTGTAAGTGTTCATTGACGGCAGCAGCCTGCCGAGGTCCCGAAGGCGCGGGTAGCCTTCAAAATTTCTGATGGCCGCAAGAAACTCGTCGACTTCCTGCTCTGTTACCTCGTTTGCCGGCCTTGCCTTTCTGTCTGGCTTTCTGCGCTTCATTTCAGAAACGGGAATTCAAGCGTCGACCTGTCAAGCCCGAGCACCGGCACGTAGAGCGACTGGGCGTCGCTTCCAAGGCTGTCGACGTAGGAATAGTCGCCGGTGAGCCTCTTGAGCTGGATGAACTTTTTCGCCGGCTTGGCTTCCTGAACGACATAGTGGACGGTGGAGTTACCGACGGCGCCGGTCTGTATGAAAAGCACGTGCCTGCCGCCCTGGTTTATGTGGTACAGCATCGGAACGACGCCGAGCATGGACTGCGACGAGTAGATGATGACCTTGAGCATGTCGCCCAGGTTCTCGTATTTCAGGTAGACTATGTCTGACACGCCGGGGATAAGATGGCCTCTACATATTTCCTTTTTGAATTTCTATCCGCTTCTGCGCAGCCCTGACGTATTCCTCGCTTGTGTCATAGCCCACAAAGCGCCTGCCTGCCTGCATGGCTGCTATGCACGTGGTGCCCACGCCGCAGAACGGGTCCAGGACCACGTCGCCGGCAAAGGTATACAGCTGGATGCACCTGAGCGGCAGTTCCACCGGGAACGGCGCGGGGTGGCCTACCTTCCTTGCCGACTCGGCGGCAAAGTCCCAGACGCTCTTTGTGTATTCCAGGAATTGCGCCTTTGATATGGTGCTTTTCTTCCCTTCTGCCTTTCTTGAAAAATCGCCCTTTGAAAACACCAGTATGTATTCGTGCACATCCCTCAGCGTGGGGTTTGAAGCGGACTGCCAGCTGCCCCACGCAGTCGACGTGCCGGCGCTGGAGCCCTTGTTCCATATCACCTCGCCGCGCATCTGAAAGCCAGAGGCAAGCATGTCCTGTATGACGTAGCTGTGGAGCGGTATGTACGGCTTTCTGCCCAGGTTTGCCACGTTGATGCACGCCCGCCCGCCGTCTGCCATGACGCGGTAGAGCTCTGAAAAGACCCGCTGCAAAAGCGAGCGGTACTGCTCAAGCGTGAGGTCGCGGTCGTACTCCTTTCCCACGTTGTATGGCGGCGACGTCACGACGAGGTGGACGCTCCTGTCTGGAAGCTCGTCCATGCTCTCGCTGCTCTTGCAAAAAACGCGATCTATTGATTCAGGCGGTACGATGTTTTCCTGCGCGCCTGCGGCGCTCCCGGATTTTGCAGAATAGAGCTTGCGGCTGTAAAATGCCGACGAATCGTGGCTTTCTCTTCGCGACACTCCAAAGTCGCTTGTCTTTGTGGGGCCGCGCCTTGCCAACGCACTTGGGATGCAGGTCAGGCCTTATAACTTTGCAAGCCCCGGTGTTTTCATACAGTGGCTGACTCTATGCCCCGGCTTCACGGCGCTTTTATACAATTCTCTTGAAGTCTGGTCGAGCATCGCGAGGTAGCGGACAGGATGAAAACAGACATAGCTGCAAAGAGCGCCATTGCGGTATTTCTCACACTCCTGCTAGCTGGAAATGTAGCTTATGCGCAGGGAGGGCCGCCTGACGTCGAGCTTCCCAAGCAGCTTACAGTTGCACTGAGCGACGGCTTTTCAGTCTCGGACATCCTGACAGCGACGATCCCCATGATCACACGTTCTATAACAGACACGCTTTCCATCGACGATTCCACGCAGCCTAACAAAGCCTCGGCAATCAAAATGCTGACAGAGAGCAAGGTCACTATCAAGACCGATGTGAAAAAGAAGCTCAACGCATTCCGCTTCGTCTTCGAGAACCTCGATGTGAGCGATCCTGTTTCAGTCAAGGGGCCTTCTGCGATATCCATATCAAACCCGATTGGCATCACGGACTCGATCGAGCTGTCCGGAGCCCTTGCGCCGAGGGCGCAGCCCGTCATATCGCTGCAGCCTGGGCCGGCCACAGTGCTGTCTCCTGACGGCGACGGCGTTGACGACACGGTAGAAATATCCTTTGACTCGACTGCGAGGGGCACGTACGTCTTTGAGATAAAAGACGCGCAGGGCAATTTGGCATCATCTATAGAAGGGGCGATGGTGGCAGGCCGCAACTCGGTGACATGGGACGGCAAGGATTCATCTGGTAGCGCCGTTTCTCCGGGCACATACACCTACTTCATTTCCGCACGCAGCGAGGGCGGGCTGCGCGCTCCTCCTGCAGAAGGGGACGGGATAATAGTCGTCCAAGGGCCTTCGACTGTTCCGAACTTGCTGCCTGACTTTGAGCTCAATTACGTGACTATCATTGCTGCCGTTGCAGTTGCAGCGGGCGGGACCGCCCTTCTTCTGTTCATGCGCCGGAGAAAAGAGCTCGTGCTTTACCTGCCTGCCGCCGCGTCGGAGGTGATAGGGGACATAAAGGAAAAGTACCCTTCTGCGACGGTAGAAGACTTTATCGAGCAAGTTGAGGGCGGCTCCAAGCTGTACAAAGGGGTGAAGATAGAGAACCCCGGCAAGGACGACGAGAACTGGTTTACCGAGGTCATAAACAAGGCCAAACAGCTTGCTGGCGTGGACTCGGTCAACGTTAGTTACAAGGGCAAAGTACGCGCGGTCTAGGCAATCCGATAACATTTAACTGGCATGAAAGAGGTAATGCCGGTGCCCCGAACAACAGAGAGCGTGCTTGTACTGGTTGCAGCATTTACAATATTGTTGCCGCTGTCATACGGGCATGCACACGGGTCCGGCTCTGTCATTGTAGAAATCGTCCCCGGGGCGACGTACCTTGCCGACAAGGCGTACAGCCCAAGTCCCGTGACTGTCAAGGTCGGAGACACCGTGACTTGGATAAACAAAGACTCCGGCCCGCACACGGTGACGTCGGGCGACAGCTGGTTTGACCGCAACGCCGCCAGGGTTTTTGATTCAAAATTCATATTTCCAAAAAATGAATTCTCGTACACTTTCAAAGAGCCTGGAATCTACAACTACTTCTCAAACATCCAGGGGCAGTATTCGATGGTCGGGCAGGTGATAGTGGAAGAGGCCCCGCCGCGGCTGGCGCTGACAACACAAAAACAGTCGTATGCAGCCGGCCAGACGGTGGTGCTCCGGGGCGAGACTTCGATAGTGCAAAGCGTCCCGGTAGAAATCCAGGTGTTCAACCCGCAGGGCCGGGCCTACCTGTTTGACAGCGCGACTGTTGCAAACAACGGCTCGTTCACGTATTCCTTCATCGCTTCAGACACGCAGGGGACCGGCTCGTACAGGGTCGTTGCAACGTATCTTGGCTCCACCGCCGAAGCGACCTTCAGGCTTGACAAGTCTGCCGGCACCGGTACGGCCCAAAGTTCTGCCATTTCAGTCGCCGCCACATCAAAGGGCGCAGGCTCCCCGGTCACAATAACCCTGAAAAACACAGTTGCAAGCGGCATTTACAGATTCGCTCTCACATTGCCTGACGAGCCGACCTCTGTGCAGGCTCCGCGTGGATGGTCCGCGGACACCGATGGCACGACTGTCGTGTTCTACACCGACGACCGGCCAGTCGAGAGTGGCAAGCGCGTCGCCTTCCGCGTGGCTGCCGGCCCTGCCGTCTCGAGCTTTGACTGGACGGCCTTTGCAGGCAACGGCAGCGAGCTTGACAGCGGCACCGCAAGCGTCCGGGTCAGGCGCTAAGGCAGCTGCCGACAAACTCGGGCTTTAGAGTAAACACTGCTGCTGATTGTTGAGCACGCAAGCGCAGTCACAAAGATATTTATGCAATACGCATTTGTGATAGAAGCGGATACTTTTGGCAGACGCCATCTCGCACGACGTTCTGATAATAGGTTCAGGTCTGGCCGGCCTTCGCGCCGCCATATCTGCTGCGGCTGCCGACAGGAGCCTGAGCGTCGCCGTGCTGTCAAAGGTGCAGGTCATGCGCTCGCACTCGGTGTCTGCCGAGGGCGGGACGGCGGCGGTGCTGTACGAGGAAGAAGGAGACAACCCCGAGTCGCACATCTACGACACGATAAAGGGGAGCGACTTTCTCGGCGACCAGGACGTGGCCGAGCGCCTGGTTAAGAACATGCCCTTTGAGATATACCAGATGGACCACTGGGGCATGCCGTGGTCGAGGCGCAAGGACGGCAGGATAGCGCAGCGCAAGTTCGGCGGCTACTCTTTTCCCCGCGCCACTTTTGCGCAGGACAAGGTCGGATTTTACCTGATGCAGACGCTGTACGACACCTGCCTGAAATACGACAACATCCACTTTTACAACGAGTGGTTCTGCACGTCCATACTGCGCGACTCTGCCTTCCGCGGAGTGACTGCAATAGAGATGAAGACCGGCGACTTTACGGTGTTCAAGGCTCCGGCAGGCATCATCTGCACGGGCGGCGCCGGCAGGATATTCTCATTTTCCACCTACGCGTTTTCGTCAACGCCCGACGGCCTTGACATGGCGTTCCGCGCAGGCCTTGCGCTCAAGGACATGGAGTTTGTGCAGTTCCACCCAACAG
Organism: Nitrososphaera sp.; assembly: GCF_013388945.1. Lineage (GTDB taxonomy): Archaea > Thermoproteota > Nitrososphaeria > Nitrososphaerales > Nitrososphaeraceae > Nitrososphaera. The sequence goes on along the minus strand of NZ_JACAEH010000012.1, from coordinate 36,202 downwards.
GCATCATGCCGTCTGGCATACTGATAACCGAAGGCGCAAGGGGCGAAGGTGGCTATTTGATAAACAACAAGGGCGAGCGCTTCATGAGCAAGTACGCGCCGGGCAAGATGGAGCTTGCGCCCCGCGACGTAGTGTCCCGCTCTATGATAAAGGAGATCCAGGAAGGCCGGGGCTTCAAGCACGAGACGGGCTTTGACTGCATGAAGCTTGACCTGACGCACCTTGGAGCCGAGCGCATAAAGGAGGTGCTTGCAGGAATCCGCGAGATTGGGATAAAGTTTTCCGGAGTTGACATCATCGACGAGCCGATTGAGGTGAGGCCTGTCTGCCACTACATGATGGGCGGCATACACGCAAACGTGGACGGTGCCACGGAGCTGCCGGGGCTCTGGACCGCAGGCGAGGCCGCATGCAACAGCACGCACGGCGCAAACAGGCTTGGCGCAAATTCCACTTCAGAGTGCATAGTCTGGGGCAGGATAACTGGCGAGCTTGCAGCCGAGCACGCAGTCGCAGAAAAGACGCGCTCGTCAAGCATATCGCAGGAACAGGTGGCCGCCGAAGAAAAGCGCATCTACGACGGCATATTCCGCGGGGCCGGGAGCGTCAACCCCTACGACGTGCGCAAAGAGATGACAGACACGATGGACGCAAAGGCCTACGTTTTCAGGAACGAAGAAGGCCTCTCGTCTGCACTGAAAAAGGTGCGCGAGCTCAAGGCGCAGATGTGGAAGCACGTCGACGACAAGGCCAAAGAGTACAACACCAACTTTACAAACGTCATGGAGATAGACTCGATGCTGCGCACGGCAGAAGTCGTGCTGGTGGGCGCGCTCAACCGCAAAGAGTCGCGTGGCGCGCACGCACGCACAGACTATCCTGTCCGCGATGACGCCAACTTCTTAAGGCATACGCTCGCATACCATACTCCGGAAGGGCCGCGCATGGACTGGCACCCTGTAGTATTTACGCGCTACGCGCCTGTGGAGAGGAAGTACTGATGGAAGTCGCAGACCGGAACAACCGCGAGGGGCTCAAGGGCTGGCTCAACCCGGGCCGCTACGGCTGGGAGCGGGTGTCGTACTGGCTGCAGCGCCTGACAGGCGTCGGCCTGCTTGCGTATTTCGTGGGCCACGTCTACGAGACAAGCAGCCTTACGCAGGGGATTGACGCGTGGAACGCCATGCTTGAACTTACGCAGACGCCGCTTGGACACTTGATACTACTGCTCGTGATAGGCATGAGCACTTTTCACTCTGCAAACGGCATACGCCTGATATTCGCCGAAGGCGGCAAGGGTCTGGGCAAACCCGGCAGGCCCGACTACCCGTACGACGCAGTCTCGCTGAACTACCGCCAGAAATCCGGGATATGGATAGCGCTCATACTTGCAGCCGTTGCGATGCTGTACGGAGCGTCGGTGCTCTTTGGAGGCGAATAGCATGCTCAAAGAAAGCCAGATAATGAAAATCCACTACATGACAGGCATAGCCGCGCTTTTCGTAGTGGCAGTGCACATACTCATGCGCCTTGTCATGCCCTACAACCTGAGCCTTGAATACGACAACGTGATACTGAACTACCACAACCTGCCATACGCTGTATTGCTTGAATCTATACTGGTGCTTATTGCGATACACGGCTTTAACGGGCTCCGGATAATCCTGCTTGAGATGCGGCAGAGCAGGGGCTGGGAGGGCTTTGTAACAGTGGTGACTATAGCCGCCATGATGGGCGTGATAGCGTACGGCACGCGCACGATAATCGTAGCCAACGGGCTGTCGCTTGGGTGATAACATTGACAGAGACAATAGAGAAAATCGAACATCTGGACAAAAAGCGTGCAAAGGAGCACAAGGAAAAGGAGATACTGCGCTCGTCAGTCACGCTCAAGGTGCTGCGGGCAAACAGGGCCGCCGGCGAGCCTGCGAGGTACGACACGTACGAGGTGCCCGTGCAGCGCTCGACTACTGTGCTTGACGCGCTCTTGTGGGCAAAGCAGAGCAAGGACCACAGCATAGGCATAAGGTATTCCTGCAGGATGGCGTCGTGCGGCTCGTGCGGCATGAAGATAAACGGCATCCCGCGCCTTGCCTGCTACACCAAGGTGTCCGAGCTTGAAGGGAGCACGATTACCTGCGAGCCACTTGCAAACTTTCCGCACCTGCGCGACCTTGTCACCGACTTTTCCCAGTTCTTTGCGCACCACAAGGACATGAAGCCGTACGTCCAGAACAAGGCCGCGGATCTTGATCCAAGCCAGATAACGAAGCTGTCAGAGTTTCTGCAGACGCCCGAAGACGTCGACAAGTTCTTGCAGTTCTCGTACTGCATAAAATGCGGGCTGTGCTACTCGGCGTGCCCGACAGTCGCAATGGACACCCGGTTCCCCGGCCCCCAGGCACTAGGGCAGGCGTACAGGTACTTTGCCGACACCCGAGACGGCGCTTCAAAGGACAGGCTTGACATGGTGGACGAAAAGCACGGGATATTCAGGTGCCACTTTGCCGGCTCGTGCAGCACGGTGTGCCCGAAGGGAGTCGACCCTGCGCTTGGCATACAGCTTCTCAGGGGCCACCTGCTTGGCTTTTCAAAGAGCGAGAAAAAGGCAGCAGAATTGAAGGACAGAAGCAAGGCCTAGGCGGCCTTTGCCGGGTACTTGCTCTCGTTCACCTGCTTGTTTATGGCGTCGGCCATAAAGTGGTTGCTGACCTTCACCTTGACGTCGTTTATGCCTGCAAGTTTGTAGATGTTGTCCCTCACGTCCTGGGCTATCTTGAACCCGAAAACAGCTGGGCAGAACGGGCTTGTCAAATGAAGATCGACTGCGACCTTGCCGGAATCGATGTCTACTTTGTCCACGAGCTCGAGCTCCATTATGGACACGCCGATCTCGGGGTCCACTATCTTTGTAAGCTCGTCAAAGATCTTCCTGCGCGTCGCCTGCAGGTCGTCGGGCTTGCTTTCGGTGCCACTCATGATGCAGTTAATTCATTCAAAACACTATTTATTCATTGATTAGAGGAAAAAGATGTGCGCCTGGCCGCACTCGGGCGCAAGCCTGCAGGCTATCTCCTCCCTGCCTGACTCGTGCACGGGCTCGATGAGGTCCTTTGTCACCACGTCCTCCTTCTGGCCTGCGTAAAACCCGAGCACGACCACAAACTGCGTGCTGTCTGTCTGGGAGCGCAGGTACAGCAGCTGCCTGTCGCCGACTTGAAGCGAGTCGCAGCCGGAAAGGTCGCTTGGGTACTCTATGAGGCGGACTGGCTGTGCAAGGGCCGATTCCATGCAGACTCGACTGCGAGTTGGCTTAACTTTGCGCAAGCTAGCTTGCGTTAACAAAACGATGTATGCGAGCTAGCTGTTGTAAAATATTAAAATAAAGCGCTCAACGATGCAACTGCATGTACCGCTCCCTGCCCAAGGGCACGATGGACGAGGACGTGCTTGCCTTCCTCTCGTCAATCCAGCACGACCAGTCTATACTGTACTACGACATCGTGGGGAGCGAGGCGCACTCGATAATGCTCAAGGAGCAGGGGATAATCTCGCTTGAGGAGCTGAAGAAGATACTTGCAGCTCTTGAGGAGGCCAAAAAGAATCCCGCCGTCGTCGAGACGGAAGGTGCAGAGGACATACACGAGGCGCTTGAGGCGTTTGTGATAAAGCAGGCGGGGATGGGCGCCGGCGGCAAGATGCACACCGCCCGGTCTCGGAACGACCAGGTGGTGCTTGACATGCGCATGAAGGTGCGCGACGACATAAACGCGCTGTGCGCGTCTTTAATCGACCTGATAGGCGCGCTTGTAAAGCAGGCTGGCAAGAACCGCGACGCGGCGATGCCGCTTTACACGCACACGCAGCAAGGGCAGTTGGGAACGCTTTCGCACGTGCTCCTGTCGTACGCGGACGCGCTGTTCAGGGACCTTGAGCGCGCCTACCTGTGCTTTGGCAGGATTAACCAGTCGCCCCTTGGGGCATGCGCCATCGGCGGAACTAGCATAAACATAGACCGCAAGCGCACGGCTGTTTTGTTAGGTTTTGACGGTCTGGTGCGCAATTCAGTCGACGCCACAACTTCGCGCGACGCGTTCGTGGAATACGTCGCGTCGCTCTCGATACTGTCTACCACGCTTGCAAGGATGGCAGAGGATCTGATAATCTGGTCGACTGCGGAATTTGGGTTTGTCGAGCTCGACGACAGGTTCAGCTCGACTTCAAGCGCGATGCCGCAGAAAAAGAACCCTGACCCGCTAGAGCTTGTCCGCGCCAAGGCCGCGGTGATTGCCGGCCGGCTCGTGTCGGTACTTGGGATAACAAAGGGGCTGCCTTCAGGCTACAGCCGCGACCTGCAGGATCTAAAGCCGCAGCTGCTTGAAGCGTCGACAGCAGCGATAGGCGCCGTCCGCGTAATGAAAGGCGTCGTCGAGACTCTCAAGGTGAACAAAAAGAGGATGCTTGCCGTGTCAAAGACGAGCTATGCTATTTCGCTTGACATTGCAGAGCAGCTGGTCGCAAAAGGGCTGCCTTTCCGCAACGCACACAAGATAGTGGGCGCGCTCGTGGCAAGGGCAGCGGCAAAAGAGGCTCCACTTTCTGAAATCACGGTCAAAGACGCTGCGGCGGTGTTGAAGAAGGTCAGGCCGGAGAAAAAGCTGGGGGCAGAAGAACTTGCGCGCATCGCAAAAGGGATGACACCTGCAAGGTCTATAGCACTTCGCAGGTCCGCCGGCTCGCCAAACAAGAAGGAGCAGGACGAGATGATAAAGGCGGCCCGGACAAAACTTGCCGGCTACGAGGCTGGCGTCGGCAAGAGGACGAAATTCGTCCAGGGCGCGCTTGACAACCTGGCAAAGACAGTCGACAAGTATCTTGCCGCGTGACAAAACCTGCTGGGCTCGCACATTTTGCCCTCCTTTTTACTGCTTTTCGCTTTTTCAAGGTTCGAAATGGGCGGTTTCAGTCAAGAAACCTTATGAAATTCGCTATTTCAGGTGCGATAAGGTTTATATCGAGTCCGAATACTGTTGGATAATGGCAGAAATGTCGCTAAAATCAGACGATCCGAACTACTACGCGCACATGTACAACAAGATGGGGGGCCAGGACGCCGCCACATCCGGAAGAAAGGTTAGGATACTTGACAGCACTCTTAGGGAAGGCGAGCAGCACCCGGGCGTTGCCTTCACCATCAAGCAGAGGATCCAGATAGCCTGGATGCTCGACTCTTTTGGCGTCGACCAGATAGAGATAAGCCCGGTCGTGTCGCCGGACCACGTCGAGGCCACAAAGACAATAATCAAACAGGGCCTGCGCGCCGACATCGTGGCGCACGTGCGCGCGATAAAGTCAGACGTCGACGTGGCAATCGACTGCGGTGCGACGTGGGTCGCCACATACATGGGCATTTCTGACATTCATTTGGCGGCAAAACTAAAGATAAGCCGCGAAGAGGCAAAGATCCGCGCGCTTGAAGTGGCCGACTATATCAAGGCGCACGGGCTAAAGTCGCGCTTTACAATGGAAGATGCAAGCAGGACCGAGCCCGAGTTCCTCGTCGAGATGTGCAAGGAGATGAACAGGCGCGGCATCGAGCGCATCAGCATCCCTGACACAGTTGGCATCATGCGCCCAAGAGGAATGTATCAATTAGTGAGGATGGTCTACGACAACATTGACCGCTCGCGAACGTCGCTTGACGTGCACTGCCACAACGACGTGGGGCTTGCCCTTGCCAACGCGCTGGCAGGCTGCGAGGCAGGTGCAGACCAGATACACACCACAATAGACGGCTTTGGCGAGCGCACCGGCATCCCGTCGCTTGCCGAGACCGCGGTCGCGCTCTCGCTGATATACAAGTCAAACAACGACCTGCGCCTGCACATGCTCAAGGATCTGTCAAAGACGATATCAGAATACGTCGACCTCGGCGTCCCCGAGTCAAAGCCAATTGTCGGCGACAGCGCCTACAAGCACAAGGCAGGCACGCACCTCGCGGCCATCCTGCGCAACCCGGCCGCATACGAGATAATCGAGCCAAAGATAGTGGGCAACCGGCGCAAGATAGTGTTTGGCGAGCTTGCAGGCAAGAACGGCGCCGCCTACCTCCTCTCGCTCTTGGGGCTAGAGACTACCAAGCACGAGGCAGAGCAGCTTGCGAAAGGCCTCAAGGAGCTTCGCATGGGAGACATACTGGAGCTCTACCTTGACGAAAGGCTCGAGAGAAAGATACTTAATGACGAGCCGATGAAAGTAGGCAAGAAGGAATAAGGAAATGGTCAGCTGTCCAGAATGCGATGCAGAGATAAAGGTCCCGACTGACTCTATAGAGGGCGAGATTGTCACCTGCCCCGACTGCGGCGCCAGCTACGAGCTGGTCAAGGGCGCAAACGGGTTTGACATAAAACCAGCTCAGGTTGTCGGAGAGGACTGGGGACAGTGAGCGCCGGCGACGGCAACACCCTTGCTATTCTCTACGATACCATCCGGTGGGAGGAAAAGGCGCTCTACGAGGCAGCCCGGAAAAAGGGAGTCTCGGTAGAAAACGTCGACATCAAGGCGCTGCGCCTGAGGCTCGGCGGTCAGTCCGACTTCAAAGACAGGGTGGTACTCCAGCGTAGCGTGTCTTATTTCAAGAGCCTGCACGCAACGGCGGCACTTGAGGGGCTCGGCGCCAAGGTGATAAACCCGCTCAAAGTCGCAGGCATTACGGGTAACAAGCTGTTTGCCCACATGGAGCTTGAAAAGGCCGGCGTCAGGACGCCAAAGGCGATAGCCGCGTTTTCAGAAGAAGCAGCAATCCAGGCGCTTGACGAGTTTGGCTATCCTGCCGTGATAAAGCCAACCGTCGGAAGCTGGGGCAGGATGATAGGGCTCTTGCGCGACAGGGACGCCGCGCGGGCGGTAATCGAGGACAGGGAGCACATGTTCCCACTGTATCACATCTATTACTTTGAAGAGTTTGTAAAGCGCCCGCCCCGGGACATCCGTGCTATTGTCGTTGGCGACAGGGTGGTTGCGGCAATCTACCGCTACTCTGGCGACGGCGAGTGGAAGACCAACATGGCGCTTGGCGGCCGGGCAGAGGTGTGCCCCGTCACAGAAGAGCTGAACGACATCTGCATGAAAGCCACGAGGGCAGTCGGCGGCCAGATAGTGGGCGTCGACCTGATGGAGGGCGACGACGGGCTGATGGTGCACGAGGTGAACAACACGACAGAGTTCAAGAACACGGTCCGGGTAACGGGCGTCGACATCCCAAGCCTAATGGTTGATTACGCCCTGTCACTTTACAAAAGGTAAGAAAATTGGTATCGCCAAGCTACGCGGTGGAGCTTTTGCAAAAGGCGCTAGAGCTGTACACGCCTTCAAGGTCAGAAGCGGCGCTAGCAAACATGCTCAAGGACAAGTGCACAAACGAGCTTGGCTTTGAGCAGGTGTCAATCGACAGCGTCGGCAACGTGATTGCTTCAAAGGGCACGGGCGAGCCGCGCATACTGCTCTGCGGCCACATGGACACCGTGCCGGGACAGGTGCCCGTGCGCATCGAGGACGGCCACCTGTACGGACGCGGCGCGTCGGACGCCAAGGCGCCGCTCATCGCAATGCTCCTTGCGGCATCGCAGTTTCCAAAGCAGAGCGGCACCGTAATATTTGCAGGCGTGGTCGACGAGGAGGGAAACGCGACCGGCGTCAAGCACCTCGTGAAGAGCAAGCTTGCAGTTGACTATGCCATGTTCGGCGAGCCTTCCGGCATCGAGAACATCACAATTGCGTACAAGGGCAGGCTCGCTCTCCGGCTCACCTGCGACGTGGGCGACAGCGCGCACGCAAGCGCCCCCTGGCTTGCGCGAAACTCCGTGGAAGAGATGTACGATTTCTGGAAGGCTATCAAGTCAGAGATAGAGCGCGTAGGCACGGCTCCAAACAAGGCCAACTCTATCAGCTGCAGCCTGACAGAGATAAGCGGAGGCTCGAGCCACAACGTGACGCCGCAAAAGTGCAAGATAACGATTGACATGCGCATCCCGACTATAACAAACTGCCAGAGCGTGCTTGACACCGTGGACGCGGTGATAAGCCGCGTGGCAAAGGAAAAGGGCGTGAAAGCAACGTACCGCATAGAGGACAAGACCGAGCCTTTTGAGGCGGACCACTCGTCTGCGCTCGTTCGCGCCCTGTCGCTAGGCGTCCTTGACGTGCGCAAAAAGCGCCCGACGCTTTTGCGCAAGACGGGAACCGGTGACATGAACGTGCTTGGAAACGCGTTTAGGATACCCGTCGTGACATACGGCCCCGGCGACCCACACGACTCGCACACAGCCGACGAGCGCGTGAACGTCGACGAATACGTGGCAAGCATCGACGTGTTCAGCAGGGCGCTTTTCCACATGTCGCGCATACACAAGATGCGCAAGGACAAAAAGTAACATCATATAGGCCGCAAGCTGCCCCGGTTGCATGCTCTGGTTCGTAGGCACCGGCATCAACGGCCACCTCGGCCTCAGCCTGGCCGCGGTCGACGTCCTGAAAAAGTGCGACATTGTCTACATCGAGAGGTTCACAAGCCTGCTTGGGAAAAAAGAGCTTGCCGGGCTTGACAGCATCATTGGGAAAAAGGCCGTGCCTGTACAGCGCTGGTTTGTCGAAGACGGCCGGGAGATACTTGAAGCCGCAAAGGAAAAGCAGGTGGCGCTTGTCACGTACGGTGACCCGCTCATAGCAACCACGCACAGCGAGCTCCGCACAAGGGCCGCCGCAGGCTCGATAAAGACAGGCGTGCTCCACGCCGCGTCAGGCATTGCCTCGATAATGGGCGAGTGCGGCCTTCACATGTACAAGTTTGGCAGGACAGTCACGATGATGTCAGAGCCCAAGTCTGCCATAAGCGTCTACAACACGGTATTTGACAACCTGCTTCTCGGCTGCCACACGCTTGTCCTTACAGAGTACAGCCACGACGAGCAAAAAGGCGCGTTCTTTCTGGACCCGTGCACTGCAGTAAGGATGCTTCTTGACGTCGAGCGCGACCAGCGCCACGGCGTCATTTCTGAAGACACGTTTGTCATAGTCGCGTCGCGGATAGGCGCTGAAGACTCGCGCATAGTGTCAGGAAAGATAAAGTCGCTTGCAGGCGTGGGCTTTGGGCAGGGGCCACATTCTCTGATAATACCCGGCTCACTGCACTTTACAGAACACGATGCCCTTGAGGCGCTCACGGTGAGCCTGGATCCGCCTTCTGACAACGCCAAGTCGACAAGGCGCATATCTGTGCAGATGGTGGAGCGCTACGCGCCAAAGGCAAAGGAAGCGCTTTCGCAGATGCGAAACATCCTGCGAAAAGAGCAGGGCGACAACAAGGGCATGTTCGAGGTCCTTGACAACGCAGAATTTTACATCGCAGACGCGGAGCGCTTTTTGTCGCAGGGCAAGCACGAGCTTGCGGTCCTCAGCATGGGGTATGCGGAGGGGCTCATCGACGCGCTGCGGTTCCAGAAGGGAATAAACCCCTGGAATCCCTGAAATTATATATGTGGTTGACCAATGGAACAGGTCGTGTCAAGCCAGGGCGAAAGTCTGCTCACTGAAGGCAAGGTAGCCGAGTTTAACAGGTGGAGGATGTCAAACCTCACAATCAAGCTCGACTTTTCAGGCAAGAACTTTTCAGGCAAGAACCTTGCAGGGGCGTACCTTAACGGCGTGGTCGCGCCAAACGCCAACTTTGCCGGCGCAAACCTGTCAGGAACAAACTTTGTCCAGGCGGACCTGAACGGCGCAAATTTTGAGCGCGCCAACTGCACAGAGACGCTGTTCATGTACGCAGAGATGAAGGGAGCCAAGCTTGCAGGGGCAGACGCCACGCGTGCAAACTTTATGTGGGCAAACCTGCAGGGCGCCGACATGACCGGAATAAAGATGTCGCAGACAGTTTTCGTGGAGGCAAACCTGACAGGCGCCAAAGTCGAAGGCGCGGACAGCGCGGGCGCGCACTTGAAGTACGCCAAGCTCGAAGGCACTCCTTGGGCCGGCAGCAGCTGAGCACCACTGTACATCTCGGACAAACGTTTATTAAGAAATTCAAAGAGGTTTTTGCTGTATGGCGCAGACCCCTCCAGCTACAGGAGGAAAGGTGTCCCGGCGTGACTTTCTAAAACTGATGGCCGCCGCGGGTACCGTCATGACATTTACGCCATTTGTTGACTGGGGCAAGTTCCTGCCAAACCCCGCTGGCGCTGTAAGCGAAAGGCAACCAGTGATTCTGCCAAGCAGCGGAGAGCAGGCCAACGTCCGGGACGTTCCTGTCAACAGTTCTGAGGCCATCGTCTACCCGAGGAGCGAGGACGAGGTCCTCAACAAGGAGGCGTTCAGGACCTGGCAGTTCATCAGGCTCCCTGAAGAGCTCGGTGGCGCAAAGAACGACGCTTCTGCTTTTCGCGTTTACAGCATGGTGTGCCTTCACCTTTGGTGCCTGTGGAAGTACTTCCCGCAGGACGGCCGCAAGAGGGGCGAGTGCCCGTGCCACGGCAGCATGTACGACCCGCTGACCGGCAAGGCGTTTGCAGGGCCAGCGTCGCTGCAGGGTCCGCCTTCAAACGTGCTTCCGAAACTTGACGTCGAAATCGACAGCGAGGGCAAGATATGGATAGTTCCACCCGTGTGGAGTCCCGATAGAAACGGAGTAATTGGATATGGGCGTTTCCTTAACGTATGAGAACAGCCTGACGAGGTTCTTCCGGTGGGTGTACGCCGGGGTAGAGCGAACTATATTCATGGGGATGAAGTTCACGTTCCCCGGCAGGTTCGTGAGCCCGCTTGGCTTCCTCGGCATGCTCACTTTTGTCGTTTTCATCATACTTGGCATAACGGGCGCGCTGCTCATGCTCTGGTACGAGCCGATACTTGACAGGGCCTGGCACAGCGTGGAAAACATCAACGACACCATACCCTACGGCTTCCATATCCGCAACATACACTACCACGCTTCAAACGGCATGGTCATGCTTGCCCTGCTCCACATGTACTACCAGTACTTTAGCGGCAGGTACAAGATCCGAAACGAGATCCTGTGGGTGACAGGCGTCATTCTCGGCGTCCTCACTATTCTCGAGGCGTTCACCGGCTATGACATCATATTCTCCGAGCGCGCAGAGCTGGCAATATCCATCGCGGCGTCGCTGACAAACTCGATACCTATAATGGGGCCGCAGATGCGCGACGCGTTCTTTGGCGCAGGGTTCCACGACTTTATCCTGCGCTTCTACACTTTCCACGTGTTCATGCTGCCAATAGCGTTGCTCGGGCTCATGGTGGTGCACTTCCCGCGCTTTCTGGTATTCGACGTGCCGATGGTCATGGCAGTATCAGGCGCAATGATGCTGACAGGAGGCGTGTTCCCTGTTGGCTTGGGCCTGCCGTTTGAGCCTGACAAGCCGCCGGGCATCACCGTTCCAGAGTGGTACCTCACAGGTCTGTACGCCTTTTTGCGCACCATGTACGACAAGTTCGTGACAGGCGTGGCGTGGCCGGGGCTGTTCATAGGGGCGCTATTGCTGATACCGTTTGTCGACAAGTACAAGAAATTCTCCTGGAAGGACAGGCCCATCATCACCGCGGTGGGCATCACGAGCCTTGCGCAGATAATAGTAACCACGTACTGGGGATTCTACATCGACCCCGACAGGGCAAAGCCGCTGCTCGAGCGCCTTGTCATCGACCCGATATTCTTCTATCTGGTCATGATACTGCTGGTCCCGCTGTCGTTTGGCTTTACCTACATGATGATAAAGCTCGCCAAGCACGCGGAGGCAAACGCCAAGGCGCAGCCCAAGAAGGCAGGCAAGTCCTCGATAGAGATATCGCAGAAATGGCTTTATGCGTTGTTTGTCGTGCTTCTGGGCTTCCAGGTGTACCTCAATATCGCGGCCTACTATGCGATGCTTGACGGCATGAAGAACTACTCGCTGTTCATAGTCGGCATCATGATGCTCGTGTTTGCAGGCATGTTCCACCTGTACAGGTACGGCAAGGCACAGGCAAAGGCTCCTCCGCCCAAGCCGACGCCTCCGGCTCCAAAGGCAGCACCTGCTGCACCCAAGCCCGCACCGGCGGCACCCGCGCAGGAAAAGCCGCTTGCCGCGCCGCCAGGCCAGCAGCCGGCAAAGCCTGTTGAAAAGCCTGCAGAGCTCCCGCCGCAAAAGACTGCAAGCGCTCCGGCAGGAACCAAGTCTGCACAAGCGAGCCCACAAGAGAATCCCGAGCCCAAAAAGACCTGATTCTCAAACTTTATATGTGAAAATAAAAACAGAGTGATCAAGATGGCAAGCAACGCCGGCGGCATCAGCATCGTGGCTTTTGTGATTGCAGTGGGCGTGAGCATCGGCTACTACCAGTACGTCTACATCCCGGAGGTAAACGCCAAGCCTCACCTGCCAGAAGAGGTCCTCAATCCGCCAGAAACGCTGACCATCAAGATCGCGCCAGGTTCGTCTGTTGAAAGCAACGGCAAGTTCTTTGAGCCAAAGCACGTGCGTTCCACGATCGGCATCGACAATCACATCATCTGGCAGAATGATGACGAGGTCGCCCACACGGTGACAAGCGATGACGGCTATGTGGATGCCATAAATGGACCGTTTAACACTATAGACAGCATCGGACTGGTGGCTGGCGGCGAAACATACGAGTTTACATTCACGAAGGTGGGCACGTACGCCTACCACTGCGAGCCGCACCCTTGGATGCAGGCCGAGATTGAAGTAATCGAGAACTTTGCCTAGGCCTTTACTACCTTGATGTATGCAATGTCTGAGAATATCTCCTTGTGCTCCTGTATGAGCGAGACGCGGAACTTGACGCTTGAAGACTCGCCGGCAGGCACGTGATTTGTAGACGAGACAAACTCGACAACTGTCTTGCCTTTCAGCTCGTCCTTGAATATCGAGAGCCTGGCGTAGGGGTGCCTGATCTTTTTGCCGTTGAGCAGGCTGTACGAGAACACGTCGCTTGAATTTTCTATCTGCGAGTTGATGACGACAGAGTCCCACCTGCCGGTGTAGTTTATCGTGACCGTGCCGTGGAGCTCCTGGCCTGCGGCAACCTGCTTTTCCTGAAGCGATATCTTTACCTCGTCGCTCAAGCCGGTCTTAAGCCGCAACGGGCGGGATTTAAACCAATTCTAGCAGTTTATAAAAAATCGTTGAGCAGCATGGTAGAAAAGCTATCGCGAAATGCTTGCGCATGTTCGCCGCCTGCCCTGCCTGCGGCAAAAGGCTGTACGAGTACCGCGACGGACGCTGGACCGAGCAGATATGCTGGCACTGCGGCCACTACTCCTCAAACACGCCGGCGTTCAGCGCCCAGCCCGAGCTTTTCAGGGACGTTGTGCGCAAGAACGGCGCGTTTTTCATGAAAAAATACGCGTACTATGCGCGTTGTCTCACATAGTTGAACGGCTGGTAAATTTTTTGTGAGCAGTGAGGGCATAAAGAAGGGTATCCGTATAAAGTCACGGATTGCGTCTCTCAAGCATCACGATTGATGCCGACGGATCGCCTTCTGGATACATTGCCTGGTACAACCACTCTACAAACGCAAGCAGGATACGCGCGCTCAGGCCTTCGATTCGAAACGACAGGTACGGCGTGCAGCGCATGGAGATGCTTGCCATCTACTTTGCACTTGCAGACAACCAGCGGAACATAAGGAGGATGGCCGAGGGCCAGAGGAAAAAGCGCGTCGTGGTCAACATACGGAGCGACTCCAAGACCTCGATAGAGCAGCTGCAAGGGATATCCGAGGTGCGCGACGGCCTCATGCAGAGGATATACGCCGCAATCAGGAACCTGCTTGAGCGCATGTCGTACATGATAGTCTTCAACCACCTTGACCGGACGCGCAACATAGCCGGCCTGCTTTTGGAGCAGAGGCGCAGGAAGGAGGAGGAGCGCCGGATTGCCTACTGGTCGGAAAGGGGTGTCTATGCGTTTTCACCGCTCCTGGTTACGCCGTCGCTCTCGTGCAGCATCTCTACAGCATAGCCGTCCAAAGAAGGGCCAGGGGAGATTTTGTGAAGTACAGTTGTTTCCAGCCAACCCCCTGACCCTACTCCGTTGCTGGACCAACTTCCAGGAGCAGCTACTCTACGAAGTGAAAATTATAATGACTTTCTGCCGGGTCCTAAAAGCTGACAATACTTCCAGTCTTTGCCCCGTGGCGCTATCGGCGGCACTCTCATCGTGATAACTATATTAACTGACGCTCGATAGTAGTATCGACACTATCTGTTGCAGGAACAAGACACGCCGCAGCGGATGACCAAGGTTGACGATTACACGGTGAGGTACCTCGACTATGGCCTTCCGCGTGAAGGGGCAGAGGACCTGATTCTCCTGCACGGGCTTGGCGCGTCCTCGGAGCGCTGGCTCCGCGTAGCGCCGGCTCTGTCGCGGTACTTCCGCGTGCTCGTTCCTGACATAGTGGGCTTTGGGTACAGTGACAAGCCCGACGTGGAATACACCGTGGACTTTTTCGTCGACTTTTTGGACAAGTTTTTGCAAAACGTGGGCGCAAACAGGCCGCACATGATTGCCTCGTCGTTTGGCGGCCACATCGCTGCAGAATATGCGATAAGGCGCGGGAGGGCCCTGCGCAAGCTGGTGCTGGCGGCGCCGGCAGGCATGATGAAGACCTCGACGCCGGTGCTCGACGGCTACATCATGGCCGCGCTCTACCCTACTTACGAGAACGCGCTCAAGGCGTTTCGGGACATGGCCTTTGACCCTGCCAGCGTGAGCGAGGAGACAGTGCTTGACTTTGTAAACAGGATGAGGCTTCCAAACGCCAAGTACGCGTTCATGTCCACGCTCCTTGGGATAAAGTACGCGCCGCCGCTGAGGGGGAGGCTGTCAGAAGTCATCAACCCGACGCTCATACTCTGGGGCGACTCGGACAAGATGATACCGCTCCAGTACTCGAAAGAATTCAGAGAAATCCCGGGAAGCGAGCTTGTGGTGCTAAAGGACTCGGGCCACACGCCCTACGTGGAAAAGCCCATGACCTTTAACAGGATAGTGATAAAGTTCCTCGCCGGCAAGGACCTGGCGCCCTAGCCTTCCTTCTTTCTCTTCCTCTCTATTGGTATGACGATTACCTGCACCAGGTCGCCGTCCTCGATGTCAAGCGCCTGCCTCTCGGCCTCTGGAATCGAGATCCTGCTGCCGCTCTGGACGGTGGTCTTGAACATCGCGTTGTAAAAGCTGAGACCCCTCAGCATCGCAAAGTAGTTCTGCATTGCATCCATCTGTATGGACGAGACCTGCTTGGCAAGCTCCTTCTGGGCTTCGCTCCCCTTCTCCACTGCCTTCTTGAACGCATCCACCGGGTCGGCCGGGTTGTTGCTAGAGCTCATATGCAGAAGCACAGAGGGCCTGTCATTTATTTAACGTTTGAGGGCGACAGGTTCAATAATGCCTAGAGCCGGCTAGATGGCATGTCGGTTCTGCAGCACCTCAACGCAGAGCTTTCTATAAACAGCGGCCAGGAATTTCTGTGGGAACGCGTCGGGAACAACTGGTACGGCATTCATGGGGGTTCTGTCGTCAGGTTTTCTGCAGCAGATCCGCTGGACCTCGAGTCGTTCCCGGACTGCGTGTCTGCTGAGGAGATCTTCAGGCTCGACGACGATATGGGTGCGATACTTGGCGAGATATCGCACGATCCTCTCGTGAAAAGCCTCGTTGCGACCTACCCCGGCCTGCGGCTGATGAGGCAGGATGCCGAGCAGTGCCTGTTCTCGTTTCTGTGCGCAAGCAACACCAACATACCGATGATACGCAGGATGCTGCGCTCGCTCTGCGCCCGGTTTGGCAGGCAGGTTCAAGTCGACGGGCAGAAATTCCACGCGTTTCCCTCTGCAAAGGCCCTTGACCGCGCAAGCGAGGCCGAGCTCCGTGCCGCCGGCCTTGGCTACCGCGCAAAGGCGATAAAAGCGGCCGCAAGAGAAATAGCGCGAGGCTCGCTAGACCTCGAGTCTCTCAAGAAGGCAAGCTACGAGGACGCCAAGGCTCGGCTGCTGGAGATATACGGCGTGGGCCCCAAGATAGCCGACTGCGTGCTTCTCTTCTCGCTTGAAAAGCTGGACGCGTTTCCGATAGACGTGTGGATAGCAAGGGCGCTTGCAAACCACTACGACTGGCTTTCAGACAAAAAGACGAGCGACAAACTCACTGCATGCCAGTACGAGAATCTCTCAAGCCAGATGCGCAGGTACTTTGGCAGACACGCCGGCTATGCGCAGCAGTACCTCTACTACCACATGAGGCAGGCAGCTGGCAAAAGGTGGTAGCTCACTGCGTGAGGTCGTTTATGCTGTTTGCGATTATGGTCTTTGCCTGAGGCGAGACGTTGTACCGTCCAAGAACGTCCGCAGGGTCGCGTATCAGTGAGTTGCGGAACTCGGGCTCGCTTGCCGCCTTGAGCAGGATCTCACTTATTATCTCTGCTTCCTTCTTTGGCTCCAAGCAAACGCAAAAGTGGGCAGGTTGTATATATTCTTGATGCAGGATTCGTGCATTTGCCAACAAAATATTCGCTAGTTGAAAAGTAAATTTGACTTGCCGTCATAAAGCAAATTCAAGATTTTTGAAGGCAGAACAGACTTGACAGTGGGTATAGAGCTGGTAGGCGACCTTGGCTTCCTGCTCCTCATATGCGCAGGCGTGGGCGCGCTTGCGTACATCTTCAAGCAGCCGATGGTGCTCGGCTTCCTCGTGGCCGGGATTCTCATAGGGCCTTTCGGACCCTTCAAGCTCGTTCAGAACACCGAGATGCTGAACAACTTTTCTGACATTGCGATCGTGCTTTTGCTCTTTGGAGTCGGCCTTGCGTTTCCACTCAGGCAGCTGCGCGCAATCGGCAAGATAGGCACCGGCATAGCTGTAGTCGAGGTGCTGGTCATGCTTGGGATAGGCTTTGGAGTGGGCGCAGCCTTTGGGTGGAACTTTTACGACGCCATGTTCCTTGCAGCCGCGCTTTCCATCAGCTCCACTGCCATCATAGTCAAGGTGCTCGAGGACATGGGCCGGATGGAGGCCACGTCGTCACTTCTGATGATAGGCGTGCTTGTCATCGAGGACATCGTCGCCGTGGTGATGATAAGCGCGATGCACGCTGGCGTGGTGAGCGGATCGTTTGAGTTCGGTCAGGTGCTCCTGACCATTGGCGAGATAGGGCTCTTTATCGGAGGCACGATAGCGGCCGGCGTTATTGCCATGCCCCGGATCTTTTCACTCATCTCAAGGCTTGAGCGCTACGAGATAACCATCATGTTCGCTCTTGGCACAGCCTTTGGGCTTGCATTTCTATCGTACTCGCTTGGCTTTTCTGCAGCGACGGGCGCGTTTTTGGCCGGCGTGATAATTGCAGGCACGCGCTTTTCAGACCAGGTCTCGACTCTCATCCAGCCGACGCGTGAGATCTTTATCGCGATATTCTTTGTCACCATAGGCGCGCTCATGGACCTTTCGACCATATCGGAGTACTGGGTGCCGATAGCGGTGATAACGGTAGTCACGATATTTGGCAAGCTGGGCGCAGTCTACGGCGGCGTCAGGCTGTTCGGGTTTGACAAGGCCTTTGCGATGGGCATAGGCCTTTCGATGGCGCAGCTGGGCGAGTTTTCGTTCATCGTCCTGAAAGTGGGCCAGGACCTGGGCGTGGTCAGCCCGTTCCTCTTCCCAATAGTCGGGACAGTCGTGGCACTCACGACGTTCGTGGGGCCGATGCTGGTAAAGCTTGGCGCCCGGACAGTAGCTGTCTACGAATGACCTGCGCGTTGGTGACCACAAGCTCGCTCTGGCCGGTCCGCCTGCTTGCGTTGCAGTTTATCGACCTGCTCACTCCGACGGTCTGGATGGCAAACCCCTCGTAAAGCCGCCTTATCCTGACAGAGTTGGAGTTTGAGAGCACTACTGTGCAGCCCAGATCTGAAAGCCTCTGGAACTCTTTTGCTAGCGCGACGTGGTCGTCGTAGCCGAAACTCTCGCTGGTATAGTCGGTGAAACTTGCAGTCTTTGTAATCGGGAGGTAGGGCGGGTCAAGGTACACCAAGTCGCCCGGCCTGCAGGCAGAAATCGCGCTAGAGTAGTCTGCGCGCCTGATAGAGACACCATCCCTGTTGAGGATTTCAGACGCCGACATCAGCGCTTCTTTGTTGCATATCGCCGGGCGCACGTAGGTACCGTGCGGCACGTTGAACCTGCCGGCCCTGTTCACCCTGTACAGGCCGTTGTAGCATGTCTTGTTCAAGAATATCATGCGCGCGGCTCTTTCTATCCTGTCCTGCGGCCTGCAGTCGTCCCTGACACGGTAATAGTGTCCCTCGGGATTTCTGTAATACCTCCTCTCGTGCTCCTCAAGTGCCTGCGCCAATTCGTTGACACTGTCCCTGACGCACCTGTACACGTTCACCAGCTCTGCGTTAGAGTCTGAAAGCAGCGCTGGAAACGGCTGCCTTGTCTGCGCAAGGTACAGGAAAAGCGCGCCGCTTCCAAGGAAGGGCTCGATGTACCTTTCAAAGCGGTCAGGGCAGAGCGCCGCAAGGTGCCGGGCCAGCCTGCGCTTGCCGCACGCCCACTTTAAGAAAGGCCAGGTTATGCCGCCCATGAATTGATGGTGCAATGGCAACCGCCTAGAAAAGACTGCCGTGCAAGTTATGCTTACTTGTACCTGTGCAAAAGTTGATCAGCTAGGGCCTTACCACGTTCTTTGCCGCAAAGCGGATGTCCTCCGGCTTGATGGTCTTTCTCCCGGCATGGACGGAAAGCTCGACTGCCTGGCGGGCTATCCTCTCGGCAGCCTCTTCGAGGACCTTTCTCAGCTCGTCCGCGGCGTCGTCGCTGACCCTCTCTGCGCCGGACTTTTTCATGATGCGGTACATGGCGGCAAGGCCAAATTCGGGACCGGATGAAGACATCACCTCTAGTTCGGCCCCGCCCGTTAAAAGTTTATTTCGTGTCCGGCTCTATTTGAGCAGTTGCTGTACGACGCGCACGTGCACCTGACAGACAGGGAATATTCCGGATACATCCTCCACATCCTGACGTCGCTTAGGGCTATGAAGATAGTCGCATGCTCTGTGGCAGTCGACATGGAAACGTCAAGGAAGAGCCTGGAACTTTTCAGCGGCGCGCGCGACGCAGTCAGGCAGTTTGTCGGGATACATCCCGAGTTTGCCGCAAAAGAAGACCTTCAGGAGTTCTTGGAGTTTGCCCGGTCAAACGCGGCTGGCATCGACGGCATAGGCGAGATAGGGCTTGACGGCACGTACGAGGCAGAGCGAGGCGTTCCTTACGAAAAGCAAAAACAAGTGTTCAACTCGATGCTTGCGCTTGCAGAAAACCTGGGCAAGCCCGTGTCGATACACTCCCGGCGCGCCCTTGACGACATACTGGAGATCCTGCCGTCGTTCCGGCTCCATGGCGCGTTGCTCCACTGGTTTGCAGGAAGCAAGAAGCAACTTGCGCGGTCGATGGACATGGGGCTGTACGTGTCGTACGGGCCGGCGCTGGTGTACGCCGACGACAAGAAGGTGCTTTTGAAAAACACGCGCAAAGACAGGTTCTTGGTAGAGACCGACGGGCCTGTGCGCTACTCGCGCTGCTTTGAGGACAAGCCTGCGCTTCCAAGCTCGTTTCTTGCAAGCGTCGTCCTAGCCGCGTCAAAGACGCTTGGGATGCCCTATGCCGAGACCGTGGAAACCCTGGAAAATAACACCCAAGCCTTCCTTTCACAACAATTATAAATTATCAATCACGTGGCTGTTCTGTTCAAATGAACCGCATAAAGCGCATTTCCGGCGAGCTCCTGGAGAAATACCCGAACAAGTTCGGGCTGGAGTTTGACGCTAACAAGAAGGCTCTGGCCGAGGTGGCAGTCGTCAAGTCCAAGGTCCTGAGAAACGAACTTGCGGGCTACATCACCTCGCACCTGCGCAAAAAGGCCGCGCAGGAAAAGGCCTCGTCTGCAATGGCAGAGGAAGTAGAGCCGGAAGAAGAAACTGTCGAAGAATGATAGCAATCCGGCTGCTCGGCGGGGCCAAAAAGGCAGTCGGCAGGCCCCTTGTCGGGCTTGACCGCAATTCTGCCACCGTTTCTGAAATCCTGAATTTCCTCCAAGGCATGTCTTCCGAGCCGCGCCTCTTGCAGCCCGGCAACCTGATAATTGCAGTAAACGGCGTTGATTCGGCCGCGATAGCAGGTGCCAGCACGGTTGCAAAAGACGGAGACGAAGTGACTGTTGTCACGGTGGTGCACGGTGGCTGACAGGTGGTCGGTGCTGGTTGCTGGGGTAAAGAAGCTGGAAGGCGACCCGGGCAAGCTCATAGACAGGATTCGCGCAGCGCACCCAAAGGTGATGGTGCAGGCTGCTGACGCCAAGATTGTCTACGGCCGGGAACACGCCATAGGCGCGCTTTACATAGCTATCGAGGCGCTTGAGAGAAAGGTCATGATGGCAAACAAGCCCGAGACTGAAGTATTACTCCGTCTTGCGTGCACCGACCAGATATCAGAGGCGCTCAAGAGGGCGGGTCTGAAAAAGAGCCATCCGGGCTGCTTTATCGCGTTTTCAAAAGACGCACACGCAATCAAAAAATTCGGCGAACAAATTGCAAAAGAGTTTGAGCTCGACGACTCGGTGCTTTCCCCTGACAAAGCCAAGAAGGCGCGGCTTGAAAAGATGCTTGGCGCAAGACCAAAGGTGGACGATGGGCAGTTCTTTGACTTTCTGCTCGAGCGGGCCGCGATTCTGGTAAAGGGCTAGCTCCCGCGCTTTTCCACAACAGAGCTGAAAATCATGTCTTTTCTGACGACTGAAACGCCGGCGTCCTTGCCAACTATCTCTACAAGTACCACCCAGTCCGGATCTGTGAGGTTGACCTTGCGCTTGACTGCTTCGGCGACGTATTCAATTATCTCCATGGAATGGAGCGCGCTGTGCCTCTTTTCGACAGTCACGCGGAACGAGTCTTCGGGTCCTATGCGCGCCGCCAGATCAGAAGCCGCGCCCTGTATGTCTTCAAGCTCTGCCGGCACCACCTTTTCTATGGGCACAACGCGCATGACATAGCGGATGTCCCACGGCTCGTCCGCTGCAAGTTTCTTTAGCCTTTCAACCACTGAAAGCGGGTCAAGCGCCGTCCTGGCAAGTATTATGCCCCTTATCTCGGTGATCTCTGCTTCTGCGCTTGAGTCGCCAAACGAGCCAAGGAGGTCCAGCATCTCGTCGCATGCTTCCTCCTCCCTGAAGCGGGACGAGGTGACTATCAGGTTAAAGTCGTGCATCCGCAAGCACTTTCCTTATCGCGTCTTGGCTTATCGCGCCCTGCCTTACTATCTTTGCGTCCGGGCCGGACGCGTCGACAACGGTGGATTCTCTGCCGGCGGGCAGTTCCCTGTCTGCCAGTATCGCGTCAAAACCGGAAAGCGACTTTAGCACTGACTGCGCGTCCCTGGGCGCCGGCATGCCTGACTGGTTTGCGCTAGTTCCGACAAGGTACTTGCAGATCTTCAGGACGCCAAGCACGCACCTGTTTGCAGGCACCCTTACTGCAAGGCTGTCCTTGCCGGCAGTCACGCCCTGCGAGATTTTCCTGTCCTTCAGAGGGGCCACTATTGTGAGGGCGCCAGGCCAGAACTTTTCTGCAAGGGCCCTGCCGCGTGGACCCAAAATGACAATCTTCTCTGCGTCGCCTATGCTTGCCGCCAAAACTGGCAGCGGCTTTTTTTCTTCCCTGCCCTTTATCGCAAAAACCCGCCTTACCGCCGCGTCGTTGTGCGGGTCGCAGCCAATGCCGTATACCGTGTCTGTAGGGAACACGACAACGCCGCCTGCCTTGACTATCTGGGCACACCTTTCTATCCCTGCATCTGTGCAGTCGAGCGTTTCGTGCAATTCAATCAAGCCTGACAATGGCCGCGACATCCCTTGACGCCGCGTTCTTCAGCTCGTCCCTCACGGCCTTTGAGACATGCTCGGGTGCCGTCAGGCTGGAAAAGTCCATCAGTTTCACACCGTCAAGTATGTGTACCTGCGGCGCCAGGTCCTTGCCAGAGTCCTTGTGGTTCCGCAGGACTTTGTCGACGCTGTCGGCAACTGTGTCCGGCGGCCCGTTGAATATCGCGGCGTTGTCTACTGAAAGCCTGACTCGGCCGTACTTGTCAAGCACCAGGACCGGCTGCCTTTTGGATTTTAAGAACAGCTTCTTCTTGCTGACCTCGCAGGCAAATATGTGGTAGTTCTTCATGTCAAATATGCGCTGCACGCCCTCGTTGACTCCGAAAAGCTCGCATGCAAGCACATGAGCCTCATTGTCGCCAATCTCCACCGCGTTTGCAGTTCCGATGTCAAGTGACACGTTGCCCATCGCAGTGACGCGCAAAAGCGAGCGCTCGCTGACAAACTCTGACTGGATTGTTATCGACTCTGGCAGCGCGCCCCTCTCAAGTGCCAACTTTTTGACCTGCTCTGCAAGCTCGGAAATGTCCTCGGGCCTCGGGTCGTTCACGGTCTTTTCGACCTCCTCGTGGATCATGGCCGCAGCAACGCCGATGGACGATATCACCTCGGCGTGCTCGGCTATCTTGTGCGCAAGCTGCATCTTTTTTGCGACGTGCGGGACAAGCACCGACGCGCCGCCTCCGCCCCCGACAAAAACTATTCTGTCACGCTTTAGCTTGTACTCCTTTACCATCGGCTCGACTATGTCAAGCACCTTCTTTGCAGAAATGTCAAGGATAATACTTGCCGCCTGCTCCATCGTGGTGCCTAGCCTGGCTGCAAGTATGGAAAGCGCTAATCTGGCAGATTCCTGGTTTGCATAGGCATAGTCTCCTTCAGGTACGGCGCCAAGCGCGTTTGCCGCACACGTGTTTGTTATTGCAAAGCGTTTGCCCCCTGCCTCTATTGCAACATAGTCTATAGGGTCGCCCTCCCTGGGGCTGAAGGTTATCACCTGCCCTCCCTCGAGCTCTTCTGGCCTGGCAAAGCAGGAATAAGGAAGCCCTGCAATGTGCGCCGATCTCGGGCCCACGTCCGTTATCTTGCGGCCTGACCACCTGACAAGCGAGCCTCCCGCGACGCCTGCGACCCTGACGTCAAGCGACCTGATGCAGGTGGGGTGCTGCATTATCGTGACGTAGCGCACCTCCGGCCTGCCGTCCTTTATGACGCAGACGTTGGTCGAAGTCCCTCCGACTTCAATGAACACGCCGTCGATTACGCGCAGGTGCAAGAGCGCGCCGGCGACACTTGCCGCCGGCCCTGATAGAACTGTGATTATCGGCTTGCTCCGAAAAGTGTTCATGCTTGTGACGCCGCCGTCGCCTTTCATGATGAGCACAGGCGCAGCTATGCCTTCGTTTCGCACTGCAGACTCGACAAACCTCGCAGTGCCGGTCGCCTTGGGAAGGATGCCTGCGTTGATGGCGGCAGTGAGCGTCCTTATCTCAAGCCCGTATATCCCTGTGAGCTCGTGGCCGGCCGTCGCCGGCACGTCGGACTTTTGCATGACGAAAAGCTCGTTTGACGGGTCGTCGACGCCGTACGCTTCGCTCACCACAATCACCTCGGCGCCTTCCTGCTTTAATCCCGATATTGCCTGCTTGACCTGCCCGTCGTCTAGGTACTTTGACGTGTCTAAAAAGCGGTAACTTGTGTGCAGGTACTTGTTTGGCGCAAGCTCGACGTCCTTGACGTTAGTCCTCTTGATCACGTTTGATTTTTCAAGGCCGACGCCCATGCCTATGATTCCGACCCGCGCCGTGTCGCCTTCAAGCAGCGCGTTGACCGCCTGGGTGGTGCTGTGCGATATCAGCTCTATCTCGGAATTCTGGATAGAGTGTTTTTGCATCAGCGTCTTTAGCGCCTGAACTATGCCTGTTGATACTCCTTCTGCCGACGAGTGGGTCGTGGGAACGGTCACTTTGCCTATTATGGAGCCCCTTGCCATGTCTATGGCGACTGCCTTGGTGAACGTGCCCCCTACGTCGATGCCAACGCGTATCCTTCTTGCCTGCATAAATGTTAGGCAAGCCTAACAGTCCTGAAATGTAATTTAAACCCTGTGTGAGTACACTGGTAATTCTTGAGCGGATTTTCGGTTTCCAAGCAGGCTGTTAATTTCGGGGGATGGAGTGGTAACTTGGGAGGATGGAAGTCCAATAACTTTATCAGAATAGAGTCTATCTACTGCACAATTGAGAACGCCGCAGTGGGTTAAGAAACTAGGGGGCCATGCCGGTGAGTTGTATGTTGCTGCAGAATTATCGAAGAGAGGTATTCCAAATGCGCTCTTGCCAGAGAACTTCTCTGGTGACGATCTTATAATTGGCGGAAGAAATGGGAAAGCATTAGGTTACGTGCAGGTTAAATCCTGCCATCCTGATAGAGCTGATACTTTTCTACTAAAGGAAGAACATGAAAAATGGGTATCCGCTAAGGACAATGAATTTGTCGTGTTTGTATGGCTTGGTTCTGCTAAAAAGAATGAGAGTCCTGTCTATTGGATCGCACGAAGAAAAGATGTCGGATACGCTTGTGTCAACCTCAGACCTTCCAACAAAAATATCAAAGAACGCAGATTTGCTCCTGATGAAGAAAGCGGTCTGAACAGAAAATGGAAGTACCCTACCAGACTAGAAAAAAAGTGGCGGAACGATTGGGCTATTTTTAGGAGCTATATGCCTTGATACTTAGCTCTGCATCCTGATCCAACAGCTGTCTTTCCCGTTTGCCAACCACGCAAACCCATTCGCTCTCAAGATGCCGTTTATCTCCTTCCATTCCTGCCTCTCAAGCCATGCTTTCTGTCTGAACTTGATGCAGCCCTTCTCGTGTGGAAGAGAAGGCTCGGAAAGCCTAGCTTTCTCGGTTAATTATCCATTAGCAGCCTGACAACGCACATCACCCTGTATCCAAAAAATTGCACCATTTTCTTGTGCTTAAAATGGTGCATGGTGCACCATTTCCGCTGGAAAAATATTGTATCATTTTTTGAGCGTAAAATGCGGCGCTGCGTCATTTTTTCCACTGGAAACGCGCATGAACGTGCCGAAAAGGTAGCTGTGCCCGGAAGTTAATTACCCGTTCATTTGAGAATAACGACATTTCTTTTCTGGTCACAGGAAATACACCCAAAATCTTTAATTCTGACGCCGTTTTCCACCATCAGGTATGCAGCTGACGGTTAACGACTTTTGCGCCAGCGTACTGAAGCTGGACAGGGGCATACGGTTTGTCGGCGTCGCCAACAGGGAAGGCAAGCTGATAGCCCACGCCTACCGAAAAGGTATAGTTCCACTGCTCACGCCGCAGGAGACTGAAGTCTCGGTGCTGCAGTCGTTCATCAGGATGGGCACGCGCGCAACGCTTGAGCAAAAGATCGGCGAGACCGTCTACGCCTTTACGATGTACAGAAAGGTCAAGAGGGTCACGATACCACTGCGCAACTCTTCCAAGATAACGCACATCTTTATGGTCTCTTTCGACCTTGACGTAGACCACGAGCCGATAATCATCAACAAGATAATCCCTGAACTCGAAAACCTGGTCCTCTAGTCTTCGTTCTTGTCAAGATGCTCATGCTGCACGTGCATCGCAAGCATCTCGTCGCTGTCAAACTGCTCGCCGCAAAACTGGCAGACGCCCTGCTTCTTTGATTCCATCGGGCAGCGTCTACACTAGGCCGCCATAGTATAAAAGGGCTGTCAGTCAGAGCGCGCCTTGAGCCACTGGCCGACTTTTGGCAGAACGTTGTTTTGCGAATACGAGCTTGCAATGAGCCCGACGTGGCCCGTGTGGAACCTCATCAGGCGCTTGTCCTGGCTTGATACCATGTCGTTGAGCGGCGTGCTGCAGTCAGGCGACACGAGGTGGTCCTCGTCTGCGACGAGGTTGAGCAGGGGCACCGTTATCTTTGACAGGTCGACTACAAGGTCGCCCAGCATGAACTCGTTCTTGGCAAGCAGGTTCTTCTGGTAAATGTCTGAAATCCACTGCCTGAATGTCTCGCCTGCAATCTGCGGCGTGTCGTAGAGCCACTTTTCTATGCGCAAAAAGTTGCCCACAAACGACTCGTTGTCGATGTTCTGGACCAGATTGAAATACTTTGCAACTCCCTGCTTGAACGGCTTGAGCGCGGCATAGCACGCATACAGCTGCTCCGGCGGCAGGTTGCCAATCGTGTCGCGCATCTTTACCACGTCCATGTTCTTTGCCATGTTGCCAATGACAGTAGAGTCGCGCTCTGTGTCAATGACCGGCGCAATGACTGCCAGATTGCGCACTTTTTCCTGGTGGAGTGCTGTATACATGATTGACATGCTTGCGCCCATGCAGTAGCCGTGAAGCGTCAGCCTGTCGACCTTGTTCTTTTTCAGGACCGTGTCGACGCAGTCGTCAAGGTAGATATTGACATAGTCGTCAAACGAGACGTACTTGTCAACGCTAGTCGGGTCCTTCCAGTCCACAAGGTAGACGTCAAAGCCCTGCTCAAGCAGGCTCTTTATCCAGCTCTTGTCGGGCTGCAGGTCAAGCACGTAGGACTTGTTTATCAGCGCGTAGACTGTGAGGATAGGAGTCCTTGCGGTCTTGCCCACAAGCGGCCTGTAGTGCAGCAATCTGTATGTCCTGGTCTCCGCTATCACCTCGTGCGGGGTCTGCCCGACCTCGACCTTGCCGGCGGTGTGCAGGACATAGCGCGCCTTTTCCAGCTTGCGGTAGTTCTCTTCGAGGTCGCGCGCAAGGTCGTTTGCAGGCTTGTCCTTCTTTTCAGCCGGAGCGGCAGGCTGCTCTGCTTTTTCAGGCTTAAACTCTTGCTGCGTCATCCTTCGAAGCCTCCATGCCCTTTTTCAGATCCCTTACCGCCCTCTTCAGCTCGTGCACGTCCTTCAGTATCTCGTCGACCTCGCTTCTGGTCGGCAGGTTCAGCGCCTTGAAGTTCTTCTCGGTGATTGCCTGCATCGCCTTTGACATGTCCATCTGGCTGCTGAACACCTTGCCGTAGACTGACGAAAACTCGGGCGACGCAAACAGGCCGGTGAACGCGTCTTCAAAAGACTCTATCACTGCCTTGCGGTAGTTGTCAAAGTCTTCCTTTGTCGCAAACTGCTTTGGAGATTTTTCAGCCGTGTCCTTTGCGGCCTTGGCGTAGGCAGTGCTTACAAGCCCCCAGTATGCGTCAAGGTGGCCCTTCATCTCTGCCATTATCTTGCCCAGTCTTGCAAACTCGTCGGCGTAAGAAGCGAAATCCTTGGAAAAGGCGTACATAGGACCTATCGTGGGGAGTTTCAGGACTTCTGTCCATACATCAAACATCTTGGTTGCCTGATCCGGCGTCATGCCGGCAGGCGCGTTGTTATCGGTCTTTTCTTGCATAGCTAGATACCTTCTATTATTGACTAACCTAGAACTCCACTGCCAAACTATTATAGTTTCTCTATAGAGAAAACGCATAATACCATAGATTGTTATGTAAATTTTATACTATAAGCTGTAAAAACCGTACCTTCCACAATTGCAGAATTGCAGACGTGTCAGCCGGGGTGACGGCGTAGGATAAAACATGCGCGGCGGATCTAAAAAAACATTTTATAAAGGAATTGCCCCGACGGTTCATGCCAGCGTTGGCTGCGGGCTCGTAGCTCAGCATGGATAGAGCGCCTGCCTTCTAAATTCTGTTGAAGACAGCCGGAAGTCGTGGGATCGAAGCCCACCGGGCCCGCTTACTCCACTTATCGAGTCCCCGTATTAAAAGCACAGAAAACACGAAATTAGCGGAGGGAATACGAGGAAACAAAAGTTACAAGAAGAAAAGAAGCAAGGATCTTTTGAAGGACGATGATGTTAGACGATGGTACGAAAACCTGTGCAGAAGCAGCAAGCTGAACGCTGATGTATATTTGAGAAGATTGAGGCTGTTTTGTGAGCAAAGACGCACGACGCCAAAGAAGCTCGTCGCCATCGGAACAGCTAACGCAAAACAGGTCGAAGACATGCTGCATGACCACGTCCAGCAGCTTGAAACACAAGGGTATGCGCCATCGTATATCAAGGGTGTTCTAAAAGCAGTCAAGTCATGGCTTTCGTACAACTATGTCGAGCTGAAGCGAAAAATCAAGGTGGCAAATGCAGACATGGCAGTCACCTTGCAGGACGAAAGGGTGCCCACAAGGGAAGAGCTGAAAGCCATACTGAATCATGCTTCGATAAGAGCAAGGACAAGCGCAGGCTTGATTGCATTTGCAGGGTTGAGGCCGCAGGTTCTGGGAAGTGCGTCTGCTTCCGACGGGCTGACTCTTGGAGATATTCCAGACTTGAAGATAGTCGACGGAAAAGCTGTGTTTCAGACTGTGCCGGCGATGGTAATCGTAAGGTCATCTCTGAGCAAGGCAAGGCACAGGTACTTTACGTTCCTTACAAGCGAAGGATGTGAATATCTGGCTGCATACCTTGACAAGAGAATTGCAGCAGGCGAAGCCATCAACGAAAGTTCGGCTGTGATAACTGTAAGCCAGGGGTATCTGATGAAGGGAAAGAACAAGGATGCTGGAAAGAAATTCGTTACAACGCCGGCAATCACAAAAGAGATCAGAGAAGCTATGTTGGCGGTAATCAAGGCCAGACCTTACGTTCTGAGGGCGTACTTTGACACCCAGCTGCTTTTGGCAGAGAGCCAGGGCAAGATTGCACACGCGTACAGACAGTTCTTCATGGGGCACAAGGGGGACATCGAGGCAAGGTACACGACAAACAAGGGAAGATTATCTGACGAGCTGTTGACAGACATGAGAAGAGCCTTCAGGGAATCAGAACCGTTTTTGAGCACGGCCGCAGAGGTCCAAGAACAGGACAGAAAACAGCTGCTGCTAGAAATGTGGAGGGAGCAGGCCAAGCTGTACGGTATAGACCCGATGAAGATAAAGATAGAAAAGCAAAGGGTGACAGAAAGAACCACAGACGAAAACAAGCCACTTGGCATCGAAGATGAAATGTCTGCGATAAAAGACGCGATTGCAAGGGCAAGGGAATCAGTTGACGAAAAGTACGAGAGCAGACTGGTGGCAGGCGAAGAAGAGCTTGTCGCCTGTGTCCAAAGTGGATGGGATATAGTGAAAGAGCTGAGGAGCGGCAAAGTTCTTGTCAGGAAGAAGGTCTGCTGTCATCATCAGCTAGCAGTTTAAGTAACGTCTCTACAACCCCTTCCTTCTTTTTGTAGGCATCTTCGGATATTGCTGACAAAAACACGTTAACGATTTTCAGATAAGGCTCGACAGCACTGCTCACAATAGCGTCAACAAATTCATGTCTTAACGTCTGCAGCGCTTCATCGACCTCTAATGAATAGATGAATATGTTATCGCCAACAACTTCGCCATCCTTCTTGGAGTCTGCCTTTGGCAGCCAGACGACTCTAAAGTCAGCCTTTATTCCTGATCTGGCTTTTAGCCTTTCTAACTCTTTTTGGAGTACTGAAGTGCCGTTGCGTTCCAATCTTGGATTCATTGCCAAATGAGGCGCTGAATTCCTAAAAGCCGTAAATTCCTGGAATGGAAACACTGTCTGAATTTACTACGTAATATTTGATGTGATTTTTTGTGCCTTAAATATCTGGAATGCATCATAATGTAGCGCAAATCAGGACCAGACTACCATCTGTCCGGGATGACAGGACGGAGGGTCTGCAGATACTGGAGAACAAGAGGGCCGCTCCTGAACCAGCGTCTTGGATAGGATTTGTTTGGGAAATACACTGTGGTGCGTGACGCACCAAAGAACATAAATGCAAGGAAAGCGAGCTGGGTAAGACAGTTGCCGAATGTTTGGCTGTCGAGACTGGCCCTCGATTTCCGCCTTAAATATTTACGACGTATGTTATAGTGTAGCATAAACTAAAAAATCAAAACGACCGTTGTTGTCCGTCAGGACACAAAAACCCTGTTGGTACCGTGGTACCAGAAGAATGCGGTGCAGTATAGCACCAACCTACTTTGAAATATCTTTTCTCTATGAAGCAGCGCAGTTTTGCTGCCCCGGGCATCAAAGAACTTAAATACATGATATATAAGTAACGGATTTTCGACTGGCACCAGTGGTGCCACTCCTGCAGGCTGGTACCATCTGGTGCCAAATTTTGATACCAGGGGTATCAAAATAGGGCTGTCAGAAGACAGTATTTGGTACCAGAGCACGGATATGTGATACCACTGGTATCATCTTGAGCGATACAGCCACCAAATTTGGTACCACTGGTACCAACTTTCAGCGGGATGTACAATACCCGCGATGGCACCAAACAAGTTCAAACGGTACCACAAGGTTCAAGGAACAACCAGCCAGCGGTGGAAAATAAC
The DNA here is from genome assembly GCF_013388945.1 of Nitrososphaera sp. Classification (GTDB taxonomy): domain Archaea; phylum Thermoproteota; class Nitrososphaeria; order Nitrososphaerales; family Nitrososphaeraceae; genus Nitrososphaera. The sequence continues at coordinate 5,795 of NZ_JACAEH010000012.1, read as the reverse complement.
GTGAAGAACAACCATCGTCGTCCCGACTTGATACACCTGACAAGGTGACACGTCAGATGTTATCAAACCTGTAACCCGATGGATCACCAAAATGATAGGAAGAAGAATATTTGCCGCCGCAGAGCATTGCTAATGTGCTTTCAGACACTGCTTACAGTTCTGCGGCCAGATGGCAAAGATGCTGCATGTACCTGCAATGCAAAAAATAGTTGCTGTTGGTGCCAACAAAATCTCCCCGCATTATCAATTTTCATGTCCAATTTTCTTTTACCTTATCATACATTTTCTATCTGCTCAACTACGTTGTATGCTAAGATTCTGCCGTTTGTTTACGATTGATATCTGCCGTGACTCTGTGATGCTGCTTCCATATTTTCTATCTGCAGTCTGTCCTTTACATTCTGCATTGTACATCCAATTTTCTATTCGCGTTATTTTTGATGGTACTGTTCCACATGTATTAGCTACTACAAGACATCATAGCTATTTTGGAAGAATCTATTGCTCCTCTTCGTTTCCAGTGGATATCAGCTTCGAGCTCCCGCTGAATGTTTGCCATATTTTTACGTCAAGTTCCGTTGCCACTGCCAACAAATAATCATACTTCAAGAATCCGCTTTATCTGTCTTAGAAATTCATGTTCTTCTTTTACTATCCTGCTCAGCTGCGAGCATAAACTGGATTCCATCTGCAGATATGCATCTTGAAGCTTCAAAAGGTGCATAGCATTTTATTGTGTAAAGCTGCCTGGTGACCGCCTGCCAGAGCAGACCTTCCTCATTTACCGGCTTTGAATCATCCTTCTGTCAGGACTGTTCTTATTTCTTCTTCTATCGATAAAGTACACCACAAACCCTGCCACCGTGGTCATAAATCCAATCATCAGCAAAATCGCCGAGATCGTCAGCGATTGCAGATATGGCTCGCTTGCATCAAACATTGGTGGATGGCCAAAAGCTGCTACAAACTTGACATTCTGCTCATTGCTGTTCTTGATAGTCAGCGTATAGTTTCCAGCCTGCTTGACTGGAAAAGTACCAATAAGTGGCTGGCTCTCGGAGCCTATCCTGGCCTTGAGCACGATGCTACCGTCTGGAGCAGCAACTTGTACTCCAACTTCCTTTCCTTCCTTGAGCACTGCAGCAAACATGCCGACTGTCTCTCCATTTCCAGTACCTGCAAAATATTTGGTCATGGGGAATGTCTGCCCGAGTTCTAGTGATATGCCCGGCTGCTTTGATGCAAACGCATCTGTGTACATGACCAGTAGCAACACAGCTGCAAAAACCATTGCTGTTCCTGCCTTGAGCAGCAGTATACCTCGGCTCATACAGCCGTATGCATCATGACTTTAAAAGGCGCAAAAGTGCCCTTCAATTTTCCTGCCTTTTATGTGCACATGGCCGTTTGGCTTGTGGATGTATTCGTGACGTTACTATCAACATTGGTAATAGTGGTATTATTTTCCTCGTCAGCTGTTGTTAATTCCACTACTACTGCCACCATCATGCAACAACAACAGCAGCCGTCTAGCCTCGATCTGCCGGGCCAATTTATATCGCTTCTATTCAAGCTCTTCAGTGACGGCGTTGCCGGCTCGTTTGCCTATCTTGTAGACAGCCTAGGCGGCGAGCATGGAATATACTTCTTTTTGGTGTACCTGCCTGTAGTACCTGATGCTACTAGCTCTTTCTATCTTGCAAACGGCGTTAGTAGCAACGATACAGTCGGGATTGCAATCCAGAGTGTGTTTGCATCAGTGCAAAACGTCTCGCTGGTGTTCTATGTCCTTGTGCTAACGTTTGCCGGCCTGTCCTATGCATTTGAATCAATCCGCATAATGAAGGAAGGTACCGCTTCCACCATACTTTCTGAAAGCCTGTTGACTCTGGTGCTGATGTTTGTTGCCCTGCCAATATACAACACTGCGGCTTATATGATCAACGTAATTACTGCGCCAGATTCAAGCCTGATTCTGCGGCAGGGCGATATCATGGGCATAATAAAGTCGACATTAAGCCCGCCGGCTGTCAACCCTGCTCAAACGGTACTGAGCTCTATAATGTCTGTCTTTGTCTTTATCCTGGACCTTTTGGCGCTTATCTCGATAGCGGTGTTTGGTGCCATGCGCATATTCTTTGTAGGAGCGCTTGTAGCCATGCTGCCTCTGCTCCTTGTTCTGCGCCTGCTTCCGCTGACCAGAAATCCGGCCAATTCCTTGATTGAAATGCTTGTCGGGTTGATGCTCTCAAGTCTCATGGCTGCCATATTCCTGAGGTTTGGATTTGAAGTGTCTTCCCAGTGGGGCGGCCTGCTTTCCACCTTGGCAGGATTTGGTACCTTGGTGTCAGCTTCACTGATGCCTACCATACTGGCGCCAAGGATTGGAAGCGTATTTTCAAGCACCGCAGGCATGGTGGCAACAGCTACCACTGGCGCTACTGTCGTGGGTTCGTTTGCCGGAGCTGGCGCGCTAGCTTCAGGGATGTCAGTTGTGCAGACTGCAGGTGGTCTTGGCAAGGCATTTGGTCCTTCTTCATCTTACACTGATCCGATCAGCAGCAGAATTGTGGGCTATACAAGTGGGTTACGGATAGTTGCGCCAGCAATGCTGGTAGGAGGGGCAAGGGGAGCCGGCCGTGGATTAGCAGAGGCTGTCAAAGGGATAAGGGTTGGGCCAGACCTGATGCCAGCGGGAATCAAGGTGCAGCCTGCAAACCTGTCTTCAAACTTGCAGAACATAAGAGAAAGGGTGCCTTACAACACAGCTTTGCTGCATTTAGAAGGGAGGACATCCGCACTGGCATTTACGCCAATACGGGGTGAGAGCGCAGAGCATGGATGGAACTTTGTAAACAAGGTCTCAAACATGGAGAATAGACAATTGGCTGCAAAGCTTGCAACTGCTTTTGGTGAGCAGTCTCTAAAGCAGAATCCAAAGCAGACGGCCATGCGCTTTAGAGAAACTGTAAAACAGCTTGAAGCAAATCCCGTTCTTGCAAGCAGAATAGCGCTGCATCTAGAAAAGTTCGAACAAACAGGAGGGCCGCCATCAAAGGAAGCCACTGCAAACTTATTTCATAATAAAAATACGTTCAAACAAAGACTGCAGGAAGAGAATGCGAAATTAAGAGAAAAGAAGCGTGCCAGCGAGAGAACCTTACGATTCACAGATACACCGGTGTCGCTATCAAGCCTGTTCCCCGATGATAAGTAGCGTATTTGCTAACTTGACTCGCCAGCTTAGCTTTCAGGCCATCTATCAGCCGCTATGTTCTTGAACAGAACGACACCTTCGCCGCCGTGAAGCTCCCTGTCAATCATCTTCATCTCTTCCTTTATCCTTCTGCACCTCTGCCTGTTCTTGGCTTTCTTTGCTTCAAAATACTCATCATAGAGGTCATCAATTTTGTTGTACAGAATGAATGCCTCCTTTTTGTACGCAAGCCATTCTTGCTTTGTCATTCTGTCCATCCTCTCTCCACCCTGCCACAGATGCTCGTCTGGATGTTTTCTCCATCCCAGCAGCTTGTTCCATTGGAGCGTACCTGTAGCGACATCTACCATAACTTCAGAATTAGTATCCCGACTTGGAAGAGCAGCGACAGATTCAGAGCTTTGGTACACTCTTTCTGTACCTGTCGCAGCCCCTTTTTCGATGGATGCCAAGGAGCCATCCAGCCCATAGCGATAAACATCTCTATCAGAGATGGCTGCTTCGATGAGGTCCAGCCAGCTGGATGTTGCGTCCTTGTCTTTTATCCAATATTTGTCCTTTAGTATCTTTATGCTATCGTGGTCGGGGTAAGAAATTATCAACTGATCCTTCTTTACAGGAGTGACACTTTGAATTACGTGCAAGGCAATCATTCTGACAAGGCCGTGCTTGTCAGATTCAAATGCAATTCTTTTGTTGGTCAGGGTTAACGTTCCTGCGCTGTGGACTTTCCTGCCTGATTCACTACTACTTTCCAGCACTGCTCTGCTTTGGGCTATTTGTTCTTCATCTGCATCTAAAATGATCATTATCGTTTTCCCTCCCTTTTTGTATCCTCTTCGCTCCACTTCCATCATTACGGCTGCGAACGCATTTTGAAATAGTCTCTCACAACCTTATCCACTATGAAATACCTGCCGCCTTCCTTGCGCACAAGGTCGTACTCGATAAGCTTTGTAAGCAGCCTTGGCAGGTGCGTCAGCCGAATGTCTGCATCTTTTGCAAGCTCAGAAATTGTCTTTTCTCCAGCCGCAAGCGATTCAAGCACGCGCCTGTAGTTGGTGCTCTTGTAGTTCGGAAGATCTTCGGTCACAATGTAGTTAACGTACAGGTAGAGCGCGCCAGTAGTGCTGGTCAAAATGCGTTGATAGGTCTCTTTGACGGACTCTCCTTCCGTCTGTGCCTCTGCAAGCATTACAAGGTAGAACGGGTGGCCATCAACGAGTGAATAGGCGTCTTCGCAGTCTTGCGCAGTGGCACGAGGGTTTGACTTTGAGAAAAGATCTATTGCATATTCCTTTGCAAGAGGCTTTACCTCGATGATGGCAAAGTGACCAAAGAGGGGGCTGCCACCTTCGCCGAGGATGTTGCGCAGATAGTGAATTCTAGAACCGCTCACTATGAAGGAGACGTTCTTCCTCCGCTCAAGGACTGCGCGCAGAAAGTCAAGGATGTTTTCAAGGCCATCGTACTTGCTGTACTCTGTCACGTGCTGGAACTCGTCTATCATTATCACGACTCTCTTTTTGGAAGCTTCGGAGATGCGGTTTGCATATTCGAAAAAGTTGTCAAGGGCACGGTCGTACTTGCTGTCCCTATCTTTTATGTAGGGGTCTATCTCTATCGCGGGCTGCCCCGTGCTGTCCAGCTTCGCCAGGAACCTGGCACGCAGACGCCTTATCTCTGCAAGCTGCCCAAGCGAGCTTGTTATCTTGGACAGGAGTTGCGATGCTTTTGGCAGGCCCCTTGCATATGCCCTTGTCAGTTCTTCTGTCAGCACTTCGGCCAGCTCCACAGGTGAATAACGGTACTCCCCAAGGTCGACGTATACCGGGATGCAGCCTGCGGCATGGTTTTCTTTTTCAAGCTCGCGCTTGACCTTTTGCAATATGGTGGACTTGCCTATCCTTCTGTGGCCTATGAGGGCAAAGTTTGCGTTTGCCTTCTTGTCAGTCATGGCTTTTAGAATCCTTCCTACTTCGCTCTCCCGGTCGATTACGTCTTCAGGCGGCTTGCCGATCATCATGTATGTTATCTAGCATATATGTAGGCTGACATATATGTTTATTGACATAACGTTCTTTCAATCTCCGCTGCTTGGAGATTCACGTTTTAACGATGTTCCAGACGGCGCGGATACATTCAACTGGTACAAGCCTTTCAATCTCCGCTGCTTGGAGATTCACGTTTTAACAGTTTCCGCGCTGTCGCTGCACCGCCGCGCTTGGCCTCCTTTCAATCTCCGCTGCTTGGAGATTCACGTTTTAACAGACTTGAACGAGAAATCTACCCATTCTGTTATAGTCTTCTTTCAATCTCCGCTGCTTGGAGATTCACGTTTTAACTTGAGCTGTCTTACGCTTAGAAATCTTTACATCGTCATCTTTCAATCTCCGCTGCTTGGAGATTCACGTTTTAACGTTTAATTTCGTCTGCGATAACGGGCCTGTGATTTATGCACTTTCAATCTCCGCTGCTTGGAGATTCACGTTTTAACGCCCAGGTCCTTTGTCGAGTAAAAGCAAGGGTATTCAACACTTTCAATCTCCGCTGCTTGGAGATTCACGTTTTAACCAAG
>NZ_JACAEH010000017.1 GCF_013388945.1 Nitrososphaera sp. | reverse complement strand
GCATTGCTGGTGCTGCTTTCCAACATCATAGGCATGGTGATTGGATTCATGGTGATATTTCTGGCAAAGGGGATCTCGCCGAGAAAGTACTATGAAAAGCAGAAGGCCAAGAAGGTGCTTGCAGTGAACATCATAGTGTTATTGATCTTAGCAGTAGTACTGGGCGTCATTGAAGTTCTATTTGGTCAGCAGCTATAGGACAATAGTATAACAGCACCTTGAAAATGAACCCTTATGGACGTTTTATCTTACTATAGACTCTTTGCATCAAACTTGACTCCGATAATAACAAGATATTGCAATATAATTACCCCACTCTGAATGAACAAGTACAAAACAGAATTGAAATAATCTCAAGTCGTGAAGGTTATCTTACTTCCTCGATTTTCCATTCGTCGTCGACATAGAGGCCAATTACCTGCACTGGAAACTTCCACGAGTGGACTTCTTGGACTGCCTTCCTTATGTGCGCGTAGTGATACTCCTTGTCACCCGGGTTACCCGCACAATCGTGATGCCCAACAACCGCTATCACTTTTGAACCGTGCCTTTCTATGGATATAGAAGTCGCTCGTTTGATGAGTGCTAACTCTTCTGAATATTCACCGTTCGCAAAGATTCCGTCTACGCCAGGAAAGTTTACCATGTCTACTCCATCAACTTCAAACTTGCGTTTCATATAGTCTATCACGACCTGCTGGGTCCTCCCGTCGATGCAGTTTATCGCTGTTCCGAACATGAAGTTTGACATTATCTGGCTCACCCTACAATAATTGAGGAGTAGTCAGTATCTTGCCAAACACTTGCGAGTCTGCCATCTTTACGTGTCCGTCAACCATATCGCTAAAAGGAAGAATAGTATCGATGACTGCCTTGATCTTTCCTCTGCTGACCCACTTTATTACCTCTTCAAGACCAGCCTTTGTTCCCTGCGTAGCTCCAAGGAGGTTGATGCCTCTAAAGAAAAGGTATCTCAGGTCAATCGTCGAGTCGTATCCTGTGGTGGCGCCTGTAGAAACTAGAGTGCCTCCCATCTTCAAAAGTCCAACTTCCTGTGGAAATACTGTCTTGCCTATGTGCTCATAGACTACGTCGACTCCAAGCTTATTTGTAATATCCCGCACCTTCCTGTGCCAGCCATCTTCGCGGTGGTTTACGACATGATCGGCTCCAAGCTCGATGCACTTGTCCATTTTCTCTTTGCTTCCTGCGGTGGCGATTACTTCGCAATTGAACAGCTTGGCTATCTGAATGCCAGCTATACCCATGCCACTTCCTCCACCCATTATCAACACCGTCTGGCCGGGCCTTATTCCTGCTCTTGTTACCAGCATGTGCCATGCTGTCATCCCAACCATCGAAATAGCAGCAGCATCGTTGAATGACACATTATCGGGTAGCTTGACCACATTTACTTCTGGCAGATGGGTGTACTGTGCAAAACCACCCCAAAGCGGCCCCGTTTGAAATCCCCATACCAGCCGGTCATTGCAATCGTATTCATGGCCTGACGTGCACTCGTGGCACACTCTACATGTCAGGTTAGGGTGAGATACAACCCTGTCGCCTACCCTTATCTTGGAGATACCATCCCCGACTTCAATTACTGTACCTGCGACGTCGGATCCCGAGATGTGAGGGAGTGGAATCTTGATAGGCTCACCCCATATTCCCCAGAGATCGTTGTAGTTATAGGCCGCAGCCTCAACCTTTATCAAAACTTCATGGGATTTTATTTTTGGTACATCAATATCTTCAATCCTGACAACTTGTCTTGGATCCTTGCTATGTGATCGATATACAGCAGCTTTCATGTTCTTCTTATTGCCGTCTGCTGCCAGTTGACTTAAGGTTGAAGTTTGCAAAGTATTGCAGAGTAAACATCAATCATAAAACTGGTGCATAGGCTAATTTGCAACATGAGCAAACATATGCAAGGTTCCCGGTCCACATATTGTTTGTCCAAGTTTGCAAGTAACATAGAGGTATCCAAGCGCATAGATAGAATCCATCGAGGTTCTGCTCTTCTGGAAGGAGATTCGCGTCAACGGTGAGCAATGTGACTGGCAAAACTTCGACAGAGCATTATACGGACTGTTTGTGATCAAGAATGCCCGGTCAGAGATGCAGGGATCTGTGCAAAACTGTCCGCGCAAAGAAAACAGGATTCTCAACCAGCCCCTATGTAGAAGGTCTGAAAAAGTGCACAGTTTGTGCAATCTATGTGAAGACTGATTCCAAGTACTGTCCGTGCTGTAATTACCTTCTCAGGACTAGAGCAAGAAGCAAAAAGACAAAGATATTCGCAGCGAAGATTCTTGGAAATCCAGATTATCAATTATGTCAACCATCAAGGACTACAGGAATAATCGAAATAGCGCACCTATCGGAGGTGACAAGAAATCATCTACCCTGAGAAATTATTATTTAGAGAGGTTAGTGCTTTAGATGCTCAACATATAGGTCAGGTAGTATTAGAAACACCAAATATCATAGTTGTATTCGGCGAGGGAGATGACAGGTACGACGTAATCAGATCAGAGATTCTGAGAATAGGAGAAACGGTTTTGATCGGCCTCCCTTTGTATGAAATCGCAAGACGCTATAAGAAAAGCAGGGAAGCTGCCCTGCCTGTTCACCGATTTGAGAGGAAGCCAAAGAGAGTTGAACGGTCAAACTCACAAGAATTGCATACAAAGTTGTTAGTCGGGAGAAAAGTAAAGAGTCGGGATGGTCAATTCGTTGGTCACGTGATAGTCGATACCAATAAGAGTATTATTGTTCTTGGTCACCATCATTATAGGTTTGACATTCCAAAGTCGAAGATCGAACAAATCGGCAAGGATGTTAATTTGAGTCAAGGATACGAAATGATCTTCGCATACTCCAAGTCCGGAACACCGCCCGTACAAAAAGTGTGAGCTCTGGCGAATGACTGCGAATTCAAGCCTGAATCAAAAGAAAGTCCTTACCAAAAAGGGGACACGGAGGTGTCCGATGTGCGACAAGATCATGAGGGAACGGTACGGTAGCCCAAGGTATTTGTGCACGTGTGGACATGCTGAGGGATTCATTTATCCACATCATCCTGGCAGCCTCAGATTATGAAATGAATCCAGTAGATGCGAAATACCCGTATGAAACTCCACCAATCATGCGACATCGGCAGGTAGAACAAAGAAATGGTATGCACAGTCATACTATGTGCTCGGTGTCTACCGTGAAAGAGATCACACTGTCGGTAATTTCAAAATCCACTTTCTTCAGTCCGAAATCCTCAAACATGAACTGGTACTGGTTTGAGATGTAGAGCGACCACTTTTTCCCCATGTCGTGTTGAATGGTATAGGAATGCTTGGAATATTTCACTTCATGCCTGTATGGATAGCCTGCTATCCTTATCCAAGTTTCTACCACATCTAGGACAGACGTTATGTTGTACTCGTTTCTTAACATCAAGACAAAATTCTTGGTTTCTTTCTTGGCGATGTACTCAGCTATCTCGACTAGCTCACGGTCTGTAGCCAATTCTAGCAGTTTTACTATCAATCCTCTTCTGACCGTCAAGAATCCTGCCTTTGCGGCATTTGAATGCCAGTCTACATGCTGTTTGAAAACCTGTCCGGCAAGAGCGTTAAGGCTTATCTCCTTCTGTTTTGCCTCATTTCTTAGTCTTTCAATTATTGAGATATCTAGTCTAAAAGCTATAGTTTCTGTCTTGCCATGAAGGTTACCCATAACCATATGCGCAATGGTGCTGTTGATAAATGTATTATTTCTCGTGCGCTGCCATTAATTTTTTGTCAGGAGTAGAAACGAAAAGATATTCGCGATATATGCTACAAGGAATGTTGCATATTCTATTACGCCGGGTCTGAACGCATCTTGATACGCAGTAAAATCGAAAGATAACATTTCACTCTATTCTGCCACCAGAATCTGGAGTCCTGGCTGCCTTTTCCCTTTTCACGCGAACTGCTGACAATACCAAGGCGCCACCAAGTATCGAGCCTATTGCCACAAGCGATGCGGTGACCGGAATGTGAAGCACCTCTGAAGCAATCATCTTGACGCCTATGAACAGCAACAGTGCAATAAGCGCTGGCTTTAGGTAATAGAATTTCTCCATCATACCTGCAAGCAGAAAGTACAGGCTCCTGAGGCCGAGGATCGCAAAGACATTTGAAGTTATGACGATAAAGTGGTCGCTGGTAATCGCAAGCACGGCCGGAATCGAGTCGATGGCAAACACAAGGTCGGTCATCTCGACGATCACGAGCGCGACGAGCAGCGGAGTGGCGTACAGGACTCCTCCTATCCTTGTGAGGAACTTGCCGTTGTGCAGCTCGGCAGAAACAGGGATCACCTTCTTCAGCATCCTGACTGCGAGGTTCTTTTCTACTTCGATCTTTTTCTCATTCTTCTGCACGATCATCCTGGCAGCCGTGAGCAGCAGCATGCCGCCAAAGACAAAGATCATCCAGTGGAATGTTTCAAGAAGCGATACTCCAACGATTATTAGTGGTATCCTCATCGCTATCGCGCTCAGGATCCCTACGGAAAGAACCCTGTGCTGCATGGCGTGTGGTACGCCGAGCGACGAAAATATCAGAAGAAACACGAACATGTTGTCAACGCTTAGCGACTTTTCGACCACGTAGCCGGTGACGAACTCGAGCATCTTGTCTTGGCCCAACTGGAGAAGAATGAGCACTGCAAAGACTGCAGCAAGGCCTATCCAGACGATGGTCCAAGTGAGGCCCTGCCGGAACGCGCTCGTCTCGTAGACGGCCTGCGGCTTGAGCCCGGCCAGCCTCCTTATGGCGCCTATCAGCCCAAGGTCCACTGCAAGTGCGACGCCCACAAAGAGCCCGAACAGGACCCATATCGCAAGGCCGTCTTCAAACAATCGACGTGTCTGCTTGTCCGGCGTATTTGGGCAGCGCGTCCACTTTGCAACACAATGTAAACACGCCTGCTAAATAGCCCGAAGGAACAGTATTGTCATGAAAGACAAGACGGTGTCATGCCCGTACTGCCAGTCCAAGTTCGCAAACAACGAGGAGCTGTCAAAGCACATCGACAGGCTGCACCGCGGCTCGGGCCTACTTGAGGGAGACTCACGCAAGTGGTGAGTTCTTATCATGCAAATCTTTTAATTCTGTTCAAGTCCAAAGCTGACAGGCGCCCATTTTGCACAAAAGCGAAGCCGAGTCGCAGAAGGTCAAGACCGAAACCATAACGTTCAGGCTGCCGTCCGCCCTGATAGAAGAGCTCAGGCGCGATGCCGAAGTCGAGGGAGTGAGCCTCAACAGCTACGCGTCCAAGATCTTCTCCAACCACATACTCTGGGAGAGGTATGAAAGGAAGGTTGGCCTCCTGCCCATGACTGAGGCCTTCCTGAAGGAGGCGCTCCACCAGCTGAGCGACGAGCAGGTGGTGAACCTCGCCCAAAAGCTGGAAAAGCAAAAGTTCAAGAACATACTGGCCTTCATGAACGACAGCCCTACCGTGGGGGACTTTGTAGAGCTCATAAGGATGTGGCTGAACGTGTCGTGGATGCAGCAGAACGTCGAGATGAACGACGGAGCGTACCGGCTCAAGATACAGCACAACCTCGGGAGCAAGTGGTCGCTCTATATCAGGACACTCGTGTCAGAGCTTGCGCAGGATGTCCTAGGCAAGAAGGCCGGCATCAAGGTCGTGGGAGAGACCATAACGTTCTCGTTTTCCGACTAGCGTCCTGATCAGTTTCACGTCACGTGCCGACGTAGTCGGTTATCTTTGTAGCCCCCTTGGCGCGCCTGCCTATCAACTTCAGCACCCTTTCCTAGCTTTCTGTCATGGCTCCAATCATCTGCAGGAGCTCTAGCACGTTTGTGGGCGCTTTTGCATTGTAGTGGTTGTTAAAGTATGCGAATGTCTCTGCCTTTGCAGTTATTGTTTTCATTTTTTCTGCCCGACAGCTCATATTCAAAATATTTGTGGTCAAACCAGATTTTCTTCCCTCCTGCCTGTGTCATCGCAGAGTCCTTACATTTGATCACGACATTCCCTTGATCGCGACGCATTCTTAACAGCTATCCTGCTCCTACGTTGAGATTCTTGACATCTATGACTCCATCTATAATATCCGCACCGTAGTACAAGATGAAGTGATTTGAGCCTGTAACGCACGTGTTAGCCCCAAAACGTGATGAATTTGGTCCTCCAATGACTCGACATCCTTCGGTTGTTGCATATAACACTACAACTAGTCTTAGTGCAATTCGTTATTCGCCAAAATCGAAAGATAATTACACACATTATGATGGGCAAGTTGTCCTAGCAATGATTTCAGGCAACGAAACTCGATCTTCGCTAGGTTTAAGCAGGCTAGAGTCCTTTACCTGACGGTTGAAAGCAGAGGACGTAAGCAGGCCCGCAATCACGCTTGCTTCTGGCAGGACGCTCCAGGACCTACGCAACGTCCTGCTGAAATACAGGATAAGCCGGGTGGTGATTCAAGAAAACGGCAAACCCATCGGGATAGTGACAGAGAAGGATGTCTCGCGCTTTACTCGGGCGTCACAAACAAGCCGCTCCACAGGATAGGCATCTTGGAGCTTTTGCCAAAGCGTGCGCTGGTGTCGGTAAGCAAGGATACAGGCCTTGCCGAGTGCGCCAGAAAGATGGTGGAGCACGGCATCAGCTCCCTTGTAGTGGCAGACGACGGCGAAAAGGCTATTGGCATCTTTACCCGGACCGATCTCCTTGATTTCTATGCCCGGCGCCTTGCAGGCAGGGCCAGGGTGGGCCAGTACATGACAAGGAACGTGCAGACTGTCAGGCCGGACGACTCTGTCACCTCTGCGCTTGCACTTTTGACTGGCAAGGGGATCTCCCGAGTCATAGTCGTGTCGCACGGCAAGCCTGTCGGCATCATAACCGGGCGCGACCTTTTGCGCGTAATGCCTCTGCTGCGTACTGCAGAAGACCTGAAAAAGAAAAAGGAGGTCTACATACCCGCAGGAACCATCGAGACCATCGAGGTGGCAAACGTGATGAAGCCTGATCCTATAACGGTGACAGAGGACTGCGACGTCGCGGACGCGGCCCTGATGATGAAAGGCAACAAGATAAGCGGCCTGCCGGTCATAAATTCTGCCGACGAGCTGGTGGGCGTGATAACTTCTACAGACGTGGTGCGGGCAATATCGCAGATGGAAAAAGACTAGGGATAGACACAACCTGCATGCAAGTTGAAAGAAAAAAGAGGGGGTTAGCCCCTGTTGGAAAATCCCTGGAACCTGCCGTACGCTACTGCGCCACCTATTGCAAGCAAAGCCGCTACTGCCGCCACCGGGAACTCGGGCACTATCTGCACACCGAATTCGTCTGCAATTGGCTCCTCCGGCGGCCGGTCGAAGATCTGCGTTATCTCGGCGCGGATGGTATAAGCCGCTTCCTCTTTCAAAAAGCTGCCATGGATGTGGTATGCCCCAATAATCGGGTCACTGATGTCCGGACCTGTGACTTGGGTCGCCTCGTCGGTTGGAATCAGCTCGATGTCCAGCCTTCCGCCCAGCGAACGGAATTCTTCTGAGAACATCTCTTCGCCGTCTTTCAGTATGGTGATCTGGTAGGTTACCGGCTCGTCTTCGGGTATGTCGACGGACGTGGGTTCAAAGACCAGGAGAGTCCTTTCATGCTCTGCAAAGTTGAACGTCGTCCCCGTGCCGTATGATAGCCTAAAGTTGTCTCCTTCCTCAGATGCGTCGCTGACAAAGACACTGCCAACCATCCACGGGTGGACTTGACAGTAGTATGGATACTCGCCGGCTTCATTGAACGTTTGCTGGAAGAACGTTCCATCATTCATAAAACTCGAGTCAAAGACGCTGCCTGCGTCCTCGTCTCCTGGATTACCGCTTGTGACAGTGTGTATCTGGTTTGGATCGTCGTTGAACCAAACAACGGTAGTTCCTGCCGGCACGGCTATGTTTGTCGGGTCATAGTATACGTCGGCTCCTTCCTGGTACGAGCCCGGCGGCATGCGCACCACAAATGTACCGCGAACAACTTCCTGTGCATACGCGCTTGTCAGGCTTGCTGTAGCTATCGTAGTTGCCATCACCGCTGCCACGATTACAGCTAACTTCATTGCTACAGTAACTGAAATCAGCTATATAACATTTGTAATAGCTGATCGCAGGAATATCTGACTAATCGTTCCGTATTCGGTCTTGATGCTGGGCGGAATAAATAGAAAAAGACCTTCCGCAGACTATTTCCTCTCAGTCTCGGCCAGCTCTTTTTCCCGGCCAAACGACTGGAAGAGAAGCCCGCTGAACACCAGAGTGGCTGTCAGCCCTGCTGCCACCATGACCTGCGCAGGCGCCAGATTCAGTATGAATCCTGCTACAAACGATATGCCTGCACCAATAGCGCTCAGCGGCAGACACCTTGTCATTGCCAGACGCGCCCTGTCTACCATTTTCAAATAAAATTCGCAGTTCGCGCAATTAAGGCATGCGTACCTATGTTATCTAAAGCGACACCTTCATAGCATCTCTTGCAGATGGCAGTCAGGAATCATGGCAATGTTATGCAGCGTGCTTAAGATAGCTATCAGGCACCTTCGGGTTCGTTAGGTGAATTTTACATAATTATTCCTAGAATGGTCACAGTTTTCCATACTTTAGTATAGTTGATCAAAGAGGTTATTAGATTCTATATAGATGCCTAGATAGCAAATGAAGGTGTTGGCGATAGACGACTCCAGCACCGTTTTGGAGCTAATATCGACAGCATTGTCTTCGAAAGGGTACGAGGTAGAAACTGCGCATAGCGGCAAGGAGGGGTTGATTAAGTATAAAGAATTCCGGCCTGATGTCGTCACTCTGGACCTTGCAATGCCTGGCATGGACGGCTATGAGACCTTTGCTTCGCTGAAACGCTTGGACAACTACGTAAACGTGATAATGCTCACTGCAGCGAACCATTCATCCGCTCTGCAACGCTGTCTTCAAGAAGGTGCGATTGACTTCATATCAAAACCATTCAACGCAAGCGACCTCGTCAACACGATAAAGAGGACTATGGAAAGTCGCAAGTACTGCAACCATGACGCAGCTATTTTCTTTTCTCATCTTCAGAGTAAGCTTCGCCACATTGCAAGAGACTCATTTTTCCCCGACTCCTATATCGAGCTGAAAAACATCCAGACTATCCGGAATCTCGAGGTGGATCAAGGCAGATACGGTGCTGCGCAGGGACAGCACTACACGCCTTCTGAACATGACGTCTGCTTTGTCACGAGGATAACTGGAGAAAGAGAGGGCATGGTCATATCTGTGATAGAAGCCGCCGAGCTGCAATACCTGTTCGGCACCAACGATCACATCGAAAACAAGACACCTGACAAAGCAACAGAATTTTTCAACATGATAAACATCAAGGTCACCTCCGAACTGGCCAATTCAACTCGGTCAAATATCAATGGGGAGGCGGTGATGTCCTTTGTAAGGCCGGGCGCGATGGGCAATTTCTGGAAAGAAGCCGCGAGAATGTGGAACAGGATAGATATGGGCATTTTTGAGATGGGCTACGGCGGCAAAACGGTTCCGTTTGCGATACAGATGTGCTATGATGGGGGGCTGTTCAAATGACACTTTGCAGCGAGGTGAACTATCAATGACTATGCGCAGGGCTGCACTACAACCGGTAATAATCGGTGCAATCGCATCAGCACTTGTCATAACGATCTTTTACTTCTTTTTGACCGAAGATATCAACAAAGAGATTGTAAGCGTGGAAAAAAATAAAGGCAATCTTGCCGGCTCGATGGCACGCCAGGCAGGGCAGCACGTGCAGACTGCAATCGCAGCACTCGAAGTGGCTGCCGACATGCCACAGATGCAAAGTACGGAATACTCGGACCTAATCAGTGAAGAAAACAAAGGGGTACCCGTCAACGTTGACATGGAAAAGAGAAACGTGCAAAAGGCCGTACTTTTGGCAGTTCCGAGCCTCGAGTCAATAGGATTTCTCATGCCAAATGGCGACGTGTATAGCGTCGAGCCGTCGATACTCCAGCAAAACCTGCCGGTTGTCAACTTTGCATACCGCGATTATTATATCGAAGTGATCAACAGGCAGAACACCTACGTAAGCGCCGCATTCCAGTCTACAGCCACATACAACTATACAACAGTTATTGCGGTTCCTGTTTTCAAGGATGGATCACTTGCTGGCTTGCTGGTAGGAGCGTTGAATCTGGGCGTCATCAACGAGCAACTCCGGATGCTCGACCTCGACGAAAACGAAGTCGCGGTAATCGTTGACGGAGACTGGAACGAGATAGCAAGCTCAGACAGACCGGTGGGGGATACCACACCGCGGCGTTCCTTCTCCTACCTGCAAGATATCATGGGCGACACCGCAATGTCCGCCAGGATCGATGCAAGCGGTAAAGACACGTACATTACCCGTGCCCCGGTGGACCTCGGAAGCAACAGGTGGTCTGTTCTTCTGATCCAGCCCTATTCAGACGCGTTCAGCGACGTGTATCTGCATCAGAGCGAGGCACTGTCCATCATTGCCATCACAGTAGGAATAATGAGCGTGTCAGGGTACATTCTCTTCCGCTCCATGCTTGGCAACGTCCGCCTCACGGACAAACTGGAAGACGTAAACGAAGAGCTCAAGACTCTCAATCAGAACCTGAAAGGGGACAAGGCCCGTCTGGAATCACTATCAAGCGAGCTCAAGTCAAAAAACGAGCACCTAGAGTACCTGGCCAAGGAGCTCGATCTAAAAGCTACACAGTTGAAGGAGATGGACGCTGCGAAAGAAGAGTTTGCCGCCATGATAACCCACGAGCTCAAGACTCCCTTGGTGCCAATAGTAGGGTACACTGAACTTTTGGTTGACGGGACGCTTGGCGAGCTTACGCCTGTTCAGAAAGAAAAGATCCAGTTGATGCACGACAGCGCTGTGTCACTTTCAGGGCTCATCTCTGACCTTCTGGACATTCGCAAGCTTGAGATGGGCAAGATGAAATTCGATGTTCTAGAAACTCCTGTCAAGGACATAGTGGGACAAGCTGTGGGCTCGTTCCTACCACTTGCCAAGTCAAAACAGATTGCGCTGACCTATACCGCGGCTCCTGACGGCGGGGGCTCCGACCTGATGCTATCATGCGATCCCAAAAGGATCCAGCAAGTGCTGAACAACCTGATTAGTAACTCCCTCAAGTTTGTGTCAGAAAAAACCGGCGTGGTGCAAGTAACAGCAAGAAGGAACTCCAACTCCGTCGAGTTTGCTGTAAAAGACAATGGTATAGGTATACCTGAAGAAAAGCAGGCCAGGCTGTTCAGCAAGTTCTATCAAGTGGATACATCGCTTCGGAGAGAGGTAGGCGGCAGTGGTCTAGGTCTTGCAATATCAAAAGGAATAGTTGAAGCGCATGGCGGCAAGATCTGGTTTGAAAGCACGCCCCGGGTCGGTTCAACTTTCTATTTCTCGATACCAATGGTCAACAATGCTGTTGGAGGCGCCGAGGCATGAAAAAGATCCTTGTCGTAGACGACAACAAGAATGTGGCCGACCTCGCCGAGATAATACTCACTTCTGCAGGATACGTCTGTACAAAAACGAATAATGGAAAAAGCTGCCTTGATGCAGTAAGGGCGAGCTATCAAAACGATGATGGCTACGATCTCATCTTGCTTGACGTAGCAATGCCCGGCTTTTCGGGAGTAGATGTTCTGAATGCGCTGAAACAGGAAGGATCTCTTGAACGGGTCAACGTAGCGTTTTTTACCGCATCGTCGGCCACCTCTTTGGATATCGCTGATTACGAAAAAATGGGCGCACGTGGATGCCTGAGAAAGCCCTTCACCAAAGCTGAGCTACTGAATTTTGTGGGAAAGCACACGTCAGGGTGACACGGTTGGCAAAGAAAATACTCGTGGTGGACGATGACAGCAGTATCTCTGACCTCACGCGCCTGATACTCGAGTCCGCAGGATACGCATGCACCGTGGCAAACAAGGGCATCGAATGCGTGCAAAAACTTGAACAGGAAAAGTACGACCTCGTCCTACTCGACGTAGCCATGCCATCGTTTAGCGGCATCGATGTGATACACGCGCTACGGAAGAAAGGGTTGCTCGCAGGCCAGAAAATCGTCTTCTTTACCGCTTCTTCCTCAGGACTTGCAACAGAACTAAATGTTGAAGAACTTGGCGTCTTGGATTGCATCAAGAAACCTTTCAGCAAAAAGTTCCTGTTAGAAAAGATCGAGGGATGGCTATCCTAGGCAGCAAGACGCCAAAGAAAATACGCATCAGGAATCCTATCGGCAGCAGCCTGCACACACAAGTGGTAGTGCTGGTGATGGCTACATCCATCCTGTCTATAGCCGGACTTGCAACCATCAGCATAGATATTGGTCAGAAGATCATAAAAGACGATGCCGCCCAGAGGATGAACGTCATCGCGTCTGATAGGATGCAGACTCTGAAGAATGTGTGGAATCTCAGAGTTGAACAGGCGGAATCGCTGGCCCGAAACCCGAACGTCGTCTCCTTACTCCAGCCCAGTACGCAGACAAGTTCGGAGCAGGCCGCTCGGGAAACAGTCGCAGACTTTGAAGCACTTACAAAGGGAAGAGATGCCACATACGTTGAGGTCAGGATATCCGACTCACAGGGGTTGGTGCTGGTAGCCGGGGACCCCGCACAAGAGGGGACTGTGCTTTCCCGAGAAATGATGGCTAGGGCAAGCCAACGTTCGTATTATGCGATAGGTTCTGTTGACAGCAGCTCTGCAGCCCTGTTCGTGGCTGCGGCACCTGTTCGTCCACAATCAGACTCGCCTGTGGCCGGCTATGTAGTACTCTTGCGTGACCTTAATGATGCCAACCGCTTACTGGCGGACAAGATGTTTCTGGGAGCCACCGGAGAGAATTATCTAGTAAACAATGCCGGTCTGATGATCACCGACTCGAGATTTGTTGCGGGAGCGAGGAACAGCCAGATAGTTGACACGCCTCCCGTGCAAGAGTGCTTCCGCAATAGCGCGGACGTAAACGGCGCGTCTTACCCTAGCTACCGTGGGGTTACAGTGTTCGGGGCCTCGAGTTGCGAAAAGAGTCTTGGGGTAGTACTGGTGTCAGAAGTGGACAGCGCAGAACTATTTGGTCCGCTTGTACTTCTTCAGAATCAGTACCTACTGATAACCGCTGTGATAATATTCGCGGCTGCGGGCGCGTCTTTTTTCCTCTCCGTCTCAATTCTGAAGCCGCTGCAGAGCCTGCGCAAGACTATGGGTCACGTACAGACGGGACGTTTTGAAAAGGTGGACATTGAAAGGCGCGACGAAATAGGCGAACTTGCCAACAGCTTTAACACAATGGTAGAGGAAATCGGGATCAAGACAAAAAGGCTCCACTTGAAGAACGACATACTCTCTTTCATGTCCTCCAGGCTGCAGGTGCAGGCAGACGAGCTCATCAAGGCAGACAGGGAGAAGGAAGAGTTCTCTGAAATGATCTCGCACGAACTAAAGACATTCCTCGTCCCAATAATAGGCTATTCGGAACTATTGCTTGACGGCACATTTGGCGAGCTAACGGTGCCTCAGAAAAACCAGCTGAAAGTCGTGCTTGAAAAAGCATGGTCGCTTCTGTACTTGACACAGAACATCATAGACGCGCGCCAGCTGGAATACGGCGTTCTCAAAATGAAGATGTCGGCGCAGGTATCTGCAAAAAAGCTGGTAGAAGAGTGTGTCAGCCGCTCGCTCCCTCTTGCCAAGTTGTACGCGCTCGATATCGTGTCAGACGCCGACGATGTGTACTTTGTGTGCGACCAGCAGAGGATTTTACAGGTACTTGATAATCTGGTCAACAACGCAATCAAGGCCACAAAAGAGAGCAACCACCGCATGATCGAGGTGTCCGCCACAAAACGTGACGATCATGTGCTGTTCTCTGTGAAGGATAACGGCATCGGCATACCCGAAGGCAAACAGCGTGACCTTTTCAAAAAATTCTACCAGATCGACAAGTCACTGACAAGACAGGCAGGGGGCAGCGGCCTTGGCCTCATCATATCAAAGGGCATAGTTGAATCGCATGCGGGAAAGATCTGGTTTGAAAGCAAGCCCGGTGCAGGATCTACATTCTATTTTTCTATTCCTATGACTGTGCAAAATTCTACAGCCGGCAGGTGACCTCGCCGATGCCGCCTCCAGAGTAGACACGCGCTGTGCCTTCCGCCTCACAATCCCCTATGTTGCCTATCGCGGTATTGTTGACAATGATTATCGGGCTGTGCATGATGCTGGTTTGAGAGCTGCCATGTCCAATTCCAAGCGCGTGCCCAAGCTCATGTTTGAAGACCTGATCCAATACGCCGACCTGATGCAGCTCACGCACGGAATACACGTGTACCTCTGCGTACACTATCTCGTGAGTGACCTTATCTCTGGCTATCCTTGCCAGACCCAGCTTGTTGTCTGGGTGACTCTCTCCGTCAAGGTAGACTCTGATGTCCGCAGTCTCCGAGCCCAGTTCTATTGTCTGCAAATATGGCACACTATAACTGTTCGACAGGGTGGCAAGCAGGTCGGGCCATCCTATGAACATGGTAGTCGAATTGCTGGACGAACCTTCTATTCGAACTTGCATTGTCTCCTCAAGCGTCCCAGTCATTTGCTCAAGCTCGGATTGCGAAATACCTTGGGGTATGAATGAAACTGTGACAACAGGTTTTTTCCAGTAGCCGTTGAGGTTTAGGGTCTGGGGACCCGCCGCACTTTCCGGGGTCTGTGTGACCATTAGCACATCGTCGGCGTGCTCGCTAGTCTCAATGTCGCGGATGACCATGCCAGTTGCGACAAGCGAATTCAGGACAAAAGCCACGAGTAGTAAAGATCCGCCAGCTGCGGCTGCACTAATGGCAATCGCCTTCTTTGGGTTCGCCATTTGGCTAACTTTCTACTCCAAGACCTGTACTAAATAACAGTTTATCCTGCTTGATTTCCTTTTCTGTCGCCAACTCTCATGTCTGGTACTCTATCAAAGTCAAGAATTATTGAAGAGTCGTACCTCAGAGTATTCTAGATGTGTTTCACCCGAAATTGCCAGTGGACGCCGGCAGACGGTGGTAGACAACAATTGGCACAGCTAGTCCATCCGATGGGTCAGACGCATCTCTTGCAGACTGGAATTCAGTCGACATCGGCTAATCGCAAGATGCCGCAGTCGAGATCCCATAGTTCTTGGCTTATCGTAAAGTTCGAGACTTTTCTGACAGTCCATGATACGCTAGCTCTTTGCCTGCGTCTCTTTCACGAGCTGGTACTTGGACGTGTAGCCTCGGGGGTTTATCATCATGCCCTTGTAGTTGTAAGTCGACGAGTTACCGACGATGACAGTCGTTATCATGCCAAGCATGTCCTGGTGCTCAAGCATCTTGTCTAGCGTTGTAATCACGACCTGCTGGGTCTCCCTGTACGCGCCCTTGATTATCGCGACAGGCGTCTCGGGCTTGCGGTATTTCA
Source organism: Nitrososphaera sp. (assembly GCF_013388945.1). Lineage (GTDB taxonomy): Archaea > Thermoproteota > Nitrososphaeria > Nitrososphaerales > Nitrososphaeraceae > Nitrososphaera. The sequence continues at coordinate 41,924 of NZ_JACAEH010000017.1, read as the reverse complement.
GGAAAATGTCGCGGGTGTCGCGCAGCTGGTGCACGCGCTTTTTGCTTGCCGGGTTGTAGATGACTGTGACATAGTCGCCAAGCGCCGCGGCCTCGACGCGCTTTACTATCATGTCCCACGGTACCAAAAGGTCGCTCATGCTGACCACTGCAAAGTCAGTCATCAAAGGCGACCCCACAAGCGCCGCGCACGAGTTGAGCGACGACACGCCTGGCACCGCCTCGACGTAGATGCCGGTCTCCTTGTCCCAGCCCTTCTCGGCAAGTATCTCGTAAATCAGGCCGACCATGCCGTATATCCCGGGGTCGCCAGACGACACCAGTGACACGACCCTGCCTTTTTCTGCAAACCCTATGGCCTGGTTTGCCCTGTCGACTTCCTGCGTCATGGCGTAGCGGTAGACTTCCTTCCCGGCGATCAAGTCTTCGACGAGCCCGACGTAAGTCTCATAGCCAACTATTATCTCGCTTTCCTCGATGACCTGCTTTGCCCTGTACGTCATGTGGTCGTGGTGTCCCGGGCCAACGCCGACGACGTACAGCTTGCCCCTCTTGGCTTGGGTCATTTGTGGTGAAAAGTGCCGGTTTGCAATTTATCTCTTTTCATGATGCAAGTCCTGAATACTCAAGACGAAAGCCACCTTGCGACTTGCGGCCATAGGTTCTTGTGGGCGCTTGCACTCACGCACAGCCCTACGTGCCCGCCGGGCATCCTCATCGAGTCCTTGTGCTTGCTTGAGACGGCGCCAAGCACCGCAAGCGTGGAAGCCGGCGAGGCCAGGTCGTCGTGCTCTGCAGCAATTGCAAGCACCGGCACGTCTATCTTTGACAGGTTGACCTTCCTGCCGTCGAGCGTCATCTCCCCCTTGAAGAGCGCGTTGCGCTTGTAGCAGCCGTTGATGATGTCCCTGTACAGGTTCCCCGGGATTGGAGGCGTGTTGTACAGCCAGCGCTCGACTGCAGTAAACGTGTCCACAAAGCCCCTGTCGTGCATCTTTTCAAAGAACCTGACGTATTTGTCAAAGGCAAACCTTGGCGGGTTGCGCAGGATGAACCCCAGGTCAAGCATCTGGCCGTCCATGTGCCCGAATTCCTCCGCTATCCTGTCTGAATCAAGCGCCCTTGCCCAGTGGGCAAGAATGGTGTCGTCCTGGCTTGTGTCGACAGGGACTGCCATGAGCGCCAGCCTGTTCACGCTGTCCGCGTGGAGCGCCGAATAGATGAGCGCCATTATCCCGCCCCAGCAGTACCCGAGGATGGAGACCTTCTCTGCGCCGGACTTTTTGATGAAATCCACCGCCGCCTCGACGTAGCCGACGTAGTCTTTGAGCGACAGGCTGTCGTCGCCGGGGCCCGGGTGCCCCCAGTCAAGCAGGTATGTGTCAAGGCCGCCTGAAGCCAGCCTCCTTACAACGCTTTTCTCCGGCTCGATGTCAAGTATGTGGTACCTGTTTATCGGGGCGTATATCACAAGCAGTGGAGCCCCCTTCTTCTGCCCGTCGACCCGATAGTGCAAAAGCCGGGTCTTGCCGTTTGTAAGGACGACGTCAGACGGCGTCAGGTTGAACCTGCCCGGGATGTTTGAAAACACCATCATGTTGTGCACGTACGCGTCAAACGCCCTGTCCATGTAATCGACGGGGTAGCCTGCGTCGCGGAACATCCTTCGGAGGTCTATCATGGAATCGACATAGTCGGAAAGTATCGAGGCAAAATTCCTGCTCTTGAGAGCCGCGTCAAACTCGCTGTCCACACGGGACAGCCACTTTGAGTACATGTCGGCGCCGTCCTGGCTCTTGTCATAAAGCGCATGGAGAAAGCCGCGCAGGTAGGCAAAGCCGTAGACGGTCCCAAGCCTTGCCGCGTTGAACTGCGCTTCGGCAGCCTTGGCCGCGATTGCAGGCAGCGCCAGATACATGCGGCTTATGACGTCCCCAGAACTAATAAGAAATGCGGCAAGTGCAGTCCTAGCACAATTCCTCGCACTGCCTTGCAAGGTGCCCCGTCAATAGCGCTGCTATCTCCGGACCCAGCATCTCTTCAAACGCGCCTGTGATCTCGCTTTTGTGATAAACAATATTGTCGCAGTTCAGGGCGTAGGACACACCCTTCATGTTCAAGTTCTCGATTATCGTCTCTGTCACGCTCATGCCGATTATGTCCTCCAGGCCCAGTAGCGTCTGCCTCAGGCGGCCGCTTGTCACGCTCTTTTGCTGGCCCATCATCAGGAGGCTGTACTGCACTATAGCATATTACCGGGGCGTATGCGGTGCATGGCAGTGTACGCCTGCAGGCTATATCCTCCGGCGATGCCAGCCACGCATGGACTTGGTGACCCGAGAATATGAATCGCTGTGCGAGGGCGTCGCAGGGCTTGCCCCGTCAATCATTGTATCTGCAGTGCTTTCGCGGGGAAAGGTTCTGGCAAGCCGCGTCAGGCCGGGCATATTCATTCCGGAGGGAAAGGCGCTTGACAAGATACTGCTTCAGCTCGACCTGCTGGTGGGCATACCCCGGACAAACGAGAAGGCGTTTGGCAAGGTCGGGTACGTGGTCGTGAACCACGGCTCGGGCGACCACATACTGTTTCCTCTTGAAGGCGGGCACGTGATGGTGGTGTCAGTCGCCGGCCCTTACACGCACCAGCTGATACAGAATGTCCAGCGCGCTATCCAGGACGTGGCAGTCAGAACAGGTCAGAGTCGGAGCTGACGTGCACCTCAAACTCTACGGCCTTGCCGTAGTAGAACATCTCAAGCGTCGCTACACACGACCTTGGATATTCTGCCACAAGCGACTCCCAGAACCTATCGCCCTGGCTGACGACGTGGAATTCCGCCCTGTCAGGCCTTAGATCGACTCTCTTGTGCTCTGATATCTCTGAAAGGAACCTGCTGTTTATCAGGGAAAAAAAGTCCGAACCCACCCTGTACCTGCCCGGCGATTTTTCGTAAAGCGCGTCGCCCAGGATGACGTCCATGTCCTCGTCGCGCACAAGCGACGCTATCACGCCTGTCCTGTCGTCGGAAAACTTGTTGAAAAAGATGGCCGTTCCCTGCTGCATGTGCATCGACGACCTGTCTGCAAACCTTGACCTGAATTCAAGGTCCGGGCTCTGCGCGCCGGCGATGCTCATGCCTGCAAGCCTGAGCGTGGCCGCGCTCCCAAGCACGTCCTGGACCTTCTTCTCGGTCCTGCTTGTCACAAGGGACAGGAGCGCAAATATCTTTGGATAAGCCTTGCCTGCTATTACCGACGCGACTACTGAAGCAAGGTGCCTGACTGAAAACGGCTTTTCGACGTAGCCTATTGCGCCCTTTTGTATGCAGCTTTCAAGTATCTGCCTGTTGCCCACCGCCGAGACCATCACCACGCAGGCGTTATCGTCCACTTTCATCAGGCGCTCGAGCACCTCCCTGCCGTCCATCCCGGGCATGGCAAGGTCGAGCAGTACAACGTCGGGCCTAAACGCCGCATATTTTTCAAGCCCCTCCGCCCCTGAGGACGCGGTCTCGACTGCGTGGTTCCTTGTGGCAAGGATGTCTTTTATCAGCTGGGTGTTGTACTCCGAGTCGTCTATTGCCAGTATTTTTGCCAAGATTGCTGTAATGTAGTACAGTGCGGCTACAAAAGGGCTTTGTCACGCAATCTGATAAAAATCGACATCTGTACCCGTATCCAGGCTTGACACCGCCTCTGGCGCAAATGCCCGATAGTGGACAGAAAGAGCCTGCATATTACTCTGGGCAGTATGTTTTCAGGTTTTGCCCTGCAACTGCACTGCATGGCAAAGAATTCCGGGATCGTAAATATCCTCCGGGAATACCCGGATTTGAAGACATGGCTACAGACAGCCGTCGAACTTTGACAGGGGTGCTGCCAGACGCCTAGGTTCCTCTCGAGCATCAGGTCAAAGGTGTTCACCTTTGCAATCCTGGTATCCATAATATCGATAGGGACGCTGTCTGCCGTCGCGTACTTTCGGGCAGAGGCCCTAATCCAGGAAAATGCCCGGCACGCGCTCAAGGCAATCGTTGACGATCGTGCAAGGGCCATAACAGGCATTTCCGACTCGACTCTGAGGCAGGTCTCTGCCGCGGCGCAGGAAACCCCTGCCCAGAAACTGCTCCTTGCACACTATCTGGAAGGGACAGAATATGCACTTGCCCCCGGCGAGAGGGCAAGCCTGGAAGAGGAATTTCTCTACGAAGGGTTCAACCGGTTCACGACAGGGTCGTCTGTTGCGGGAGGCTATTACGAGATAAGCATGGCAGACGAAAACGGGACCGTCTTTCTTGGCACGTCGCCCCTGCTCGGTGCCACCATAGATGACGCGGCCGTATTCCCGGAGGGGCTGGAAAGGGCATTCTATCTTTTAGAATTTGACGACGAGCGCCAAGAGCCTGAAATGATAGTTGTGTCGCCTGTCAGGTCGGTGTTTGCCGGCGAGGAGTACCGGGGGATGCTTGTCGTTACAAGGGACATCAACACGCTGCACACGGTGCTTGGCGATCACACCAACCTCGGGCAGACTGGCGAGACCTATATTGTCGGCAGGGACGGCATTATGCTCAGCCCGTCGAGGTTTGTAAGCGAGGTCCCGGTGCGCGTCGACACGCTTGCGGTGCGTGAGTGCTTTGACAACCGGGTCGAGCTGGAAGGCGTCCAGTATGCAGACTACCGGGGCGTTTCTGTCTACGGCGCCTCAAAGTGCATACCCGAGCTTGGAATCGTGGTGATAGCCGAGCAGGATGCACAGGAGGTCCTGTCTCCGATATTTGTCCTGCAGGACGACTTTATGCTGCTGACAGCCGGCGTGATGGCAGCCACCGTAATGGTGGCCATCCTGATGTCGCAGCGTTTCACGACCCCTCTGCGCCAGCTCTTGAAGCACATGAAGAAGGTGGAAAACGGGACTTTCGAGCCCATAACCGAGCAGGCCGCCGACGAGGAATATCGCATAGTCCACCAGAACTTTAACCGGATGGTCGAGGTGATAAAGAGCAGCACGGAAAAAGTCCAGTCAAGCAACAAGGAGCTCATCCACTTAAACGGCGAGTTGGTAAAGGCATCGCTTCGGCTGCACGAAATCGACAGGGAAAAGGAGGAGTTCTCTGCCATGATAACCCACGAGCTCAAGACTCCGCTTGTGGCAATCCTGGGGTATTCGGAGCTTTTGCTTGACGGCTCGCTTGGCGAGCTGACGCCACAGCAGAAGGAAAAGGTCGGGATAGTGGCAGACGCAGCCAACTCGCTCACGCTTCTCATATCAAACATACTTGACGCCCACAAGCTGGAGCTTGGGGAAATAAAATTTGCATTCAAAGTCACAAGGGCCGCGGACCTTGTCAGGACAAGCGTCAACCACAACTTGCAAAAGGCGCGTAAGAGAAACGTCAGGATAGACGACCTTTCAGACAGTGGCGCGTCGCTCAGGTGCGACATGACGCGCATAGTCCAGGTCCTCGACAACCTGGTGGATAACGCCATCAAGTTCGTCCCTGAAAACACGGGCTTTGTGGAAGTCTCTGCGAAGCAAAACGACGGCAGCGTGACTTTTGCAGTCAGGGACAATGGAATCGGGATACCCAAGGAAAAGCAGGCCGACCTGTTCAAAAGGTTCTACCAGGTCGACACATCGCTTTCGCGAAAGACGGGCGGGAGCGGCCTGGGGCTTGCCATCTCAAAAGGCATAGTCGAGGCGCACGGGGGCAGGATATGGGTCGAAAGCGACTCGGGCAAGGGCACCACGTTCTACTTCACGGTTCCTGCAAATGCCACGGGTGGTGGAGAATAAACAGCAGAAACGCCCTGCTTGCAGCCGCGCTTGCAGCCGTCGTGGGCGCCATGTCATACTACGTTTTCCTGTCTGCAAACATCGACGTGGGAGAGAGGAAGGAGGCTGAAATCACCCCGGCCGCGCAGGATCCGGGCCAGTACCGGGTCAGGGACTTTACCAGCGACTTTGTGATAAGAGAAGTGTCGGAAATACCCGCGCAAGAACCGGCGCCGGCCACCATCGTTGCAAACGGCGCGTGGAACAAAAGCATCATCACAGTATGGGCAGAGTCTGACCAGTTTGACAGGGCCTCTGTCGACAGGTTCGTGCAGGACCTGCTCGACCCGTCGGCCGGCTGGAACGCCGTCCTGCAGGAAAAAAGGGGCCAGTTCGGCGACTCGGTTCCAGTCCTCTCGCCGGGCGGTGAGGAGTCTGACATCGTGATATTTCTGCACCAGCCAAACGGCGAGCCGTCAAGGGCGCGGCTTTTGATGGACAAGAGCACGATAGTCAGGGCGGAGATAACCGTGATTGTGAGCGATATCAACGACAGGGAGTTTTTGATGGCAGTCGCCAACCACGAGCTGGGCCACGCCCTGGGTCTAGGCCACTCGACTGACAAGTCAAGCGTGATGTCTGACACGATAAGCGTCGTCAACGGCACGCCCATAACCGGCATAGGAGAATGCGAGTCAAGGGCGATAGAGCAAGTGTACGTGCAAGGAATGCTTGGAAGCGTAACGTGCTGACTGCCGCAGCACATTGGTATATTCCTAGATTCTGTTGTCTTTCTCTACAAGGCTTAAGAGGCTTGGAAGGAGCATCGCAAGCGATGTCTGCAGAGCTTGACCCGGAGATAAAGGGCATGCTGCTTGAAGGAGAAGAGATACTGATGACTGCCGAGCAGGGCAGGCTCAGGCCGGGCGGGTCGATAACCACGCCAAACACCATCTATATCACAAACGTCCGGCTGCTTTTCAAGGATCCGCGCCTGTTCGGGCTGAGGGCAAACATCGTCGACGTGAACTATGTCGACATCTCCAACGTCAGGCTGAAGCGGGGAATACTTTCGACAGAGATATTCCTGAAGTCGCGCTTTTTGTCCGACGAGGTGAGGCTGCCTGCGGTGGACAAGGAAGTGGCCCAGCAGGTAAGCGGCATGATCCACAAGGGGATGAGGGGCGAGTTCGCGCGCCCTGCTGACAGCCGGGATACCGGGAAATCCAACAGCCCTGATACGCCCGTGCAAAAGCTTGGCAGGATAGCGGAGCTGAAGGAGCGGGGCTTGATAACAGACGACGAGTTTTCCAAGCTGAAGGCGGAGATATTAAAAGAGCTTCAGGGCTAGCCGCGCGCTTTTCCAAGCCCAAACTCTTCATGCAGCGCGCCGACTGCCTTTTCGCAATCCTTGTCGTTTACGACAAACGCCAGGTTAAGCTCAGACGAGCCCTGGGCTATCATTATGACGTTGACGTTGTGCTTTGCGACAGCGCCAAACACCTTTGCGGCTACCCCCTTTATGCCGCGCATCCCGGAGCCCACGACTGCGATGACCGCGACGTCGTCGCTCACGTTTATCTTCTTTATCACGCGCCCAAGCAGGCTCAGCTCAAGCGTCGTAGTCGCCTTGTCAAGGTCGCTCTTTCTCACGACCATCGAGATGCTCGACTCCGACGGGCTCTGCGATATCATCATTATGTTGACCCTGTTTTTCGCAAGCGCGTCGAATATCTTTGCGGCAGTTCCGGGCGCGCCCACCATGCCGCCCCCGCTCACGTCGATGAGCGCGGTATGCCTGATTGCGCTCACAGACTTTACAATCCTCCGCGAGTCCCTGCTCGGCTCCTGAGTTATCACAGTCCCGGGGTGCTTTACGTTGAACGTGTTGCGTATGCGGATCGGTATTTTCGTGTCCATCACAGGCTCAAGCGCCCTTGGGTGCATGTACTTGGCTCCAAAGAGCGCCATCTCCATCGCCTCTGCAAAAGAGACCTCCTTCAGGACTTTGGCGGTCTTGACCAGCTTGGGGTCGGCAGTCATCAGGCCGTCCACGTCGCTCCAGAGGCACACCTCGTCGGCGTTGATGCTTGCCGCCACTATGGTGGCGGTGTAGTCGGAGCCCCCGCGCCCAATCGTGGTGGTGTTGCCGTGCTGGTCAGCGCCGATAAAGCCCGTAATTACTGGAACCGCGCCGCGCTTTGTTATGGGAGAAAGCCTGTGGTTCACGCGAAGTTTTGTAGTGTCCATGAGCGGCCTTGCCTCGCCGAAATTGGAATCGGTGACAATGCCGGCGTCCTTGCCCGTAAGGAATTCCGAGTCGACCCCGATGTCGCGCAGCGCAAACGACACGATGGGCGCCGACAGGCGCTCGCCAAACGACATCAGGTAGTCAAGCGACTTGGGCGTGACCTCGCCCAGAAGCACGATGCCTGAAAGCACGTCCTGCAGCTCGCCTACCGTCCTCTTTACCTCTGCAAGCGCGCCCTGCCTCAGCTTTTTGTCCGAAATCGCGCCGGTCGCGATGTCAACATGCGTGTTGAGCGCCTTTTTCACGAAATCCTCTATCGACGCCCTGTCGCCGCGCCTTACGCTCTCTGCTATCGCAAGCAGGCCGTCGGTCATTCCCCTGACTGCCGAAACGACGCAGACTACTCCGTCGCCCCTGTCCTTGTACGATTTTATCAGCTTTGCCACATGCTTGACCTTGCCGGCCGAGTCCACCGCCGTGCCGCCAAACTTCATCACGAACATCATGGGCTATCAGTCTTGGACCCGGGGTGCTAAATAGAAATGTATGCGGCCTACGTTTGCAATTTTAAATTCGAGCCTTAGAGGCATCTTGCTTGAATACTCGGCGGTGACAGAACCGCCCATCGCTATTACTGCCTTTGTTATCTTGCTCAGATAGTCGAGGCTGTAGGTGGCCTTGCTGTCCTCCTTGACTGCAAGCTCTTCAAGCCCCTCGTTTCCTGCCTCAAGCGAGACGTCTGCCTCACCCGAGTCGCCCCTGCCCGCAAAGGTTATCCTACCTGACTTTGAATCAAGGGACACAAACTCTGACACTACCTGCACGTCTGACAGAACCTTGTCAAACGCCGTAGCTGAAAGCACGACTTTGGCGTTGAAGTTCAGCTTTGGAAGTGGCGTCGAGCTTGCCGAGCTTTCTATTAGCCGCGTCTTGTACTCGCGCCTGTAGCCGTTCTGCATCTTGACGTGCAGCATGCTGTCGTCGCCAAGCGATATCTCGACGACGTCCTTCTTGTCGGCGCGCTTGACCAGCTTGGAAAACTCGTCGACGCGGATCCCGAACTTGACTGCGCTGTCGCACTCATAGCGCTCAAACGCGTGGTTGGGCCAGTAGATGTCGATAAGCGCGATGTGCGACGGGTCCATGCCGCGGAACGAGATGCCCTCCGCGGTGGCCTCAAACGTGGCCTCGTCCACCAGCGTGGATATGGCGGAAGCGACAGCTTTCCATTCTTCAGGGGACTTTGTCCGGGCTACAAACACCAAATTATGGTATGTGAGAGCCCGGTCCAATTTTAAACATTGCTATTCAAGAGCCGCTGCCAAAATCTTATTTAACGTCAGCGCAGTGTCACTTGCATGGATTACTCGCGCCTTTGCGAGGAGATTTCCCAGATCCGCGACGTCATCGCCGCGTTCGTCGTGGACAAGGGCTTGCTGGTTGCACTTGCGGCAAAGCCCGGCGCGCAGGCCCCTGACAAGGAGCGGCTGTTCAAGATACTTTTGCAGATCCACATAATGGCAAGCATACCCAAGACAAACGAGGACTTTGCCGGGCCCACGGAATACGTGATACTGCAGCACAGCAACATGCGCGTGACTATAATACACATCGGCCCCGACCAGGAGCTTGGCATCGTGTCTGCGGAAAAGCCCGAGCCGAGCGCCATAATAGAGCGGGCAAAGGCGCTCCTGAGAAAGGGCTAGCGCAGACTGCCGCGAATCTTTAATTATCGTGTCCGCTAACTTCTACCATATTCTAAGATGTTGGATCCCTTAATCGCCCTGCCGCTTCTTGGAGGCCTAGTGGCCCTCTCGGCTTTCTTCAGCGGGATGGAAGTAGCGCTCATTTCGATAGGCAAGGGCCAGCTGAGGCGCATGGTCAAGGAGGGAAGAAAGGGCGTCGAGTCGGTCCAGAAGCTAAAGTCCAACCCGAGCAGGATGCTAGTCACGCTCCTTCTCGGCAACAACCTTGTTAACGTGGCAGCCGCGTCGGTTGCCACCGACCTGACCATCGGCTTCTTTGGCAGCGTCGGGCTCGGCATTGCCACCGGCGCCATGACCATGATACTCCTTGTTTTTGGCGAGATAACGCCAAAGGCGTACTGCAACATCCACGCCGAGCCCATCGCGCTGCGGTTTTCCCGGGTGATACTTGGCATGCAGTATGCGCTCTATCCTATTGTCAGGGCGCTTGAGGGCGCGACAAAGGGAATATTCCAGATGACTGGAAGCGACGGCAAGCCCCAGCCCATCAGCGAGGAGGAGGTCAGGGCGGTCATAGACGTGGGCGTCGAGGAGAAGGCACTGCAAAAGTCAGAGAAGGACATGATAGAGGACGTGCTTGAATTCCACGACACCAAGGTGCGCGCAATCATGACGCCGCGCAACAAGATGTTCACGCTGGATGCGCGCATGCTTCTCTGGGACGCGCTCCCGGTGATAAACGAGAGCGGCTATTCGCGAATACCTATAATCGAGGGCACCAAGGACAACATTGTCGGGATTGTGCACATCCGCGACGTGCTAAAGGCAGTCGAGACCAAGACCTCCTACATGATGCTAAAAGACGTCGCAAGAAAGCCGCTCTTTGTCTCGATGGAGATGGGCATAAACAAGCTGATGAAGGAGTTCCAGGGCAGGCACATCCACATGGCAATAGTGGTGGACGAGCACGGCAGCACCGAGGGGGTGGTCTCGCTTGAGGACATCATAGAAGAGCTCGTGGGCGAGATAGCCGACGAGACCGACGTGGAGGCGCAGCAGATAAAGAAGCTGGACAAGCAGACCGTCGTGACCCGGGGCGACGTGGAAATAGACGACATCAACGAGGCGCTCAATATCAGACTGCCAAAGGACAAGGACTACTCCACCCTGAGCGGGCTCTTGCACCACATGCTGCAGAGGATCCCAAGAAAGGGCGACAGGCTGGAGATAGGAAACGTTGTGATAATAGTGGAAGAGACCGGCAGGAGCCAGCCTCTTTCTGTCAGGATACAAAAGACCACGCCCGAAGTGATAGAGAAGCAAAAGACTCCCGAAAGCTGAGTTTTGGCAATTTTCTGCCGGAAAATCGGCGTGGCTTAACCTTGTTAATCCATCTTAATTAGTGCAGAAATGCAAGAGCAGCCATGACCTGCGAGCGCGGGACTCAAAAGGCGCACTTTATTATTTGCAGGGAATGCTTCTGGTGCGCCTCCGTCTTTTCCACGCCCTCCGTCGACAGGTGCCTTGCCTGCGGCAGCACGCTTGTGGAGCACATGCCCATCTTTTCTGATGAAACCTATACGTTTGACTGCGGCCGGCAGGGCACGATATTGCGATTTTCCACGCTGACATGATTAACCATGTTAATCATTGCCTAAATAGTCAAGATGCAAAGTCAAGGATGTGAAGAAGAAGGAAAAGCGGCCGTACCGCATGACTAGGAACAAGGCGATTGCTTATGCAGCCTTGGCGGCGGTGGTCGCAACCATAGGATATTTCAGCATTAATGCGACGATTCCTGCAAACGGCACCGCGCCGGTTCTGAGCCCGCCTCTCAACCACTTTTTAAAGGCCACGCACACGAGCAAGGGCGGGTACCTTTACGTCACCACGTCGCCTGGAGGGGCAAAAGGCATCAGGAACACCTCGGGCGCAATCGTCAACCCCACCTATACGATGAGCAAGGGCGGGCTGCAGACTATGCACTTTATCAACGAGGACTATGACACGCATTCGGCGCACAACCTGAACATAGACGAGTTCAACGTGCACACTAGGGACTTGGGCTATTTCGAGTCGCAGACCGTCAGCTTTGTCACGGACAAGGCCGGCACGTTCCAGTACTACTGCAGCATCCACCCCGAGATGAAAGGCGAAATAATAATAGAGTGAGGGTGGGAAATAAGCAAATGAGCGCAGAAAGCCCGGACCGCCCGTTGGCTGACGACGTCCTGTCACTCTTGGACAGCTTTATTGAGCACGTACAGCACATCCGCAAGCTCTTGCTCGGCGTTTCGCTTTCGGCAATAATCCTCGCTCCGCTTGCAATAGGCCTTTCTGCATATCTTCTGGTACACCCTTCATTCTTTGCCGTGCTGGAGATAGAAAACGAGTTTGGCGTCGTGCTGAGCGTGCTCCTTGGCGCCGTCATTGTCATCTCTGCCATCTGGCTTGCGACAGGCGTACGGCAGTACCGCTCGATGAGCAGCTGGAAGGAAAGGTACGACAGCTACGCTAGGGGAAAAGAAGAGATGGACAAAAAGATAGCCTCGCAGTTTGGGCTAGACCAGGAGCAGTAGCATCCCTATATTGGTCCCGGACTCGTCGGCCTCTTTTTTGCGCGGGAACATGCGCTCGTACGGCTCAAGGATGTTCCTGCAAAACTCCACGCCCTTCTGCGTCTGGCCGTAGACGGTTATGGTCCTCTTGCCCACGACCCTCTCGGTCCTGCTTATGAGGCCGTTTGCCTCAAGCTCGTCGAGTATGCGCTTGTGCTTTGTCAGGTTGAGGCCGCAAAAGCTCACAAGCGCCGTCTGGTTCAGCTCGCCGTATTCCAGGAGCTTGATGATGATGTCCTTGACGATGTAGATCCTGTCGCGGTACGAGCCTGGGGAGCCTGACATTGAATGTGCAGTTGCGCTGCAGTAGCCTGCCGTTCCATATAACCTCTAGTCCGAATGGGTGAACAAGGTTAAGCCACGCTTAATAGCAAAATTGCTGCATCCAAGTCAGCGTCGCAAGAAGGTCCCTGCCCGCCAACCCATGCAACCAGCTTTTGGGCGGGGCCTTTTTGCCAGTGAACTATGTTAAGTTACTCTTTATAGCGGCGCCATGAAACTGGAACCGATGAAATCACCATTTTCAAAAACCGACAAGGACGGATTTACCTGCAAGGAATGCAAGATGGCGTTTACGTCAAAAGAGGCGCTGGAGAGGCACAAGAACAGGGCAAAGCACTTTGGGGCAATACACCTGTGAGCCGGCAGCCCCTCATGCCTGCTGCCTTTTGCATAATTTTAGTTTTTCAGCCTTGATATTTGTAAAATAAAGATTGACGAAAATTTACAAAGTGATATTTATTACGATGTGTGTCGTACCCAACGACGACAGCGCTTGAGAGGGTTCCTGAGACTGTACGCGCAAAAGCTTTTCCTGACGCTGATGCTTGTCGACATGGGCCTCGGCGGGCTGGCGCTGCAAGTGTGGAAGTCTGACAGCTAGGGCACTATCTGCACCGGAAATTCTCCAACCGCTCCCACCGACAGGTTGCTTCCCGACGTCGTCTGCCCGTGCACGAGCGTGAAAAAGATGTAGATCCTCTTTTCAGGCACCACCGGCGCGTCTGCGCGGAACTTCAGTATCCTTGCTGCCTCCGACGTTGACGTTCCAAGATCGTTTGTGAGCGTGGCCTGGATCTGCGACGAGCCGTCTGTAAACGGCGTCACGGTGGGTGTATCGTCAAATCCCGTCCACGACAGTATGTCGGACTGCTCGATGGTAAAGCCCTTGGGGACGTTGACTATTAGTTTTGAGCCTGCCTGTATGCCCGCCGTGTTCCTGCCAAGGTCGGCCATGGCGACGTGCATGGTAAATTCGCCGCCTGAAGCCACGCCCGTCATGCTCCCGAACATGTGGTTGCTCTGGAGCGCAGTAGCCTCTACCGTGGTGTCGGTGAGGTACACGTTTCCTATAGCCTCCGCAGCGTTTCTCATGCCTGTCGAATAGCCGGACTTTGTGAACTGGCCCATGCTAGAAAACACGCTTGCAGATATCAGGAACGCCGGGTCGTCGCCACCTCCGCCAAGCGTGCCGGGCTCGTACTTTGCCAGGAACGGGACGACGCTTCTGGGCTGGACTACCTCCGGGCTTGCGGTGTCCCTCCACTGGATCATGTTCTCTTCGGGGCAGCTCCACTCTGCAGCAGGAGTCGGGTTTATGGGGGTTCTCGGGCACGGCGTGCCGTTGTTGTCTATGATGCGCTCTGTCCTGTCGGTGATGACAGGCCCTGCAGAAATTATCACCCTGGACACCTCTATCGGCGCGTCGGTGGGGTTGACCACCATCACACCCCAGAGCCCCTTGCCGTCGTCGGGGTCCTCGCCAAACGGGCTTGGCACTATCAGGAACAGCTCTGGCTTTTGCGCAAGCGCCGAATAGATTATCGTGGTGGTGGACTCGCTGTAAAAGGATGTCTCAGAAGCCGACACCAGCTTTGCGCGCGCCTTTTCAATGACATAGTTGCCGGGCTTTGCATTGGCAATGGTCGCGTTAAATGCCACCGTCGTGTTGTCTGGGGCGTCGACCTTGAACACCCACTTGAAAAGCGCGGTGGTCCCGCTGTTGATGACCGTGCTTGACGGGGCAACGTACTGCGTCAGCTGGCAGCCGGGTCCTGGGCTGCAGCCCATCGAGTATGAAACCTGCGGCGTGACTGCCGCCGCAATGTGCGAATCGGCGCGGTCGTTTGTCACGGTATACAAAAGCGTGACGTTCTGGCCCGGCGTCACCGTGGGCGGTATTACGTAAAGAGACATCGGGAGCGCGACTGCCGAGACGGGTGTTATGACAGACGCTGCAGTGTTGCCAGATTCTGTGACGAGCTTGACAGAATAAAGCGACGTGGTCGACGCGGTGAACGGCACACCCTGCCCGACGTTTTTGGCCGAGTCCCTGCCGTCAACCGGGATGTCAAGGTCGTACCTGTACTGCTGCCTTGGGACTGCGGTCTCGTCTACTACGTAGAGCGACTTTAGTTTCGCCGGCTGCCCTCCGTTATTTGTGACAGTCATGTTCAGCTTGCTGCCGTCAATCCTGACGTTTGCAATCTCTATCTTTTCGTTCAGCCTGTCCAGGTTGCCGCTTGTCTTTTCGACCATCGCCTGACCCACCCTGTCCTGCTGCTGGAGCATCCACAGCGTGACGTTGAGCGCCCCTATCATCACGATTATCATGAAAATCGCGCCGACGACTGTGGCAAGGCCCCTCCTCATCTTAAGACCTCCACAGCTGCTTTGCCTCCGTGCCCCGCTGCGTCTTGACCCAGACATCCTGCGCGCTTCCGGCGCTCCAGAGAGTCTCAAAAGTGATGGTCCCGACCTCGGACCTCGGTATGACCTTGCCTGCATTCCAGGCCTGCGTGTTGTTGACGTAGACGTGCGATATCGTTACTGCGACGTCGCCGGTGTTGCGGACAGTGACCTTTGAATACGAACTGGTTGAATTTGTAAAGAACCAGACATCTTCCACGATAAAGCCTTCGCTTATCTGGTTCACCCTGTCGTCTATCTCCTCTGAGACTCCGACCTGCTTGGTGGCAAAGCTCGAGCTCGACCAGGAGACCAGAAAAGCGCCCATGAGCGAGACGGCTGACACAAGCATCACCGACGTGACAACGGTGCCTATGCCCCTCCGTCCCCTGGGCCTGTACTTTCTCAACGAGAAAGAATATGTAAAAATCCGTATATCGCTTAGCGTGTCAGGCCGAGCTACATCACGTTCTCAAAGAGGAACTTGAAGACCGACACCAGCGCGAGGTTGTTGGTGTAAAATCCGCACACCTCTGACTTTTTGACCGGCTGGCTTTCAAGTATCACGATTATCTCCCTGCCGTCCACGAGAACGAAGCTTGCCGGCACCGCCTTCTTGGTGACGTTGCACAGCACCTGGTCGCTGTGGCCCGACATGTACTCGTCGGGGTTCTTGCACGGAGTCCTCAGCTTCACGTACACGCCCTTTGTCGTGAGCTCCATCAGCTGGTCGGTTATGCCTGCGTGGTAAAAGTTGACCATGTTCCTGTCAGTCAGCAGGATCATCGCCTCTTCCTTTGCGTCTGCAAGCATCCTTGTAATCTTGGCGTTGATTGCGTTTTCGCCCATGACCACGTTGTAGCGCTCCTTCTCCTCCTGCTTGACCACCCTGTTGCTGACAAGGGCGTCGAGCATGTTCATGTACTCCTTCTTCTTGCTTTCAAACGCTTCAAGGGCGTTGCGCTTTGACTGCAATAAACAGTCGACTACTTCTTCAAGCGACATGGAGTAGTATTTCTGCGGCCTGTCAAAAGTCGAAAACACGATGCCTTTGGCAAGCAGGCCTGAAATGTAGTTGTATGTTTCAGTGCGCTGGATTCCTGTATAGCGCGAAATGTCGCTTGCGCTGGAATGGCCGTGTGTCATCAGGTAGACCAGTATCCTGGATTCGTTGAGCGTCAGGTCGAGCCTCTGGAGTTCTGTTATCAGGTTCTTTTCAATGTCCATTGTAGGAGCCTCCGCGTCTGAACTGCCCATCTTCTGTAGGGATTCCATGCCGTAGAACAAAGGGTAGAGGGCCAAGATATATCAAGTAGCTGTTGTAACAAAGTTTGACATACCCGGAATTTCAAAATAGTCAAATTTTCTATATAAAATTCATAGAGCGGATTGTAAGATATTCAATACAGAAAAAAGCTTGCGCGCTTTTCGCACCTATGTTTCGCCATACAGCGTTATGAAGGGCGCCCGCCGGTCCTTGGCTGTCGCCTTGCAGATGATGCCTGCCTGCGTGTACTTGTCCATCGTCCTTACTATCCTCTTTGTCATGTCGGACTCGTCTTCCGACATCTCCCCTGCTTTGAGCCCCAGAAACCGGCAGATGTGGTAGTCCATGTAAAAGTCGCCGGCAGGGTAGCTGAAAAGCAGCTTCTGCGACACCTGGACCGCCTTTTCCTCCCTCTGGGGGTCGGCTGCAAACATGTAGTCGTAAAGAAGCCTGTACGCATACTTTGCTGCAATGGTGCGGTGCTTGTACAGGTCCGCGACTCCTGCAGGGCCCACGCTTTTCAGATATTCTGCCAGAAGGTCGGACTCGACACTTGACCTGGGCTCGGAGTTCTCTTTTTTCAGGGCTGTCTCGGCCTTTAGCCTGCACTGGATGGCATAGTCTGTGAAATAGTCGATGGACCCGACCCTGGCGTCGGGCGCCACGTCAACGGGCGAGAGGTGGGCAAACGCGCCCATGTAGATGTTGTCTGCGCACAGGCAAGTCAGGGTCCCGGCGTTTGCGGCCCTGTAAGGCACGAGGAAGTTGACAGAGAGCGCGAACCTGCGAAGCACCTGCGCCACCATGTAGCCGGCGCTCGGCTTGCCGCCTGCAGTGTGGATGAGCACGTCGAGCTCCTTTATCCTGTTGGCGTCCTTGCTGTATCCAAGGCGCCTGAACTCGCCGTATATCGCCTCTACGTCGTCGTCGCCCATGCTGCCGCCGTCGTCGGGATAATATAGTATCAGGAGTGGCTGGTTCCTCGACTCGCGCAGCGCCATGCAAATGCCGTCTATCTCCTTTTCGGCAAGCGCAACAGGCGTCTCGGGAGCGTCCTGGCGCTTCTTCTCCATCAAAGGTCCCTGTCCTCCGTTAATCGTCTATCATCACCGATAGCCAGCCCCCATTGCGGCATTGTCCTGTTGGTTAAATGACGAACATGATTAGATAAATGTGCTGGTAAAATCCTACATCCCGGCCTAGGACGAGAGCGAGAAGTAGATCTCCGAAAATGCCCTTGCAAGCTCACCCGGCTCGCTTATCACCTTGGCGTTTGGGATGTACTTCTTTATCCTGTTGCTCCCGATGCCAATGCCTGCCACTGCCACGCCTGACATGCCAGCCTCCCTGATAGAGCCTGCAAGCTCTTTTTCTATGCCAGGGTAGCCTGAAGGCAGGCCGTCTGACACCAGTATTATGTAGTTGCGCTCCCTTGCGTGCTCTAACAACATTTGTCTACAGGCCCTTATCGCGTCAGGTATGTGCGACAGGCCGCCTGTAGTCAGGCCGCCTATCCTAGACCTTGCAAGGCTGTCGTACGGCTCGGAGAAGTCCTTGATGCAGTAAAACTCGTCAGAAAACGCAAACATACCCCACGGGTTTGAGCCTATCACCTCTTTTGCTATCTCGGCGATGCACAGCGCGACTGACTTTAACTCGCGGCTTATGCCGCCGAGGCTCAGGCTGGCGTCCACAAGCACCGCCCACGACTCGTCCTTCATGATGTCCTCGTCGCGCACAAACGTGTCGTCGCGGTAAGACTCGCTTGCTATTGCCTGGATTGCAACCTGCAGGTCGACGTTTCCGGCCTGCTCAAACGCGCTTTCGTCAAGCACGTTTCTGACCATCCGTGCCTGCTCGACCATCCGCCTTATCTGCGGCGCCATCTCCTCGTACAGCTGCCTGTAGCAGGCAAGGTCGCTTGGCGGGAACCCGAAGGTGCCAAGGTTTGCCCTGCTGGCAGAGCGCGCAAGCCTTCCAAGCACCTTTTCGCTGCGCTTTGACTCCCTGCTTATCTCGAAAAACAGGTCCTGCCCAAACGCGTCGTCGTAGTTTGGAGGCTCAATCCCTGCCTGCGCCCTTATCTCTTCAAACGCCTCAATGTCAGGAGTTGCCGAAAATATGCTGGTTTCTGCCCGCGCCTTTGGGAGCGCGTTTGCGTAGGGCAGATACACGCTGTGCCAGGGGCCAGGTATCCTGGCCGTCAGCTCGTACAGGTCGCCAAGAAGTGTCTGCAGGCAGCTTCCGCCCCTGATTATCGTACGGAGCTCTGTCATGAAATCCTCGGCTATGCTCGATATGGGCGACGGCGCGTAGGGCGACGGAAAGCCGAGTACCGACCGGGCAAGCGCCACCTGGGCAAGCTCGGGCAGGGATGCAGGCCTTTTTGCGAGCATCGAGGCAGAGATGACGTCGGCAGGCGCAACTACGTTTTTGTAAAACTCGGCGCCCTGCGTCTCTACGATCCTCTCCTTTGCCACCGCGTCGGCCACCACGTTAGCGACGTAGTGCGCCCGCAGACTGTCGTCCCGCGCTTCCGTCCACTCGGAAATGGGCTTGCGGAAAAGCCACATGAAAAGCGCCTTGGCTCCAAGCAGGCACGTTGACGCCATGATCAGCCTGCCTGCCGCGTAGCGGCCAAACTCGTCGTTTTTCAGGACAATATTGCCAAAGCGCAGGCCGACCTCCTCGCGGACCTGGGGTATCCCAACCACGCAGTCGCGCAGGCACTTTTCTATTTTGATAAACGGCGACGGGCCGGCGGGGTAGAGAAACCTCGGGCTTTCTGCAAGCTCTGCCTGCATGCTGGAAAACTTGGCAAAGAGCGCGGGGTAGAGCGACATCAGCTGAATTCCTGCATGGGCTCTATTGTTTTGGTCTCTGGTGTTCCTGCGCCTTTTATTATCCGCCTCACGGTCTCCTGCGTCGTGATGTCGTCGCTCGTGGTCGATATTATGGTCTCCTCGGCAGCTGCGAGCACACCCATCCCGTCTGCTACAAGCGTGGCCCAGTTGACGATGTCGCCCACCGACGGCGCGTACGGGATCTCGCCGCGCTTGTAGTTGAACCGCAACTGCGCGGCTGCCCTCACCATCTGGACCGCTACTTCCTTGCTCACGCCGCCCTTGTCCCTGACAAGCGCAACCTCGTCTTCGTTGACGTTGTTGCCCGTGCTCAGGTAGTCAAAAGTGATCCAGGCGTTCATCCTGCGCCTGAACGCGGCGTTCAAAGGTTTCGTTCCAGCAAACTCTATCGAAAACGGGTTCATGCTGATTATGACAAACCCGTACGGGTGCCTCGGGATTATCTCGTTGTCCTTCTCGTTGAGCACCATGTGGCCCCTCGTGTCAAGGATTGGGTTGAGCCTGGTTGCGACGTCCTGCTTCATCATGTTTGCCTCGTCCAGATACAAAATGCCTCCGTGCCTGCACCACGAGACTATCTGGCCGTCCACCCAGTTTTCCTTGCCAAGGCCGACGTACCTGCCGAACAAATCAAACGACGACGTCTGCAGGCCGCAGTTTATCTCCCAAAGAGGCAGGCCTGCCATCTCGGCTACCAGATACACGATGTGGGTCTTGCCCGTGCCCGACGGGCCGATGAGCGCGCACTGCTTGAAGTGATATAATGACCGCATGATGCGCTCGACATAGCGCTCACCCTTTTCCACGTACTCGGGAGTTTTCTTGGGGACAAGCTCTGACAACGATTCAGGGAACGCGTAATTGGGCGCAAGGTCGTACTTGTCTACCCCGTACAGCTTTTTCAAAGGCGATTCGTACGACTTTAACCTTGACATCTGGACCGTTATCTTGGACTGGTCGTTGAATGTGCGCAGGCGAGTGACAATCTTGTTGTTGCCCTTGAGAGAACCCTTTCCCGAGACGTATTCCATGATGACTTTATCCTTCGAACTTTCAAATCAGTTCGTATGTAGCTCGCAATGACACGCGACTGCTTTTGCGCCTTTACAGATACAGACACCTGTGCTATCGCAAGTAACCACGCAGATGGAAGTATCCCTTGAAAGCGTCTTTGCGTCAAGAAAGGCGCAGGACAAGAACGCGGGCCCGGTGGCGCCCGGCGCGTTCCAGGTATCAGCGAAAATAGACGAGGAGTCAAGAAAGGACAACAGGCTTGTGCTTTCTTTCCTGCTAACGCTCAGCGAGCCAAAATCATTGGTGACCTACGAGTTTCGCGGAACCTGCGCCGTGACTGGAAGCCCTGCAGATTTTGACGGCATGATGGAAGTCGCCAAAGGGGGCGAGTCGCGCCTGCCGAGGATACTTGACGCCATCTATCAAAGGGTGTACCCTGCCGTGTTCATGCTAGCCGGCCTCACCTCGTCGTCCTACCCGCAGTCGACCACGCTTGGGGCAGAGTCGGTGAAAGGCCTTGCGGCAGAGCAGGAAGAGCCCGGGGCAAAGGTCGCCGACGGCAACGGCAACGGCGAGGCAAAGCCTTTGGCGGCGCGCCGTCCAGTGCAGAAGGCAAAGCGCAAGACTGCTGACAAGCCGGCTGAAGAAGAAAAGTCCGAGCCAGTCGTTGAAGAAAAGCCGGCAGAAAGCGCAGAAAAGCCAGCTACAGCGGCAGCACCCGTGGGAGCGCCGGCCTTGCCACAGGGACGCTGAAACTGTATTCTATCTTCTTTTTCTTTGACCTTCCTTCCTGCGCAGGCTTTAACATCACCTTTGCAGGCACACCGTTTATGAAAGACACGACTGCCGACACGTTGCCAGCGGCTGCCGCCTTGCCCTTGAGCGTAGCAAGCGTGGCAAGTGCAAGCTCTATCCTTTTTGCGCTCTCGTCGAGGCTGTTTATCGCCTCAAAGTAGAGCTCGGCCATCCCCTTTGACTCCTGGCCGACAAAGACTGCAAACGGATCAAAGGACACCCAGTCAGTCTGCGCCTTGGGCTTGCCTCCTCCAAACATGGAGCCCTTTTCCTTCTTTGGCTTGTCGCCAAGCATGCTGCCTTTTTGCTTGCTGCCAAACATCCCACCCTTTTTCTCCTTGGCGTCCTTTTCAGCAGGACCGGCAGGGTTGCCGGAAAGTGCCTGCGAGATCTGCTGCGACCACTGCTCCTCTTCCTTCTGGCCCTGCCTTTCGCGCAAAAGGTTGCCAAGCGCTTCCCTGCATTTTTCAGAGCTTTTCTTGCAGCTGCCAAGGAGCCACTGGAGGTGTGCTTCCAGCGCTCCCAGGTTGTCGAAAAACATGACCTGCGTAGAAACTGACATTTTTACTCAATCTCGCGACTTTGGCGCTCTGCCTGCGGCGGTGTCTTTACTCGCTGGAACTGCTTGGCTACCTTTTTGAGGAGCGCAATCTCTTCGGTTGCAGAGGCTTTCATCGCATCTGCACTTTCGCTCAGCTTTGGCACGATTTCCCTGACTATTTCCATCACCTGCGCCGTCTGGAGCTCGCTGAACTTTTTGGTGACGATGTTGCCGCTTGCCTGCATGATGATTATTTCGCCGCTGTTGTTCAGGACAGCGCTCTTTATCCCCGGGAGCTCGCTGTGAAATATTTCCGGAGACAAGGGCAATGATGTTCTAAGAGTGTTGAGCAGCATCGAAATCGAAGAGTCGATAGACCTGATGATGGCGCCTTCCTTGGAGTTTAATTCATAGATCTGCAGGGTCTGGTCCACAAGGCTGTCTATCTTTTCAAAGAGCTCGTCTTTTTTCTCGTGCTGAGACACTACCCGGGCGTCTTCCATGCAGACAAGAGGGCAAACTTGCATTATGTTGGTTTGTATGTAATCTGCTTTGACAACCACTTTTCTTATAGAGTGTAGCTCTATAGCACATCGCAGTTCTATTATCGACAGGTTAGTTATGTCAGCGCATGAACTTCAACAAAGTTCAGAAGCGAAGGGGTATTGGTACAGTCATCACCACCCTGATCGTCCTGATCGCATCAGTCGTGCTGGGCGCAGGCGTCATTTTCTTCGGGGGTTCACTGTTCCAGACCAACACACAGGCAGAAGCAATCGAAATGTCAAACGTACATTCGTGGGTGAACCCTGCAGGTGCCGTAGGCGAAACGGCTACTACTGCATTCGTGGTCCAAAACACAGGTAGCAAGGCAGTGACTATCACCTCAATAAGCCTGCGAGGTGTTTCGGTACCTACCACTGACTGGTACTACTTCAAGAACATACAGATAGATGATATCCAGAGAGAGCTGAGCGCGGACTATACTGAAGCAAACGTAGATGTCGATGACGACGTTGTAGGCGACGAAGTGATGCTCGGCGGAACCATCTCTCTGAACCAAGGTGAGGCAGCAATAGTCTACCTGAACCAAGCTGGTAACATCACTCCAATCGACTCTGGAAAGTTCTTCACACTCCAGATAAAGGCAGGACAGGCAACAGCAGTGCAAACAGTGTCCGTCGTCAACCAATAAGGCTGACGATACCTCTCTTTTTCTTTTTTTGAACCGACATGAACATTAAACTGAAGATTAAATCCGACAAGAAACCTGACAATCAAAAAGAAGACGACTTTATCGAGGCCTTCAAGGAGCCGATGTTCGACTCGGGCCTAAATGTGCAACTAGACAGGGTCGCAAAATACCTCGACTCTGTCGCTACAGGCAAGCAGCCGAACCTGCCCGAAGGCTACAAGAGCGTGCTTCGCTACGCGCTGGTCCCGCCGTTCTGCTACGCGACTATCATGCAGAGCGACGAGTACTCGGACATGCTCTATGCAATAGACGAGCTGGCAATGAACGAAGAAGAGCGCAAGGTCTACGCAAGCATCAAGGATCTTTTGGAGAAAAAGATAGACTCGCCGCGCCTTCTTGACAATATTGAAACGAGCTTTGTAGGAGAAGTGTCAAAACTTTTGTCCGAGCACTTCAGCGGCGACTACCAGCCAATCGCGCTTGAAAAAGTGAAATATTTCCTAAGGCGCGACGTGCTTGGATTCGGCATCATCGACCCGCTGTTCCACGACCCGTTCATAGAGGACATCACGTGCGGAGGTCCTGGCAAGCCCATCTTCGTGTACCACCGCCAGTTCGAGGGGCTTGGCACCAACGTCTCGTTCCACGACGAGGAGGCGCTTGACAGCTTTGTAATGAAGATGGTGCACAGGGCAGGCAAGCACATCAGCGCGGCGCACCCGATTGTTGACGCGTCATTGCCCGGCAACCACCGCCTTGCAGCATTATACAAGAAAGAGGTCACGACGATGGGCTCGTCGTTTACCATACGCAAGTTCCGCGAAGACCCGATAACAGTCGTCGACCTGATAAATTCAGACACGCTTGACCTTGACATGGCAGCATACGCCTGGCTGATGCTTGACAACAAGAAATCGCTCATGGTCATAGGCTCTACAGGCGGCGGCAAGACGACTATACTTAACGCCGTCACCGGCCTGATAAACCCGTCCTACAAGATCTTTTCAGTCGAAGACGTCGCCGAGATAAACATCCCGCACACCAACTGGTTCAGCCTTGTCTCAAGGGCAAGTTTCGGGCTCGAGAGCCAGGGTGAGATAGGGCTCTTTGACCTGCTAAAGTCAGGAATGCGGCACAGGCCCGACTACATCCTGGTGGGCGAGATACGCGGTGAAGAGGCGTACGTGCTGTTCCAAGCGGTGGCGACCGGCCACGGAGGCATTGCCACCATGCACGCCGACGACTCTGAAGCCGCAGTCAGGAGGCTCCAGCAAAAGCCGATGGACATACCGCCTGCCTACGTTCCGCTCATGAACTGCGTAATCACAGTAAAGCGCGTCAAGCTGCGGACCGAGCCTGTGAGCGGCAGGCAGACAAACATGATGGGAAGGCGCGTTACCGAAGTGACCGAGGTCCTGTCGCACAACAGCCTCAACAGCGTGTTCGAGTGGGACCCCGAGTACGACGGCTACCACGACAACCTGCTAAAGAGCAAGCACCTGCCCAAGATAGCTATTGACACCGGTGTCGACATAAACGACGTCTACGACGACCTTGCGCGCCGCAAGGAGATATTGAGCTGGCTTTTGAGCAGGGGGATCCGCGACTACCGCAGCATAAGCAAGGTGATAGGCATGTTCAACCAGGAGCCGCAGAGGCTGATGGAGAAGGTGAAGAGCACTTGATGCCGCTCTTCAAGTCAAAGGAGGCAAAAAAGCCAAAAGAGCAGCCGGGCTTTGCGTCAAGGCTTGACCGCGAGCTCCCGTTCGTGGTGACGCTTGTGAGCATAATGGCTGCTAGCGGCATCAGCCCGTTTGGGAGTTTCATGAAACTTGCGAGGTACAAGCTCCTGCCAAACGTCATGATAGAGGCGCGCAAGATTGTCAACATGGTGCACATACTCGGTGAGGACCCTCTCAGCGCCATGGAAAAGCGGGCCAACGGCACAAAGTCAAGGCAGTACCGCGACCTGCTTTTAGGATATGTGTCAACGGTGCGAAACGGTGGCGACATTGCGGATTTTCTTCAGAGCAAGATGCAATCTATTTTCGAGTTTGAAGTCGCAATAGCAAGGCAGTCTATTGCCAAGATAGGCGGGCTTGTAGATGCCTACATGATAATGCAGGTGATAGGTCTGAGCCTGTACGTTGTAGTTGCGGCGCTTTCATCGCTTCCTGCAGGCGATCTGATTCCGATATCCATGGACTCGCCCGTGTTTTCCTACCTCATCGTGTTTGTCATCCTGCCGGTTATATCGATAGCAATCCTGTTTGCGCTTGACAAGACCGTGTCTTCCTCCCTTGTCGGCTCGAGGGAGGTGCTCCTCAGGGGCGCGATGTTTTCCGGCGCCGCCATCCTTGCGTTTGTGCTCATACACCTGACGGGCATGCTCGAAGGGATACTGGACCCAGTCTATGCCTTCCCGCTCTTTCTCATCGGCGCGTCTGTGTGGCCTGCGTACAAGACGCTCAGCTCGGAGCGCAACATGAAGGGGATGGAGGCAGAACTGCCGTCGTACCTGCGCGACATAGCAGAATCGCGAAAAGCAGGCCTTTCGCCGGAAAAATCCATAATATACGCTTCAGACAGGCTGCGGGACCACGAGTTCCACACGGTGGTCAGGTCGTTTTCAAACCAGCTAGAGTGGGGAGTGCCCCTTCGCAAGATCTACGAGAACCTTGCGGCAGGCGTAAAGTCGCGCATGGCGCTCATCCACTTCAGGATACTGATAGAGGCCATCGAGAGCGGCGGAGGCTACACCGCGTCGCTTGACATACTCGCCAAGTCAAGCGAGGCCGCGTACAACATCGAGAACGAGAAAAAGAGCATGCTCAAGCCCTACTTCCTCATAGCGTTCATGGTGACCGCGCTCATGTCCGTGACTACTCTAATGGTCTCGCAGACCTTTGTCGAGGTGAGCCAGACTATAATGCCCGGCGGCGACCCGTCGGCTGTAGAAAGCCAGGAGGACTCGGCGAAAGTGTTTGCGATAGGCATAGCCGCACAGTCCTGGCTGACGGGGTTTCTGATAGGCAAGATATCGACCGGCTCGTTTGTGGCCGGCTTCAAGTACGCCATCATGCTTGTCGCAATATCGATGGGCGCAGCCGTCATGACGCTGGAGTTCAACATCACGCCGTCAGTGTTTCTGAGCCCCGGAAACGTACCTGGCATTTGACTTTATTGAAAAAGTAATTAATCCACAAGATGGGTAGGCACTTATCCGCAAAGAGTCACTCACACGAAAAGACATCGAAGCGATGATAGAGTACAACAAGAAGATCGTGGAGAGCAGGGGAGAGTTTTGACGTTGACTATCATGTAATCGAAAATATCGTTGTCCGCATGGATAGGTTCAACGACATTCCAAATAGGAGAACTAGGATAGTCAAAAAGGCTGCAACTTTAATGGCAGGTATCTGTTTTGACCAGCCGTTCTCTGAAGGCAATAAAGAAACTGCATTGGATGCAACGATAGGCTATCTTAACAACAATGGCTTTGACCTCAAAGACAAATCACTAAAGGAAAAAAAGGAGATTTATGGTCTATTGGTCAAGACGGTTTTCAAGTTCCCCGGGGACAAGACTATCTTTCATGAAGTGGAAGGATATCTGGACAAAAATGTTGTCAGTCTGACCTGATTAACGATGGATCGTCCTGGGCTAGGGCCTCCGCGAGGTCTGGATGTCTGGCCCTTATTTTCTCCAGCTGTTCCACTGACAGGCTCGATTCTTCATTTATCGTTTCTTCAGTGGTCATGCCATTTACTTCTCCACAAGGCTATTTAAAGATAGGAGGATGGAGCAGCGACCTGCATACGCGTCAAGGGCAAAAGATGGATAGACGCCGCAGCAGGAAAATTACCTGAGCGACTTGAACTGCTCTGCTATGCTCACTGTCAGAGCCCTGAGGTTCTCTTCAGTCGCGTGCGAGAGCACCGCGACTGCCTGCAGCCTCTTTGAAAGCGGGATTGCAAGTATCTCGTACTTGTCCAGAAAGTTTGCGCCGGCAAAGTTCAGCCTGCCAAAGTCTTCGGTCCAGAGCGAGCACATTTTCACGAGCATGGCAGCCTGGATGTGGAGCTTCTCCATCTTGGAAGGGTGCAGGTCCAGGAACCCCTTATGCGCTATCACCTTTATTTCATCGTCCACGACTGCCATGTAGGCGATGTTTTCGTTAGACTTGAATATCCTGTCTATTGCCTGTGCAAACGTCTCGTTAGCTAGACCGCTCATCATTTAAATCTACTAAGGGCGGTGGACTAGAGTCTTTGCAAGTATAGAGGTACTACATACAACCCCGGCAAGTGTGCCCCCCTCACGTACTAACCTATAACACCGATTTCGGGCGACTTGTTGCGTGCTTGGGCCCGAAGAGGTGCGCATACTGCTGGCTCTTGCCATGCTTTCGCTGGCCTCGGCATGGGACCTCCGGAGCCGGTCAGTTAGCGACTGGCTCTGGATAGTTTTTGGAGCAGCGGCGGCAATCCTGTTCGCGCTCGACGTCCCTGCAGCAGAAGAGCTCCCCATGATGATTCTGGGACTTGGCATGGTTGCAGGCGTGTCGTTTGCTGCTTACAGGACAGGCCTTTTTGGCGGGGCAGACGCCATCGGAGTCGTCGTCCTTGCATTGCTTGTCCCTGAATACACGGGCAGGTACATGCAGGCAGGCGAGCCGGGCCTGTTGTTCCCGCTCACGGTTTTCACAAACGCGCTCTTGATATCAGCATTGCAGATAGCAGCAAACGTCGCAAGGAACCTCTCCTCGCTGAGGCGCGGACTCTTTGTCGGGTTTGAGCAGGAGAGCGCGTCAAAAAAGGCGGTCGCGTTCTTGATAGGCTACAGGGCGACAAACCCGCGCTTTGCGTTCCCGATAGAGGGCAGAGGCTCGCAACGGAAGTTTGATTTCGGTTTTAGAAATGCCGAGACTGCAGACTATGAGTCAAGAAAGGATGTCTGGGTGACGCCGGGCATACCGTTTCTGGTGTTCCTGCTTGCCGGCTTTGTTGTTTCAATACTTTTTGGCGACTTGGTATCGCTGTTGTTCTAGGAATAGTTGCGCCAGGTGTGGTTGCACTTGGTGCACCTGAAAAACTGCGTAGTTGCCTCGTCTGCCGACCTTGTCTGCAGCATCCACCACACTGCCTCGCCGTGGCCGCACGACGGGCA
Organism: Nitrososphaera sp.; assembly: GCF_013388945.1. Taxonomy (GTDB): domain Archaea; phylum Thermoproteota; class Nitrososphaeria; order Nitrososphaerales; family Nitrososphaeraceae; genus Nitrososphaera. The sequence continues at coordinate 14,041 of NZ_JACAEH010000017.1, read as the reverse complement.
GGACATGGCAATCGTCGGCAATGCCTCGCCCTCGTTTTCTTCCATGACCTTGAGCGACGCGGCGCTGCCTGTGACCTGCTTGACCACTTCTTCCTTTTTTGTGCTGTCGCCGCCCTTGACCTTCTTGCCGCACTTGGGGCAGACGATGGTCTCGCCGGGCTTGGGCCTCAAACGTGCTCCGCAATCAGGACAGAACCGCAAGGCAAAACCTCCGCTATTTGAGGGCCGCTTTAATCGTGCCTGAAAGTTCCTTTGAATAATCGACAGCGGCTGCAGAAGCGTCCTGGATGACTTCGACCGGGCTCTTTCTCTTTGTCACGACGCGCATCTTAAAGTCCTTGGTGAGCGGGTGCTGGAGCATGACTCCTGCAAAGTCGACGCTCTTTTCCTTCAAGAGCTCGTGCTGCACGATGTAGAGGACAGAGATGTCCTCTTCTGATATCCTGAGCTCGAGTTCGTTATCCTTGAAATCGGTAATCTCTGCAAGCATGACGGCGAAAAGACAACTACTTATTGAGGATATAAATGATGCCCTGAAGTTTTCCGCAAGGACGCATGAAGCCTCTGCTGCGCGCCTACGACTTGGTTATCTTTAGCGTTACAGTGTCGCCGACCATGAGGTTGAGGCGTCGCACGTCATCCTTTCTTATCAGGATGCTGCCGCCCACGCAATCTCGAAGCTCGTCAACAAGAGGTACCACATGCAAGTGCACGTGGCTTGGGTCTATCTCTGGCGGCTTTGGCACCGGCGGGTTTGGGCTCATGTAATTGAAAGAAGAAGTCAGGTGCTGTGGCTTGTAGACCACACTTATTGAATTGATCTGGACCTTGATCTCTGCAGAATCCTGGCTACTCATGGCATGATTATGCAGGTTTGTCTAATTTGCTTTGCTGGTCGCAAAAAGAAAGGTTTAATGCTTCTTGCAAAGGGAAACCATAAGGGAAATTGTCGTCTTACATCTCCGGCGCGACCTTGGAGAAATCCCAGGACACGGTCAGGCCGGACCAGCCTCTTACGCTCAACCTCAGCTTCAAGATAGAGGGTGCGATAAGGGACGCCTTTGTCCAGAAAAACTGGGAAAAGGCCTACAACAAGCACGACAACGGCTTCCGCATGACAATTGAAGTTGACCTCAAGTCGGGCCGCAAGACGATAATGCCGCTCAAGTTTGTCAGAAAGGCGGCGCTTTTCTGGACGCGCAACCCGAAAATCCCGTACAGGGTATGGGTGTCAATAGTCAAGGACGAGACGCCTTACTACCCGCTCACAGTCGAAGAGGCGCAGTCGCTCCTGTTTGACGTGAACAAGGTGATAGAGTTATCTGGAAAGGATCTGGCATCTGGCGCGCACAGGCTGTCAGCAGACATACGCGTGTCTTGGGGCAGGCACGACTATACCGAGCCGACTGAAATTTCAGGCAAGTCAAGCGAAGTGGAATTGCGGGCAGTCGCGTAAGGACTTGTCGAGCTCGTTTTTATAGTGGAAGCTGCAAGATGGTAGTGTATTGCAGGCGAAGCACGCAAAGAAGGTCTCACGTAATTCTGATAGGAATCACAAGACTGTGACTCGTAAGGCTGTCATTTCAGACAAACGCAGGCTAACTCCAAGCGAGTCTCGCATAGTGCGCCAGAGCGAAAAAGACATCGCCGAAGAAAAGTATAGGAAGTATTCAAGCGTACAGGAACTTTTGGAAGCAATCAAGAACGACACACTTTGATCTGGGCGATACTAGTTTCAGATACCGCAAAGCGGCAGTTAAGAAAGCTCAAAGATTCTCCAAGGTATGAATTATTTGCAAGGGCAATATCTGAACTGGCGGAAAGCAAAGACCCTGCCGCCTTAGGAACCTTCAAGCGTGGATCGGGTCTGAGGTGTTACGCCTACAATGTCACAGGTTCCTTCAGATTGTTATACACAATTGACCGTAAGAACAGGACAATAATATTGCATGCTGCGGGCGACCACAAGCAAGTCTACGGAAAAGATTGATCCTGCGTGGTCAGTCGCTTGCGTACTTTATGTCCACCAGGAACTTTTTGAACTCGTCTGACTCTGTTATCATCAGGTCGATGCTGCGGAGCAGGGTCGCGTAGAAAAATTCCATCGCCTCGTGGCTCCTCTGGCAGTTGGGGCAGATGTTCGTCTGCTTGGTGGGCAGGAACTTTTGGAGCTCCTTTTTCGTACTGAACTGCTCGTATGCCACCTTCAGCGCCTTCATCACCGGCACGCGCATCTCCTCCGTGATGCTGTCTAAAAGTCCGCTCACCCTGAGCGCGGCGTCAAACTCCTCGTCGATACCATATTTGCCCCATGTGCTCCTCTCGCAGACAAACCTCTTCATGCGCTCCCCCCTTGCCTTCTTTTCTCTGGGGTAGAGAAAGACAAACTCTAGCCGGTAAAGCTCCTTCAACGTTGCATAAACGACGCTTGCTGGGATCTTTTCCTTTTTGATTATGTCCTCCGCAGTTATGCCCTGGGAGCCTGCCTGCCTGATGTAGTCCATGATGCGCCAAGTGGTCTCTTTTGACAGGATGTCTGCTTCAAAGTACGATTTTACGGGAAAGTGCGTCAGGTACGTCCTGATGTTCCGTGCCTTGGATGACTGCAACAGCGTCTGCAGGTCCTTTTCTGTTTTTAAGTTTTTCGAAAATCTGAAAATCTGGAAATTCTGCAAAATTGCGTAATCTCTACCCCAATGCTTAAAAGCGGACAGCCAAGATGTCCCGCTGCTGCAACTGAAAGGCAGCTCGAGTGCATCTACCCAAGGAAAAAAGTGTCGAAACTATGATTATTGGAGATGGCCACTCGGTCCTATTCTATTTGGTTATTCTTGCGTTCATCGCAGGCGCGCTTGTGCCGCTTGCCTTCAGGAATAGCAGAAAAGCAAGCGTCGCTTCGTTTGCGCCAGGAGCCGCCGGCTCTGTCCTGACGATTGCACTTGCCGCGTCTATAGCAGTTTCAGGCACGGCGCTTGAAATGCCCCTGCCCTTTGCAGCAGCCGCGACTGAAATAGAATTCCAGTTTTACATCGACGGCATGTCGGCGTTTTTCATGCTCATAATAGGACTTGTGACCCTTGCCGTGTCGATATACTCGATAGGCTACAGCAGCGAGTACCATGAAAAGCGCAGCATAAGGGCGCTTGGCTTTTTGTTCAACCTCTTTGTGCTATCAATGATACTTGTCGTTGCCTCTGACAACGTGTTCTCGTTCCTTGTTTTCTGGGAGGCCATGTCGCTTGCCTCGTTCTTCCTGGTGATATACGAGCACGAAAGCGAGGGCAGCATCAGGGCTGGCATGACCTACATCGTGATGACGCACCTTGGGACCGCGTTCATACTCGGCTCGTTTCTTGCCATGTACTTCCAGACAGGGAGCCTGTCGTTTGACTCGTTCAGAAGCCCCGGGTCGCCCATGCCTGCGTACATCAGGGACATCGTGTTTGTCCTTGCTCTTGTCGGGTTTGGCACAAAGGCGGGCCTCGTGCCGATGCACGTGTGGCTCCCGCAGGCTCACCCGTCGGCTCCAAGCAACGTGTCCGCGCTGATGTCTGCTGTCATGATAAAGACTGCAATCTATGGCCTTGCACGGGTCACGCTTGACTTTGCGGCCCCAAGCTCGCCTGACTCTGCATGGTGGGGCATGCTGATGGTCGTCGCAGGCTCTGCGTCGGCGCTCATTGGCGTGCTTTACGCCGCAATAGAGAAGGACATCAAGCGCGCGCTTGCGTTTAGCAGCATAGAGAACATCGGGATAGTCATACTCGGCCTGGGCCTCTCGGTGGTGTTCCTCTCGTTTGGCCTGCAGGCGCTAGCCGCTGTTGCTTTGTTGGCAAGCATGTACCACTCGCTCAACCACGCCGCTTTCAAGAGCCTGCTTTTCATGGGCGCCGGCTCGGTGCTCTTTGGCACGCACACAAAGAACATGGAGCAGCTGGGCGGGCTTGCAAAAAAGATGCCCTGGACCGCGCTCCTTTTCCTGATAGGCGCCATTGCAATATCCGGCCTTCCGCCGCTCAACGGCTTTGCAAGCGAGTGGCTCACGATGCAGGCGCTCTTGTCGTCGTACCAGGTGCCAAACGTCGCGCTGCAGGTGTCCATCAGCTTTGCAAGCATCGCCTTTGCGCTCACCGCCGGCATCGCGCTTGCTACATTTGTCAGGATGTTTGGCGCCACCTTCCTCTCAAGGCCCCGCTCAAAGGAGGCCGAGCACGCAAAGGAGGTGCCAAAAACGATGATAGCAGGAATGAGCGTGGCAGCCGGCCTGTGCATAGTCTTTGGAATCCTGCCTTTTGCGGCGACCGGCATGATAGCCTCCTCGTTTGGACTTGACGAAAGCGTCGCTTCCTTTAACGTATTGACCGTGCCTTACAGCGTCAGCGGCATAGAGTCCATTAGCAGCATGTCGATGCCTGCTGTGGCAGTGATGATGGGAGCAGCAGGCGCAGCCATCGCCGGCTTTGTGCTTGCTTCCGGCTCGAGAAAGACTGCGAGGAAGATATACAGCACCTGGGACTGCGGGTTTGGAGAGCTGAACGAGCGGATGGAATATACTGCATCCTCGCTCTCGCAGCCCATCCGGACTGTGTTCAGGGCGCTTTACAAGCCGCGGATGACAATCAGCAAGGACCGCTATTCTGACTCCAACCCATACATGAAAAAATCAATGCGCGTCGAGTCGGAAACCAAGGATGTCTTTGAAGACAGGCTCTACGCACCTGCAGTCAAGACCGCGGTCGGATTCTTTGACAGGGTGCGCAGGATTCAGACCGGCAAAGTCAACGCCTACCTGCTCTACGTCATGATTGCGCTTGCGCTGTTGCTCCTTCTGGCGAGGGTGATGCCCTGATGGCCGACGTTGCGACGGTTGCAATAGGCGTCGTGCAGGCAGCAGGAATAGTGGCGCTTGCCCCGTTTTTGACGGGCGTCATGAGAAAGGTGAAGGCAAGGACGCAAAAGAGGGTGGGCGCAAGCGTGCTCCAGCCTTATTACGACCTTGCCAAGCTCCTGAAAAAGGACGAGGTCGTATCGGACCAGAGCTCCTGGGTGTTCCGCGCGGCGCCGTGGGTGATGATGGTGGCAACCGTCACCGCGGCGCTGTTCGTGCCTGCTTTATTGCCGCTCAGCCCCTTTGGCGCCGTGGGCGACGTGCTGGTGGTGCTCGGCCTCTTTGGCCTTGCGCGCTTTTTCACGATGCTTGCCGGTCTTGACGTCGCAAGCGCGTTTGGCGGCCTCGGGACAAGCAGGGAGATGATGATGTCTGCCCTTGCAGAGCCGGCGATGTTCATGACTATTTTTGTCGTGTCGCTCACGCTTGGCGGAACGAACCTCTCAAGCCTGGTGGGGGCGGCCGCGCAGTCGGCCGGCTTTGTAGCGGTGCCAAGCATGCTCTTTGCGCTGATAGCCTTTTTCATAGTCATACTGGCAGAGACCGGAAAGGTCCCGTTTGACAACCCGGCGACGCACCTGGAACTTACCATGATCCACGAAGCCATGGTGCTTGAATATTCTGGCAAGAGCCTGGCGCTTGTCCAGTGGTCGCAGTCAATAAAGCAGCTGATACTGCTTGCGCTTCTTGTCAACCTGTTCTTCCCCGCCGGAATGCCTCCAAGCCTTGACGCCGGCTGGCAGGTCGCTGCCGGCGCCGGGGCGTTTGTGGCAAAGGTGGCGCTTGTAGCCGCGCTGGTCGCCTTCGTGGAAACCCGGGTCGCCAAGTGGAGGCTGTTCCGGGTGCCTGACCTGCTCGTGATGGCAATCGCAAGCTCGATGATAGGAGTGATCTTTTACTACCTATGACGGGGCTCGAGATACTTCCCGCAGACATACTGACCATCTCGTCGGCAGGGCTCCTGATAGCCACGTTCGGCGTGGTTGTAAGGCGCGGGTTTGCAGACTGGCTGAGCGCCTACAGGTACCAGACCATTGTCCTTGCCGGCGTCACTGCAGTCATTGCGTATTACACGGGCGTATGGGAGATCTACGTCGCAGCCGCGCTCACGCTTGTGATAAAGGCAGTCGTCATACCGAGGGTGCTTGTCAGGGTCACGAGGAAAATAAAAGACGAGTTCAAGATAGAGGCAAACCCGTACGTCGGCCTCCGGCTTTCGGTCCTGATATCTGCGCTGCTGGTCGCGCTCTCGTACGCCCTGACGCAGCAGATGCTTTCATCGTCCAGCCTTGACGTCGTTGCGATGACGTGCCTGCCGGTCTCAGTCTCGCTCTTTTTCATAGGGCTGTTTGTCATCGTGAGCAGGAGGATGGCGCTCAACCAGGTGGTCGGGCTCCTCATAATAGAGAACGGGCTATTCCTCTTCACCACCGCGCTCACGCACGGCGTCTCGCTGGTAATCGAGATAGGGATATTTGCAGACATTCTAGTGGGCGTCGTCATCTCGGCGATACTGCTTTTCCGGATAAGCCAGACGTTTGACACGCTTGACATCGGAAGCCTGGAGAAGCTGAGAGATGACTGAGATGCTGACCGCCCTTGCCGACGCGGCGGCGCTTCCCACGGTGTCAAGCGCGCTCTTGCTCTCTATGCTCCTAGCGCCCGTTGCAGGCGCCGTCGCAGTCACGGTCTCGCGCAAAAAAAGGGCCGCAGAGGTGGCTACCGCCGCGTCTGCGTCACTGATGCTCGTGCTTGCAGTCGCCCTGATAGGGGCGGTCATTTCAGAAAAGCGGATCTCTGCGTTTGGCGAGCTGTTCTACCTCGACTCCTTTGGCGCAGTCGTCCTTTTGCCGATTGCAGGAGTCGGCTTCATCTCGTCGCTTTATTCGATAAGCTACATGGGAAGGCAGTACGAGCACGACCTGATAGACGACAGGCGCATAATCAGGTACTACCAGGGATTCAACATCTTTCTCCTCACTATGCTGTTTGTGCCTGTGTCAAACAACATGGGGACCATGTGGGTTGCAATAGAGGCCACGACGCTTGTATCCGTGCTTTTGATAATGCTCTACACAAAAGAGAGCGCCATTGAAGCCGCATGGAAGTACCTGATAATCGCGACAGTCGGCCTGTCGTTTGCGCTCTTTGGCACTGTCTTTTTCTACTATGCAAACGTCACGGCAGGCGCAGACCCCGAGTCTGCCATGAACTGGACCGGCATGGTAGCAAACTCCAAGTTGCTTGACCCAAACATCATCAAGGTCGCGTTCGTCTTTGTCCTGGTGGGCCTTGGCACAAAGGCCGGCCTTGCGCCGATGCACACCTGGCTCCCCGACGCACACAGCGAGGCACCTACTCCTGTCAGCGCGCTCCTGTCCGGCGTGCTCCTCAACTGCTCCATCTATGGCATATTGAGGTTCCACATAATAACCTCCGGCACCTTGGGAGCCGAATTTTCAAGCCAGCTATTGATGCTTCTGGGCGTCGTATCAGTCGGGATAGCGGCTGCGTCGATATACTTCCAGAAGGACATGAAGCGCATGCTGGCGTATTCAAGCGTCGAGCACATGGGCATAGTCGCAGTGGCGGTGGGCTTTGGCGGGTTTTTCGGCATCTACGGCGCGCTATTGCACATCATAAACCACGCGATAGCCAAGCCGCTCATGTTCTTTGCAAGCGGCTCGATAAGCCACAAGTACGAGACAAAGGCCATGTCTGAGATCAGGGGCATAATCAAGTCCATGCCGGTCACCGGCGCGCTCTTTTTGATAGGGGGCCTTGCGATAGTGGGCATGCCGCCTTTCAACATCTTTGTCAGCGAGTTTCTGATACTGAGCTCGGGCTTTGGGAGCGGCCAGTTCCTCCCAAGCGCGCTTGTCATGGCGTTTCTGGTGGTGATATTTGCGGGCTTTATGAGGCACCTGGTGCGGATGGTCTTTGGCAGCCCCAAGGAGCCCGGCAAGAGACTTCCTGCAGGTATGGCAAAGGAGGACGAAGGCAGGCTTGCAGTAGTGCCCATGGTGATACTGGCAGGCCTTGTGGTGGTGCTCGGCTTTTACGTCCCGCAGCCGCTGCAGGAGCTTGCCGGCGACGTCGCGCAGATCTTTGGTCAGGGTTCTGTTGCGGTAAGTCCAGTCGAGGGAGGCGCCTCGGGCTAATGATGTCAGGCGACGTCGAGCACGCCGGCGCCGTAAAATACAGGGCGGCAGTCCTGCGCAAGCTGGGCAGAAAAGCACGGTCCGTCCGTACGCTCAACGGCAACGAGATCCACGTCACGCTTGCCGGCAAGGAGGATGCGCCGGACGCGTGCCACTTTGTAAGCGACGAGCTGAAGACAAAACTTGCCACGGTGATATGCACAGACGAGTGCCAGCAGGGCCGCGGCTTTGTGGTAAGGTACGTCTTTGGCAAGGAAAACGGCGAGGATGTCTTTATTTTCGTGACTGTGAATATCGACGCAGCAGAGCAGTCGTTTCCAAGCGTGGCGCTGCGCATACCTGCGGCCGCGCTATTCGAGAGGGAGATAAAGGACATGTTCGGACTTGTGCCTGAAGGCAACCCGGACACAAGGCCGCTTGTGCTACACGAGCACTGGCCCGGCGACGTGCACCCGCTCAGGAAGGACTTTGACGGGCGCACAAAGGTCGGCAGGGTGGAAGGGCGCGAATACCCGTTTGGAAAAGTCGAAGGGGAAGGCGTGTGCGAGATACCTGTAGGGCCGGTGCACGCCGGCATAATAGAGCCGGGGCACTTTCGGTTCAGCGTCCTGGGCGAGAACATCGTCAACCTCGAGACGCGCCTTTTCTACACGCACAAGGGTATAGAGAAACTTGCAGAGACGATGAACCTTGACAAGGTCCTGCTCCTGAGCGAACGGATTTCCGGCGACGAGGCTGTGGCAAACTCGACAGCATACTGTCAGGCAATTGAAAAGGCGGCAAGGGCGGAGGTCCCGCGCAGGGCGCTCCAGACAAGGGCCGTCTGTGCAGAGATGGAGCGCATCTACAACCACCTGGGGACTCTCGCAGGCATGGTGACTGACGTCGCGTTTTCATACGGCGCGGCCAGGCTGAACATCCTAAAAGAAAGGATGATGCGGCTAAACGAGCAGGTGGCAGGAAGCAGGCTGCTGTTTGGCGTAAACAGGATAGGCGGCGTAGGGATAGACCTGAAAGGCAAGGAAAAGCTGGTAATGGACACCACAAGTTCTGTGCTTGAAGACTTCAACCGCGTGGTTTCGCTGCTGAGAAACAAGTCGTCAGTCGTGGACAGGCTGAGGAACACGGGTTCGATAGCAAGGAAGGTGGCCGGCGACCTAGCGCTGGTAGGAGTTGCCGCAAGGTGCGCAGGCATAGACGACGACACGAGGCGCGATCACCCCTACGGCATCTACGGGGAACTTGACATCGACAAGCACCACGACACGCCACAGCACCTGATGGAGTACGAAGTCGAGATGCAAAAGAGGAGGGGCGACGCGCTGTCCCGCTTTGACGTGAGGGCAGAAGAGGTTGTCAACTCTGCAGGAATCATAGTCAGAATAATAAACAACCTTCACGACGGCGAGCTCGTCGTTCCTGATGTCCGGGACCGGCTAGAGCCTTACCGCCACGCCCTGGGTTACGCCGAGTCGCACAGGGGTCAGACTATGCACTGGGTGATGATAGGGGAAAACCGCGACTCGCTTTTCCGCTACAAAGTAAGGACCGCGTCGTTTGTGAACTGGCCGGCGATAGAGCAGGCAGTTTTGAGCGACATAGTGCCCGATTTTCCGATAGTGAACAAGAGCCTGGATCTCTCTTATTCGGGGAATGATCTTTGATGGCAGAAGACAAAAGAGACATCTTGGGCAACAGCGTTGAAACCCTGCGGGATCCGCTCAAAGGCGACCGCGCGCCGCCAAACTACCGCGGGAACGTGTCGCTTGCAAGTGTGCCAATTTTGCCTGAAAAATACTGGCAAGTGGAGGAGGCCTGCGCGTCGCGCGCAATCGGGATGGCAAAGGAGCAGATAACGCTTGACATGGGCAAGTGCATCCTGTGCGGAAGGTGCGGAGAGGCAGCTCCTGACATTTTCAAGATTGGGAGCAAGTATGCGCCGCCTGCAAAGACAAGAGGGGACCTTGTTGAATCCTCTGGCTCCGAGGCCGACAAGTCGTACGAGGCGGTGGGAAAGGAGCTGAAGGAGAAGATAGGCAAGATCCTTGGAAGGTCGCTTGCGGTACGCGAAGTTGACGCCGGCTCGTGTAACGGCTGCGAAGTAGAGATAACCGCGCTCAACAACCCGGTATACGACATAGAAAGGTTCGGCATACATTTCGTCGCGTCGCCCAGGCACGCAGACGTGCTGCTTGTCACGGGCCCTGCGTCAAGGAACATGGAAGTGGCGCTGAAAAGGACGTACGAGGCGACGCCGGACCCAAAGATTGTTGTCGCGGTGGGCGCGTGCGGGTGCAGCGGCGGGATATTCGGAGACACCTGCGCGACCACGGGCGGGATAGACAAAGTGGTTCCAGTGGACGTGTACATACCGGGGTGCCCGCCGAGGCCGGAGGCGCTTTTGCACGGGCTCTTGATGGCGGTTGACAGGATAGGCAAGGCCGCCTGAGCACACCAAGATTGCGCCCTGGTTAGCCCAAGTCCCTCAACTTGTAGGACCTGAAAAACACGTCGTTTGCGTACCCTGATCCGTCGTCTCCCTCTTCCCACAGGACGTAAACGTGCCTCCTCTCAACGGCAATCTGGGGGTCGTTTGTCCAGTTCGCCGTGCCTGCGGTGGCTGCCTTTTCAAACTCGATGCCATTCTTGTCTCTTGTCAGGATTTCGGTATTTCCCGACGTATAGTTTGCAAGCACCAGGTACGCGCCGGTCCTTGATGCCGCAACGTCTGAATCAAACGACTGGTTACCTTCTGCCTCGCGGATCACACTAAACGAGTCTCCCCTGTCGTCGCTGACTGCTGTGTATGTGTTGAGGGTGAAGTAAGGCAGTCCTCTTTCCACGTGCCAGACGGCGTACACGTGGTTCCTGTACGCGGATATCTGCGGGTCTCCAAAGTAGCCACCGATCCCCTGGCTGAGGATGACTGTCGGGCCAAACGTCGCGCCTCCATCGCCGCTCTTGGCAAAGAGCACGTGCTGGTACCTGTAGAGGTACGGACAGTCGCATATAGACGGCGGATAGGCTCCCTCCACCCAGAGAAGGTAGACGTTCTTGCCGTCAACCAGAATCCTCTGGCCGCCAGAATACTTGACATCAGGATAGTGCACCTCTATGTCGCTGTCTTCAATCACAGTCACGTTGCGAAACGTCCTGCCCACGTCTGTGCTCTTTGCAAACTGCATCTTGCCCTCTCCAACGGGATACACTGCATACATGATGCCATCCTGTATGGCAATGCTTGCGCCTGCAGTTACGCCCATCGCCACTTCGTCGCCAAAGTGCCTGCCGGCATTTATGACCTTGAAGTGCGTCTTGCCATCAGTGCCGTCGTAGAAAAGGAACACCCTTTTTCCATCGGCAGCAAGCCGCGGATTTGAGCCAGACTCGGGCGCCGCAATGTCTGTGACCTGACTGCGCGTTATCTTTTTGATCATTATCTCGCCTGTGCTCCGCTCAAACCACGTCGCATAGGCGTCGCCGCCTGCAGCTACGATATCCTTTCCTGATTTCGGGCCCGGGCTGTTGCTCAGGTTGATCTTGTCATCGGTGGAAAAACCCGACGCAGAATTTGCGGCGCCGGCGGAAAGCGAAATAACAATGAGGGCTGCAAACAGGGGAGCCTTGTATAGCACGCCTTTTTCTGGCGGGCTGCGCTTATCTGCATTGCACATCCGTCTTCTGTATCATTGCTACACCTGACCAGATGCCAAAACGGCGCGATAGAATGTGGGTTTATAAGATTATAACGCGAATTACTCCCGGTGCAGACAGAGGTACCCGGAAAGGATGCAGAGCTTGGAATCGCGCTGCCAAACGGCAGGGTAAAGTGCACTGCCTGCGCCCGTTATTGCGAGATTCCTGAAGGCAAGATAGGACTCTGCGGCGTCCGGGGCGTCGTCAATAACAAGCTGCGCCTGTTCGTTTATGGCAGGGTGATAGCAGGCCACGTCGACCCGATTGAAAAAAAGCCTGTCACGCACTACCAGCCCGGCTCGGGGATATTTTCGATAGCGACGACTGGCTGCAACTGGCTCTGCAAGTATTGCCAGAACTATGACATTTCGCAGAGGCGCAAGGTCGAGGGCGCAGAGATGACGCCCGAGCAGGTGGTCCAGACCGCGCAGAGGTACGGCGCGCAGGGAATCGCCTACACCTACAACGAGCCCTCGATATTCATCGAGTTTGCCCGCGATTGCGGCATCGAGGCGCACAAGCGCGGCATATTCAATATCTTCGTGTCAAACGGCTACGACACGCCCGAGTCTGTAAACGAGATGGGCAGGTTCCTCGACTGCATCACAGTCGACTTTAAAGGCTCGGGCAAGACAGAGTTTGTCCGGCGCTACATAGGGATACCAAGCGCCGACCCGATATTTTCGACGCTTCGCGAAATAAAAAAGAAAAAGATCCACGTGGAGATAACCGACCTTATCGTGCCGCAGGTGGGCGACGACTTGGAGCAGGCGAAAAAGCTGTGCAGGTTCGTGCACGACGAGCTCGGCCCTGACACGCCTATTCATTTCCTGCGCTTCCACCCCGACTACAAGATGATGGAGTTTGGGCCCACGCCTGTCGAGACGCTTGAAAAGCATTATGAGGTAGCCAAGAAGGAGGGCCTCACATACGCATACCTGGGAAACGTGCCGGGTCACCCGCTTGAAGATACCTATTGTCCCGGCTGCAACAGCGTGGTCGTCGGCCGGTACGGCTTTACCATCGACGCGTGGAACCTCGACACGCACAACCGCTGCAAGACATGCGGACAGCAGATACCCATAACCGGCACGCTGCACAAGCAAAAGACCCGCCTGCAGTTCATACACTAGGTTAAAATTGCGCCGGCCCCGCGCCAAGTCTAAGGGGGTCGTTGTCTAGCTTGGCAGGATGCCAGCCTTGGGCGCTGGAGGTCGCTGGTTCGAATCCGGCCGACCCCACTGTTTTCCAAAAATCAGCCGCTTGACTCTGGCTCCGACATGGCGACCTCGCCTCTCATGTCAAGCTTCCAGAAGCGCAGTGCCTTGGCGACTTTAAAGTTGACAGACGCCGGGTCGTCGCCGTCGTGCGGCAGTGGATCGGCCAGCACGGAAGTTATCCTTAAGAGCTGGCTCTTGCCCGCGTCGTCTTTGAGCGTCATAGTTATCCCGAGCCTCCCTGATTTGACGGCGAGGTTTGCCTTGCCTCCGACTATGGAATAGGTCTTATCACCCACCTTGAGCTCGCCCTCTACAACCTTGAAGCTGACAGCGTTGTCGTTGGCCTTGGTGGTCAGCATGTGTATGTCAACCGAGGAGTCCGAGGCGGTCCTGTCCTTGATGTGTGTGGCGGTGCCGCTTGCCATCATCATGTATGGTATGCCCTGGTGGTCGTCATGGCCGTGCCCGTGGCTGTGCGTCTGGGCGCTTGCAGGGACCGCTACACCTGCCGCAAAAAGCAGGAGGATGCCTGCCAGCGCGACGGCCACTGCCCTGAACATGGGACTTGAACCGTTAAAGAGCTATATAATAATGATGTAGAATACTCTCACCACACGCTGGCGCCAGACAAGGCAAATGCGCGAGCTGGTTCCGCTAGCTTGATCCTACCTGAGTGGCCTGCGAGCCGTGAGGCCTTCTGGCCCTGGTGCCGAACAGTATGCCTGTCAGGAAGATCATCACGCCTATCGTCACCGCATACATGTATACCTGCGTCTCCGCCATGCCAATGGGTTAGGCTATTGTCGATGATAAACCTGTCGGTATGGCTTGCGCTGGGTCTTGGAAAAATAAGAAAAAGGAAAGAAAAGGGGAGTTTAATCCCACTTGCTCCACGCGGCCATCCATCTGTATGTCCACGTGTTTAGCTTCGCACCCAACGCAGCGATGGGCACCGTTAGCACTGCACCAGCTCCAGATCCCAGAGCGACAGGCGAGTTGTAGAACTTACCTACCTGGGGCTCTATAGGCGTCATGTACGCTGGCAGCGTCGGTCTCGGATACTTGAAGGCTACCTC
>NZ_JACAEH010000007.1 GCF_013388945.1 Nitrososphaera sp. | reverse complement strand
TTGCCCTGCGCGCCGACGAGCAGGGAGTCTTGGAATCGCAGCCAGAGCACTTCATCGCGCTGCCGCTCGTAGGCAAGGAAGAGGAAAGGCCGGGCCTCCCGCTTGCGATAAACGTTGTAGCCAAGTACTGGGGCGCGGACCTGGTTGCGCAGCCAAAGGGCGCTGTTCTGATAGACGGGATAGAGCTTGCAGAAAAATCAGGCCTTGCCGCTTTCATCTACAAGGGGTCGCTCAAGGACCTGAAAAAGAGGATAGACCAGGGCATACCGGTCATCGCCATCATGCCAGGAATCCAGGACGTCGCCCAGCACGCCACGGTTGTTTCAGGCTACAGCGTAGAAGAGCGCAGGATAACGACCTATGTTCCAGAGCCTGACACAGTTGGCGCCATCCCGGAGCCAAAATTTGAGAGCGACTGGGAGCAGGACGACTCGACTGCCATAGTCATCGTGCCGGCAGACATGAAGGACATGATAAAGAAGGAAGAAACAAAGTTTGCACAGTCAAACAGGCTCTGCTTTGAGGCAGAGCGCATGCGCCAGCAGGGCAGCCCGGGCAGGGCTGAAGAGATGCTCAGGCAGGCGGCGGAAAAAGACCCCGAGAACGCGCAAGCCTGGTCGCAGCTGGGCGGAATCTACAACGACAAAGGTTCTGAAGAAGCAGTCACATGCTACGAGCGCGCAATCAAGCTGAACCCGAAATACTATCTTGCCTACAGGGGACTTGGCAACTATTACCTGAAAAAGCATGACTACTCGCTTGCAGAAGCCTACTACTCCAAGGCTATAGGCGTCAACCCTTCTCGCTACGGCCCGATATACAAGAACAGGGCTATTGCAAGGCTGGAGCTCGGGAACAACGCCGGCGCCAAAGAAGACCTGAGAGAATACTTGAAGCAGACGCCCAACGCGCGTGACAGGCAGCAGATAGAGACTGAAATAGCCAAGATTTAGCAAACTTTGCGGTAGACTTCAATCCTTGGCGGCTCTTCTATGATGCGTTCAATTTTCTTTGAAAGCGACTGGATGTAGGGCTTTTGCAGGTGCTCTTCAAACGCCTTTCTGTTCAACCATATTTCGTCAAACATGAAATAGTGCGGGTCGCTTTCGTGCACGTGAAGAATGTAGGATATGCTCCCCGGCTCGCTTTGCGTTGGCTCGACAAGCGACAGCAATATTTCTTGCAGCTCTGATGCGTGCCCGCGCTTTGCCCGGAAAAATGCAACCACCCGCAGTGATTCTGGACTGTGGACTTCAGCCATTTTTCTCAGCCCGACATCGGCCTTTGCGTGAGGATCTTTACCGCCTGCGCAAACTCGTCCTTTGTGAGGGGCGGCCTGTCTGCCACCTTCAGGTTTTCCACGACGTGCTCCGGCCTCTTCTGGCCCACAAGCGGCGCTATGACAGAGGGGCTTGAGCGCACCAGCTGCAGGAGCCTTGAAACGGGATCGCCTGCGCCGGGGTAATCGGGAATTTGCGCGTGCAGAAGCCGGCCCTGGAAAAGCGGGATGCTCGTAAAAACGCCTATACCAAGCTTGGCCGCCGCTTCAAGGACGGTCAGGTTGGTTTCTGCGCCCACCTTCTGGTTCTTCAGGAGCAGGGCTTCGCTGTATGCAAGGTTGTAGGGCAATTGGATAAAGCGGAACCCGTGGTCCTTGCCGCCGACGCTTTCAGCCACGTCCACCGCATCTTCGAGCGAAAGGTACTCGCGGCTGTCAGGCGTCACGCGAAAGCATGTCCACGTTGCCATGCCGTAGTAGCGCAGCTTCTCCTGCTTTCGGTACTGCTCGTAGACCTCGAAAGCCTTGGCAAGCATCTCAATGAACTTTTTCCTCTCTACGTCCTCGTGCCAGCTCTCAAACGCGTTATGGATGTACACAAGGTCGATGGTTGAAAGGTGCATGTTTGCAAGCGACCTGTCGATGCACTTTGCAAGATATGAAGGGTGCATGACGTTGTAGCCGGAACTGATGTCGTCTGCAGTGATGACGCCGGTCGCTATGTACATCCTGTGCATGTACTCCATCACGTCGACTCCGGGAAAGTCCCCGTCGTTTGTGATGTAGCCGTTCTTTGTAGACACGAACACCTGGTCGCGGGAAATGCCTTCCTTTGCAAGCCGCAAAAGCGCCCTGCCGATGCTCTTTTCAGACTTCATCGCCCGGTAGTTTATCGCAGTGTCGATGACGTTGACGGCGCCTGATTTCACAGATTCATAGACTGCGTTTTCCACCGCCGCGTCGTCCTTTTGCGAAATGTCACCAAGGTACGTGCCCATGCCGATGCTTGAGAGGCGCAGGCCGGAAAACTCTTTGAAATGCTCCCGGGGCTTGCCGGCGGCAACTGCGCGTTCTTGGTATTTCAGGGTGCCTTCCGGCGTTGCAAAGCCCTTTAGCACTTCAAAACTTGACACGCGCGCTCAAAGCGCGCCCGGCAATAATAAACGGATCGCACGCTAGAAAAGCAGGCTTGCGGCAAGCACAAAGCCCGTCACCCTTGAATACGTGACCGTTGCGCCCATCGCAGGCACCAGGCCCTGCGTTGTATCGTGGTCCCTGCGCAGAGCAGAGGCAGCCTTTACGGCAAGCGGTATCGAGACGAGGCTTGCAAGCGAGTATATTTTCGTGTAGCCAAGCGGGATCCCAATTGCAATGAGGCAATACGCCGCTATGACAAACGCAGGGAACAGCACCGACGCCTTCTGCCTCCCAAGTACTATCACAAGCGTGCGCCTGCCCTTTGACCTGTCTGCTTCAAAGTCCGGAAACGCGTTGACAAAAAGCACGGTTGCAGAAAGCAACCCCACTATTGCGCCCACGTAGATGGCCGCAGGCTCGATGAGCGCGGCCTGGACGTAAAAGGTGCCTAGCACTATCATCGCCCCCTTTATGGCGACGAACAGCTCGCCAAGCCCCGAGTTGACAATAGAGGTAGAATAGAAATAGATTGCAACCACCGCAAACCCCAGGATTACAGCTATGGTTACGCCGCGTATTGCAACAAAATAAGCGCCGACTGCTATTCCTAAAAGCAGGAAAACAATGCCGGCTGTATAGACTGCTTTTGGGGTCAGTATCTTTTCAGGAAGCACGCCGGTGCCGCCGGAAAACTTGGTCCTAGTGGTGGCCGAGTCGATTCCGCGCTTGTGGTCCCAGTAGTCGTTGAGCAGGTCGACGCTTGCGTGCAGGAAGACCACTCCTGCGTACGTCAATGCCGCGAAGGCTGGGTCAAACAGCCCGTACTTCCAGTAGGCAATGGCAAGGCCGTTGCTCACCGCGATTACGGATGCAAGCAGGAACCTTATCCTGATGGCCCGGAGCCAGGCGGAAATCAACGGCATATTGCCGTCGGGGTGGAATCTATGTCTTTTGAACGAAAAACTTCATTAATGTTCGTCTCGATAGCCTCGGTGATGGCAGAGGCATACATTCTCATCAACTGCGAGCTCGGGTCTGAAGACAACGTCATAAAGGAACTCAAGGTGATCCCGGGGGTAGCCGAGGTAAAGGGCGTGTTTGGCGTTTACGACATCATTGCGAGGGTAAATTCTGCAAACGACGAGGAGCTGAAAAAGGCCGTCGCCAAGATACGCTCTCACCAGGGCATCAAGTCAAGCCTGACAATGATGGTCATTGAAGGGCAGGGGAACTGACACCCCCTCCCCCCAGGGTGCTCCATCTGTTATAAGCAAAGCACTGTAACTGACTGTTGCCTGTAGAACGTTGTCAACGTTCTTCTCCCCCGAAGAGTTCTGCAGGCATCCCCCGATTATGGCTCTATGACGCCAGTAGTCTCGAGCGGCTTGCGGCCCATAAAGCCCTCGTCCTTGCCGTGCCAGAACTTTATCTCGTCCTCGCCTGCCTTCCAGCACAGCCAGACCTCCTCGTCAAAACGCTTTGCCGGAAAGTCAAGCAGCCCCTCGTCCACGCTCTTTATAGCCACGCCCGTCCCTTCCAGGATTTCGATGGCCTTGTAAAGCGTCGTTACAGCGGCGTTCAGTTCCTGCTTTTTCTTGATGAAGCGCTCAAAGTCGCTGCCCGAGTCGACTATGGCCTGAAGCTCCTGCTGGAGAACAAGCACCCTGTTCTTCTTGGCTACGATGTCGGCAAACATGCGCTTTACTTCCGGGAGCGCCTTGTTCGCAGTCTGGGGCGTGTACAGCGTGAACATCACATCTCAAGCGCCTCAGGAACAATTTATGCCTAGCGCGGCTAGATGCATTTGTACGTACTGCTCGAGACCTGCACGTTGCCGGGGAATCTGGCTTGCACCAAATTCGCCGACGACTCGAGAAATATTGAAAACCGCGGTTTGCCGCTGCCGTCGACAGGCCCTTCAAACTCCAAGACGCCAAGCCCCGCCTTGAGCGACTCGGGGATCCTGGGGTTGATTGTCACCTTGTTGTTCACCATGTCTGCCTGGAGCCCGAGGACCATCTCCAGAAAAGCGTGTGCGTACATCCCGACTGACCACGCCTGCAGGATGCACGAGTTGAAAGGCTCGGGCCTGTCGCCCCTGTACGTCTCGGCAAACATGCCGTTTTCTGCAAGTATCCTGTCTGCCATCGACTTGAGGTATCGGAAGGCCTGCTCGGTCCGGCCCAGCTTCAGCTCTGCAAGGGCGGCCCACCCCGTGACAAGAGGCCACACCGCGCCGTCGTGGTAGAGCGCCGGCCTGTACTTGGGGTCCTGCGTGGAAAGCGTCCTGACGCCCCAGCCCGTGGTCATGTCCTCCTTTTCTATCCTGTCAAGCACGACTGCTTCCTTGGCGCTGTCGCTGGCTGCGCCGGCCATCAGCACCACCAGCGCGTTTGGCCGGATGCTTGCGTCCTTTGAGCCGTCCTTTCTTATCGTGTCAAAGTAGTAGCCAGTCTCGGGGTTCCAGTACTCGGCGTTTATCTTGTTTTTCAGTTCTTCTGCCCTTGCGCTCCACCTTTTCTCGCTTGCCGAGTCGCCCACAAGCCTCGCAAGCTCGCTTCCGACAGCCAGGCTCTCGTAAAACAGCGCCTGCACGTCGTTTGCGCTCTTGCGCCTGTCTATGTGGTCCATCCAGGTCGAGTCCTGTATAGGAAGCTTGGTCGCAATCCCTGTAAAGCCGTGCTCGATAAAGCCGTCGCCGTCGAGGTCCTTCTGCAGTCCCCAGTCCACCAGGTCGACAATGGCAGGCCACCTCTTGCGCAGGTACTGCAGGTCGCCTGTCGACATGACATACCTGCGTATTGCCCAGGGAAAGAGAAAGGTCGAGTCGGCAGACCCGTAGGTGGTGGAGTGCAGAAACGCCTTGCCGCTTATTATCATCGGAAGCTCGCCTTTTGTCACCCCATTGGAGCCTTTTGACTGGTGGCGCAGGAAATTGTCTATCGCCTCTTTTGCAAACGAGTAGTCGCCCATTGCGAGGTAACCCCTGAGCGACCAGCCCGTGTCCCGCGCCCAGTAGTTTGGAAAGCGTGGAAGGCCGGCGCAGATGCCCGGGCCAAGCCCGTCGTACTCGCCTTTCAGGTACTGCAGGGCCGCCTTTGCCTTCTCGTAGGCGCGGATGAGCCGGTTCATCTCTGGATTCTGCTTCTCGCCGGTCTGCCTGACTGTCAGCGTCGACGACGAGTAGCCTGAAAACCAGCTGCGAGTCTTGTCAAGGTGCTCGGCATAGTTGTCGCGCATTTCCACAAACTCTTTCAGGGACTCCTTTGCGCTTGTAAAACTCCCGGTTCCGACAAGCACAACTTCTACCGGCTCGCTTCCCACCTCAAGGTCATACGACAGCTCAAGATCGTTGTCAAACGAGTCTACGAGTATTTTCCGCGGCTTCAGGCTTTTTGGCGCGACTCCTATCGTGCCAAAGTACTGCGCCTGCCTTTGCGGATTGGTGCTGAGAAGCAGGCAGTTGTTCTTCCTGTCGTACTTTGACGCGTTGCTCTGCGAAACGGCCGCAAGGCCGTAACTCGTGATGTTGCCGTCGATGATAAAGTGTATCCTGACGCGCCTCTTCCTGCCCCTGCGTCCCTTGGCAAGCCCTTCAAGCAGGCGCAGGCCGGTTGTCATGATAAAGCCCTTGCTTTCATGCGGCACAAACAGCGTCCTTGTGACGCCAAGCCCCGCAAGCTCGTGCCTTGTCTGGAGCACCCCGTTTTCATGCCGCGACCATACGACAAAGTTTGGAAGCCTTTTCCTGACTCCCTCTTCCATCGATATCTCCACCATTATACGGCCAAAGACGCGGGCAGGTGGAACGTACAGGCCGCCGTTGTCGTATTTTACCCCCATCCAGGTCCACGGCGCAGAAAGGGCACCTGACGACGAGCAGACGATGTACGCCTTCTTGCCTGAAAGCGCAAGCGGCGTTGCAAAATCGCGGAACATGTCTTCGGTGGATTCGGTCTCAAGCAGCGGGTCCACAGGCAGGACCACCTTTTCCTTGTGCGAGTTCACGCTGTCAGAAAACGTGAACGGTATGGTTATCAGCTCAAAGCCCTCCATCCTGCTCATGATTGCAAGCTTGTGCCGGCCCCTGCTCAGGCCACCGTTTGTCACCAGGAACCTGGCGCTCTGGAAGGGCTTGAACGCAAGGGGCCGCTCTTCTGACACAAGCGAAGCGTTTACCAGCAGGTCGTTAGTCACTACGTGGACGCTCTTTTTCTGGACAGGGATGTCGTCCACGTACAGGTCAAGCGATATGATGTTGCCGCCAAGGGGCACGGGCGGGTTTAAAAGCGAAAACACAAACCCCTCCTGCTTTTCGGGCCCTGCGACAACCGTGGCGTTCTTCAGGCTCCCCTTTACATAAGACAGCGAAGTGTGTATCGCGTCAAGGGTGCCAGTCACGCTGTCTAGGGTTCAGTTTTCCCTTATTTTTCTTTTGAATATCGACAGCCGACGTATTTTCCGCATGTAGAAAACTACGAAAACGGTTAATAACCGTCCTCCCTTCCTCATGGGTGCTCCGTATGGAGAATGCTCTGGACCGTCCCGTTACGTCCTTTGTCAGCAGGCAGTTTGTCCTCATTGACGGCGAAATCGACGTTGCCAAGGCCGTCGAGACTATGCAGACAAGGAACAGCGACACCATCATAGTCACCCGTCGAGGGGCGCCCATAGGCATAGTGACTGACAGCGACATACTGGACAAGGTCGTCCAGACAGGGGGCGACTCTGACAGGATACTCTTAAAGACCATAATGACAAGCCCGGTCATCACGGCAAGCCCCAAGGCGACTGCGCGGGAAGTCCTAGGGCTGATGCGGTTTTACAAGATAAAGCGCATACCAATCATAGAGGACGACAAGGTAGTCGGGATTGTGACCCAGAGGGTCCTTGCAGACTCTATCCGGACGTCGGTGCTGGAGCGCACGTTCCGCAAGTACAGGTCTGCAGTGCGCGACCAGCTAAAGACGCTCCTTGGCAACATGGGCCTTGTCATCCAGTTTGCAGGCATCCTGCTCGTATTCCCGGCACTTCTTGGCGCGTTCACCGGCCAGACCGAGTCTGCAGCAGGCGTGTTCATCGCAGTTGTCGGCCTGTTTGCTACAGGCTTTATCCTGAACACGTACGGCGAGCGCGGGCCCCTAAACCTGAAGCAGTCGTCAATACTTGTCGTGAGCAGCTTTTTGCTCCTCGGCCTTTTCGGCAGCATACCTTACATGTACGTTAACCCGTTTGGAAACATCCCTCTTGACGCACTGTTTGTGAACAGCTTTTTCGAGAGCATCTCGGGATTCACGACGATCGGGCTTTCCATGATATTCTTCCCGGAAAACCTGCCCGACAGCCTTAATTTTTACCGCTCGTACACGCAGTGGGTCGGCGGCCTTTCATTCATCTACCTTATCATGATGCTCTTTTATCCCGAGCAAAAGCTCAACGCCATGAAGAGCATGCTTGGAGGGACCATGCTCCGGTTCAAACAGCTCCTGATAACAATCAGCATCATCTTCACAATATACACCGCCGTCCTGATACTCTTGGCATATTCGACTGACGGGACAAACTTCATCTACGACACGGCGCTCATCTTTGCCACAGTCACAACTGGAGGGTTTTCACCGTCCTCAACATTCGTGTCGATGGACAACATTCCGCGCCTGTTCGTGGTGGGCGCAGGCATGATAATCGGCGCTCTGCCATTTGCGTTCCATTATTCGATATTCTTCAAGGAGCTCAGGCGAAAGAGGCTTGGAACAGAAGTCCTGATTTATGCGATGGTGCTTGTGGCGGCGGTTCCTGTTTTCATCGCACTCTCGGGAGCTGATCCGCTGGCAGCAGCATTTCACATTGTGAGTGCGTCTACAACGTCAGGTTTCCAGTTTCTTGACCTGACGACGATCCCAATCGCCTCCAAGGTGATGCTCATAATGCTCATGCTGCTTGGGGGCACCGCGTTCTCGACTGCAGGAGGCATCAAGGTCAGCAGGCTCTACCTGGTTTACCAGAAAATTACCAAGAAGGACATTACTGACATCGCAGGTTCTATCTCCACGCGCGCCATGGACAAGGCGTTCTACGAATCCATGATCGTGATAGGAGCGTACATTGCAATCGCGCTTGTGACGGGACTTGCCATAGGCGCGCTCGAAGACATAACATTTGACAACGCCTTATTCGAAGCCACGTCTGCGCTTACAACCTCTGGGCTTTCCACATACCTCATAGCAGTCGACTCGGACATACTTTCCAAGTTCATACTGATAGCCAACATGGTGTCTGGCAGGTTCGAGATAATAGCCATCATGTACATCTTTATCGCCCGGCTCAGAAGATAAACCACAAAAGCGTTTTATACGATCGATTTATACGATTTTCATGAAGCTCGATTTTCCCCGCTATACCGAGCGGCTCGGCGCGGTCAGCATCCATGCCGTGCAGAGGATATACGAGCTTGACTCTGGCAAGT
This sequence comes from Nitrososphaera sp., assembly GCF_013388945.1. GTDB lineage: Archaea > Thermoproteota > Nitrososphaeria > Nitrososphaerales > Nitrososphaeraceae > Nitrososphaera. The sequence goes on along the minus strand of NZ_JACAEH010000007.1, from coordinate 85,304 downwards.
CCAAGGGCTTCCTCACCTCGCACCAGACCATCAAAAAGTTCGACTACGACGAGATCTCAAACCTGCTCCACGACATGGCCATAGTCATCCCGCTAAAAGAAGAGAGATTGAAGCTACTTGAAGGCGTGCTTTCCGGCATCCCAAACGAGTGCCTTGTCATCATAGTTTCAAACAGCCCGAGGTCTCCTGTAGACAGGTATGCGATGGAAGTCGAGACGGTCAGGCTGCTTGGCAGGTTCATGGACAAGCGCATCGTGATGATTCACCAGCGCGACAGCGCAGTCGGCAGCATCCTGAAAAAGCTGAAATACAATTCGATACTTGACTCCACCGGCCACGTAAGGGCGGGCAAGGCAGAGGGCATGGTGCTTGGCCTGCTAATCGCAAAAATGTACCACAAGGACTACGTCGGGTTTATCGACGCCGACAACTATGTCCCCGGCGCAGTGAACGAGTACGTCAAGATATTTGCCGCCGGCTTTGGGATGGCGTCGTCGCCTTACTGCAACGTCAGGATCTCGTGGGTATTCAAGCCAAAGGTCAGGAACAACTCGCTCCAGTTCTCAAAGTGGGGCAGGGTGTCAGAGACGACCAACAAGTACCTCAACTCGCTCCTCTCAAGCGTCACCGGCTTTGAGACAGACATCATCAAGACGGGCAACTCGGGCGAGCATGCGCTTTCCATGCCGCTTGCAGATTGCCTGCACTATTCAAGCGGATACTCGATAGAGCCGTACGAGTTTGTCGACGTGTTTGAAAAGTTTGGCGGAATCCTGCCTTCCAAGTATCCAAACGTCGTGGAAAAGGGAGTCGAGGTGTTCCAGATAGAGACGCGCAACCCCCACTTCCACGAGGACAAGGGCAAGATGCACCTGAACCACATGCTCGAAGGATCGCTTGCCATAATAGCTGCAAGCAGCATCTGCCCTTCGGACCTCAAGAGGGCTCTCAGGGACCAGATATCGCAGATAACTGGCGTGAAAAAGCAGAAAAAGCTCGACCACCGCACAAGATACCCGCTTATTGCGCCGATAAGCACCGTTCCAATAGCCGAATTCGCAAAAGAAGTAAGGGAAAACGCAGAAACGTTTTACAGGCTCGGCGGCCTGAAGTGACACCCCCTCCCCCCAGGGTGCTTCCAAGCTTAAAAGAACTAACTGCCATATTTCCATCGTGGTAGAGCAAACGCTCAAAGTTGAAAGCCAGGAAATTCAGGAAGAAGAGAAGGAGCAGATTGTAAGCATCGAGAACGAGATCGAGTGCCCCAGGTGCCACGACTCGATGACTCTGTGCTCCGATTTTGACAGGCTCTTTTACTCCTGCGACAGCTGTGACTTTTGCCTTTATACAATAAAGCGCTAGATCAGGCGATGTATATTTCTTATATAGGAGACTTCTATTTCGATATGTCACACAAATGCTCATTTACGAGTGCGTAACATGTCACCGCAAGTTCAGGTCTCGGCTTGATTTTCAGGATCACTCAATCATGACAGACCACAAGGCTGTCGAAGTTTACGACGCTTCAAAGAGACCCGAGACCGAATAGCGCATGCACAATAGAGAAATAGCAAGCAGACAATCCAACCATATTTGATAAAAAACCGCGCAGACCTTGTGAGAGTTCACGGCAGGCATTCGTCGCTTGTCCTCTCTGCACTCGAAGCAGCGGTAAAGAGCGTTGACCCGGGAGCCCTTGTCAGGAAATCCCTATCCCTAAGGGGCGGAACGCTTGTCGCCCGCGACATCAAGGGAAAGAATGTCAAAATAAAAGGATTCAACGACGCGTACGTCGTCGGCGCAGGCAAGGCATCCGCTGCCATGGCGGCTGCGGTTGCCCGCATTCTGAAGGGTAGAGTTGCGGGTGGGGCGATAAACGTGCCCCGTGGAACTGACGCAGACGTAGACAGGATTTCCATAACCCGCGCGTCGCACCCCGTGCCGGATAGCAAGGGCGTCTGCGGAACAAAAAAGATAATCGAGGTACTTGAAAAAGCAAAGCAGGACGACCTTGTTGTAGTTGTCATTTCCGGCGGAGGGTCTGCGCTCATGCCGATGCCGGCAAGAGGACTTGCCCTGAAGGACAAGCAGGAGGCCACCTCGGCCTTGCTGGCATCCGGCGCCTCGATAAACGAGATAAACGCAGTGCGAAAACACCTCTCGGCAGTCAAGGGCGGACAGCTTGTGCAGCATACAAGGTCGCGCGTCCTATCGCTTGTACTGTCAGACGTCGTCGGCGACGACTTGACAGTCATAGCGTCCGGTCCCACTTTTCCTGACGCCACCACATTTTCAGACGCGCGGCAGGTGCTTGAGAAATACGGCCTGACAGGTACGCGGGCGGCACGGTACATTGCAAGAGGAATGCAGGGCGCGATAAAAGAAACGCCCAAGCCCGGCGATTCCATATTTGCACGCGTTTCAAACGTCCTGATCGGCAACAATGAGCTTGCATGCAAAAGCGCCACCGATTTTCTGCGCCGCAGAAAAGTGCGAACAGAATACCTGGGCTCGGCGTTTGATGGAGAAGCACGAGATTTTGGCGCATTCATGGCAAGGCTTGCCGGCGACATCAAGTCCAAGTCGCCCTTTGCACTTGTCGCAGGAGGCGAGACGACTGTGAGGCTTGGAAAAAAACCAGGTAAAGGGGGAAGGAACCAGGAGGCGGCGCTTGCGTGCGCACTTGCGGGTGTAGAAGGGGTTGCAGGATTTATAGGCACCGACGGCATCGACGGCAATTCTGATGCGGCGGGCGCACTTGTTTCGTGCAAGTCCGCGGAACTTGCCAGAAAAATCAATGCAAAAAGGCTCCTTGCAAGACACGACAGTTACCGCGCACTTGAAAAGATGGGCTCGCTTATATTCACGGGCTACACTGGAACAAACGTGAACGACATCGCAATAGTTTACAATCCCTGTCAGTAGCTCACGGTCACGTCGCCCGAAACGACGTTCACGTCGCCGGCGGCAGTCGCTATTATGAGCGAGCCGTCGTCGCCAATGTCTTTGGCGGTGCCAGAAACGACCTTGCCCTGCTGCGCCACCGACGCCTGCCTGCCAAGCATGTCAGACCTCTTGCGCCAGAGCGCGACAATTGTTGCGGGTCCTTTTTCCTCAAGCAGAACCAGATACTGCTCGAGTCTTTCAAGCATGAGCCCTGTCAGCTGCAGGCGGTTGACTGGATGACCCAGCTCGTCTGAAAGCGAGGTTATCGCAGGCCGCCCCTCCCTGTCAAGATGCAACTTCTTTGACTCTACGTTGGCGTTTATGCCTATTCCTATAACTGCATAGTTGACGGCCTCTGCCTCGGCGCTCAGGTCCAAAAGTATTCCGGCCACTTTTTTGCCTTTTACCATCACGTCGTTTGGCCACTTTAAAGTCGCGTCAAGGCCGGTTGCCTCCCTCACCGCGTCGCACACTGCGACGGCTGCCACGAAAGGCAAGAGCGTGCTTGTCGCTGTCGGTATGGAAGGCCGCAGTATGACAGAAATCCAGATCCCGCCCTTTGGCGAGAGCCACTTTCTCTTCAGCCTGCCCCGCCCGCCGGTCTGCTGCTCGGCGATGACTGCCGTACCATGGGCGCCCTGCTTTTCTGCGAGCGCAATCGCAAGGTTCTGCGTGGACTGGGCGCTTTCGCGGTATATCACGGTCTTGCCCATGTGCGACGTCTTTAGCACCCTTGCAAGCTCCCAGGGGACAGGGTACTCTGTGTCGCCTTCAAGTTTGTAGCCCTTGCCGTGCAGCGACTCTATCCTGTATCCGAGCCGGCGCAGCCTGCGTATGTGCTTCCATACCGCGCTCCTTGAAATGCCTGCCTTTTTGGCAAGCGACTGGCCGGAGGCATAGTCGGCGTTTTTCCGGAGCAGGTCGAGGAACTCGACTATCCTCCTGTCGCCGGCAAGGGTGCGGGCCATCCCTACCGGTTCCACTTGTAGTAGACTGTGCCGCCCCTGCACGTCGCATAGACATCTGAGCGGGATTCCTTGAGCGAGCTTGACACCTCAAGTTCTGCGAGCAGGCTTTCTATTTCAGGATCATCGCCTTTTTCCCCGAGCAGGTTGAGAATCTCCTCTCGAGAGTACATCCTGTCCGGCTCTTTTTGCAGAATCCTGCGGATCTCTTGCAGCAGTTGTTGCTTTGTCATTTCTTTTTCTTGGCAGATACTATTGAAAGCACGTCCCTGTCCTTCAGGTGGTAGTCCGCAGGCAGGTGAAGCCCGTCGCGGATGTCAATGGCATACAGCAGCCCCTTTGCAAGCTCGCTGTGCACTTCCCGCGCAAGGTCTGCTACGGTTGAGCCTGAGCGCATCAGGTAGACGTCTGGAAGCACGTTTCCGTGCTTGTCGGCCATCTTTTTTGCGTCGGCGACAGGGTAGACAGCGTTCATCTTCAACAGCTTGAAAACGGCGACGTTGATTGCAAACTGCACGCCTGTCCGCATGTACTCGCCGAGGATGTCCTTGCGTATCAGGTTGAGCGCCCACTTTTGCTTGTCGTTGAGAGAGGCAGGGTCGTTTATCTCAAACCGCTCGTCGCCTGGCACGTATTTTATCAGGCCCTTGTGCTCTGCGCGCCTGAGCGTCAGCTCGGCGTCGGCGCTTGAAGGCACCACTATCATGTCCTTGTACTCTTCACGCAGCCGCTTGAAGTTTTCAGTCGACGTCGGCAGGTCAACCTTGTTTGCCACTATCAAAGTCGGCTTTGAAATGTCGCGGAGTGTCCAGCAAAAGTCCTTGCTCTGCTCGGGCCCAAATTCTTCGAGCGGAATACCGACGAGGTTGTTCTGTGCAAGCGCCAGCTTGACATGGTCTTCCCTGACGCCTATACCGCGGAACACTTCTGTTATGGCTTCAACAGGATCTGCGGCCCTTGACATCTTGTCGCGGTTTGCCTCAAACAATTTCAGGTACCACATCACCAGTTCTTCTTCAATGTCGCCCACGTCGGCTACAGGGTCTCCCGAGCCGGGCTCTGCTATCTTGCCCGACGCATCGATGCTCCCCGACGCGTCTACGATGTGCAGTAGCGCGTCAGATTGCGCGGCGATAGATAGGAACTGGTTGCCAAGGCCCTTGCCTTCCCAGGCGCCCTTTATCAGGCCGGGCAAGTCCACAAGCTCCACAGGAATAAAGCGCCAGCCGTCGATGCAGCGCGAGTTCTTGGGCTGGTCCTGCACCCCAAACTCCTTGTGCACGCACAGGGTGATTGCATGCGCGTTTCCAACCGACGGCTGCTTTGTTGTGAACGGGTAGTTGGATATCTCGGCTGTCGCAAGCGTGGCGGAGTTGAAGAACGTGGTCTTGCCGGTGTTGGTCTTGCCGATCAGGCCGATCTTTATCATGTGAAAACCCCCGCTGTTTTATTATTTATAGGATGTGGATCAGTGTACGTGATGGCAGACCACCGCAAGGTATCCAACCAGGCTCGCAAAAGAACCCAGCAGCGACGCATGGACAGCAAACGACAGTTTGTTTGATGTCGATTTTTCAGTTACAGTCGTTAACGCCTGTGCCATTGCATCATTTACGCAGAACTTTCGGATAAACTAGTCGGCGTGGTGGTGGCCGGCGCGCTCTTTGGCCATCCTTATCTCGTCGCACCGCCATTCTATCTCCGACAGGTTGTCTGCAGAAAGATCGGAGTCCCATCTCTCAAGAAGCATTTTCGATATCTCTGTCGCGTGGTAGAGCATGGCCCAGTAGGGGTGGTGCTCTGCCGTCGTGTAGGCAAGCTCCAGGACTTCTGCAAGACCAGACGACGCCTTTTTCAGGGCGTCTGACTTTTCCGTGTAGACCTTCACTATGCCGGCGTCTCCGTCGACCCCTATCTTTGCCGCCACGCCTTCGGCCGCAAGCTCGTCTACTGCCTGCCTGACTTTTTGCGCCACCCTGTCCGTGCTCTCTGCCATGCCATGCGTGTGGGCGCGCCTGATAATTGAGTGTACTGTCAGCCGAAAAGCCGCTGGTGCTCTTCGAGCATACATCGATTGTAAACGACCTTGATGCCCTTTTCTTTGGCCAGCTTTTCTGCCTGCTCGTTGTAGATTCCAAGTTGCATCCATATCAGCTTGATACCCGGCTTTTTCACCGCGTCCTGCACGACTGCAAGCACGTCGTCAGAAGGCCTGAACACGTCAACAATGTCCACCGGCTCTTGCACGCCTGAAACGACAGGGTACGACTTTTTCCCCATTATCTCCGGCGCCGTCGGGTTTACAGGAATAACGTTGTAGCCTTGCTCAATCAGATATTTGGGGACATAGTTTGCGGGCTTGCCGTCGGTCTTGGACATGCCCACGACTGCGATGTTCTTCATCTTGTAAAACTCCCTCAGCTCGGCGTCGGTGTGCGAGTCGGTGTTCATCACATTTTCTCGACAGTTTTGATATTTAAACGCCGTCAGGAGCCTATCATGCCGGGCAGCTTTATCGGCGTCCTGTATTTCTGCACTATCATGATGTCCGGCTCGGCAGTCACAGTCACGCTGTCAAGTTGCACGCCCTCCGGGGGCGAGACCGTGCGCTTGGCGCCAACGTCAAGCGTGCCTACATCCTCCTTCTGTCCGCCGCCAAAGTCGACTGTGATGTCTGTCAGAGGCAGCCGGCCTGTGTTTGACAGAACGACGCGGGCGTTGGTGAAAAGCGACTGCTCGTCCTTGAGCGCGTCAACAGTCAGCGAATAGTCCTGCGTCGGGATTGAAGACGCGACTATGGCTGCCACAGTTGCTGCAACTATGCCGCCGGCGATTGCCAGCACTATTGCAAGGCGCACGGTACGAAAAAGTCCAATCTAGGATTTAAGCTCTCATTCACCCTTTATCTGGGCCCGGGTCTTGAACACCGGCTTTATTCCAAGCGGGGCATAGTTGCCGGTCGAGCAGGTAAAGCACAGCTCCTGCTCTGGCATGCCTATTGCCTGCGCAAGGTTTGAAGTGTCGTTGTAGGCGACATAGTCTGCCCCTATCACGCGGGCTACTTTTGACGCTACCTTTTCGTTTGCCTGCTCTTCTGCGCCGTGCTGGTACGCTATCAGCTCTTCCTGCGACGGAAAGTCGATGCCAGCGTAGCAGGGGTACCGTATCGGCGGATACGTGACTACAAGGCTTATGCGCCTTGCGCCTGCCGCACGGAGTGTGCTTATTATCGACGCAGAGCTTGTGCCGCGGACTATGCTGTCGTCCACCACGACGACGTGTCTTCCTTCTACCACCTCGCGGATTGGGATTATTCCCTTGTTTATCTCGACCCTGTCGTTCTGGTACGGCTCGATAAAGCTGCGCATCGAGCCCTTCTTGCTGTACCTGTCCTTCAGCAGGCCCTCCTCAAACGGCAGGCCGGCCTCAAGCGCGTAGCCAAGCGCCGCAGGCCTTGCAGAGTCCGGCACTGGAACGACGACGTCTGCGTCCATTATCGGGAATTTCTTTGCCAGGAACTGTCCTATTCGCTTGCGCGCCGCATACACGTTGATGCCCTCCATTATGGAGGACGGGTGCGCAAAGTAGGTGTATTCAAAGGCGCAGTGGGCGTGCGGGCTTTCAGTCGCAAACTGCTTTGTCTCCACGCCTGCCTTGCCCATTTTCACAAGCTCGCCGGGCTCGACGTCGCGCACCAGCTGCGCGCCAACTGCCGCAAGCGCACATGATTCAGAAGCGACCATGTAGGTCGAAGTCTCTTTGTGGAACCCGAGCACGAGCGGGCGGAAGCCCCGCGTGTCCCGCGCAGCGTAGACAGAGCCGTCGTCTGTGAGGAAGGTAAAGCAGAACGAGCCGACCATCTCGCTTTTCAGGATAGACATCGCAGATGCCATGTCGTCCTTTTCGGCGATGTGCATGACAAGCCTCTGCGCGGCGACAAGCGTGTCGCTCATGGTCTGGGGCGTGAACGTGCACCCGCCAACCATCCCTGACAATTCTTCAACGTTTGCTATCGTGCCGTTGTGCGCTATGCACAGGTCCTTGACCTTCAGGGGCTGCGCGTTTTCAAGGTTGCTCTTGCCAAAGGTGGAATACCTGACATGGCCGATGGCAGCGCTTGACTTGTACTTTTTGACGATTGACTGAAAGTCTGAAGCCGAGGCAGAAACAAGCCCGAGCCTCTTGAAAGGCGACTTGCCCGGCACTGCAATGCCCCACGCCTCCTGGCCCCTGTGCTGAAGAGCCCGGAGCATATCTATTGCAAACGGGATGACGTTGTGCCCGGCAAGCGAGAATATGCCTACGACGCCGCAGTTTTCATGGACCAAAGGCGATTCCCCCCAAGCATGCGCTGGCCATGACTGTGGTTAGCTTGGCGGCATGATTTAAAAAATGTATCTTCACTGCATTATCCTGCCAAGCGCGCCAAAGGCGTTGTCAAGTTTTGCAAGTGGAATCGACACCTTTGCTTTCTTGCCCTGTGTAAACTCGGCCCTGCCCCGGGCAGACCTGCCTATCTGGGCAAACTTTACTCCTTATGACTTTAGCAGCTGCTCAACTTCTGCAGGCTTGGACGTCCCGACAATATAGCGCGAGTGCGACTCGGAGAACAAGAGCTCGTCGGCCCGCTTGCACGTGCTCGGGGCCTTGTCCATCTCCACCTTAAAGCCCGTCTTGCCGGCGACTGCCATCTCTGCAAGTGCAACTGCAAGGCCGCCCTTTGAGCAGTCGTGCGCGCAGGTGACAAGCCCGTTTCTTATCAGCTTCATGACGGCTGCGCCGTTTGCCCTGTCCGTCGCAAGGTCCACCTGCGGCACCGGCCCACCGGTTATGCCGTGCACGTATTCATAGTATTCAGAGCCCCCCATCTCCGGGCGCGTCTCACCGACTATGAAAATGGTGTCGCCGTGCCCGAGAGCGGGCCGGGTTATCCACTTTTTGTCGTCTATGAGCCCGAGCGTGCCCATGACAGGCGAGGGCTTTATCGCGCCCTTGGCAGTTTCGTTGTAAAAGCTGACCTTGCCGCCGACTACAGGCATCTCCATAAAGTTGCAGTAATCCACGATGGCGTTTACCGCCTGCGCAAACGTCCAGAATATCTCCGGGTCCTCCGGGCTTCCAAACTGCAGGTGGTCCACGACGCCTATTGGCTCGGCGCCTGTGCATACCACGTTGCGCACGCCCTCTGACAGGCAGCCAAGCGTGCCCTGGTACGGGTCGAGGTAGCAGTGCTTTGAGTTGCCGTCAAGTTTTGCCGCGACAAACTTGCCGTTGTCAAGCCTCATCACGGCCGCGTCGCCTGCGCCCGGCTTGACTACCGTCCTTACGCCGACTTCGTGGTCGTACTGCTGGTAGACCCAGCTCTTGCCGGCAATCGTCGGGTTTGAGAGAAGCGAAAGCAGAGCCCTGCCTAGGTTTGCAGGTCTTGGCTGGCGTGCCTTTTTCAGCCTGTCAAGGTACGCGGGCCTCTTGCTTGCCCTGTCTGCAAGCGGCGCGTGCGCCACAAGGCTTGAGGGCATGTCTGCGACCACCTTGCCGGCGTGCCTGACAGTCAGGTTCTCGTGCCCTTCGGCCTTGCCAAGGACGGAATAGCCTATCTCGTACTTGTCAAGGATCGATTGCAATTCTGGCAGCTTTTGCGCGTCTGTTACAAACAGCATGCGCTCCTGCGACTCGGATATCATGAGCTCGTTGGGCGTCATGCCGGCTTCCCTTGCGCGCACCTTCAAAAGTTCGACGTCAAAGCCCCTGCCAAGGCTGTCTGAAGTTTCCGACAAACAGCACGACAGCCCTCCGCCGCCAAGGTCCTTTATCGCCTTGACGCAGCCCTGCCTGACTGCCTCCATGGTTGCTTCAAGAAGCAGTTTCTCAAGGAACGGGTCGGGTATCTGCACCGCCGAGCGGTTCTCGGCTTCAAGCGCCTTTGACGCAAACGAGGCGCCGTGGATGCCGTCCCGGCCAGTCGAGCCCCCTGCAAGCACCAAAAAGTCGCCCACTTCTGCCCTGTTTGAAATCACCTCTTCTTTTTTGCCGGCGCCAATCGACGCCACGTCGACGAGGCAATAGTCCTCAAACGACGGGTCAAACTCTATCTCGCCGCCGACAGTCGGTATCCCGATGCAGTTGCCATAGTCGGCTATGCCCTTGACGACGTTTTTAAAAAGCCACCTTGACTTTTGGGCCTGCTTGCTCTTGCCCTCGATTGGCGCAAAGCGCAGCGCGTCAAAGACCGCAATGGGCCTTGTGCCCATGGACATAATGTCGCGTATTACTCCGCCGACGCCGGTTGCGGCCCCGCCAAACGGTTCTACTGCTGACGGGTGGTTGTGGCTTTCGATGTGCACGGTCAGCACGTAGCCGTCGCCCACGTCAAGGACGCCGGCGTCATATCCCGGCCCCACAAGCACCCGCTTGCCCTTTGTCGGCAACAATCGCAGGTATTTCTTGGATGACTTGTACGAGCAGTGCTCGGACCACTCGGCGCCGACGATGTCCTGCTCGACCTCGTTTGCAGGCCTGCCGAGCTTTTCCTGAAGGTAGCGCAGCTCTCCTTCTGTGAGGACGCCCATGGTCAGGCTACCGCCCTTTGCTCAAGAAAAGACGCAAGCGAGCGGAAGATGCCTATTGCCTCGCCCGAGCCGCTTGCAGAGATGATGCTTTCGCTTGCCCTCTCGGGGTGCGGCATCATGCCCATGACGTTTCCCTGCTCGTTGCATATCGCAGCTATAAGGTCAGTCGAGCCGTTTGGGTCGTCGTGCGAATACTGCAGGACGACCTGGTTCTTTTTCTTCAGGTCCTTTACAATGTCAGGGGTTGCGACGTAGCGGCCCTCGCCGTGCGCAACCGGTATGTTGAATTCCTCGCGCTTTGAGAAAGCCTGCGTAAACGGCGTGTGGTTGTTCTGCACCTTGACCTTTGTCCACCGGCAGACAAACCTTAGCGAGTCGTTCATGAGAAGCGCGCCCGGCAGGAGCCCGGACTCGACAAGTATCTGAAAGCCGTTGCAAATGCCTAGCACCGGCATGCCGTCCTTTGCAAGCCTCTTGACCTCCTGCACTATCGGGCTGTGAGCGGCGATGATACCTGCACGAAGCCTGTCGCCAAAGGCAAAGCCTCCGGGGATAATCATGGCGTCGTAGCCTGAAATCCTGTCCTTGGTGTGCCAGATAAAGTCGGCCTGAAGGCCCACAACATTGTTCAAAACGTGGTGCACGTCGCGGTCGCAGTTGCTCCCGGGGAAAACGGCAATCCCTATCTTCATTATTTTGAGTGTGACTTCTCGGTGCTCGTATTAATATCTTGAGGGGGTTTCCAGTGTTTTACGACGGCAAGGATTAAATCGTTACAGTTCCAAGTCTAGTGCATGGTCGCAAGCGTCGTGCGCGACATCATGACAAAGGAGATAGTCACCATCGACGGCGACAAGAGCGCGCTTGAAGCCGCCAGGATGATGACCGAAAAGGGCATCAGCTCGCTTTTTGTGATAAAGGACGGCGCGACTGCCGGCATCGTGACGGAGCGCGATTTCATTAAAAAGATATGCGCAAAAGAGCTTGCAGTCTCGCAGGTCAAGGTGTCAGAAATCATGTCCAAGATACTGACGACTGCCACGCCTGACACCCCCATAGAAGTGGCCGTCCAGCGCATGGTCAACCACAAGGTGCGCAGGCTGCCAATACTTGAAGGCGGCAAAGTGGTAGGCATCATCACAGTCACAGACCTTGCCAAGCACCTGAGAACTACATTGCTCCTGGAAGGGACGCTTGGCGACACTGGAAGCATCGACGACGTGATTGCGACGATGAGCCACGACAAGCACTAGGCCTTGGAAGCCTTTACGGTGCAGTTGCTGACTACAGGGTTGAAGATGCGCAGCTCCTCGCAAAGCTTTTGCACGGTCTTTTCGGCGTCCTTCTCGGAATTTGCGTTCACAGTCATCTTTAACATCTTGGCGGCGCGCACCGACTTGACCTGCGAGTACCCGCCCTTGACCACCAGATCGCGGTGTATAGTCTCGCCCTCGGGGTCGTTGATGTAGGGCTTGTTCTCGATGATGACCTGCACCAGAAATTTCTGCGCCATCGCATCTCTTGGATGTCCGCTGTAATTTAAATACATCAGGCGTCTGTCGCCGAAAGTATTAATTATGTACAACCAAAACTGCCAGAACGAGGTCACGTAGCTCAGCCTGGCAGAGCGGCTGACTTGTAATCAGCAGGTCGTGGGTCCAAATCCCACCGTGACCTCCACCTTACCAAAAAATTTATCTTTTCTGCGCTTGAGAGTATAACGTGCCGTCGAAAAAGCACAAGCCCGACGCGGATGACATTTTGCGCAAATACTATGAACAGTATGACGACGACACCCTGGAATCGTTGAAGAGGTACTACAATGTTGCCGACTCTGACCGGGACAAGTTCATCAAGTACGTCAAGAACAGCCGCTCGCCGCCGGTCGACTAGGTCTCACGCCAGATGGCCTTTGTCTTTGCAAGCGCTACAAACCCTACCAGGTACGCCACCTGCACGGCAAACCCAAAGCCAAGCGACCAGTCGGCAGGCACCGGCAACCCCATGGTAGCCTGGAACATTATCGACGCGTGCGTCGTCGGAACAGCATAAGAGAGGTAGCGCAGGGAATCAGGCAAAGTGGTCACGGAATAGAACACCGGCGGTAGCACCGCAAGGATGACGTTTACAAACGATATCACCTGCGTCGCGTTTCGCATGTGGAGCATGTGAGACGATATGAAAAAGCCCATCGCGGACATCGAGCCCCAGAGAAGCAGTATCGACGATATCAGAAGCGGTATGGTCAAAAGCGAGCCTCCAAAATACACCACGAGCACCGCAAGCACGGTGAGCGCCGGCAGCCCGAACAGCAGCTCTGAAAGCGCAAGGCCCATCATGTACGTGAGCGGCGAGACTGGCGACGCAACGAAAATGTCCTGTATCTTGTACTCTGTCTTGTAAAACGAGATGTCCTGCCCGAGCGCAAGGCCGTAGCCGACAAGCGCCATCACAAGCGAGCCGGCGACGGCAAGGTGCACGTACTGCCCGCCGCTTACGACGAACAGAACGAACAGGAGCGAGAACGGGCTGATTGCCGTGAACACGAGCGACATCGGGTTGCGCTGGAGCCACAGTATCCCTGTCGAGTATGCAATGAGCATGGCCTGCCTTGCAGGAAGCATCAACTTTCATTTACCTCCATCTTGCCCACGAGATACACAAACACGTCGTCAAGGGTCACAGGGGAGACCGTGAAAGACAGGTTGCGCCGTATCGCCAGCTCTGAGAGCTCCCGCACTGCAGACTCGAAGGCAAACACCCTGAGCATCCCTGCGCCCGTGTCTGTGACTGAGCCATAAGCACTGAGCGCGTCTGCGTCAAGCCCATCCTTTGCGATGTCGACCCGGGTGTTGTGCGGTATCACCTTGCGAAGATCCGAAACCGTGCCCTGCGCCACGACCTTGCCCCTGTCGATTATGACAAGATGGTCCGAGAGCACCTCTGCCTCGTCCATGTAGTGAGTAGTTAGCAGTATCGAGCGCCCCTGCGCCTTCCAGTCCTTTATAGCAGACCAGACCTGCCTCCTTGACACCGGGTCGAGCCCTATCGTGGGCTCGTCTAAAAACAGCAGTTGCGCGTCGACTGCCATTGCCATGGCAACCAGCACCTTCTGCTTCATGCCGCCTGACAGGTTCATGGCCGGCCGGGTTCTGGCGTCCCACAGCTCCAGCCTCCTGAGCATTGTTTCTGTCTTTTCCTTCGCCCTCTCCTTTCCCTCGCCCCTAATCCTGAGCCAGTTGTAGACGTGGTCCCACGGCGTGAGCGCCCGAAGCGGCCTTCCTTCCTGCGGCACCACCGAGATAAGGTCTCGCACCTGCCTTGCCTGCTTCACGGCGTCAAGCCCGAGCACTCTTATCGTGCCTGAAGTCGGCATCAGCTGCGTCGCGCAAATGCGCACAAAGGTGGTCTTGCCCGCCCCGTTTCTTCCAAGCAATGTAAAGACCTGGCCCGACTCGGCCTCAAGCGAGACGTCTGACAGCGCAGGGTAAGGGGAGCCCTTGTACACCTTGCTCACGTGGCCGGCCTGTATGGCAAGCACGCAGGTGCTACGGCAAGCCCAAATTAGAGTTTTTGAAATAGAGGCTGAAGGTAGACGAATTATCGACGAGTCTTTTATCCGCCGGCCTTGAAAATACGGTGTCAGCACCGCTGACAAAAGCATCTGCCCTTCCGAAATAGCCAGATCGTATCCCCCGGGAAGGCCCTGCCGTTGCGTGCAGGGTCGTTCCGGCTTCGATATGCAAATAAGGCCCGGCTGAGAAGAGCTTTTTGATGAAGCGAGAGTTCATAGTGGCCCGCATTGAAGCTTCTCAGGACGGCAGCCCTTACGTCTACGTCACATTCAACGACCCAAAGGAGTACAAGCCAGAAAGCAAGCCAATGAGCCCCTTTGGACCAAACACCATGGCTTTTTCGTCCATCGAGGACATGATGAAGAACATGCCAAAGGTGATGGCAGGAATACCCGGCATGTTCGGCGGCATGACAGAGACCCCGACCATGAAGCTGAGCATGAGGGAGTACCAGGACCTCGGCATAAAGGTTGGCGACAAGGTCTCTATCGAGATCCAAAAGTCTGAAGCGTCTGGAGTCTAGCCTCCTTAAACAAGCATTAAATAATCAAACGGCGTAGAACCCCTGTTTGGAACAGCAGAGGAAGGTCCGCGCCGAGGTAAAGCTCCCCCTCATTCTCATCCACACCCCGTTTGGTCTGGACTTCTTTGACAGGGTGGCAAAATGGCCCGGCGCAAAGGCATGGGCCGAAATAAACGCATACCTCATGCCCATCATCACGGCGCTTGCGATATTTCTCATCGTAGGCTCGCTTGCGATCCTCATTGCAAACGCAGAAGCCCGCCAGAACGTCGGCGCACTGGAGCCTACTGCAAACCTGCTCATCCCCGGCCTCAATCCTTACCTGCCCATAACGTACGGCTGGATCGCGCTCATCGTGACAATAGTCATACACGAAGCAGGGCATGGAATCATTGCCAGAATCTACAACGTACGGGTCGACTCGACCGGCATCGTTCTACTCCTCGGGCTTCCCATAGGAGCCTTTGTCAACATTGAAAGAGAAGAGCTGAACAAGGTCAACCTAAAGAAAAAGAGCTCCATACTCACCGCAGGGCCGCTTAACAACATGATACTAGCAGGCGTGTCGCTTGCGGCGCTTTATTTCATAATAACCACTCTAACACCCGTCCCGCCAGACCCCAACTCGCCCCAGTTCGGCATTGCTGTAGTAAGCGTCAACCCCGGCTCGCTTGCCGAGTCGATAGGAATGACGCAAGGGTCGGTTATACAGACAGTCGACGGCCAGGAGATAAGGGAGATAAACGACCTAGGTGAGATACTGCGCGCAAACCTCGGCAGGACGGTAGAGATCACCTGGTTTGACAGCGACAACCAGCTTGTGACAGAGCAGGCCACGCTACCAGAAGCAGTAGAACCGGGCAGAGGAATCCTTGGCATCCAGGTGACACCGCTTTTGCCTGACTCTGGAGCGGTGCTTGAGCGCTACAAGGGAGCGTTTGGCTCAAACCCAATAGCCCTGCTTTTGCCGCCCACGATGCAGCAGGGCGCGGTGCCATATTCTGACCTCATGCAGTCAAGGTACGAGTCCACGCTTGGACCCGTGTGGGTTCCGGCGGCCAACATGCTGTTCTGGCTATGGTTTGTCAACTTTAACGTCGGCATATTCAACGCGCTGCCGATAGGACCGCTCGACGGAGGCCAGATGTACGGCTCGATAATAGAAAAGAAGATCAAGTCGGCCGCGCTTGCGAAAAACGCCACAAACCTCCTCACCGCCGTGATGGTCGCGGTGGTTGCTGCAGCCATACTGTTGCCGTACGTGCTGAACAGACTGTAGAGCCTTCCCGGCACTAGGCTTTTATAGCAGAAAAAGTCATGTACAACTGCTTATTGCCGGGTTGTGTCGTGGCATTTTATCGGCCTTGACCACGTAGCATACGACAATACAAGGAACGAAAAAAGAGTTGGAAAAGCGCGAGGAATTTGAGAGGCGCGGGCAGTACAGGAGGGCCCCTGATTTCAGAGAGAGGAGACCTCCGGCGGAAAGCCCGGTAGCCAAGGTAACAACGGAAAGCGAGGAAGAGGTAGCCAAGACTATTTTGCAGTCAATCCCTGCAGACTCGCAGATAACCACCGTCAGGTTCGAAGGCCCCAACATCGCGCTCTATACCAAAAACCCGCGCTTTGCGCTCACTGAACTTACGTATTACCTGTCGTCGCTTTCAAAGACCCTGAAAAAGCGATTTATCATAAGGACCGACCCATCCGTGCGCCTGGAAGAGGACGCGACTAGGCAGGCAGTCGCAAAGCTCCTGCCAAAGGACGTTTCTGTTTCCGCAGTGTTTTGCGACGACGCGACCGGCGAGGTCGTGCTTGAAGTCAGCAGGCCGGAATCAATAGACCCTGCCATGATAGTAGAGATAGCCCAGTCCACCGGCTGGATAGCGCACACCAGGCGCTCGCCGCACATACCGTCGACCAGCATAAACACGATTCACTCCACGCTGAAGGGCTCTGCGAGGGAAAGAAGCGACTTTTTGCAGAAACTTGGCAGGAGGCTTTTCCGCGGGCCGCTGGTCGTCGGAGGCTTTGAGAACGGCAACGGCAAGCAGGAGCCAGAATCCCAGCCAAAGCCTCAAGGGTGGTCCACCAGCAAGGAGGAAGTGATGCTGTTCTGCCTTGGCGGCGTAAAGCAGGTTGGCAGGTCGTGCTTTATCGTAGTAACGCCGGAGAGCAAGGTCATGCTTGACTGTGGCATAAACCCGGGCGAGATGTCCGGGCTTGACGCGTACCCGCGCCTTGACTGGCTCAACTTTGACCTTGACGAGCTCGACGCTGTCGTCATCAGCCACGCGCACATCGACCACCAGGGGTTCTTGCCGACGCTTTTCAAGTACGGCTACCGCGGGCCGGTGTACTGCACCGAGCCCACGCTGCCTCTGATGACTCTATTGCAGATGGACTCGGTCAAGATTGCAAACGCAAACGGCACCTATCTTCCCTATGAAGCACGCGACGTGCACGAGGTGATAAAGAGGACCATAACGCTTCCGTACGGCAAGCCGACTGACATTTCACCCGACATCACAGTCACGCTGAACAACGCAGGCCACATAATGGGAAGCGCGACGGTGCATCTGAACATCTCTGGCGCGCACAACATACTTTACACAGGCGACTACAAGTACGCCCGCACGCAGCTGCTCGACAGCGCCGTTTCCACGTACCCGCGTGTGGAGACTTTGATAACTGAAAGCACCTACGGCAACTCGACTGACGTCATGCCCGACCAGCAGTTTGTCTACAGGACTTTTGCAGAGTCCATCAACAAGGTGCTGATGGAAGGGGGCAAGGTGCTGATACCCGTGCCGGCAGTCGGCAGGGCCCAGGAGATAATGCTTGTCATGGCAAAGGAGATGAGCGAGGGCAGGCTCGTCGAGTCGCCCATATACATAGAGGGCATGATATCTGAGGCAAGCGCCATCCACATGAGTTACGCGCACTACCTCGGCGCCGACGTGAGGCGCTCTGTATCGCAGGGCATAAACCCGTTCCTTTCCGAATACTTTACAGTCATTTCCGGCTACGGCAAGCGCGACTAGGTGCTCAACGACGAGAACCCGTGCATAGTCATGGCGACTTCCGGCATGCTCGAAGGCGGGCCGTCTGTGGAATACTTCAAAGAACTTGCGCCAAACCCCAAGAACAAGATAATCTTTGTCTCTTACCAGATAAACGGCACCCTTGGAAGGCGCGTGCTTGACGGCAACGTGTCTGACGTCACCATGATGGACAAGTCCGGCAAGGTAAAGGTCGTTCCCGTCAGGTGCCAGACGCAAAAGATAGACGGCTTTTCGGGCCACAGCGACTTTAACCAGATAATGAACTTTGTCGCAAAGGTCAAACCAAAGCGTGTGCTTGTGAACCACGGAGAGCGCTCCAAGTCAGAGAACGTCGCAAGCTCTGTCTACTCGAGGCTCAAGATCCGCTCAAGCGTGCCTGACAACCGCGAAATTCTGCGCCTAAGATAGGGCAGAGTTTTTTACCCCGTCCATCCAATACAAAGGTGCAAGGCTTTATGGCGATAAGGTACAGGTGTGTCCACTGCAACATTGTGCTTTCAGGAGAGGGCGCGTCGCGCCACTACCTTGCAAACCCGACCCACAAGCTTGAGAAGCTCCCGCCTCCGCCAAAGCCTGTGAAAAACCCGACGCGGTAATTATTCCCTGATGCTTTCTAACGTCGACACGACCTGCCAGAGCATAGTCCGGATGTGCGACTGCATCTGGGGACTCTGGGTCGCGCTGTCCAAAAGGCTGATTGCGTTTGCAGCCCTGACCGACGGGCTTCCGGACTTGTCGTCTTTAAGCGCCATCAATACTTCCTTTATCATGTTCCTGACACTTTTCTGCACGTCGTTGTTCTTGGTGATTGCGTCGAGAGTTTCAATTGCGCGTGCAAGGCGCTCGCTGTTCTCGCGCTCTTTCTGTTCCTTCTTGGCTGATGTCAAATCCGATCTCCCCAGTCGTCGAGCGTTCATAAGACGCGGGCTTGCTTTTGAATGTTTTTGTCCTAGTAGCTTTGCTCTATTTCACTTGCTGCAAGTTCCCGCACGTATTTCGCGCCCTTTTCGGTCAGGAAGAAATGCCTGACGTCGCCGTCGTCCACGCCGTCTGGAAGCGACGAGGAGACGTAGCCGCCTGCAACAAGCTCCCGGAGGGCCTGCGATACTAACAATTCAAAGTAGCCCTTGTTGATGTTGTAGTCGTACTCGTTTTCCGCCTTTTGCGGTACAAGCCACATCTTTATCTGCCCCAGGCTGGCGCCTTCTGCGCCTGTCACGTGCATCAGGTTGCCAAGGATTATCCTGGCTGCAGGGCTTGCATCCATGGCCGCAATATCATGCGCATCCAATAAATGGCTTGCTGCACAGGTTTTATAGCGCGATTCCTGATCTTCAGGCGTGACGGAAAAGCTGCGCTGCAACATCTGCAACCGCAAAGTCGAAATGTCTGAGGCAAAAGACCACGCGGCCACAAAGCAGCATGCGACGCTCAAGTCCAAACTTGAGCACGACCTGGGCGCGACGAGGCAGAAGGAGTACGCACAGGACACCTCGGTAGTCCTGCAGTGGTCAAAATCTGCCGAGTAACATGCACGTTTTTAATGGAAAGCCATTTGTGGCAATTCTTTATGCAGGCAGATTCCGATCAGGCTAATTAGTCATTTTGGTAGATACAATGCGTGTATCTGAGCCTGACGGCAAAGGGACTGATAGCTATAGCGTTTGCAGTCATTGTCATATTCGTGCTGTTTGGCATGCTTCCGTTGTAGATTACTTCACTATCAGGACAGGGCACTTGGCGTTTTGTAGGACCTTCCTTGACGTGCTTCCAAGCACTATCCCCTTGAACTTGCCAAGCCCCCTGCTCCCCATGACAATCATGTCAAAGCCGCCCTTTTCTGCATAGGCTATTATGTGCGACGCGGGGTCGCCTTCCATGACTGCAGACTCGACTTTCATCCCCTGCTTTTCTGCAATCTCTTCGTACCTGTCAAGCACCTTGGCAGACTCTTTTCGAAAGTTCTGCAAGAGCTGGTACAAGAGTTTCTGCGACTCGACGTACACGGTAGGCGGAGTCTCGATGACAAGGACGGCTGTCACCTGCGCGCCGGTGCCCTTTGCAAGCGAAAGCGCCCGCTCAAAGGCCCGGACAGAGTTTTCGGACCCGTCGACTGCCACGAGGATTTTGGAAGCCACGCCTGTCATACCTATCGCACTCTAATTAATGTAAAGTCAGGTCCTGGGGCAGGAGGAACTGGATGACCAATGAGACGGCATACATCGCCGCCAAGATGATGCCAATCTTGAGACCGATTGTTTTCTTGAACATCATTCCGACTGCCGCCATCGTAACTGCGGTAACCAGGATTATCTGGTACTCCAAGATATCAGTTCGTTCAATGATGGCGCCAAACCCGCCGTGGTAAATCGCGCCAAACACCGCTACTGCAAGGAGCAGCGTGTTGTTGAGTATCTTCGACCCCAGCACGTTTGCGACGGCGATAGACGCTCCTGCCGCGCCTTTTCTTGCAAGCAGTATCATCGAGATCTTTTCCGGCATCTCGCCTGCTATCGGGCTGATTATCACCGCAAGCACGATGACTGACACGCCCACTTCAAGCGAAAAGCCCTGTAGCGACTCTATGAAAGGCCCGGCGCCAAAGAAAATGCCTGCAGTGCCTGCCGCAAATGCAAGCCCTGCCTTCACCATCTGCCTGTTGCTGGGCTTCTCTTCGACCTCGACCAGCCTGTGGCCGTCGACTGTGTGGCCGTTTGCAACCTTTTCCTTCTTTTTCTCCTGGCGCATCTCTGCAAGCGCCATGACAAGGTAGGCGCCAAAAAGCCCCGAGAACACTATGCCGTCGATAAAGTCATACCCGTCGAGGAACAAGAGCGCGCTGATGCCGGCAGTCGCAATCAAAAATATCTTGTCCAGCTTGAAAGTCGACACGTCGAGGCCCTTCAGCGGCGCCTTTGACAACTTTGTGGTGGCGACAAGCAGCATGACGGAAAGCCCGAGCGTCATCATGAGCAGGTTGCTGCCAAGGCCGGCGCCAATCGCGGTACCGTAAGAGCCTGCGGCAGCAGCATACACTACGATTGCTATCTCTGGTAATGTTGTTGCGACGCTGAGAAGAGTGCGCCCGACAAACTTGGCGCCGTACTTCTTGGACAGGTGTTCTGCCCCGTACGAGAGCACCCAGCTTGCAAGGGTGAGCTCCCCAAGCCAAAGGAGCATCGCAAGCAGGTTCTCGGCCAATTACACACCTCTACTGGACTCACCGGTATAAATTACAAGACCCGGCCTGCTTGAGGCACGGCAAAGATGTAGGGCGTGTCAAGGGGCTGGTCGGCAGTCCAGTGCGTCGGAAGCGTTATCACCTGCTTTACCTCGAGGCCGAACCGGGCAATGACCTCGCCCCAGCCCCACTGCAGGTGCTCCCTTGCAAACTTGCGCCGGACGTGGCTTCCCATGAGCACAAAGCCTGACTTGCTTTTCAGGCCAGACGACAGTATCCTTTCAAGCACGCTGTTTGCAAGCATCTCGCCCATCTCAGGCAGGCCGGATATGTAGAAAAGCGGCCTTGTGAGCCCCAATGAAGAATAATCGAACTGCGTGGCGTCGGCGCACCGGGCGTCAAAGTCAACGCCTGTTGCAGACGATATTTTTTTCTGCAGTTCCACAAGGTCAGGATCTATCTCTATGCCGTGGCCTCCAAGGCCGGCTGCTTTTGCGCAGTAGGCTATCCTGCCGTCGCCGGAGCCAATGTCGACTATTTGCTCAAAGCCCATCTCCCTTGACGCTATTGCAAGCGCGTACGCTGACAGTATCCACGTCGGGTAGAAGGGCTGGTAGCCCGAGTCGTGCTTGATGCTTGAAAGCCAGTACTCGTTGATGTCGCCCTCATACACGGTGCAGGGAATGCCTGCAATTTCCATCTCCTTTGAGCCAAAGTAGATGGGGTTGTTCTTTGCAAACGCGTGCATGGCGGCAAGTCCTCCCGGCTCAACCGGCAGGCTCGCCGACGACTGGTTCGGGACAGCCTCGTGCATGTGGCTAGAGCCCCTGTAGTTTTTCGCAAACTCGGCCTTGAGCCTGACTATGGCGCCTGCGTCCATCAGTAGACCGACTCCGCGCTTGGGCGCAAGCCCCGCTTGAAGCTGGTCTTGCCGCATTCCTGGCACCTGTATTTTCGCCGGCGCTTGTACGTGTATATCGCGTCCGGCTCCTCCATCACGTCGTGCGCTGTGCGGGCCATGCACCTGTCGCAGAAGCGCTTTTCCACCGGCAATGCCTTTCATCGGCGGCCCTGTAATTTTAATATGCTTGAGCAAAGATACCCCGCAGGATGGCCGTAAAATACACAAAGCTTTTCCGCAAAGAGTGCGAGGGCAAGTTTGGCCTGACTCGCCCCATCGTGAAAGACGCCATTGCAAAGCCAGACAGAGAGCAGCGCCTCGAATCGCAGGGCCTGACCATCGTCATGTACAGCAAGAAACTAAAGCGCGGCGACTATGTCATTATCAGCGCGCATGCAGAGAAGGAAGACCTGATGATAGACCTAGCGTTTCGCGTAAAGGAAAGGTTTGTCAAAGACGCCAAGACCGACCTGCCGTTTCCTCTGATGCGCGCCCTTGCCTACAAGCTCGGCCTGCCAATAAGGGTGGGCGAGCAGGAGAGCAAGTTCATCTACAATGAAGTGATCCCCGTGTCAGGTGCCGACATCAAAAAGGCGGTGAGGATACCAAACCCCGAGAAGCACCCGCTCATTTCGGCCATCTGGGTCAGGATGCTCCAGAACAACATGGGCGCCCTTGCCCAGTGCGCCCTCGTCTTTTGCATAGACGCAAAAAAGTACAGGGCGTGGCTCAGGGGCTGACACGCCTATCCTTTTATACCTGAAGTGCATACGGCAATTGTGCGAGATCCGCAGATTGTCCAGATGCACTGGGACATCATGAAGCTCCTTTCGCTTGGAGTCGATGAAAAGTTCTTGCAGGAAAGCAAGATAACGCCTGCGCAGGCCCGTGATCTCGTAAAGGGGCTCCTTTACCTGCGCGAGCGTTACAGAGACGAGTTTTCGTAATCTACCTGCGCATCTTTTGTGCGAGCAGTTCTGGCACTTCTGCAGGCCTCTTTGCTACAGGCACGCTGGCCTTGGCATAGTTTGCCACCTTGGACTCGGCAGAGCCGTAGTTGCCATACACAATGGCGCCTGCGTGGCCCATCCTCTTTTCTTTCGGCGCCGCCCTGCCTGCGATGTATGCGACGACCGGCTTTGAGAACGACGTGCGGATGATATAGTCGGCAAGCTGCTCCTCCGCGTCGCCGCCGATTTCTCCCACCACGACCACCGAGTCGACGTCGGGCCTGTTGCGCACGAGGTCAAACGCCTCTATCAGGTTGGTACCGTTTATCGGGTCGCCCCCGATCCCAAGGCACAGCCTCTGGCCGTACCCCCTGTTGGACAGGTTGTACGAGACCTCGTACATCAGAGTTCCGCTCCTTGAAAACACGACGGTGTTGCCCCGCTTGAACGGCTGGGCAGGCATGATGCCTACTTTCATTACCTCTGGCACAATAACGCCGGCGGTGTTGGGGCCGACCATCCTTGCGCCCTTGCTCTTGGCGTGCTCTATCACCTTTATCGAGTCGCGGATAGGCACGTGCTCCGGTATTGCAACAAGCAGCTTTATGCCCGCGTCAAGCGCGTCCATCGCGGCCCCAAGAAAGAACTGCGCCGGAACGAATATCCCGGATATTTGCGCGCCTGTCGCCTTCACCGCCTCTGCCATGCCGTTGTAGACGGGGATTCCTTCAAATGACTGCCCGCCCTTGCCGGGTGTGACGCCTGCTGCAATGTTTGTGCCGTACGCCTTCATGAGGCGGGTGTGCGTCGAGCCGTAGCTTCCGGTTATGCCCTGCACTATCACCGGCTTTTTCTCGTCGCCACGCCCGACCAGTATGTCAAATATGTCATAGCCTGCCATTGTCATCTCCTCCCGACTGCCGCAACTGCGGCCTGTATTGCCTCCTCAACCGTGTTATAGAGTTTCGCCCTGCTTCCTTGCAGCATCTGCTTTGCGCGCTCTGACTCGGCGCCGGAGATCCTTGCAAACACCGGGACGGTAATCACGTTGTTCTTGTAAGCGTCAAGCAGCCCCTGCGCCACGAGGTCCGTGCGCACGATTCCGCCAAACAGGTTGACCAGGATTGCTTCGACCTTCTTTATCTGGCTCACTACCCTGAGCGCCTCGTAGATTGTTTCGGTGGTCGCCCTGCCGCCAAAGTCCAAAAACGCGCCTGCCTTTCCGCCGGCGTCGGCGACGAGGTCGAGTGTGGACATGACAAGCCCCGCGCCGTTGCCGATGATTGCAATGTTGCCTTCAAGCTCGACTAACGAAAAGCCCGAGACTTCTGCCTGCTTTTCAAGCTCTGACACGTGTTCGTACTTTTTCAGCTCGGGGTGGCGGAACATGGCGTTGTCGTCTATTATCACCTTGGCGTCAAGCGCAAGCATCGAGCCGTCGCCAAGTATCGCCACAGGGTTTATCTCTGCAAGCTCGGCCTCCTTCTCGCTTGCAAGTTTTGACAGTTTTGTAGTGAGGTCGACAAACGCTACTGCCGCGTTGCCTGTCAGCCCGAGTTTTGTAGCCGTGTCCTCTGCAACCTGCGGCGTCAGGCCGTCGACCGGGATGTCTACCACGACCTTGTTGCCTGCGCTTTCTATCTCGACCCCGCCTTCAGCAGACGAGATGAGCGAGTAGCAGCGCTTGCTACGGTTCAGGAAAAGCGAGAGATACAGCTCTTTCTTTATGTCGGCCATCTCTTCAAGCAGTATGCCGCGCGGGAGCTCTCCTTTGACTTCCTTGTGGACTAGCTCGTTGAATTTCGGCGCAAGCTCGGCCTCGGATTTTACTTTTAAAATCGCGCCGGCCTTGCCCCTGCCGCCGACTGTAAGCTGTGACTTTAGCACGAGCGGGATCCCTATCTTCTTTGCACCTTCCCTTGCCTCTTCGACGGTGTTGGCAAGGTGCGAGCGGGGTATCCTTATCCCGTACTGATCGAAAAGCTCCTTACCCTGATATTCAAGTAACCGCATATTTGCAGTGAGGGCAGCGATGTACGTCATTTATAATTCTACGTTAAAATCGCAAATCTATGGAAGTTAGCTTGCGTGTCTAAATTAGCTTGCTTGATGTATTAAGCAACGTTTTCGATACGGCATGACATGCAGGCAGCACAGGAAGCAGATTCAGAGCGGTTCGTGTTTTGCGAGACCCATGGCAGGCGCTGCAGCATAGCGCAGGATACAGAGAAATGCCCCTGCTGCGGCAAGCGCGTCTGTCTCTGTAACTATGTTCTTTAGCTGGTCTGCGCAGGCGCCTCTTCTTTCTTCTCTTTTGGCTGGCGCTGCTGCGGGAGCATGATGTATACGCACGCTGCGCCGCACATCGTGCATGGTACGTTGTTGCCGTCGTGCTGGCCTTCCCTGTAGTGAATTCTCGCCGCCTCTTCCGGGTTTATCGCAAGTTTTATCTGCTGCTCCCAGTTGAGCGTGCGCCTTGCCTCGGTTATCGCCCTGTCCCACTTTATTGCCTTGTCGCGGATCTTTACAAGGTCGCCGGCGTGCGCCGCTATGCGGTATGCGATGAGCCCGTCCTTGACTTCCTCTGCTGTCGGCAGCGCCAGATGTTCGGCAGGTGTGAGGTAGCACAGCAGGTCGACGCCTTCCGCAGCAGACACGGCCGCGCCTATTGCGCTTGCGATGTGGTCATAGCCTGCCGCAACGTCTGTCACAAGCGGCCCAAGGACATAGTATGGCACGTCGCCTATGAGCGACTTGGCAAGCCTCACGTTTGCAGCAACCTCGTTCAACGGGACGTGGCCGGGCCCCTCTATCATCACCTGCACGTCCTTTTCGTGCGCCCTCTTGGCAAGCCTTGACACGTTTATCATCTCTGCCACCTGCAGCTCGTCGTGCGAGTCAAGTATAGAGCCGGGCCTCAGCGCGTCGCCGAGGCTGAAAGTCACATCGTACTTCCTTGCAATCTCGCACATGTAGTCAAAGTGCTCAAAATACGGGTTCTCCTTCTCGTACTTTAGCATCCACGCTGCTGTAATCGTGCCGCCCTTTGAGACGATGCCGCCGTGCCTCCTCACTTCAAGGACGCGCTTGGCAAGCTCGTTCGTGATTCCCGAATGTATGGTGGTATAGTCGACGCCGTCCTGGCAGTTCTTTTCAAACGCGTTGAGGTAGTCGTCCTCTGTGATGTTGAGCGGGTTCTTGTATTTCTCGACGCCGTGCCAGTACGCCTGATAGACGGGCACCGTGCCAAAGGTTATGGGCGCCGCTTCTAAAAGCGTCCGGCGGATGTGGTCGATGTCGCCCCCGTCTGACAGGTCCATTATCGTGTCAGCGCCGTACTTGACTGCCACCTTTGCCTTTGATATCTCCTCGTCAAGGTCCTGGTGCAAAGTCGATGTGCCGATGTTCACGTTGACCTTTGTCTTGAGCCCCTTGCCGATGCCCACCACCTTGCGCTCCCTCTGCGGCCTGGCGACGTTCTTTGGGATGATTATAGAGCCGCTTGCAACTGCGTGGACAATGAAATCTAGCGAAACGTCCTCCTCCTTTGCTACCAGCTTCATCTCGTCGGTAGCTATTCCCCTCCTTGCGCTGGACATTTGAGTAGCCATAATATCGGTATGTATTGCAGCGATGCGATATAAAGCATTGATGTTGAGAGCGTCCGATAGACTGAATAAGTGATGGAGAGAACAGACCGGCGTTGAAGGTAGTGCTGTCGATTGCCGGAAGCGACTCTGGAGCCGCAGCAGGCATCCAGGCGGACCTGAAGACGTTTTCCGCGCTCGGAGTCCACGGCTGCACCGCAATCACTGCAATAACGGCACAGAACACTAGAAAAGTCGCAGGTGTGTTTGAGGTTCCGGCCGACGCGGTAAGGGCGCAGATAAAGGCAGTCATGTCAGATTCGCCTCCTGACGCGATAAAGGTAGGAATGGTCTACAGCAGCGACACCATCGAGGCTGTCGCAGGATTACTTTCAAAAACAAAGGTGCCGATAGTGCTTGACCCCATATTGGCGGCAGGCACGGGCTACAGGCTATTGCAGAAAGGCGCGATGGAACCTCTTGTCAAGAGACTGATCCCGCTGTGTACTCTTGTCACTCCTAACAGGATGGAGGCAGAAAAGCTTGCAGGCATGAAAATACGCGATGACCGCGATGTTATCAGTGCGGCAAGAAAGATCCGCGCGCTTGGCGCAAAAAACGTCATAATAAAGGGCGGCCACTCCGGCAAGGACACAGTCACGGACATACTGCTTGAAAAATCAGGCAGGATAACCAGGATGTCAAACCCGCGCATCAGGATAAAAGAGACGCACGGCTCGGGGTGCAACTTTTCAGCCGCCGCAACGGCGTTTCTTGCAAGAAGGCTTACAATAGCAGAGGCGTGCGCGGGGGCAAACGAGTACGTGCAAAACGCCATCAAGTCTGCCGTTGCCGTAGGCAAGGGGCTGCCTGTAACAAACCCGCTTGCGCCGATGTACCGAGATGCGCAGCGCTATGCGGCAATCATGGAACTGCAGGCCGCTGTCGACAGACTTGTGACGCTTCCAGGCTTTGCGCGCCTGATACCCGAGACTGCGACCAACTTTGCCTACGCCCTGCCCGACGCGGCAAGCGCGCAGGACGTGGCAGCAGTCAGGGGCAGGATTGTCAGGGCTGGCGATATGGCAGTCCCAGTTAGCAGGGTAGAGTTTGGCGCGTCAAGCCACATGGCAGACGCCGTTCTTGCCTGCATGAAAGTCAAGACAGCGACGCGCTCTGTGATAAACATCAGGTACGACAACAGGATTATTGAAGCATGCAAGAGACTATTTTCCGTGTCAAGCTACGACAGAAGCAAGGAACCTGCAGGCATCAAGCGCAAAGAGGGCTCATCTGTTTTCTGGGGAACAACCTTGGCTCTTGCGAAAAACCCTGCAGCAGACGTCATCTACCACAAGGGCGCTGTCGGCAAGGAACCCATGATAACGATATTTGGGAAAAATCCTGCAGACGTGCTTGCCAGGGTCGAGAAGATACTGAAGGCGTGAACTGCAGTACTTCTCTGTAAGGATATGTTTTATCTTATATATACCAGAATGCTATTTGTGGTTCAGAAATGAAGGCAGTCATACTTGCTGGCGGGCTCGGAACCCGGCTCCAGCCCTACACGTTCTTTATCCCAAAACCCATGCTACCTCTTGGAAACAAGCCGCTTTTGGAGTACATCATCGAGTGGCTGAGAAACGCCGGCGGCATAAAGGAGGTTGTCCTGTGCGTCAGCTACCTGCACAGGACGATAGAGGACTATTTCGAGGACGGCGCGCGCTTTGGAGTCAAGATAGAATATGCGCGTGCGGAAAGGCCGCTTGCAACGGCAGGCCAGCTCAAGACTGCTGAAAAGTTTGTGAACGGGCCCTTTGTCTGCGTCTACGGCGACTCGGTCTACGAGTTCAACCTTCGCAAGATGATAAAGATGCACAAAGAGTCAGGGGCGTTTGTGTCGATGGCGCTCATGCCCTACACTACAAAGCTAAAGTACGGATTCATCGACACCGAGAACAGCGACATCACGGGCTGGCGCGAAAAGCCCGAGATATCCGGCCTCATCAACATAGGCTGCTACGTGATGGAGCCCGACCTTTTGAAGATGATACCGGCGACCGGCGCGTTTGGCATGGACGACGCGGTGAGAAAGGCGCTTGACGAGAAGAAGAAGGTCAAGGCGTTCAAGGTTGAATCCACCGGCTTTGTGGACATTGGCGACAAAAAGTCGTACCTTGACGCATACAAAAAGTACGCCAGCAGGCTGGGCAAGATATAATGCCAGTCACGCTCTTTGAGGACCACCACTGGAAAAACTTTGCTCCCCTCACGCTCACGAGGGCGACTTTTAACGTCAAGATAGGGGCAAGGACAATCCTTGAAGAGTACGAGCATGCAGGCAGGCGCCCCGTCTCTCTTTTGGCAAGGAAGCACCTTGAGGAGATAACAAAGGAAAGGCACGGCTGCGAGGTGAACACGGGCTCGCATGACGGCGACACCATCTTTGTCAACGGGCTCGTGCACCCCTCGGCGCTTGATATCGACAGGCTCGAAAAGATAACCCACACCTTTGCGATAACGTCAGGAAACAGGCTCGTCGTGGCCCGCCTGTCGAGAAAGGACGCCGAATACCTGTCAAAGTGCGTCAGGGCCGGCGCGGCCGTCAATGTTAAAAAACTGAATGTCGACAAGGCCACCGACGCGGGGCAGGAGAGCGGCATCCTGTCAGACCTCTGGGACATCATAAGGGTGCTTGAAAACTCGCTTGCCATGCAGACTGCCTCAGACGAGAGGTCCGACCCTCTGGGCGCAAGGGTCACCGGCGCGGCAGGCGTCGTGGCAGAAGGCGCAGAGGTCGAGGAGGGCGCGGTGCTTGACACAAGAAACGGCGGCATCTACATAGGCCCGGGTGCCCAGGTTGCGCCGTGCAGGATAACAGGTCCTGCTTACATTGGCGCCGGCGCGCAGGTAAAGCAGTTTTCAGTGATAGACTCAAGCTACATCGGCGTCAGCTGCAGAGTTGCAGGCGAGATAGAGCACTCGGTCATTTCCGACTATACCAACAAGGCCCACGCAGGCTTTGTGGGCCACTCGTACGTCGGCGAGTGGGTGAACCTTGGCGCCATGACCACCACTTCTGACCTGAAGATGACGTACGGAAACATCAAGATGGGAGGCACCGACACCGGCCTGAACAAGGTGGGCGCGTTCATCGCAGACATGGCAAAGACGTCGATTGGGACGCTCACCTACAGCGGCAGGAAGATAGGGGTGTCGTCGCACCTGCACGGCCTGGTCGCAAAGGACGTCCCGTCGTTTTCAATCTGGGGCGCTGGAGTCGGCGCCAGAAACGTCGAGCTCGAGCTGTCGTCGGCCATCGAGACGCAGAGAAAGATGATGGGCCGGCGCGGCCAGACCATGAGCAAGGCGTACGAAAAGATGCTACGAGACGTCTTTTTGATGACTGCAGTAGAGCGCAAAAAGTCAGGCGTGAGAAAGGGCAGGTTCTCAGTCTAGTCACATGTACGTTATGCCCTGCTTTTCCTTCCAGAGCCCGAGCCTCTGGTGGAGCCAGGGGTAAAAGTTGGCATCGCCTTTTTCAAACTCTTTCTTTATTATCCGCACTATCTTCTTTGACACCTGACCCGGCGTGCCGTAGATGGGCTTCTTTTTCTTCAGCCTCAGCCCGAGGCCCTCGCCCTTTTCCCCGGCCACGTTGACAACTGCAGAAATCCACGACGGGCTCAGGGGAGGTACCAGGATGTTGCTCTTTGCGTCAAACACGGTCTCTGGCCTGTCGGTGTTGAGCCTGACTGTCAGCGACGCGACCTTTGGAAAGTACAGGAGCTCTTCTTGCATCGAGCCAGAGTCGGTCATTTCCGCCCAGCAGTGCCCGCTGTCCAGGAATTCGACGACATGCGCGTACTCTTTCCAGAGAGGCGTCATCACAAACTTGTCAGGGTAGTCGCCTGCAAGCCTCTCAAGTTTTGACTCAAGGTCATAGTGCTTGAGCGCAGAAAGCGTCGCATTGAGCATGACCAGGACTATTTTCTTGTCCGAGTTTTTCACAAGCTCTGCAAGCCCGCCCACTATTGACTTGAACCGGCGCTCTGTCAGGTTTTCCCGCCGGTGTATGTCCATCCTTATCCACTGCCCGCTTTCAAGCTGCGGGTAGAGTTCAAAGACGCTCTTGTCTGCCTTTTGGCTGCGCTTCTGGTGTATTGCGTCGACTACAGAGTTGCCAGTCACGTACACGAATTCCTCGGGGTAGCCTTCCCGCACTAGGTTGTCCTTGTTCAGCTGCGTCGGCGCAAAAAAGAACTGGGTGCCGGCAGAGCATATCCAGGTGTCTATCTGCTCAGGGAAAGGTTCTTCGCGCGCCAAAAACCACCGGCCTGCAAGCTGGCTGTGCACCAGGCTCTCTGCCTGCCTGCGCGTCGGCTCCTTGCCTGCCTTTACGTGCTTCATAGCCTCCGGGCTCATCGAGCGCAGGCCCGCCTCGTTCTGCGCGACCTTTTGTCCGATGCCAAAGACCCAGGCAAGGGGCGCGATGCCTGCCACTATGGTGTCGCCGTGCACCACAGGGAGCACGGGCATGTCTGGAAAGTTCTTGCGGCAGTATCGCCCGAAATAGCCAAATTTCAGTATCATCTCGCTTGCCTTTTCCATGAGGTCGCCCCGAATCTGCAGGTTGCACCCCACAAACTCGTCGAGGCCAAACTCTTTCATGCCAAACCCGAGCACGTCGTCAAAATGCTGGCCCGTGTTTATCACAAATGCAGGAATGCCCTCTTTTTTGGCCTCGGCCATAAGGGGCGCCTGCTTGTAAAAGTCGGGCTTGGTCCCAGTCACTATGGAGAGAACCGGGCTTGCAGCCTTTTTTGCCTGCTCAAAGACAGACGGCAGGCTGCCCGAGATCCTGATGGGCAGAAGGTCCCTTGACACGGGTATCTCGCTGTCTGCGCTCAACGCAGATCATCCAAGTGCGTTGCCCGGGCCTTCTTTGACGCAAGGTAGCCGCCAAGCCCCGCCATCCCGGCGCCGGCTACCATGAACGGGTACGGCACTATTCCGACTCCGCCGACCACAAACTCGTTCTTTATCAGTGGCACAAGAGTGCTTGCAAAGAACATGCCTGCTATCATGATTATGCCGGCGCCTATCAGAAACACGCCTGCCTGCTTGTTGCCAGTGCCCTTTGCCATCACAAACGAAAACACTGCAAGGATTATCGAAGGCCCGGCAGATATCGAGACCTGCTGTATCAGAAGCCCCGCAGGGTCGACCACCCTGTCAGGACCCTGACCTTCAGGCCCAATTAGAAAGTTGTAGAACGAAATGACGAGGGCCACGAACATGACAGATAGCCCAAGCGACGCCAGCGCGACCCAGGTCTCCATCTTCATGCCGCTCATTTACAGAATTTGCTAATTAAACCCTTAGGTTATCCCGACAAGCCCGGCAAGTTCTTTCCGGCATGCAGAGCCCAAGACCTCGGCTGCTTTTTCCGGCCTGACGTTGTTGACGAAAACCCCGAAACCGCGTTCAAGTCCCGACCACGTCGACAGCTGCGGATAAACTTCAATATGCCAGTGTATTTGCCTGCTGTTCTTTTTCTCCGGCGACAGGTGGAACACCATGTTAAATGGCACGTCTTTTAGCGCCTTTGACATGCCGCCAAGCGTCGCGCGCAGCATGAGCGCAAGGTCGTTTATCTCCTTCTGCGTTATTTTCGAAAAAGAGGTGATGTGCCTTTTCGGGTATATCCAGAACTCGTAAGGGTATGTCGGAGCCCAGGGGCACAGCGCAAGAAAGCTGTCAGTGGCAAGTATCTGCCGGGGCCCGCTTGACTCTACCGATATCATGTTGCACGCAGGGCACGAGCCGTTCTCGTTCATGAACCTGTGCGAGCCCTCGGCCTCAAGCTCTATTGCAGGCGGTATCTGCGAAAACGTGACCATGTTAAGGTGTGGGTGCGGCACCTGCGCGCCTGCGGCTGTCCCCGAGTTCACGTATATCGAGACATAGGTGACGCTCTTTTGCGTGTACAGCCACCTCACGCGGTCCTGGATGACTACAAGCACGTTGCCCCACTGGTCTACCGACATCTTGGTCAGGCTCTGCTTGTGGTCCGGCGTCGCCACGACGACCTGGTGGTAGCCGTACGCAGGCTCGCTGTACAGCGGCTTGTCGCTGTAAGTGGCAGCCGACGTTTGCGTCACGACAGGCGACCTGCTTTCAAAGACGCGCACCGACCAGTCGTCGACAAGCGCGTCCTCGCTGTCTGACAGGCGCTGGAGCATGCCTTCTTTAACCACCAGCGCAAGCAGCGCCGGCGGGGTCATCGACTCGTTTCCGGGGCAGTAGGGGCACTTTTCCGGCTGCTTGCCGGCGTCCGGCGCGCCCGAGGAGTCCGGGACGAGCACGAATTTGTCAAGCACATAGTCTTTGCGAAGCTCCCTCAAGCGCGTTCCCACAAAAACGTGCAACCCCTTTTAATTAAAGGTTCTGCACGGTCAGCTTCCGAGCGAAAATTCAAACGCGCGCATGCACCTTGAGCAGATGTAGCGGTTGTTCCGCACAGTTCCAAAATCCTGCGTCTGGGCACCAGAGTCGTCGATAACTACGCGGTCGCAGAACCTGCAGTGCTCCATGCCGTCAAAAACGCGTACATGATATTAAAACATCTTCCCAGCAAGGTTTTTCCCGCACCGGGCCGATATTCAGGCGTGCCGCTTGACAGTGACATCAGGGAGACGATAGAAAAAGTGATAGAAGGCGACCTTGCAGCGCCCAAGGTCCCCAGAGAGCGCCTTCCCAGGCTGAAAAAGACGTGGAAGTGCGACAGCGCATATGACTTTCTGTACGGCCACCGCGCAGGCTACTACAGGGGCCTTGCTGAAGGGATGGTGCTTGAAAGGCACAGGCGCCAGCTTGTATCAGACGAGGACGGCGAGGTGTTTGCCATTACAAGCGCGCACGCTGCGAGGCTGAGGAGGTATTTTGCCTATTACAAGCAGAGACACACGAAAAAATAAATTGACGAGGCCGGCTCTCGCCGGTATGAGAAAAGACGGCGCAAAGATTGTC
The DNA here is from genome assembly GCF_013388945.1 of Nitrososphaera sp. Lineage (GTDB taxonomy): Archaea > Thermoproteota > Nitrososphaeria > Nitrososphaerales > Nitrososphaeraceae > Nitrososphaera. Next base: position 52,010 of record NZ_JACAEH010000007.1, on the reverse strand, counting down.
TACGTGCTCCTTGACGGGGTCGGAGACCTGCCCCACCCCGCGCTGAACGGCCTGACCCCGCTTGAAGCCGCATACACGCCAAACCTTGACCTGCTTGCAAGAAACGGCGCCATGGGCCAGGTGATAAGTGTCGGCAGGGGGATTGCGCCGCAGTCAGACATTGCAGTCTTTAACATGCTCGGATACAGCTTTCGCGACGGCGGCTACGTCGGCAGGGGCGTCATAGAGTCGATAGGCTGCAACATTGACTTCAAGGACGGCGACCTGGCTCTCAGGGGCAACTTTGCGACTGTAGACGACAGCAACCGCATAACTGACAGGCGCGCCGGCAGGGTCATCTCGCAAGAGGAGGCAAGGGCAGTCTGCAAGACTTTGAGCGAGAACATCAGGTTCAGCGACCCTGACGCGTCGGTGGCCCTTGAGCCGACGGTTGCCCACCGCGTCGTCATACGGCTGCGCCACAACAGGATGAAGCTGTCAGACAAGATAACAAACACCGACCCTGCGTACGACAAGGTGGAGGGCATGGGCATCGCAAAGGCCACGACAGGCGACATGTTTGTCCAAAAGTCAGAGGCGCAGGAAAGCACAGCAGAAGCGAGGACCGCGGCGCAGATGCTCAACGAGTTTACAGAGCAGGTCGTCAAATTGCTCAAAGACCATCCCGTCAACAGGGCAAGAATAGCGTCTGGAAGAAAGCCGATGAACTGCATACTTGCACGCGACTCTGGAAATAGGTTCCCGTCGGTGCAGCCGATAAACGAAAAGTATGGGATGAAGATCGGCTGCATCGTAGAGATGCCCGTCGAGGTCGGCATATCAAAGGTCTTAGGGATGAAGATGTTTGAGGCCGGCTCGCTTGAGGATTACGAGCTGAAGGCGCGGGTGGCGGCAAAGAGCCTGTCAAAGGTCGACGCCGTGTACGTCCACATAAAGGGCCCAGACGAGTTTGGACACGACGGCGACGCAAGGGGCAAGAAGAAGAACCTTGAAGACATCGACAGGCGGTTCTTTGGCACGCTCTTGAAGGACCTTGCAGGCGTCAAGAACCCGGTGATAGTTGTGTCAGGCGACCACTCGACTCCCTGCGTCAAAAAGGCGCACAGCGACGACCCCGTCCCGCTCCTCGTGTCGGGAAGCAGGGTGAAGCAGGACGGAAGCGCAAGGTTCACGGAAAAGTACGGCAAGAAGGGGAGCCTCGGACTCCTGATGGGCGCAGAGGTCCTTGCTACTGCAATAAAACTCGTTGGTTAAACGCATAAAAGGTCTCTTGCGCACGCTAGATCCATGGACTGGCTGCCGGCCATGCAGATACTGCCCGAAGGTAGCGTCAGGAACGAGGGCGTGTTTTTTGTCCTTGTCGCGGGGCTCGCAATCCTTGTAGGCATAGCGATGTACCTGAGGCACAAGAGGAACAAGCAGCCGGACTGGCCTACAGAATGACGTACGTAGTCGCGCCGGACATCATGCTGAGCGCCGCCCAGAAAAGTGACGCGGCCCATGACGACCTGGCGTGGTAGGTGTGTATGGACCGGTCGTTCTCTCTTTCGCAAGACGGGCACTTCCAGAGGACTGCTTCGTTGCACGACGGGCAGGTCTCTGCAGGCTCCATCTCGCTTCCGCATGCTCTGCAAAGCATTGCTAGTCTACCGCACAGCTTGCTTTTAAACAATTACGACAAATGTTATAGAAAAGAACCAAAATCAGGCAAAGCCCGGCCTTCCGGGCTTGACGGTGACTGTCAGCTTGAATAAGCCGAGTATGTCCTTGCACCTGTTCCGTATCGTGACCTCCGTGACGCCCGACAAACTTGACACGTCGCGCTGCAGTATGTTTATGCCAAGCAAGATTGCCGCGACATAGATGTATGCCGCCGCAAGGCCGTTTGGTGCCTTGCCGTCAGCAAGCAGGTGGTCGTTTGTCTTGTGGGCGATGTCTATTGCAAGCCTCTCCACCTTGGTGTCAATCTTGGCCATGTTTGAGAGCTTGGAAATGTACTGGTCAATCGACGTGGCGGACTGGACCTGCGGCATCTCGACCGGCTTTTCCGGCTCGGAGAAACTTCCCATCTCCATGACCATCATGCGGTAGTACTTCGAGGCCAATTTCACGCTCGACCTGTCCTGCTCAGTCACGCCGGTGGCGACGACAATCTCCTCAAGCGACCTGACGACGTTGCATTTCTTGCAGGCAAGGTAGATTGTGGCAGCCGCCATGCAGGCAATGGACTTGCCCTTTGCCTCCTGCATGCTCTCGTAGTTCCGGTAGACCATAGCGGCCGTTTCAAGTATCAGCTTTGGAAGCGACATGGCGGCGCAGGTCTCGTTTATCCTTGTAAGCACGTTTGAGAGCCTGCGCTCCTGGGGCGAGACTATGCGCGACCTTATGTGCCACTTGCGTATGCTGTTCATCTGCTCGGCCATCTCAGAGCCTATTGATTTTCCGGCATAGTCCTTTGAGCCAAAGGCAATCTCGGTCCTGAGCCCGTAGTCGTGCAATGCAAAGCTGGTGGAGCCGCTTGCGCGGGTGGTCCGGGCCTTCTCCTCAAAGTCGGTGGAATTGGACTCGCGGCCATAGTCGCACATCTCGTCCACGACCACGCACCCGCAACGCTCGCAGATGAACTCGCCTTTAGAGTAATCCTGGATGAGGTTTGCGCCGCACTCGGTGCACTGCGTCGCGTATTCTACTGAAGTCATCGCCTCTGCCTCCTTGCAGGCTTGGCCATGCCGGCCGAAAACACCTTGGCGCCCACCAGTTTTGCGGTCCTGTCAGTCATGGGTATGACAGACGCGTACGGCGCCTTTACCGGACCTATGAGCTCTGCAATTTTTCCAACGCGCTTGCCTGAAGCGTCGACGAGAATCTCTCCCGGCCTCGCCTCCGATGAAAGTTTAACGATTAGCCTGCCGCTTCTTGCCAGATGCATGACTTCCCCGATCTCCCCCACGTACTTGGCAATCATGCTGATGTCATTATCATAAGCTTCTGTCAAAATTGTTAAGTTTGTAGATAAACAATATTCCTGCGGCCGCAGTTAAATCGACGGATGCGAAGCTAAGTTACTTTTTGCCCGATTTCTGCCTCGCGCGCTTTTGCAACAGCTTTTCTGCAACTGCGTCAAGGACCTTGGACTTCTTCACGCCTTCCTTCTTGGTTATCATGACGTAGCCGGACTTTACAAACGACCTGCGCGGAAAGCGCGCATGGTCATTCACCTCGTCGTCGGCCACCTCAAAGCCCGCGGTCTTGACGGCTTCTGTCAGCTCTGCAACCGTCGGGTCAAAGACAGCCCTCTCCCGCTTGACCTTGCGGCCCTGCCTGCGCTTTAAGTTCTTGTTAAAGTAGTCAAGCCAGAGTATGACGTGGTCGTAGTCCTTCACGGCAAAAATGAACAGTGCCTCATTAATAAATTGAGGCGGGATTACTGCTTCACTAAAACGGCGTTCACGACGCCCGTCTGGCCCGGCCTCGAGGTGACAAGCGCAGTGCCTGCCTCGGTCTCGATGAGCGCGCCCTTGCTTACCACGCCACGCCTCTCATAGTCCCGGTTTGCCGGGTTCTTGGCGACCTTGGTTATCTTGGACTTGACAGCCTTGTGCGTAGCAGGGTCGATGACGTTTGCAAACTCGGCGAACTTGAAGGCAGCCTTGACGTTTCCGCCCCTCGTCCTCCTTGTCACGATGTCGGTAGGACCTGCAATAGCCTCATTTGGATACCTGTCAATCTCGAACTTTCTCCTGCCCCTGTTGGCAATCCTGCGGCCACCTGTGAACTTGCGGCCCGCAAGGTTCTCTATAGACTTGCGCATTTGCAGTTGTGTATTTTGCACTCTAATAAAAAACATGCGCCGGATTGCTGGTCAGAGGGGCGGGCGCACGCTGCGGCTGTGGCACTCTATCAGCATTGCCCTTGACTCGGCTGTCATTACGTCTGCCGAGTAGGGGCACAGCAGGGTCACGGGCACGGCATAGTCCTGTACCGTCCTGTGCCAGGCCTGCTCCAGGCGGAGGCACCTGTCGTCCTCTCCGCGCAGGGCAAGGTTGCCTGCGACGGTCCCGATTATGTTCAGGCCGGCCCTTTTCCTCGACTTTATTTCAGCCCTTGCGGCATACAGACGGGCAAGGATGGGCTCGATGGACGGGTCAAGCCCTTCGGGATACAGCTCGTCGTGGGACACGGTTACGATGTCCCCGCGCTTAACAAGGCTGTCTGCGTCCATGCCGTTTGCCCAAAGAAACTCCCTGAACGCGCGCTCTTCCTGCCTGCTCACGGCCATGAAAGTTACCTGGTTGTTCTGCAGGCCCCTGACGACAAAGTGGTACACCATCTGCTCGAGCTGGAACGGCGACGAATAGTAGGCTATCACGTGGTCGCGGTCCTTCATTTCAAGCACGGCGTTTTTGATGATGTAGGCGCCCCGTAGCTGGCGCACATGCTCTCCAAATGAGCCCTTGACTGCATAATCAGGCGGTCCGGACCGAGAAGCAGGAACTATGGACCGGAACAGGTAGGCGGCCAGCCTGTTGAGGAGCGCGGCAGAGCCTGCGCCAAACAATCGCGCTGCCACCTCTTCAAACGCGTCAGGGTCCTCGACTGCAAGAGCGGACGCGTCGCCCACGCCGGCCATCCTTGCGATGTGAAACTTTAGCGCATTTGCCGCCGAGGATCCGAGTGTCTCCGTCATGGCGGCATCTATCACTTCAGCAGGGGTACCGGCTGTCACGCGGATGCTCATTCGTCGCATCCCCGGGCTTGCAAATAAGTTTTTGTCTCAGAATTTTTTCATTTTTCATACTTGTAGCCGGGCCGCTATGCCTCTTCAGGCTTGCCGGCAGGCTTGGGGTTCTGCCGGTTGGTCTCTGCCACCAGCTTGCTCTTCATGGAGTTAAGGTCGGTTATGCCGAAATACTCTTTGAATTTTTCAGTCGTCCTGTACACCTTCAGCCTTCCAAGCGACTCGTGCTCGACAAACTGCATCTGCTCAAGCTCTTTGACGTGCTGGTAGACCTGGCTCCCGCGTATCTGCACCAGGCGCTTTGAGGTCACCGGCTGCTCGTAGGCGATGTAGGTGAGGGTCTTTTGCGTGGCGCCGGATATGATGGGTCTCTGCGCGAACTTGCGGATGAGGGGGGTAAACGAAGGCTTTAGCTGAAAGACGTACGAGCCGTCCTCAAGGGGCGTTATCTCGATTGCCTTGAACGTCGATTTCGTCTTTTTCACAAGCTCGCCCACTATGCGCACCGTCTTTTCCTTCGAGTTTGTGCCCGACGCCCTGACCAGCTCGTCGACTGTCAGCGGCCTGCCTGCAGAGTAGAGCGCGGCCTCTATCCTTGCAGTCACCTCGTCGTCAGGGAGCGTGTTGCGCACCATTTTTAGTGTGAAAGCCTGAATTACTTTATTGTTTCTGCTTCAGCGTTATCCTGACGTCGTCTGAATCGTCTGGCTGCTCCAGGTCGACCTTGTCCTTCATGGCAAGGTACAGCATCGCTATGAAGCACCTTGCCATCTCGACAGGGTCCATGTTTGCGACCAGCGCCTTGAACGTGGCCGAGCCGTCGGCGCTTACTATGTCAAATATCATGTCCTCGTACTTTTGGATTATCTGCTCGAATTTTACGAGGTACTGGTCAAAGTCAAAGGTCTGGATGGGCTCAAGGTCAACCTGCTTTTTCCGCGGCCTTGGATGGGCAAGCTCCATTATCATGTTTTCAAGCACCTTCATCAGGTCCTCGACTGAAACAGGGTAGGTGGACTCGACCCTGAACGGCAGCTCTATCGTGTTAAGGTCGGGGATCGGAAGCTGCTCCTGATCCTGCAGGCCCTTTTTCTGCATCGCAATCTTTTCAAGCAAAAATATGCTCTCGACCTTTAGCCTGTATATCATAGACGACGACACGGCCGCGATTCCGCAGATCCTCAGGTCCTTGTTGCCGGTGGCATTGAGAAGGTTGAGGAACAGCTGCAGTATCCCCACGATGTCGACGTTCCAGACGTCCTTTTTGGCAAGGATTGAGGGGTTGAACAGCAGGTTGAGCGGGGGCTGGGCTATGGTCTTCTTTGTGTCCGGCACTCCCCCAGCTTCTGACAATTCTCCACCCTGAGGTCGGTTTTTGCATATAATACGCTATCGCGCAACAAAACCTGACACCTTGCTCCAATGACGCTTAGTTTATTTTGCGCTTTTGGACACTACAGGCGTTGCGCAAGAGCCAGAGGCAGCTGATCCTCACCGCCGGCGTGATAGGGGCGGTTGTTGCTTTTGCCGTCCTGCTCGTTTACCCCCAGATAGCAAACGCAAGCGACATCGCGTTCCGCCAGTCGTGGAACGCCATCGCCTTTGAGACAGGCGACCTGACGCAGGAATACCAGGCGCATGAAGGCAAGTGGAAGGCAGGCGGGTACAGCAACGAGGAGATGGCAGGCATCGTCGACGACTACAGGCCCCGCTACCAGTCGCTCATAGCAAGGGCAAACGCCATCGACACTCCTGACAAGTATTCAGAATCTCGCGAGCTTCTCGTAAAGTCGATAGAGACCGAGATGATAAGCAACGACCACTTCAAGAACTACCTGCTCACAGGCGACGAGAGCGAGCTGCGCAAGTCCGAGGACCTGCTGTCGCTTTCATTGAAATACAGCGCAGAGGCAGACGCCGCCGTTCTTGCAGCCGGCTAGGTATTAATTATGGTTGCTAGACTTGACCCCTACTGGGCCCATAGTTCAGCTTGGACAGAATGGCTGCCTGCGGAGCAGTTGGTCGAGGGTTCGAGTCCCTCTGGGCCCGCTTTCCGTACATATTCATATACAACTTTTTCAGTCCTACAAGGAGTGAGCTTACGCAATCATAGCTACCGCGATGTCTTGAAAGTACTTGATCGCAAAGGCTTCAGAATAGTCCGGCAGCGCGGCAGCCACATCATCTTGATGCATCAGGACGGAAGGTATGCCACGGTTCCAAGGCACGATCCGATAAAGGAACCGACCCTCAAGTCGATACTCGACCAAGCAGGGATATCCAAGGAAGAGTTTCTCAACGAGTTATAGCATGCTAAGCTTTTATAATCAAACGAGGCTATATCCCATAGATGGCCCTTAAGAAGAACGTCGGTAATAGAAAATTCACGATAAGAATCCAGGAAGCGCCCGAAGGAGGATATACAGGGCAATGCATAGAGCTTCCCGGAGCCATCAGCGAAGGCGAAACTATTGAAGAATTGAAAGAGAACATGACCGAAGCCATCCAGCTGGTATTGGATACACTTGAAGAGCAGGCAAAGAAGGACAGAAAGATCGTAATAGAGATCCCCAATTAGCTGTATTTTTCTACAAGACCCGAACCCATCCGGGTCCGAGTCCCTCTGGGCCCGTACTTTGTTCTGAACGGGAAGCTGCCTAAAATATCCGGTTCTGCATTCAATCCCTGTGTCAGAAAGGTGGAGTCCGGAAGACAATGAAACCCTGTGGCCTTGGCTCCTGCGTGGGATATACGAGATGAAAGGAGGGGTGGTGGGAAGAACCGTGCTCATGACAAACGTCGTCGAATACATAAAAGCAAAGAATTACTGGGGCAACGAGCTTGAATTGGAGAAATATCTGCGCATTAATGCAGGCGACAGCTACAGGCGCAACCTCTACAAAATCACGCGCTGGATGATAGACAGGGGTTTTCTAAGAAATCACGCGGACTTCCATGAAGTATCGATCACCAGGCAAGGCATCAATATGCTTGGCAAACATTTTCCAGAGTTTCAATAGCCGCGATCCGAAACCTGCGGCTTGATGACAGAGCGATGAATTATTAGTGGTGGCTGGCTCAAGGAGTAAAGGCAGGAGAACACGGTGGCGAGCAAAGAAGGCAAGCGCATTGCAGCGATTGCAGCCTATTGCGGCGTCTGCGGGCATTACATAATCGCCAAAGACTACAAGACCAGCGCAGAGCACCGCATGTCGATAAACGACCACATAAAGGCGAAACACAAAGACGCAAAGCTGAATTTGTGGAGAGGCCCGTTCAACGTGAGGGATTCGATGAGCGAAGTGTACACCGAAGATTTCGCGACAGAGGCGGCTGCCAAGTCGTGGCAGGCAGGGGCGAAAAAGATGGGCTGGAAGGGCACCAGTGAGATCTAGACACAATGATTGGCAGGCACGGTTTCAGCCGCCGGCATGCCTCATCGACTGGCATTTGCGGCAAATCTCGTCGCGCCGGGGCTCCTTTTCCGCTATCGAATATTCGTGGCTCTTGTAATAGCGCAGGCATTTCGTGCTCGCATTTCCAACCGAACTCGGGTTGGACGTCTCGCCCTCGCTTATGATTTTTGCAATATGGTATTCGGGGCGGGTGCTGCTGCGCGCCAGGATGTACACGCCTTCTTTTTTATAAGGCAGCCTGTTACCTTTCAATGCTTTTGTCACCTCTGCGTGTTCTATAAAGACTCCTGGACCCCCTGGGCCCGCCACTTTCTGCACGCGTCATACTCTATCAAACCTTAAGAGGCCGGCATGCCAAACAGACACATGGTAAAGCAGTCATTTTCCTGCGATTGCGGCAACGTGATGGTATGCGTTGCAGAAGATGACACAATAAAGCCAAAATACAGAAGTGTTTCCGGCAGAATTCGACTCCGATGCAACGACTGCGGCAAAGAGCACGAAGTTTTTCTAAAGCACAAAATTGCCAGGTTTGTCGGAGCGTCGCCTTCGTTCAAAGAGATTTCCCATTCATGACAGAATTGTCGGCGGATTTACCTGTAAAGCTCAGGCAAACTTAAACCCCTGCGAATTCAGACGCCGCAGAAATGCCTACCGACGCATGCTAGATTGCTTCCTCAAGCATCTCAAAAGTGACAGCAGCAAGAAGGATAAAGAATATCCTCTTACCTGACGAGAAGAGCCGGTTCTTGTCCAATACGTGCCACAGAAAGTTCTGAAGCGCAGGGTAGCCGGACGGCCCCAGCGCATTGACTATGGGCATGGCCCAGGCGGATAAAGAAAACATTTGCCATGCTCACAGAATAATGATGACCGTACGGACATATAACTCCCAGCAAAACTCTGCCAAGCGCAGTGCTGCAGCTATTCTGGCGAAATGCCTTCTGCCACTACGCTTTCAGCGGCAGAGCCAGATTTTAAGACGAGGTCTCCCGAGGCCGTTCACTACCTCCAATGTCACCTTCGCGAGTTCATTATGTGCTTGCCCCGGGCTATATCCCCGCCGTCCAGACCAAACACTTTTCCTATCATCTTGTCAGGAAGGTGCATGGGCACTCTGCCCCGCCGATGCGCTTCTTCGTGGACCACTGATACAATGCTGCAGGCAACCGCGTTTGTGGTAGAGCCGGTCAGGCCTGCGCCGCCTTCTCTTTCCAGTTTTCCGGACATTTCAAGGCACCTCTCCCTCACAAAAGATGTAAGCTTTAGCTTGTCGCACAATTCATTGATGCCCTCGTTAACTTTCAACAAGGTCGAGTTATTGCTTTGTGACATGATGTCGTAGGCACTGCGTGCCTAATAAACATGCGAAATTGATGCGGCCAAATACCCGGGTTTAATAGTCGTCATGTTGTATAGAATGCACTTGTCTGCAGTTGAACAGCGGCTTTCCCCGAAGGAGAGGCAGGAGATCGAGTCCCGCCTTGCAAATTACCACATCCCTTTTCAGATCCTTGAAATCATAGCAGAAGAATGCAACTGCAGCGAAGCCGTCGCAGGCAGAAGGGAGACCCGGGGAAAAAGCAAAAAGCCTTCGTTGATATCCGGGCTTAACGACCAGTCGCTTATCCAGCTGAGGCGGACGTTCCTTGACTGCGAGGACTCTTTTTCAAGGTTCAGGTTTGCGGTGCTCCTGTCGTCGAAATTTACTCCTGCAATGTACAAGTTTGTAATGGCAAACAAGATCCGGGGCAGGTCAAATCAGGAGCACGTTTTCGATGTCTGCATATTCAGTCGCGCGACAGAAGAGCTGGTGGCCGTAGGCATGCAAAACAACAACGCGGGAAGGAAAGCGACCGGTGCCGAGCCGTTGCAAGAGTACTTCAGCGCAATCAGAGACATCTTGGCAGCGCACCCCAGCCTGCGCAGCGTGTATTACTCGTCTTCCTATGGCTATGACTGCCGCCCGTCGCGCCTTGCAGCAAAAACGCAATCGTTGAAAGGCTCCAGCGTGGAAATCAATTTTCTCGAGTTCCAGGATAAGGTGTACCGACGGTTCAAAGAACAGTGATCGATTGGTCCTGTGCGAAATCTGTAGCAAAGGCGAGGAATACCACACCTGCCTGACATGCGCAAAGCACCTGTGCAGGGGGTGTTTCAACATGGTTCATTTTGGCATAGGCGCCCCGCGCTCCGGCAAGTCGATGGTATACGGCACCTGTATATTCTGTGGAGAGATATTTGCGCGCAACGCAAGGATGCAGGTGTGCGACAAATGCGAGATAATACTCACGTGGACGTCGTCGATGAACTTTCTTGCCGCCGTAAACAGGATCTCTGACCTGATAAGGGCGGGCAGGCTGGACTCGAAACTGCGAAACGAAAATTACTGCAAGACAAACTTTGGCAGCCACGCCGCCCAGGTGATAATGGACGCAGTCGACGGCTCGAGAATTGACCGGTAACGTCAGGCCCTCGCGCAGCCGTCGCAGTAATTGCCGGCCCGGACATCCCTCAAGCCACAATTCCGGCAGACGTCCCTGCGCAGAAAAGTCAGAGCCATCTCAGTATCCTGAAGTCTCGTACCGCGCCTGAGGAAGGCAGCTGTCACAGTACCTCTGAATGACTATCGCGCCTTCGAGTTTGAACAGAGCCTCTGTTGTTGCCACCGCCGCGCATGACACGCAAAAACCTGTGCCGCCCTTTGTTCCCGCCTTTGCAGGCCTTGTTTGAAATGGTTTTGCCACTGCGCCTGTACCCCGCATCGGCTTATATGGCTTTCAAACAGGGCACGGATCCGTCTTGCGTAGCTTGAAGAGCTGCAAGCGGCCTTTTATAGCGGGGATGCACAACCTGATCATGACGCTTGCTTTTGTCCTGTTGAACTGCGACATCGGTGCAGAGAAATCAGTGCTGTTCAGCATGAGGTCCATCTCGGGAGTTTCTGAGGCTGTCGGAGTTTCAGGAATCTATGACATAGTAGCCAAGCTCAGAGCCGATTCAAATGACGGGATAACAAGCATTCTCAGAAAGTTTCACCTGATTGCGCATGTCAGGTCGTGCTCCACCATGATTGTCGCAGAAGAGCTGGGCAACTGGCAATCAGGCTGACAAAGCGATGTTCGTATCCTAGGCAAGACAGTGTCTCTCTGTCTGCTACCGGTTTTTCATGACAGAAAAAGGGGGACGGTCCAGCTTCCTACTTTGGCAGGAAGCTGAACTTGCCGTACCTTGCCGTGACTGCGACGACGCCGACTATGGCTGCCGCAAGCGCCACTGCGGCAAGCGGGAATTCTGGGACGACGTTGGCACCCGTGATGGTCACCTCGCCGATGCCGTGCACGTACGTCAGCCTTATCACGCTCTCTCCTGAACTTTCGTCGACTTCAAAGTCGGTTGTCACGTCGCCGTCGACCATTACTGTGTACGGCCCTTCAAGCACTCTTCCGATTGTGATTTCAGTCACGCCCGGCGTCCCTTCTTCACCTGCGACTGCAAACGAGACGGTCTTGCTTCCCTCGTCCAGCGAGAACGCGGTTATCGTCGACGAGCTCCTTACGGCGATGTCTATGTTTGCGCCTGCGACTGACACCGTGTGAGTGGTTGCGGGCAGGCCAGGCTCGGCTGCCGGCGGAGACGCGCTGACGATGTCTACAAGCGCGCTTCCTTCCGTGAACGGAATAGTGAGTGTCCTCACGTCCGCCCCAAAGTCGTCCTCGGCGTACACTTCCATCTCGTCGACAAAGACTATGTAGTCAAGGTCCTGCTCTCCTGCGGCAGAATCTATCAATTCCCTTGGAAGCTGGATTTTCAGCTCGCCGTCATGCGCGGCAGATATCTGCGCAGTTATCATCTTGTTATCTGCGTCGCCGGTCAGTTCGGTCAGCGTTCCGTTGGTAATCGAATACTGGATCTCGTGCTCTTCTTCGCCGTACGTCAGAGCAGCAGTCTTCATTTCTCCCACAGCCTCGCAGGCTATCTGCCCGCGAATCTCGCCACTTGGATTTGCAGAGGTGTGTATGTTTATATACATCTGCCCGGCAAGCAGGTAGGTCGCGGAATTGGATCCGACAACTATGGAGCCTGTCAGGGGCGACGAGACGTCTGAGGCACCGCCAATGTCTACAAGTATTCCGGCGTTGGTCCCGTTAACTGCAGGGCCGTGGAAATGCGCCGCAGTCGCAGGCCCGGACAGTCCTGAGAATTCTATCTCCCAGGCAAGCGTGTTTGTCGCGGAATCAAACGTCAGAGACGCCGTTCCCGCGCCGTCGGTCTCGACAGGAGGGACCTCCTGCGAGCCGTCCAGGGTTGCTGCGCACGTATAATTTTCTGCGTATGCAGGTCTTGCACCGGTCAGGACAACCCCTGCCAGGAGGACGGACCCCAGCAGCATTGCCAACACCTTGACTTCCATACAAGATACTTTCGTTTTTTAAATTAAAGACTTATCAGATATCTCTCTATAAGCGCACTCTGGTAGACTGAACCCTCTTGTCTTTCCTGCCTAGATGTCGTACAGAGCGAGCCACCAGATCGCTTTTGTAATTTTGCGGCGAAAAAACTGCATGGCGAAAGATGTGGAGATAGTTGCCAACGACCTCAGGGTCTACTTCAAGGGACTCGAAGTAGCGCTTGGAAAGGGCAACATCGACGACGCCATCAGGTACATCCACAACATCAAGACAGAGCTCGACGACAACCTGGGCTACCTGCAATCAAGAAAAGGCGCGCAGGAAAACAGTGCTGCTGCAAGCTCCCAGGCGGCCTGACCGGCTCGGTTTATACACGGCAGGCGCAGGACTTGGCGTCATGCTCGTAGACGCGGTCATGTCGCAGACTAGGTGCAGGAAATTTCTGGCCGGCGACGGGATAACGACGCTGGACTTTACAGTCAGCGAGTTTGGCGGCGCCTTTGGGGGCGTTTCAATAGACGCAAGGGCCGCTAAAAAGAGCTCGCAGGCCTTTGCCGACGCGTTCAGCGTCGCAAAGAACCTCGACGAATACCAGTACAGGATCTGCGCGCTCGTTCCGTCGCTTGCAGACTCGCCTGCCAAGACCCTGCTCCAGAAATACAGGGTTGCAATTGCCGCAGCTTTTGCCAAGCTCGTCCACTTGATAAAGCACGAACAGGGCGGCCTGCAGGCATGGACTGCGCATGCGCGCCTGGTGCTTGTGGAAGCGTCTGACGCCTACGTCGCAGTGGCTGCAGGCTCTGCTCGTTTGCAAAAGCCAAAGATAGCCGACGCGCTCTTGTTTTTCGGGCTTGCAGAAAGCGACGTCGACAGGGCCCTTGCCTCCGCGTACGGGCAGTGACGAAATGTGCAAATATGCCGGGTGCGTCCGGGCACCTGTGCCAAACTGCGCCACCTGCGGGCAAGCATGCAGCGACCCGATAACCGTCAAAGAAGGGAAAAAGACGCGCCACTTTTGCTCCGGCGACTGCGAGCTGATGTTCAGCTCGCAGGGCAAGTGATCTATATTCAGCTAGCTCACGCCACGGATCTAAATTGAGCTACCTTTTATCAGTAGGATTGCAACGAAAACGCATGAGAGCAACCGAGCCGCCGAGAAGGTGCAAGTGCGACGAGTGCGCCGACACATACAGCATCCTGCACGAGTTTGACCTCTTTTCAGCAAGGAGGTTTGGCGACGAAGAAAAGGACGCGATGACGGTCCTGCACTAAGCTTTGGAAAAGTTGTCAGGCCCTACTCATCCTTCGACTTTCGGGCCCGAATGCACGTGACGTACAGTAGGGGTTGGCTGTAGCGTTGTAATAGGGGTGTTTGTATAAAAAGTTTCTCGTTATGGATACTGGTGAAGCCGTTATCCCCTATTAGTCACACGGTTTTCATTCAGCGAGCCAGACTATGGAAACGAATTCTGTAATACCCCACCAATCTACTTTTTAGTCGTGCGCCCAAAACTGCGTGTGATGATGAGTGGCATCAAGTACAGGCTGAACCACAATCCCGTGCGGTACGACGCGCTGACAAGGACGTACCAGGTAGGCAGGATGGCGTTTGACACGTACAGGGACGCAAGGGCAAACAAGTGGCAGTGCGACAAGTGCGGCAGCCCGTTTTCAAGCTTCAAGCTGCTCAGGACGCACAAGGCAGACGAGCATTCCTACTAGACCAAAGAGATCTACTTTTTCGCCCTTATCGTTTTCTGCTGCTTTGGGCCTACCAGGGTCTGGTTGACTATCCTTATCAGCTGGCGGTGGCCTCTGCCTGACCTCCATGCGACAAGCTGTGCATACAGAAGAAACGCATAGAGCTCCTGGAGATACTGCAGGGAGGGATCTTTCTTGTCAAGCTCCCTCATGTTGATGCCTATCTCGCTGAGAGCCAGGTACATCGTGTCGGCGTCGCACTTGCTTATCGCAGGCATGTCCGCCATAACAGTGGCGATTTTGCTATTTTAGCGACACGGGTACTGTGCACGATATTGCACTACAACGGCGTCCCCCGCAGTGCAGCGTACTACAAACGCATTTTTTGCAAGTACAAGAGATATAATGGGGTTGCCGGGCACTGGTTTTCTGGGGGCCGTTGTCTAGCTTGGCAGGATGCCAGCCTCGGGCGCTGGAGGTCGCTGGTTCGAATCCGGCCGGCCCCATTTACCGGTTTTCTTGCTGCCACGTCTTCCTGGCGGCGTCCCTGTCGTAGATGAAGAACCTGTTGTGCCAGAAAAGCGTGGCCGCCATCATGATGTAAGCTGCGTTGTAGAGCGGGTCCCACACCCAGTCGTTTTCAGGGGCGCCTATTGCCGAATGATAGGCAAAGCCCAGGTCTGCTGCGGCAAAAAGCAGCATTGATATCGACAGCAGGAACCAGGGCACCCCTGTCAACTTGCCGCTTTTGAGGCGCAAAAGCACGAGGACTGCCGGCACTATCAGCAGCCCGTCAACTGCCACATAAAGGAGAGACACGACAAGCGAGAGGGCGTCCCCTTCCGGGTCCGCGGAGACCAGCACCAGTTCTATCGCGCTGTAGGCCACAAAGGCGGCAGTCGCGACGGAGACGGCAAGCGCAAGGCGGTTCTGCCCTGCTCCAAAGAACCGGTAAATCCTGAAAAGATAGTACGCGGCAGGCGCGTACCCGGCAAGCCAGGCAGCGTCTGCAAGCGACGGGAAGGGGTTGTCGATGCCAAGCCCGAGCTCGTAGTAGGTCCACAAAAGCTCGCCGGCAAGCCAGAGTCCAAGCGCAAGCGCAAACGCAGCCTGCGCCTTTCCGTACAGGCCGGACTTGCCTTGTCGCAGCGCCACAACTGCTGCCAGTGCAAACGCGCCGGCAGAAGTAGCGTTCAGTATCCAGTTGCCAAAAAACACCCTTCCTTCACCATCAGCGAGTATTAACGGAAGGTTGAGAGCGACCAGGGCGACTGCGAGCGTGACAGTGAGCCATCGCCGGATGACTTGCGGATCAAACGCTGTTGTCTGCACTAGCCCTTCACCTTTTCGGCAATCTCGAAGAGCCTCAGGACCCTCTCGATGCCGATCAGGCCCTTGTCGTAATCGGCTGAAATCTCTAGTTTTTCTGCCATTTGCTTGGCTACAAGCTCCATAATGATGTCCGCGCCATCCCCCATGAGCTCGTATAGCGCGGCGTGGAACCTCTTGATGTCAAACTTCTCCGGGACCATCGAAATACCTGACTGGCTCATGTGCCATTCAAGTGACTGCATTGTAGGCTCGCCAAGCGTGGTTATGACCTCCTGCGTGCACTTCCATGCAAGCCGCTGCAGGTTCAATGTCTCAACATATAGCGAGATGTTCTATAAAAGTATGTGTAGTTTTGACATCGTATAAATAAAGTCCGCCCCCAAATCCCCGCGTCATGTCCGGCATTTCAGAGGCTGTCAGGACGGTTGCAATAGACGTGGATTCTGTCCTTGCCGACGTGATGCTGGTCTGGGTCGATGAGTACAACAGGCGCAGGGGCACGAAAATAACAAAGGAGGACATAACAAGGTGGGACATCCCAACAGTGCTTCCAATAACGCCCGAGCAGGTCTACGAGTACTTTATCCATGTGTGGCAGAAAAGGTGGGAGGAGATACCGCCCACGGAGGACAGAATAGGCGCAATCACCGAGCGCCTGCACAGAAAGGGGTACAGGATCTCTGTCATCACAAAGAGGGAGCGCCCCACGGTCGCGTACGTGGCAAAGTGGCTTGACCACAATGGCGTGTACCTCGATGATCTTTTGTTCGTGTTTGACGCCGTGCCAAAGGCCGAGTACCCGTTTGACGTCCTCATCGACGACGCGCCAAAAAACCTGGTAGACATTCCCGCGCCCAAGACTGCCATACTCTTCAACCAGCCCTGGAACCGGGACTTTAGCTGGCCGGCAAGGGTGAACACGCTTTCTGAGGCAGAGCGCCTGCTATGACAGCTCTATGAGCGCCCTGTTGATGAGCGCGGCAAGGCCGGCGTACTGCAGTAGCAGTTTTGCGGCAGACTCGAGAGCGTCGGGGCCGCGGAATCCCTCGTCGTACTTCATTTCTACTGCGCCCCGGTCAGTTTCCACGACCACCGTCAAAAGCGAGTAGTCGCCGAGGCGCTCGTCCCTGCGCTCGACGTACTGCCGCATCTCCATCTTTGTTATCAAGACCCCTTCCATCTTCATCTGATTGTGCAAGAGCTGTAACGATTTTGCGGGAGGCCCGCCTGTGCGGCCAGGCTCAAGGTCGCTTTTCATTTGTAGTCCAGGAACCTCACCCACTCGGGGAACCAGAGGCTGTGCTCCGGCACCCCTATGCCCCTTGCAAGCACCGAAGGCGAGTTGTAGTAGACGTTGTCGGCGCCAAGCTCCTTTGCGATGTTCAGGTTCAGCTCGTTTATCGACGAGACCTCCCCCACGTACTTGTTTGCGATAAGATCGCGGTTGTGTGTGTAAAGCCCCACCTGCCGGCCGTCGACTGTTGGCACGTAACTTACAATCACGTCTATGCGCCTTGCGCCGGCGTTGCGCAGGTAGTATATCGTCTCCCTGGCAGTCGCGCTTGTCTGTATAGTGCCCTGAACGGTGGCAATCTTTTTTCCCTGCACCAGCGGTTGCATGACAAATTTCAGGGACCTGCCGGTCGTCAGGAGCTTGTTCTTGCTGTCAAGCTCTGAAAAGTCTATCATGTTGTCCGAGTCGTCGTACCTGTCCTTTATGACGCCTTCTCCCACCTCAAACGAGCGGAAATGCGACCGGTATGCAAGGGAAAAGCCAAGCGTCATCGGGCGTGTATAGTCGGGCTCGGCATACGCAGAGTCAAGGTCGCTCACCTTCAGGTCAAGCGAGAGAAAGTCTGCCTGCGCCCTGCCGATGTCCTTTCGTATCGAGTAGATGCTCTTGCCGCCAAGGGTTGCCACCACGTTTGACTCGCGGATGAACTCGAACGGGTCCATCATCAGCTTTGCGCCGGGGCTTGTCGCTATCACCTGCAGCCCTTCGTCCCGGCTTGCCATCACCAGCTGGCCCGGCTTGACGTCTGCAAACTCTAGGTCAAGCGACGTGCGGAGCGAGTTTTCAGAGGCGATTATCGAAAGCATCCCGTCGCGCCTGACGGCAGTCACAAGCGGCTTGAAGCCGGTGCTGTCCCTGTACGCGTATATCTCGTCGCCGAGTTTTATCACCAAGTTGCCGCGTAGGTGCCGGTCGAGAAACTCTGCGGCCCTTTCGGGGTTTTTTTTCAGAAGAGTGGTAAAGATGTGGTAAATCTTGTAAAGCGAGTCAGAGTCCTTTGCCGTGCCGACGTATGGGTGCAGGTGCAGACGTTCCGTGTCGACGAAAAATCCGTCAAACGCGGCCTGGACCGTGTTCATGCTTGAAAACGGCGGCGACCTTTTCGAAAGGTAGCCGAGGCCGCAGACGCCGTGCAGCTTTTCCCTGTGCGCCAGCTTTAAAATCGCGTCGTCGGAGGGAAGCGAGCCTTCCGCGCCGGCAGAGCCGTTTCCCACCATCATCTTCCAGTGTGCCTTGCCCCTGTGCTGGAGCATCCTCATGGCGTGCGCAAGCAGGTAGACCACTGCCTTGTTGGACTCGGTCCCGTGGCTGTATATGGCGACAATCCCGGCCATGTACCGGACACATGTTGCAGTATAGATAAAAATCTTGTCAGGCAGACGGCGCAAAGGTCTGCCTTTCGCGCTCGTACCTTGCGATGTCGGCCTCGAGCTTGAGCGTAAGGGCTATGCTGTCAAGGCCTTCGAGCAAGAGTTTCTTTCGAAACTCGTCTATCTCAAAGCGCATCACCCTGTCGCCGGCGCATATCGACTGGCGTGCAAGGTCTATCTCTATCTCCACGTCGTTCTTGAAGAGATAGTCGACCTCTTCCGGCGCAAGCCTGACAGGGAGCACGCCGTTTTTGAAGCAGTTGTTGTAGAATATGTCTGCAAACGACGGCGCAATCACTGCGCGAAAGCCATAGTCAAGTATAGCCCACGCTGCGTGCTCGCGCGAGCTGCCACTGCCAAAGTTGTCCCGGGCAAGGAGTATCTTCCTGTCCGCGTATTTCAAGTCGTTGAGCACAAAGTCGGGCCTCGGCCTGCCGTCCTTGTCAAAGCGCCAGTCGTAAAATAGGTACTTGCCAAAGCCTGCACGGCTCACAAGTTTCAGGAACTGCTTTGGCACTATCTGGTCGGTGTCGACGTTGACCCTGTCAAGCGGGGTCGCCTTGCTCTTTAGCACGACAAAAGGTTCCACTAGAGCCACTCCCTCACGTCTACAAAATGCCCCTCGATTGCAGCAGCTGCTGCCATCACCGGGCTCACAAGGTGCGTCCTTCCGCCCGAGCCCTGGCGGCCTTCAAAGTTGCGGTTGGACGTGCTTGCGCAGCGCTCCCCCGGCGACAAAATGTCAGGGTTCATGCCAAGGCACATGCTGCAGCCAGACTCGCGCCATTCAAAGCCCGCTTCCTTGAACACAGAGTCGAGGCCGAGCTTTTCTGCAGCCGCCTTGACGTGCTGCGAGCCCGGGACCACCATTGCCCTGACTGCCGGCGACACCTTGCGCCCCTTGACGACGACTGACGCTTCCACCAGGTCTTCAAGGCGCGAGTTGGTGCACGAGCCGATGAACACCCTGTCAAGTTTGATGTCGGTGACATGCGTGCCCGGTTCAAGGGCCATGTATTCGAGCGCTCTTACCGCAGCCTTTCTCTCGTTCTCGTTGCCCTTTGCAAACTCGTCGGGATGTGGAACTGCCTCGTCCACGCTCACGACCATCCCGGGGTTTGTGCCCCAGCTCACCTGCGGTGCAAGACGGGCTACGTCAAACGTGATGGACCTGTCAAACGCGGCGCTGGCATCCGTGGCAAGCGCTCTCCACTGCGCGACTGCGCGCTCAAACTGCTCGCCCTTTGGCGCAAACCTTTTTCCCCTTACATAGTCAAACGTCTTTTCGTCAGGAGCCACGAGCCCGGCGCGCGCCCCGCCTTCTATTGACATGTTGCACACAGTCATCCGGTTTTCCATCGACATGTCGCGTACCGCGCTCCCGCGGTACTCAAAGACACAGCCTGTGCCGCCGGCAGTCCCTATTGTCCTTATGACGTAGAGTATCATGTCCTTCGCAGTCACGGCGTGCTTGTTTTTGGGCCGGCCCTCGAGGTTTACCGCAAAGGTCCTGGGCCTGTCCATCCACATGGTCTGCGTGGCTAGGACGTGCTCGACCTCGCTTGTGCCGATTCCAAGTGCAAGCGCCCCGAACGCCCCGTGCGTCGACGTGTGGCTGTCGCCGCACACGATTGTAGTCCCGGGTAGCGTGAGCCCAAGCTCCGGCCCTATAACGTGGACGATGCCCTGGTCCGGGCTGTGCATGTCGTAAAGCGTGATTCCAAACTCCTTGCAGTTTTCTGCAAGTGTCCTTATCTGCGTGGCAGAGATCTGGTCGACTATTGGCAGCGAGCGTGCTGTCGTAGGAACGTTGTGGTCCATAGTGGCAAACGTTAGGTCCGGCCTCCTGACCTTGCGCTTGCTCATGCGCAGGCCGTCAAACGCCTGTGGGGATGTGACTTCGTGCACCAGATGGCGGTCAATGTAGAGAAGCGCCGGCCCGCCGTCCTTCTGTGCGACAACATGATTGTCCCAGATCTTCTCAAACAGCGTCCTGCCAGACAAGGCAGGTAGAGTTGGCGGCAGGGAAATTTGAACCTAGCACTCACAAACCTTAAATCAGGTTTTCTGCTCCAAGATGGTGTAAAATGCACCCCCAGGACAACCGTTATCCCGAGTATATCGCTGAGCAGATAAAGAAGGGCACCACGACTTGTGCGCTTACATGCAAGGACGGAGTGGTCCTGGCAGCCGACACCCGGGCAAGCGCAGGCTTGTTCATAGCCGACAGACACGTCATGAAGATCCAGAGGGTCGACAAGCACCTTGGCATGACGATTGCAGGCGGCGTCGCAGACGCGCAGAACCTGGTAGACCTTATGCGCTACAATGCAAACATTTTCCGCCTGCAGAACAAGGAGCCCATGCCGATCAAGTCGGCGGCGAGGCTGATCTCAAATGTCCTGTTTAACCAGCGCTACTTCCCCTACTACGTGCAGCTCATCATGGCAGGCTACACTGCAAAAGAGGGGGCGCAAATATACAACATCGACCTCTTCGGCTCGCTCTCAACAGAGAAGTTCATATCCACAGGTTCCGGCTCGCCCGTGGCCTACGGCTACCTCGAGTCCGAATACAAGGAAGGCCTGGGCGTGAACGAGGCGTACAAGATAGCGATGCACGCAATCGCAGCGGCTATACGCAGGAACGCAGGCACCGGCGACAACATCAACGTCGTCATAATCGACAAGGACGGCTGGCGCGAGCTTTCAAAAGAGCAAAAAGCTGCAGTCGGCGTAGTGTACTAAGCACGGCACTGCATTCGAAGCCGTTATCTACTTCTTTTTCAAAAACAGCAGCGTGAGCGAAAAACAGCCCATCAGCGCAGAGTCCCTAGTCGAAGTAATGAAGGACAGCGCGTTAATCAGGCTTGTCACGATAATCGACATCACAAGCATGTCGGTACTCGAGCTTTTGGCTTCAGGATTTACGAGGCAAGAGGTAAGCAGGGCCCTTGCAAAGGGAGTTATCGCGTACGAGGCAGGAGCGCCACATGAGGAAACCGTCGGCGAAGCCTTCGAGTCGGGCGACTTTTTCTTTCGCATGCTCAACACAAAAGTAAGGCTGACAGAGCTTGGGCTGTACGTGCTTGACTGCATCAAGTCGCCGGAGAAGTGTCAGCTGTCCGAGCTTGGCGGCTCGTTTGACACGTCTACATTCCATCCGCCCGGCGGGCCGGCTGTCTAGGATGTTATTTCCTTCATGAACACGCCCGGGTCCATCTTGGAAAATTTGTCCAGTTTTATCGAGGCGCCGGGCGCCATAATTTCCCGCAGGTGTGCTCCGGCTTGCGCTTGGGACCACCATTCTTCTCCGAACCTAGTTTGCAGGTGGCGTTCAAGTTCTGCCGCCCTCACTGCTGCAAGCATGTAGCTTGGGACGTACATTATAGCGTCAGGCAGTATGTGGTGCAGCATCCAGTACTCGCCAGGAACGTCAAGGCCGACGTACTCTCTGAGCAGCTTTGCATAAAGGTCGCTTGCCTGCTCCATCGACAGGCCCTTGCGCCAGAACTCGGCCTTCATAAGCGAGTTTGCCGTGTAGAACGTGACAAAGAACAATTCCATAAAGTTGTTCCTTCTTTCAAGGTCGTCAAGCACCTTTTCGTCTGTGACGCCAAGCGATTTCAGGTAGAGCCGGTTCTTTGTGAGGCGTTCCAAAAAGATAGAGAATATCTCTGCGACGCCCATCGAGATCCCGTAGCGGTCCCAGTACGTGGCATTCTCGTTGACAGACGAGGCGTGCATGGCGTGGCCCATCTCGTGATAGCAGCCCTGCAGGTCGAAATACGGGCTCTCGGCCTTGTACAGGACGCGGATGTCAGTAGGCACCTGCACGAAAAAGCAGATCGGCGACGGGTACTTGTTCTTGCGGTTCTGCGCGTCTATTGCAATGCGCGACATGTCAAACTGCAGGTGCTTCAGAAGGCTGGTGACCTGGTCCGGCGGCCTGACCTTTGCAAAGTGCCGCTCGATGTCAGAGTAGACGCGGTTTCTGAAAAAGTAAAAGTCGTCGTAGTATTCTGCCTGCCTGCCGAGCACCTTTTGCGAAAGGTCGGAAAGGTATTCCTGGAACGGCTTTTTGGCCTGCTGGCCCATCGACTTGACAAACTGCATCAGCTTTGAATGAGTGATGCGCTCGTTCTCGAGGTAGCCGTCAAGCGGGCTTGGAACCTTCTTGCTTGTTCCATATCTCTCATAGACGCGGCCGATTTCTGCAAACCTCTTTCTTATCACGGGCGAGACAAAGCGCGTCTTTTTGACGAATTCGTCAAACACCTGCTTGCGGGCGCCGTCGTCCTTTGCCCTGCTGTTGAACTGCCGCCACGAGCTCCAGTTCACAGGCGCGCCGGCGAACTTTAATTTTGAGACCACCTTCTTGTTCCTTGCATCGTACAGCTCAAGTTCCAGGTTTTTCGTGGACGAGTCGGCAATGTTTTCGATGGCCGCAAGCACCAGCTCGCGTGGCTTGTCAAAGTTTTCCAGAAACGACCTGGCGCTTGTGTTTTTTATCTCGGCAAGACTTTTTATCGCTTTTTCGCTGTACGGCAGGCCGGCGTACTGCTTGTAGCGCTCGTCGGACTCTGCGACGTAGATGCGCTCGTCGAGCTGGCACCACTGCTCTAGGTTCATGGCAACTAGCGCGGCTGATGATGTTAAAAACGTTATAACTTTTCCCTGCGGATACCAGCCGTTGGTCTCTGTTGTCGTTCACATATCAAAGGACAGCCTCGTGATAGAGCCAAAAGGCAGGATATCCAAGTTTGCCGCGCTCAAAATAAGGATGAAAATCCCGCTTGCCTGCGTAAAGTCAGTCAGCACCGCACCTGTGCCCCGGCCCAAGATATACAGGAGCGTCAGGGTGGGCGGGACCGCGCTCCCGCCTCACTTTGCAGGCAGGTTCTACAGCTTTGGCACCGGCCTCATCTTCCTTGCTTTAAGCGACAGGCAAAAGTGCGTGACACTAAGGCTCCACGACTTTGTCTACAGGGAAGTGGTTGTGCAGGTGGACTACAAGGAAAAGGTTGCAGAAGAGATAAGAAACGCGCTTTTATAACAACGATAAAAGATTTTGTCCAAACGTTTGGACCAACCGTTAAATCGATTTTTCCACAAATTTACTTGTGGAGCCGGGGGTTGGAGTAGCGTCGCGCAGGGTGTCAAGGAGGGATTTCATGAAACTCATGGCAGCATCCGGCATCGCCATGACTTTTGCCCCGTTTGTCGAGTGGGGCAGGTATCTGCCAAACCCTTCAGGCAACGAGGCGGCAGGCAAAACCAAGATAGTCTTGGCAAGCGGAGTTACCGCAAACATCTCTAGTTTTCCAGTAGACCACGCAGAAGTGGTCATCTATCCCAAAACCAATGACCCCGTGCTCAACAAGGAGGCTTTCAGGACGTGGCAGCTGATAAGGCTCCCAAAAGAGATGGGCGGAAGCAAGAACGACGCCACGGCGTTTCGCCTGTACAGCATGGTCTGCCTGCACCTGTGGTGCCTGTGGAGGTATTACCCACGAAGGCCTGACGCCGACGACCCGACAAAGATTGTGGGCGGCAACGGCGCCTGCCCCTGCCACGCAAGCACCTACGATGTTTTTACGGGCAAGGCGTACGGCGGGCCGGCGGCTCTGCAGGCGCCACCTGCAAATGTGCTCCCGAGGCTCGAACTTGAGGCAGATCCGGCAGGCGACCTGTGGATACTGCCTCCCAGCTGGAACGTCAGAGGAAACGGGATAGTGGGCTATGGAAGATACCTCTAAAACCTTTTATCCAAAAAACACTATAGATAGTACAAGCGCGAGCACCATGAACGCTGCAAAGACGGCGAGCGTCATCGTTGCGCTTTTCACGGCCCTCACCCTTGCGCATGCAGCTTTTGTCGACTACAGATCTGGAGCGTCCGACGCAAGGGCAGAAGCAAAACAGCTGAACCAGATGCAGTACCTGCAGACACGCAAGTTCGGGATCGAGTGGCACTCTTTTCTCGGCGAGTGCTTCCGCGGAAAGACCAGGCTGGCTTGGACTGGAAGCGGCATGTGTGCCGGAGTCTATGAGTTACTTGTGCAGATGAGGGGCGGCCCCACCCGAGCGAGGATCCTTGCCCTGCTTGCAGAGCCTAAAAACAAGCTCCAGCTTGCAAACGAGCTTGGAATAGACTGGAAGGCAGTCGACAGGCACGTGGAAAAGATGCGGGAATTTGGCCTGGTGCAGGTCGCAGCTATAGCAGGGACGTGCACCGTCTATGTTGTGACAGAAAAAGGAAAGCGTGCGCTTGCGCTAGCGTCTGACTGTCAAAAAGGGTAAAAGAGGAAAAAGGGTGCGCTTTACGCGCCTGCCATGTTGTTGCGCAGTTCCACTCCGCGGTGGTCGTCGTTTGCCATCGCGGCTTCCCTGTGCATCTCCGAGAGCGCGCAGCCCATCTGTGCCTCTGGCTTGCCGCGCCTCATGAGGCCGCGGTAAAGGCCCGCTTCGAGCGTCTGGCCGTGTGCCTTCTCCCACTCTTCCACAGGGATGCTGTACTTCTTCTGGATGCGGTCCCTGTACCATTCCGGAATGACGTTGAAGGCGCAGAAGGGGATGATCCTCAGGTCTGGAGTCAGGTAGTGGATATCACATCTCTGGAGCCTTTCAAGGTCTTCATTGTACTTGTCCTGGAAGTGCATCATGCCCAGGAACAGCGACCTTACGTGCCAGTTGCCGACAGAGTCAAAGCTCTGCTTCATCAGTATGCTAGAGAACATCTTTGCCAGGTCGAGGCCGTGTGGCTGCTTTTCCTTGTCAACAAATGTCTTTAGCTTTCTGACCACTTC
Organism: Nitrososphaera sp.; assembly: GCF_013388945.1. Classification (GTDB taxonomy): domain Archaea; phylum Thermoproteota; class Nitrososphaeria; order Nitrososphaerales; family Nitrososphaeraceae; genus Nitrososphaera. The sequence goes on along the minus strand of NZ_JACAEH010000007.1, from coordinate 26,939 downwards.
AAGCATGGTCCAGTAGCGGTTTGCGCCCGACTTTATTTCGTCGGCCTTTTCTTCAAAGTATTCAAGCACGCCCTTGATGTCGACAAACGAGGTCAGAGGCGTCATCTTCTTTGTCTGCGTGTCTTCAAAGACGTACGTGCCTGCGCCGCATGCGAAGTGTATCGACAGCTCGTACTTGGGCTTCTTGCTGAACGCCTCGATGATGTTTGTCATGGGCATGCACGAAGGTACCGGGAACCAGGCGTCCTTGGTTATCTCGCCGTTTGTCTGCTCCTCGATGCGCTCGATGCAGTCGGGGATCGTTATCCTGTATTTTTCGCGCTCTTTCTTGCCCATCCTGCCTGTCAGAGACACCGGCTGGAAGTTGACCGCATGTACGACGTCCAGGTTCTTCTGGGCAAAGCGGATTATGCCTCCAAGTTCGTGGTCGTTGATGGACTTGATGACTGTTGGGACGAAAACGACTGTCATTCCGCACTTGCGGGCCGATTCGAGTGCATAGGGTATCTCCCAGTGGTTCTTGGGGTTCGTCCTCGGCGTCACACCGTCAAAGGACAGGTAGAGGTTGTTGACGCCGGCGTTTCTCACCTGGCGCATCGTCTCAGGCGACATGGCAAGTTTTATGCCGTTGGTGTTCAGTTGCACATGGTCGACGCCCTCCTCCTTCATTATCTTGATGAGCTCTGTGATGTCGTCGCGGAGCATCGGCTCGCCTCCGGTTATCTGGATAGAGTTGCCCGCAATAGGCTTCTCTGCCTTCAGGGTCTTCATCATGGCCCTCACCTGCTCGTGGTTTGGCTCGTAGAGATAAGCGCCCTCGAGGCCCTTCTTGACGTAAAAGAAGCAGTACCAGCAGGTCAGGTCGCAGCGGTTGGTGATAATCATGTTGGAAAGTCCAGAGTGCGAAAGGTGGTTGGTGCAAAGGCCGCAGTTGTTCGGGCACGCGCACTTGTCTATCATGACGTTTGGCGCATGCGCACCCTTGCCGTCCATCCAGTACGTGCTGAACTTTTTGTACATTTCGTATGAACCGAAATAGAGTTCCTCGGTTTCACCGTGGGTCGGGCAGGTCTTGCTCATGAAAACCTTGCCATCGCGTTCAAAAACCTCGGCGTCAAGTATCATGTTGCAGTCAGGGCAGATGCTCTGCGTAAAGCGTATAGTCTTCCTTGCGGCAACATTCTTGCTCGATACATTCGAGATCTGTATTAGCTCCATGCTACTTTCTATACAAAAAGTTCCAGATTTTATATATAAAGATAACCTACCAAATACTAGTGGGAATGGGTGACAGCTTTTTTACCCCTTTTCGGGCCTTTTCCCGCCTCATTCGATTGTTGATGATAGGTATTATATAACGGCGTAATAAAACTTGACTAGTTTGAGCATCAGCGACAGGTCGAAAAAGGCCATGGAGGACCTGGGCCTGACGGGCTACGAGATACGCGTCTACATTTCGCTTTTGGAATCCGGCGCAATGGCGGCTTCGTCCATATCCAAGCAGTCTGGCGTTCCATATTCAAAGATCTACGAAGTCCTGAACAGCCTTGAAGAAAAGGGCTGGCTTGAATCTGACAGCTCCCGCCCGCAGCAGTTCTTCCCAAGGTCGCCTTCGACGGCGCTCGAGGCCATGAGGATGCGGAGCGAGAACAACTTTCGCGACAGCCAGGCTGCCATCGTGAACGAGCTGATGCCCATGTACACGAAAAGCGGCATCAAGGAGCGCCCAGAGATCTGGGTCGTCCGTGGGATATACAATATCGCTTCAAAGGTCGGAGAGATTGTGCAGAACTGCCAGCAGGAACTTTTGGTCGCGCTCCCAGGCGTTGCTGAAGGCATTGCCAAGCAGATGCAGCCGGTCCTGAGGACCCTGCACGAGCGTGGCGTCAGGATAAGCGTCCTTGCCTCCGACGAGACCAATCCCGACGTCGTAAAGGCGATCTCTAGGGTGGCAGACGTGCGCCTGAAAAAGGTCATGTTCGGAGGCGGAGTCATAGGCGACGGCAAGCACGTCGTGATACTTCTCGGCGAGAGCATAGGCGAGCGTGGCATGGTGGAGCCTATAGCCATCTGGGCCGACCATGCGGCGCTTGCGGGCTTTGCCAAGGACTACTTCCAGTACCTCTGGGACGACGCAAAGGCAAGGAAAAAGCCCTAGAGATAAGGTTAAAAGGTATTTGCAATAACTTTAGCCGGAGCCATTGGAGTCTTTCAAGTCCGCGCCCGACGAGGAACTCTTCATAGGGACCGCCGAGTCGGAACACGTCGAGATGTACCTGAAGGCAATCTGGTACATCCGCGAGCGCGGCGACGAGGTCAAGATAAGCTCTATCGCAAAGATGCTCAACGTCACGCAGCCGTCAGTCGTGCAGATGCTGCGCAAGCTGAACGGCTCCAACTTGGTGCGGTACGGCAAAGGATCGGTTGAGCTGACAGCGGAAGGCGACAGGATAGGCAAGCAGATGATACGCAACACGCGCCTTTTAGAAGTCCTGATGAAGGACGCGCTGAAGATAGACATCGACGAGGAGATGGTCTGCGGCATAGAGCACCACATGAAGAACATCTTTACCGACGCGCTGTGCACGCTCTTGAAGCACCCGAGGAAGTGCCCGCACAACCACGACATACCAAAGGGCCGCTGCTGCCCATAGTTTTTTAGTGCCGGCGCCAATCTTCAAGCGGATGGTCAGACAATGACAGGACTAGCCCTACTGACGTGGTGAGGAGGATCTTGAGTAAGGAGTTTGTCCATCCGCTCAAAATTTCTCACAAGCTTGATAAATGACTACATGTCCTTCATAGTTGGAAATGGTTCCAATAGAAACTACGTGTTCTCTGGAAAGTTTCAGGAAATTCATCATAGTAAGCACGTGCCGGTCGTTCATACCTGAGAGCTACCTCCGCGACTTTGAGGTGTTCCCCGAGCGCGAGGAGGGGCCGGGAGCCATATACATCGAGGCAGCAGACAAGGTCACGCTGAAAAAGATCCGCGAGATGACGTTTGTAAACGCCAAGGAGATCCTAGGGATAATCTACTCTTCAAAGTCAGGCAACACGCAGCTAAAGTGGAGGCAGACTCGCAGGCGCTCCGGCAAGGTGCAGGGCACCGCGTCGCCAAACGCGCTTGTGAACCTGGTTGAAGCCGGCGTGCTGACGCAGGAGTGGGTCGACCAGTACCTTGCTTCAACCAAGGAAGCCGCGCCGGAAGGCCAGGAAAACGCTGCCCAGCAAGCATGATAGTAAAGCCAAGCCAGGCATCTGCCACCGCATTTTTCGTGATACCCGAAGACGCCGACGACCTCTTTACCCTGAGGCGCGTGGTTGAGCAGGGCGATACTGTGATCGCCGACACGACGAGGGTCGTCAAGCAGGAAACCGAGTACGGCAGGCCGGACAAGGGCGAGCGCGTCAAGGTCAGGCTCACCATCAGGGTAGACAGGGTTGAACTGGATTCGTCTGTCGACAGGCTGCGCATTGCAGGCGCGATAATTGCGACAAGCAACGAGCTTGTCTCCAAAGGAGTCCACCACGCGCTGTCGGTCCAAGCAGGCGACCCGCTCACAATAGACAAAAACCGCAGGTGGCAGGACGTGGAGCTGAAACTTCTGAGGCGGTCCGGCGACGGCTCGTCGTTCATACTTGTTGCCATCGACACGCAGGAGGCGGCAGTCGCAAAGGTTTCCGGCACCCACGTCAAGGTGATACCAAACATCTATTCAGGCCAGAGCGGCAAGCGCTACCAGACAAAAAACGTCAGCCTCGAGACGTTTTTTGCGGACACCGCCAAGCTCGTCGCCTCGGTGCTTGGCGAGTCCGACAAAGTCATAGTGTTCGGGCCGGGCGAGACCCGGCGGCGGTTCTACAATTCCTTGGACAAGCACGGAATCCCAAAGGACAGGGCGCAGGTGGCAGACGGGGTCGACGTGGCAGGCGAGGACGGGATTTTCGTGTTTTTGCGCTCGCCGGCGATGAAGGAGGCAATGGGCGCAAGCAAGCTTGCGACGGTCTCTGCGATGCTTGACCGCGTTATGCTGATGGTCAACAGGGGCGAGAACAAGTTTGCCATGGGCCCGAAGGAAGTTGAGGACGCAGTCAGGATAAAGGCAGTCGAGTCGATAATCTTTTCCGACTCGATCTTTAAAAATTCCGACGAGGGCGCAATCGTAAAGATGCTGAACGCGGCTGAAAGCCACGGCGCGGCGACGTACGCCGTCGACTCGTCTACCGACATAGGCATGCGTGTGTCATCGCTTGGCGGCATCGTTGCGCTTCTTAGGTTTGCCATCCGCTGAGCCTGCAAGCCACTCCATGTACGGCTTGGCGACGTCGGCCATCTTTATCTCCACTATCTCGGGCACGTCGTATGGATGGAGTTTTGCTAGCTCTTTTTTCAGCGCCTTTGAACTGCTTTTCGTCGTCTTGAAGAGCACTAGACACTCGCCGTGGTCCTCGACCCTGCCCCGCCAGGCGTAGATGGAGCGCACGGGTGCAAGGTTGGCGCATGCGGCAAGGCCGGCCTCGACCAGCTTTTTTGAGACGTCGTGCGCCGCCTGCTCGTTTGCAAAAGTAGAGATGACGATTACGCCCTTTTGCTTGCCCATCTTTTTTCAGGTACGGGCCGGCGTATTTAACCCTGCACAGTCTCGCACATCGGGTTTGCCTTTATCACTATCAGGTCGTCGCTCTGCGCGTTTTTCGACGACACCTTTTCAAAGTCTGCCTTTGAGCAGGCGATGACGACTGTAGTCTTGTCTGTATGATAGAGATCAAAAGTCGGCCCCTGGTGGCGCTCCACGTCGCCGATGTAGTCGCGCACCTTGGTTTCAAGAGCCGACAAGAGCTCCATCTTGTCGCCTCGCATCTCGTGCGGGTCCATGGTCCAGGCTATTGCCACTTTTGTCCTGCTTGCTTTCAGGTCGCGCTTTTTTAGAGTCGCCCTCACCTGGTCGATGAGATGCTTGACATAGCCCTCGATTCCGCGGATGCTGCCGTTTACGAGGTACATGAGCGGCCCTGCGCCGTCAAGCGACGAGCCGATGACTCGCAGATCGTAGAGCCCCGATGTCACGTCGTCTATGAATAGCTCTGAAAACGTGCCGTGCGCAAGCTCGTCAGCAGGCACGCCGCCGTCGGCGGCCTTTTTGCAGACTTCGAGAATGCTTGCCATGCCGGAATAATGGGAAAGGGTGCGGATGACATGCGACAGCTCTGCAGACGCTGTATCAATAAAGCCCACCCTGCGCTTGCCGTCATAGTCTGCCAGCATCTTGGCAAGCGTCGCGTCCTGCTTTGACCGGACAGAGCCTACCAGGTTCTCGGTGCCTGCCGCCACCTTGCTTGCAGGCATGTAGTAGTACGAGATGTCCTTGTCCACTTCCATGCCTGTTACGTGCTCGACAAGTGCGATGTTTTCGCTGTTTCCCCCCACGCCGGTAGGCAGCATGTACACAAGCGACGAGCCTTTTTTCATGGCCTTGACGGCGTCCTTGAACTTGGCAGACACGTCGGCCTTGACTTCTGTTCCCACTTTGCGTATCCTTGGCGCAAAAAAGACATACGACGCCGCGCTCACGGCCACGTCCATAGGCTCAAGGCCGAGCAGCGGCTCGTCTTCAACAAGCGAGCCCACGTCCGGGTAGGTGCGTGCGATGTCTGCCTTGAGCGTTATCGCGTTTCTGAGCGACTCGTCGATGAGCGAGACCTTGGCGCCCTTGACCGCTATAGACGACGCTATCCGGTAGCCCTCCGTGCTGAGCCCGTACACTGCAACCGGCGGAATAGCTGCTGCGCTCAAAGTATGCCTTTAGCTCCCCCGAACAATCCGCTATATACTCGTTCTCACCCTTAAAGAAAAGGTTTTTCCACTGGCGCGGTCTAGTGTTCAGGCAATTGAAGATCTGGTTTGACGTGCTGACGCCAAAGCAGGTGATGTTTTTCAGCCCTGCAGTGTCGCTCCTGCGCGAAAAAGGTCATCAAGTCCTGTGCACCTCCCGCCAGTACAGAGAGGCAGTGGAGCTTGCGCGGCTGAAAGGATTTGCCATGGAAATAGTGGGCAGGCACGGCGGGGCTGACAGGTACGAAAAGCTTCTCGCAAGCTCTGAAAGGACGCTTGAACTTGCAAAGGTGGTGGGCAGGTTTGGCCCGGATGCTGCTGTCACTTTTTCTTCTCCGGAAGGCGCGCGCGTCGCCTACGGCCTTGGCGTCAGGCACGTCGGCTTTAATGACTCGCCACATTCGGAGCCGGTGGCACGGCTGACTGTCCCTCTCATGAGCAGGCTGCTGTGCCCGTGGGTGATACCCTATTCTGCGTGGACAAGGTACGGGATTGCAAGGAAAAACATAACGCGGTACAGGGCGCTTGACCCCGCCGCGTGGCTCAAGCGCATGCCGGCAGGCGAGACCACAAGAGAAAGGAAAAAGGTGCTTGTCAGGCTCGAAGAAAGCAAGGCGTCTTATATCGCAGACAAGGGGCTTGCAAGCCTGCCGCTTGTTGACGCTGCGATAAACGAGTTTTCAAAACTTGCAGACGTGCTGGTGCTGTGCAGGTACCACGACCAGATAGAGGAAGCCAAGAAACGCTATGAAGGAAAGGCGCAGGTCGCAGAGGACGTGTTTGACGGCGCGATGCTCATAAAGGGTGCAAGCCTCTTCGTGGGGGCAGGCGGAACCATGAGCGCCGAGGCCGCGCTTTTGGGCGTTCCCACGATATCGATAGCGCCGGTGAGGTTCTACGTCGACGACTACCTTGTCAGGACCGGCCTCGTGGCAAGGGCGCGCGACGCCAAGTCGCTTGTCCGCACCGGCAAAAAGATGCTGTCAGACGAGAAGTTTGGAAAGAACCTGAGAAAGAAGGCGGCAAGGCTGCTTGCGTCGATGGAGGATCCGACGCAGGTGATGATCTCTGCAATAACAAAGCACTGACAATCATCAGGATTATAAAGACCAGATTGGCAGTGGAGTTACGCCCGGAAGCCCGGTGGAGGAATTATTTTCCGCCGAATGTAGTGGCCAAGCATAGGGGCCTTTGGAGCCCTTGACCCCAGTTCGAATCTGGGCCGGGCTATTTTCTAAAAATTCATAACGCCGCGCGTACGACCGGCATGCGTGAAGAGTGTTTACGTGACAAGGAGCCTGCCCGGGCCGGCACTTGGCGAGCTCGCCAAGAGGTGCAAAGTCACGCTTCACAGAAAGGCCCTGCCGCCTTCAAGGAAGGAGCTTCTGAAAAACGTGAAAGGCAAGGACGCGATCCTGTGCATGCTTTCTGACAGGATAGACAAAGAGATCATGGACGCGGCAGGCCCGCAATTGAAGATAATCAGCTCGTACAGCACCGGCTTTGAGCACATCGACGTCGAAGAGGCTACAAAAAGGGGCATTTACGTGACCTACACAGCAGACATACTGGCAGAAGCAACAGCCGACCTCACGCTTGCGCTCATACTTGCCTGCGCCCGAAACGTCGTGCAGGGTGACAGGATGGTGAGACAAGGCAGATGGAAAGCGGGCTGGATGCCCGACCTGCTTCTGGGTCAGCAGGTGCACGGTGCGACGCTCGGGATAATTGGCCTTGGAAGGATAGGCTCTGCTGTTGCCCGGCGCGCAAAGGGCTTTGGCATGGACGTGCTGTACTACGGCAGGAGACAGAAGGAGCAAGGGCTTGCCACATACGCAGAGCTTGACGACCTTCTTGCGCGAAGCGATTTTGTTTCGATACACGCGTCGATGAACGGTGCAAGCCGCCACCTGATAGACAGGGAAAAGCTGCGAAAGATGAAGCCGACTGCATTTTTGATAAACACCGCAAGGGGAGCAATAGTAAACGAGCGCGACCTGATTGTGGCGCTGAAGAAGGGCCAGATAGCAGGCGCCGGCCTTGACGTGTTTGAAAAAGAGCCGCTGCCAAAGTCAAGCCCGCTTGTACGGATGAAAAACGTTGTGCTCCTGCCGCACATCGGCAGCGCATCAAGGCAGACAAGGCATAGGATGGCAGAAGTAGCCGTAAATTGCGTTCTGGACGCCCTTTCAGGCAAGAGGCCCGACCCCTATTTTCTTGTAAACCCTCAGGTCCCCTAGGACTCCCAGGACTTCTTTTTCCTGTCAAACTCTTCTCTGTTGTAGGCGACCTTTGCCGGGACGCCCATCACCACCATGTTTGGCGGAACGTCCCTTGTGACGACGGAGCCCATGCCAACTACGCTGTTCTTGCCTATCCTGACGCCGGGTGCGATCACCGCGCGTGCGCCTATCACGGCTCCGTCCTCGACCACTGCGCCCACCATCTTGGGACTCATCGGATAAGGATCGTTTGTAAAAGTGGCTGCAGGGCCTATGAAGACACCGTTTCCTATCACAGTCAGCGGCGGTATGTATGCAGAGCCTTCTATCTTGCAATCGTTGCCTATCCTGACGTTATAGTCGACGTGCGCAAGCGAGCCTATCTTGACGTTGTTGCCTATGACTGTGTTTGGGCCGACGTAGGCAAAGTGCCATATCCTGACGTTCTTGCCAACCTTGGCTTTTCTGTCGACATAGTTCTTGACGCCCTTTGGAGGCTTGTATGCTGCCATCGAATCAGAGATGCCAAGGGTTGCCCTGCCTTAAAACCTTGTCAGGGAGCTTGCCCTGCCACTTGCTTAGAAAGTCGGTGTCGCGCTTTCTCTCACGCAGTTCGTCTGGCAGCATGACAGGTATCCCGTCGATTATTGGGTAATAGCGGCCGCACTCTTGGCAGTAGAGCGCGCCCTCCTCTATCTCGTCCTTTGACTGCAGCTCGAAAAGTTCCAGAGGGTAGTGCTTGTCTATCGGGCATGCGAGTATGTCAAGCATCAGGCGCTTCATTTCAGATCCAGGTATATTGGAGAGCCGGTCTCGCTTGATAAAAGTGCTGCCTCTGCTACTCGGGTGACGTCGGTAGCAGACGACGCGTCGACCACCGGCTTTGCCCTGCCTTCGATGGACTCGATAAAGTTTTTCAGCTCAAGCGTCAGCGGCTCCTGGAAAGGCCTGCGCGGGACCAGAGTCTCGCCTGCGTGGTCTATCCTCGTCTCCTGCGTGATAAAGTCGCCGGAGATTATGCCCTCGGTGCAGACCGCGCTGAACGTGCGCACCTTCTTTGGCGTGAGCCAGTTTGACGCGATGACTGCAACTTTCTGGTTTGCAAAGCCGAGCATGATGGTGGCATAGTCTTCAAACGCATGCACGTGCTTGCCGGCCCTTGCAAACACCACGTGCGGCTTGGCGTCAAACAGAAACATCGCAGTGTCGATGTCGTGCACAGAGCTGTCAAATATTATGCCGACGTCCTTGACGCTCAGCGACGCCCTGTTCTCGCGGTGGAACTCTATCATGAGCGGCTCGCCGTACTTTTTCTCCTCCATGAGCTTTTTCGTCTCGCTCACGGCAGGGTTGAAGCGCTCGATGTAGCCGGCAGTCAGGATGACGCTCTTTCTCTTTGCAAGGAGCGACATCTCCTCGCACTCCTGCGAGGAAAACGCAAGCGGCTTTTCGACAAACGCGTGCAGGCCTTTTTCCATCACCTTCTTTGCGACTGCCGAGTGCGTCCTGGTAGGAGTGCAGACAAGGCAGCCGTCCAGTTTTTCGGAAGCCAGCATGTCGTCGACTGAAGAATACGCCTTTGCACGGTGCTTGCCCGCGATTTCATTTGCGCGCGCAGGATTTGCGTCGCACACTGCTGCAAGCGAGCCAAGCTCGGCTAGCACCCTTGCGTGGTTCTTGCCCCAGCCGCCTACGCCGATGACAGCCGTCCGGGCTACCATACGGGCGTCAGCCAGCCCATGTATTCCCTGACGCCGCCGGTAACGATGCGCGCATAGGCCTCGCGTATGCTCCGCGTTATGTGCCCTTCCTTGCCGCTTCCGATGGCATGGCCGTCGACGCTAGTTACTGGCACAATCTCTGCGGCAGTCCCGGTGAGGAATATCTCGTCTGCCATGTACAGTTCGGCCCTTGGGATCGGGCGCTCTACCACCTCGTAACCCATGCCTTTTGCTATCGCCATGGCAGACTCTCTGGTTATGCCCTCAAGCGCCGAGTCTGCAAAGAAGGGCGTGTAGATCTTTTTGTTCCTGACTACAAAGATGTTCTCGCCGGAAGCCTCGCTGACGTTCCCGGCCATGTCAAGCAGTATCGACTCGTCGTAGCCGTTGCGGTGGCTCTCCTGCGTCGCAAGTATGGAATTAAGGTAGTTTCCTGCCGCCTTTGCAAGCGGCGGCGTCGACTGGTCGCTTATGCGCCGCCACGAAGAGACGCAGGCGCTGATGCCCTCGCCCTTGAAGTACTTTTCAAACGGAAAGGCGATTATCACGGTGTGCGTAGGCGACTTGTCAGTCACGTTGAGGTCGATGCCGTGCAGGCCGACAAACGTGAGCGGGCGGATGTAGACTGACTGCTTCATGTTGTTCTTCTTCAACAAAGCCACTGTAGCGTCGCACAGCTCCTTTACAGAGTGGTGTAATGCTATCGAGTAGACGCCGGCAGACCGGCGGAGCCTCTCCACGTGCTCCTTTAAGCGAAAGACGTAGACGTTGTCCTTGGACGCGTAGCCGCGTATGCCTTCAAAGACCGCGGTCCCGTAGTGCATGGCGTGGGTGAACACCGGCACCTTGGCATCTTCCCACTTGACGAACTTGCCGTCGAACCAGATGTACTCCCCGCCCTTTTCCTTCATGTAGGACTGGGATTTGCACTCCGCTTTAAAAATGTCACTTGTAGCCCTGTTTTGGGAACTTCATGCCCATGACGCGCGAAGTGGCGTCCTCGGATTTTGCAAACTTTGTCACGACGTCCCAGTTTGCCGCTATTATCTTTGCCACTGCTTCCGGCACCATCCCGCGCCAGCCGTTCTGTTCCTTCTGCCCAAGAGCCTCGGCGTACAGCATCTCCTTTACCGACGACGCAGATATGTCAAGCCTCTCGGCCTTTATTGGGTTTAGGCGGTATATCTTGAGCATCAGGCGCTCTGCCTTGTCGCCGGTGTAGCTGACAAAGTCGCGCTCCTCTACGTGCGACACAATCTGGTTTCGAAGCTCCCACGACTTTGACGACAGGAGCGGCGGCATGTACTTTGAAAAAGGCGCGTAAAAGGTATAGTCGGGGAGCACCTTGACCCTGTCCCCAAAGACTGCCTCGACCATCTGCTTGCGGACCTCGAAAGAGAATGGGAAACTTTTCGTGTTTATCTCGACATCGCCTTGCACAAAGCGCACAGGAAAGACGTACACCTTGTAGTTCCGAAGAAGCGTCGATATTATCTCCTCGTGCGCCTTTGTCAGCGGGTTCAGGTGCGCAAGGTAGATGGCAGCTGTAGCCATTTTCTGCTAACCATAGAACAGAGCAATATAATATAAGTCAAAAAGAGGAGCCGTGCAGGCTCAGGCTTTCTTTATCTCGATCTCGATTGTGGAGACGTTTCGGGTTCTTCCGTCCTCGGACTTGACCGTCTCCGAGCCTATCCTCACGTCGCCTATCTTGTAGCCGGCGCTCTCCATCCTCTTGATGGTTATCTGGGACACGTCGACTGCCCTGCCGATGCTGAGGCCGCGGGCCTTGATGGTGACAGTCGGCTGGTTTGCCAGCTGGATGAGGGTCGAAGTCACGTACGCCATGAGCGGCTTTTTGCCGATGTAGATTGTATCGTGTGGCCCGTCCCTTCTTTCCGGCCTCTGCGGGGTGGCTTGTGTTTGTGGTGTGCTTGGTTGTCCGTCTGGTGTGCTAGGTGCTTCGGTCATGCAAAGAAAAGGGGCACAGGGCTAATTTAAGTCAACGGTAGGCTACAAATACTCCTCAATGGCAAAAAGTCAGGTTGCCTGACAGGATCAAGTGGAAGGTGGAGTATGACTACACCTACTACAAGGTCTACGACGGAAGCGGCGGGCTTGCAGGGTACTTTTTCCCGCACTACGGGAGCATCGTGCCTGAAGAAAAGGAGGACGAGATAATCGAGCAGATGAACAAGAGGCACGAAGACGTGCACGAAGGCACCCTGCTTGTCCCCATGGCAAAGCTCGACCTGCTCGACCACGAGGAGGGCGTGGACATCGACTACGCCATTGGGTCGCTTGAGGCAAACCTCGCAAGGTCAAAGGACTGGAAGGGCTGGATTGCAAGGCACGCAAAGGAGTTTTCCATATTCGGGTCAGGCGTGCACACTGCAAGGGAGGACAGGAACATGCTTTCAATAGCGATAGGCCTCAGGGGCAGGATAACGCTTGGCGAAAAAGAGGTAAGGGAATTTCTGGCGCCGCTCCTTGACCGGCTCCACCAGGACGGGCTGCTCTAGGCTATATATGTGGCCGGCCACGACGGGAAGCCATGAAGGTCCAGTTTGCACACCACCTGGTCTGCCTGCAGCACAGCGAGCGGCAGATACGGCTTGAACTTCAGTCGCTGGCGACTGGACAGAACGAGAACGAGTGCACCGAAGGCTTTTTGAAGTGCCCCGAGTGCGGCACACGCTATCCGATAATTCAGGGCGTGGCAATAGTAGTCAAGGACTTTGCCGCCTACGCCGCAGGCAGGTCGCACACGTACGGCAAGTGGCTCCTTGAAAGTTCCACCAAGGAAATGAAGGAGTTCCTGAAGGAGAGCGGCTCGAAGCTGACGCCCAGCACCACCAACGACAGGTACGAGGAGGGCGGCAGCTGGTTTTTGCCCTACAGGTGGACCCAGTACGAGCACACCGAGGAGGACAGGTTCTTGAAGCACATGAGGTGGCACCTGCGCCCAAACGAGGTATACAACAGAGTAGTGCACGGCATAAACTCCAACATGGACGGCGTCGTACTGGACATGGCGTGTTCCATGGGGTACAGCACGCTCCTTCTTGCTCAGAAATACGCGTTTGCAATAGGCATCGACCTGTCGTTTTCGTTCATCAGAGAAGCGCGCAAGAAGATGATGGAAAAAAAGCTCGGCAACGTGGAATTCTGCGTAGCCGACTCGCTTGCGCCGCCGTTCCATCCAAACAAGTTCGACCTGGTCCTTGCAATCAACCTGCTCGAGCTTGTCGACGCGGAGAAACTGTTGGCGTCGATACACTGGCTGTTAAAGCCGCACGCAAGCACGATAATCGCAGACCCCTACGACTTTAACCGCGACCCGCCCCCGAAAAAGATCTACGACGGCCAGTCGTTCCGCCGGCTCGTCGAGGACTCGGGCTTTGAGATCTTTGAGAAAAGCAGCAAGAACGAGTCCTACATCCCGTGGGTCCTGAAGGTGAACGAGCGTGCCTACCTCTACTATTTTGTGGACTATTTGAAGGCACAGAAGAGATCGAAGGAAAAGTTCTGACGAACCGTTTAATAATATGGTCGCGCCATGCGCGTGCATGCCAACTGCATACGTGCTAATCAACTGCGATCTGGGTTCCGAGGACGACATTATACGCGAGCTGAGAAAGATGCCTGAAACCGTCGAGGTGAGCGGCGTCTACGGCGTGTACGACATCATCGCCAAGGTCAGCTCAAACAGCATGGAAAAGCTCAGGGAGACCATCACGTGGCACGTGAGAAAGATAGACAAGGTTCGCTCGACCCTCACGATGATAGTGATAGAGGGGCAGGGCGGCAAAAAGTAGACCTTATTATCTTTCCATCTTTTTATCAAGGCAGTGAACTCGATAGAAGCGATGGCGCTTGACATCTGGCGCCAGCTTGTCGACCTGCCGGCCATGCCCCTGCCAGAGCCTGCCCGGGGCAGGGCGATATTTGCCGGCTCGGGCGATTCGTACGCCGCGGCCCTTGCAGGCAGCCATCTTTCGCCCGGCCGCGTCCTGTGCTTTTATCCGGCAGACATTATCGCCAATCCTGCGATTGTGAAAGGTGCAAGCGCGTATTTCCTCTCAATATCAGGGAAAACGAGGGCAAACGTGCAGGCTGCAGAGGCGGCGCGCAGTGCAGGCGCATCCACCGTCGCAGTCACCGCCGAGCCTTCAAGCCCGCTTGCAAAGGCGTGCGACAATACATTTGTCCTTCAATTCAAAAACGCAGGCAAGACGTCCGGCACGATTGGCTTTACCGCGTCGTTGCTTGCATGCGCGCAGATTGCTTCAGGCGCCGCGTGTCCGGCAGACCTTAAGGCAATCTACGGCGCCGCGTCAAAAAAGGCGACAAGAATTGCAAGCAGCATCCAGACAAAAAGCGCGGTTTTGCTTGGAGATTCCCTGCTTTATCCTGCCGCAGTGTACGGCGCCCTCAAGCTCAACGAGGTGTTTGGCTCAAGGGCTGCAGCATATCCTTTGGAAGATTTCTGCCACGCCCCTCTCTTCGGTCACAAAGATGAACAGACCGTTGTGTTAGGCTCTGGAGATGACGCGCGTGTTTCCCGGCGGCTGGGGCGCGCCGGCCTGAAAGTGCTGTATGTTGATTGCGGAAAATACGACGGACTTTGTTCAATACTCTATGCGACGTTTTTCATGCAGCACCTTGTCCTTGCTGTTGCAAGAAGGAAAAGGATGAAGGAATGTTATTTTCTGCAAAACGAGAAACTGCTTGCAGCAAGCTCGGACATCATTTACTGACCGGCAGGTCCTGCCTGTTGCCCCACTCGCCCCACGAGCCCAGGTACATCCTGACGTTCTCGTATCCAAGCATCTTGAGGACTACGAAACTGTTTGCAGCCCTGTATCCGCCCTGGCAGTAGGTGATGATCTCCGCGTCCTTGGGCATCTTGGAATACATCTGCGCAAGTTCCTCCGAGTCCTTGAACTGCGGCCCGTGAACATTGTCATTCCAGTCTATGTTGACTGCCTTTGGGATGTGGCCTGCACGCGCCGCCCTTACCGCGGTCCCGTCGTACTCTTCTTTTGAGCGCGCGTCAAGTATGACTGTCCTCTTGTTTTTCATTGCAGACAGGATAGTCTTGTAGTCTGCAAGTATCTTCGGGTCCGGCCTGCCCTCGAACTTGGCGTGCCTGAAAGGGTTTGTCTTTGTCTCTGTCCCGTATTTTGCCTTCCAGCCCTCGAGGCCGCCGTCAAGCATTGCCACCTTGCTGTGTGAGAAATAAAGCAAGAGCCACACGCCCCTTGCAGCCGAAGGCCCTGAAACGTTGTCGTAGAAAACCACGAACCTGTTCTTTGACACGCCGATGTTTGACAGGAGCATCTTTGACTGGCGGTTGAACTGCCGAATCCCTTCCTGTGATGTGTCTATCCAGTGAAACTGCATCAGGTCGATGTTGACTGCGCCCGGAATATGGCCCTGCGCATACTCGGCATACGGCCTTGCGTCCACTATTAGCAGGTTCATGCCTTTTTTCTCGATAAGTGAATGCAATTCGTCGGCAGAAATTACGAGTTTCAAGCGGCTACAAAGGCTTTTTACAATGCTAATATTTATTGCTGTCAAGCATGTCTCCCATGCAGGGCCGCATTGGCTAGAAAAAAACTGGACGAAAGCAGGCTTGACTCAATCCGCGACGCGCACAAGGCGGAAAAGGCGTCCAGGACAACCCGCATGGAGGACTACCTTGAAGTCATCTATGAGTTGATTCAGTTGAAGGGCTACGCGACCACTGTCGACATTTCAAACTATCTGAGCGTCAGCTCGCCAAGCGTTACAAAGATGCTGCAGAGGCTGAGCGAGACCGGCCACGTCAACTATGAAAAATACAGGGGGATAACTCTCACCGACACCGGCACCGCAATCGCAAAGAGCATGCACGAAAGGCACGGGATCCTTGCAGAGTTTCTGGTGATGATAGGCGTCGACATCGAGACTGCAAACCATGACGCGGAAGGCATAGAGCACCACCTGCACCCCGAGACTTTGAAAAAGCTCGAGGAGTTTATCAAGCTGGCAAAAAGCCAGCGCCTGCTCCGCTAGCGCTTGCTCAGAAACATACGCATTTCCTGTCCCGACACGATGGCGTTGAAAATCTGCTTGCCGGCATCGGAGCGCTTGTCCACCTTTACCCGCGCCTTTTTGCCCACCTGGCTTGACAGCACGTACTCGTCTTCGATGTACAGGTCAACGGTCTTGCCAATGACGGCCTCGTCCACCAGCAGCGTGATGGCAGAGCCCGACTCACTTACTTCAAACGCTATCTCTTTTCCAAGCGTCGGCGTCTTGACCTCGACATCGATATGTACACCAAGCTCCTCCTCCAGCTCGTTGATGGTGGAGCCGCCTCTTCCGATTATCTTGGGCGCCGCCTCCTTGCTCACCTTGACCTGCACCCTGCTGTCGGACAGGATGTTGACCTCGGCCCGCGGATCAAAGCGCCTCACGACGTCCATTATCTTTGACTGGGCAAGCTTTCGCACGCCCGATTCTCCTGCAGTCCCCTTCACCTTTGAAACAGGCACCACGACGTTTTCCTCGCCGTACGTGTAGATCTCGTATTCCACTGCGCCGGATTCAAAGTCCTTGACCTCCACAAGCGGCCTTGCAAGGTCGGCCTCTGTCATGCCTGTCGGCACCTTTACAGTGAGCGCAAGCTCGTAGACCTTGTTTATCGCACCGTCCTTGACAAAGATTATAGTGTCAAGTATGTGCGGTATCATGCCAAGCTCGACTTTTCCCATAAAGCGCTGGACGGCGTCAAGCGGGCTTGAGGCGTGCACGACCCCGACCATCCCCACGCCGGCAAGGCGCATGTCTGCAAACACGTTAAAGTCCTGTGCACGGCGCACCTCGTCGTATATGGTGTAGTCGGGCCGGACAAGGAGCAGAATGTCGACTGCCTTTTCAAAGCTTCCTTCAAGCGGCGCGTACTGCGTTACTTCTTCGGGCACCTGCAGGTCTCGCGGCGATTCAAAAGTCTTTACTATCTTGCCCTTGTCCGCATAAAATTCCGCAAGGCTGCTTGCAAGCGTGCTCTTGCCGGAGCCCGGAGGACCGGCGATGATGATGCCCTCCGCCTTGCCGGCGAGCCTCTCCATCAGCTTGTCGCTTGCGTTATAGTCTGCAAGCGCCAGCCGGACAGTCGGCCTGACGATGGTTATCTCAAGGCCGTCGGAAAACGGCGGGCGGGTGATGGCAATCCTGTACTTGCCAAACTGGATGACAGTCGCGCCGCTCCTGCTAATCTCGACTGTGCCGGCGCCCGACACCCTGCTTGCCTCTGACACTTCCTTGATTATCTTGGTCAGCTCGCCGTACGTGCTCTTGTCGCTTCCAAGCTGCACAAGCTGGAAATTGCCGGGCCTCCCCCTCTTTGCCATCGGCACCACGTTTTCCTTCAGGTGCACGCTCATCGTGGTCTCGTCAAAGTACTTCTCAAATTCAAGGTCTGTCGTTTTCGTTGGCGCCCTTATGTGCTGCGACTTTATCCCCTGCGCCTCTGCGACGAGCGCCTGCACATAGTCTGCAGTCAACAAAGTCGCGGATTCCTGCATCGCGACGTCTTTGATAATCGCGTCTATCCTGCCGTGCTTGGCAAGCCTTATGTCGTCGATGTCCGGCCTCTGGCCCACAAAGCGCAGGCTGATGTTTTTCTTTGCGCACAGCTCGCGCATCTTCTTTATCTCCGCAAGCCCGACAAACCCGTGCTCCTTGTTAGTCGACGCCTGCGACTGCAGCTCGTCAAGGACCGCGAGGGGGATGATTATCTCGCTTCCCTCGTCTACCTTGCCGGCTTCAAGCATCTTCGTTATCTCGCCGTCGATTATTATGCTCGTGTCAAGTACAAACTTTGCCAATGCCCTTCTCTCAGAGAGGGCGCTTAAAAAGCATGCCAAGCATAACCATTTATCATAAAATTCGTATATGTGGATAATAACAAAGAATTTAAGATTGTTCTAGCATAGGGGGTTTGGATGAAAAAGCTCGAGGCAATCGTGCGCCCTGAAAAGATGCCAGTCGTCAAGGAAAAGCTTAGGCAACTCGGTATAGGCGGCATGACCATCTCCAACGTGTCAGGATGGAGCAAGCAGCGTGAGCTCCACCTCCAGTGGAGGGGCCAGCCTGTGGCCTACGACCTTCTGCCCAAGATCAAGTTCGAGATACTCGTGGCCGACGCCGACATGGACAAGGTCATCCAGGCGATAGTCGAGTCGTCTAGGACCGGCGAGCACGGCGACGGCGTAATCTTTGTGTCCACAGTCGAGCAGTCGATAAACATCGCCACGCTTGACAAGGGCGACAAGAGTTTCGCCTAAGACATAAAAGCATCGCACGGGAAAAAGTACCGTTGCTGAGGCTAGCGCTCGCTGCGTCGCTTTTTGTTTCCCTGTTCTTTATGCCAGCATTTGCAGCCACATACTACGAGGAGCAGACTGATTTTGACGAGCATTCCGTGCCGGAAGCAGGCTACAGGTGGGACAGGCAGAGCCTCCAGGTGTGCATAAGCAAGGAAGACGGCGTTCCCAACAAGTACTATGTCTGGTCCAAGCTTGCCGTGCAGGACTGGCGCAGCGCGCTCAGGGAATACACCGGCGACGCGGATGCGTGGAGCATGAGCGCAAGGTACGCGCCCGACGGCGCGATGGCAGGGTGCGACGTAAGGGTCCACATCTATGACACGTACAAGGACTTTCCGGGCTACCCCGACCAGAAGGGAGCCTACACGGCAGTCCAGTACACTGGCGGGATCTCCGACGAGGCAGATGTGTACCTGTCGCCAAAGGTGCTCCACGGCGACGGCTCGACAGAAATCGACCTTCCAGGTTACGCTTTTCGGAATTCCGCGGTCCACGAGATGGGGCACGTGCTTGGACTTTCGCACAACGCAAAGATCAAGGGCTACCTGATGTCGCCCCAGTTCGACTTTTGGGAAGAGGACGACCAGCTGCCGATAACCACGATGGAGCTTTCGACGCTGGCAGAGATTTACGGCAGCCGCGGCCTGGCCGGCTAACCTCTATATACCAACCCCCACAAGTTGTGTGGGAAATGAACGTCGAGGCCTACCTCAAGGCAGGCAAGATAGCATCAAAGGTAAGGGAGGACGCCCGGAAAAAATACCACGTGGGCTCGACGCTTTTGCAGGTCTGCGAGGATGCGGAGGCCCAGATAAGGGAGATGGGCGCAGAGCCGGCGTTCCCGGTAAACGCCAGCCTGAACGAGATAGCGGCGCACTATACCGCAGAACCCAACGACGAGACGCCCGTAAAGGAAGGCGACGTGCTGAAGATAGACATCGGCGTGCACGTCGAAGGCTACATCGCAGATACCGCAGTCACCGTTTGCTACGACCCAAAGTATGACCAGATGGTAAAGGCTGCCGAAGCCGCGCTCGCAGAAGCCGTCCGGATGGCGAAGGTGGGCACAAAGGCTTCAGACATCGGCAGGGCCATTGAAAATATCATCAGCAGGATGGGATACCGGCCCATTCAGAACCTGAGCGGCCACTCGCTCCAGCAGTATACAATACACGCAGGCAAGTCGATTCCAAACATCTGGACGCTCGGCTCGTCGTTTACGTTGCAGGCAGGCGAGGCGTATGCCATAGAGCCCTTTGCCACCACCAGGGACGGCGCAGGCGTGGTGCACGAGGGCAAGGTCAAGAACATCTTTGGCATCACCTCGAGAAAGCCCACCAAGGACGACGACGCAGACGAGCTTTTGAACACGATATGGAGCCGCTATAAATCGCTCCCGTTTGCGCTGAGGTGGCTCACAGACGCGTACGACGTGCCCAGGTTGCGCAGGCTCACAGACGTCTTGATAAAGAAAAAGAACGTGCACGCCTACCCTATACTTGTGGAAGGAAGGGAGAAGATCGTCGTGCAGGCAGAACACACGCTCATCCCTGCCGACGGCGGGTCAACTGTAATCACGCTTTAGGTTTTTCCGGCGGGTACTCGCCGTACACCGCAGTCACCACGGTAGACGAGCCGCACTTGGTGCAGGTCCTGCCCTGCTCGTATACGTTGTCGCCTGCCTCAGACGGACGCCGCGCGCGCTCGCCGCAGGAATTGCAGGTTTCCTCTGTGTATATCGTCGGCTTGGGCTCGGGCTTTTGGCTCCAGAACATCACTGGGCCACCCCCATCGTGTTGCTGACGCCGATTATCAAAACTGACTGCCCTTCAACAGTCTTGTCCTCTATCACTGCATGCACCGTGTCTGTCACCCTGTCAAACGAGTCTGCAATCTCTTTTCGCATGACGGTTATCGCGTCAAGGACCGACTGCTTGACAATGACGGCATAGACAGGTATGTTGTATTGCGTTGCGACCTCCTCTATCTGGTACTTTTCTACCCCGATGCCACCTATCGCCGCGCCGATGCCCTCTGCCACGTCGCCGGTGCGCTCGCCTTCCAGCTTTAGCGCGGCGTCTATCATTATCACCGCGTCGAACTTTATTGCAAGGTCGCCTGCCAGTCTTTGTATGGCCTCGCCGGGCCTGCCCACCGTGCCTGCAGGACCTTCTGCCTTTAGCAGGTATAGTTTCCGGCCCTTGTACTCGCTTTCAGAGTACACGGTCTCTTTGGCGGCGTACTTTTTTTCCTTGCCAAGCATCATTTTTCCGACCACCATAGGCCCTATGCCGTCGCCAATCGGCTGGCCCTTCTGGAAAGTGCCTATCGCCTTTTTGAGGGCCTCCGCCTCCTCGAGAAGAAGGGGCATCACCATCTGGAGCTGCACAAGCACGTACACGCTTGTCGTGCGCTTGCCCATCAGGTAAAAGTGCCTGACGACTTTGTAGATCATGTTGAGTGCAGACGCAGCCTCGAGTATGTTCTCTATTTTCGACGCCTCATAGTCGCTGACGCCAGGGCATATCTTGCGCACTTCCTGGCGCATGCGCTCGTCCTTGGTGCGCACGACGTGCTCCACCTTGCGCACAAGGCCGGTCGGGTCGATGTCGACTGGCATTATAGTGAAATATTCCAGGAACTTGTCTATCTTGGCAGCAGGATCGGGTGACTGCGGCAGTGTGGTTTTTACGTATTCGATTGTGTCAAGACGTGCCATGTCCCGCATGCCTTTCAGCTTTACAAGCGACTTTGATATCTCGCCAAGGACCACCTTGCCCTGCATCCTCTGGCCGTACAGCATGAAGAACGGTATCGTGGCAAGCGAGATGATGTAGACGTACATGAGAGGGTTTGAAGCGTCAAAGTCACCCTCGCCAAGGCCCCCGAGCTGGAGGAAGAAGCTGAAAAAGTCTGCCATTGCGGACAGCCCATCTGGCTTGCGCAGAGCAATTAAAGGTTACTTCTTGCCCTGGCACTGGCTGCAGTATCCGTAAAGCTCGAACCTTCCCCCAAGGATGCTGTACCGGGCCTTCTTTGCGACCCTCGACTCGAGATCTCCAAGCGTAGACTCGTCCATGTCATCTATCCTGCCGCATTTTACGCAGACAAGGTTGACGTGCTTTTCCAGGTTAGAGTCGTACCTTGCGCCCGTCGGAAAGTCCAGCTCGCGCACCATCCCCTTTTTCTTCAAAAGCTCCAGCGTCTTGTACACGGTTGCAAGGCTCACCATAGGGTGCTTTTTTCTGACGGCGGCATGCAGTTCCTCCGCAGAAGGGTGAGACTCGGTGTTTAAAATGTGGTTTACAATGGCGACCCGCTGAGGGGTAATCCTGAATCCTTCCTTTCGAAGCGAGTCTATCACAGACTCTGTCTGATGCACGCATAAACTTGGAACGACTGCTATTTATTAGTTACAATACTCTTTAGATAACAATCCTTAAATAAGAATAGTTCTTAATAATAACTGCAATGGAAAAAGCCAATATCGGAATACAGGAAAGCGACAGGAAAAGCGTGGTCCAGATACTGAACGCATTGCTTGCCGACGAGTACGTGCTTTACACAAAGACGCGCAATTACCACTGGAACGTCACCGGTCCCCAGTTCAACGACCTGCACAAGTTCTTCCAGGCCCAGTACGAGGAGCTTGACGCAAGCATCGACGAGATTGCCGAGCGCACGAGGGCACTTGGCGACAAGTCGGTGGCAACCCTTGCCGAGTTTGTCAAGACTGCGCGCTTAAAGGAGAGCCCCGGTGACTACCCGTCAGCGCAGGTGATGCTTGCAAACCTGCTTGCCGACCACGAGGCAGTCATCAGGACGCTCCGCGCTGCCGCAGACGAGGCTGAAAAGCACAACGACATGGGCACCAACGACTTTCTGATTGGGCTCATGGAAAAGCACGAAAAGATGGCCTGGATGCTCAGGGCTTTTTCGGCCTAGAGCCGGCCTTTTTTCCCTTTTTTTCGTGGCACTCGCAAGCGCACCGGACCATCTTCATGTCAAACGAGCAGTCGTGGTCAGGCCCGCACGCCTCGCCCACCGGCCACTCACCGGGGCAGTCGCCGTGCTTGTCCCGCTTGCAAAAAAAGGTCAGCATCCGCAAGCAGGAGACCAGAAACACGATTTATGCTTTGCTTTAAAACTGGATGTTGAACAGCTGGGGCGCGTAGATGGAGCCTTCCCGCACCCTCTTGACCCTGGCTACAGAGAGGTAGTGTGGCCAGATGGTCGCCATTATGCTCCCCTCGGGCACTCCGACAGGGTCTAGGAGCACGACGATGTCGCTTTCGCTCACGCCCCGCTCCATCAGTTTCTCTTTTGAAAGTGTTATCAAATCCTCCGGCATGCCGCTGCTGTAAAGGTATACCTTGCCGGTGTACTCTAGCTTGTCCTCTGACATCCGCAAAAGCGTTGTCCTGCGGGTCACAAAAACGTTTACTCTTGTCCTGCCTCGCCGAAGATGAGCTTCATCTCGTCAAAGGTCAGTTTCTCGCCAGAAGACATCTTTTTCAGCGCTGCTTCTTTAAGCTCGTTCCAGCGCTCCTGGTACTCCTTGTCGCGCTTTTGGCGCTCCTGCATCGCCTCCTGCCTTGCGACGCGGCGCTCCTCCATCTCCTTCTGCTTCTTGTGCCTGACCTCGGCGTTAGCCATGCGTGATTTCTTGAATGCAATCGCGTTCAGCTGGGTCTCGACCATCTCGAGCTTGGCTCCGGCTTCCCTCACCTGGTGTATCGCCTGCCTGCGCTCCTCGTAGAGGCTTTCACGCGTGTTGACAAGGGCCTCGATGCTTGCCTTGAGCTTGCCTATCTTGTTGCCAAACTCCTCTTTCTGCTTGAAGATCTTGTTCACCCTGCTCTTCAGCTCGTCGTACTGCGTTGACATCTCGCGGTACTTGCCTTCCTTCTTTTGTGCAAGCTTGAGCGTGTGAAGCTTGGTGGCTATCTCCTTTGAGCGGGCGACGAGCTTGCGCTCCTCGTCCTTTGAAAGCTTCTTTGTCTGTATGTCGCGCTCTATCTGCTCAAGCGCCTTCTGCAGACCGTGCATCTCGCTGCGCTCCTTCCTTGACCTTGCGCCGACCTTGTCGTCCAGGGACTTCATCTGGTTCTTGGCCTCCATCAGGCTGTTGCGCATCTCGACAAACCTGGGATAATCGGCATCCTTTTCCTCGTTCACCTTCTTCAGCTTGGCGCGCAGCTCGTCCAGCTGCATCCTCTCCTCGTCTATCTGCTTCTTGACTGCCTCAAGCTTGCTGTTTATTTCTTCGATCTTTTTGTCGCCGGCCTTCTGCTCTTCCTGGACGCCCTTTTTGAACTCGAGTAGAGTCTTCAGGTTGGGGTCCTCGGAACTCGATACTGAAATGTTGTTGTTTGTTGTGCTCAATGTAGAGATTGCACCATCACCATTAGCGGGTGAACTGCGTCACTTACGGGTTCTAACGAACCCGAAAATATATTTTTTGTTATTTCCAACCTGTAACCTTGTTTCATACATCTTTATATTGCATGAGGTTGTAGCTGCACCGACGCGATGGACGATTTTGAGCGGAACTACCCGGATTTCGACTGGAAGAACATACCTGCCTACAAGCACCCGGGTGGAAAGGACTGCCCCTGCCCAAAGCACGAGTACATCCGAGAGCAGATGAAAGTCGCCCAGAACCTCAGCGACGCCAACAGGGACCTGCCCCCTGACCAGCGCCAGAAGGCCCAGATAACCCTGAAATTCTGCCCCGACCACTACAGGGTCTACTTTGACGAGGTGATCCCGTCGATGCCGTTCAAGTACCGGTTCATGACCAAAGTCGCGCTAAAGCTTGGCGCAATCGTCATACAGCAGTTGACTTACATGCAGTCAGACCAGTGCTTTTACTGCAAGTTCGGCTCTGGCGGCTTTGACAAAAAGACAGAGCTTCCGCCCATCTAGAACGCTATCAGCCTGCCTGTGTCGCCCATCATGTTCTTTAGCGCCATCCTTGTATCTGATGCAAATCCCGCAGAGAGTATGTTGCGAATAACGATTGACAGGTACGGAAAGTTGTGGCCTGCCTCTCGCCGGTAGCCCTCGTAGAACGCCTGCTCGACGTCGCGATAGCCGGGCAGGTCTATAACGCTTGCAAGGAACGAGCCGACGTCCATGCTCCTTGCATAGACCGAATCGCTCTTTTGCAGAAAACCAAGGTCGGTTCGCAGGAGCGACTCGCCGCTTACAAGGTAGTTCTGCGCCTTGTTGTCTGTAAACACATAGCCTGCACCGTGCAGCCTGCCGGTGAGCGCGCCGGCCTGAAACGCAAGTGCGTGCTGGGCTCCGGAGGCAAGCGCCCTGTACAGGTCGCCCCCTTCAATGAATTCCTCCACAAGCTCGCCCTCTGACATGGACACGAGCCGGGGCGTGGGTATCCCAAGCCGGGCAAGCGACGCCCTCGTCTCTTTTCCCTCGTTTTTCGCAATGCTGTCGGCAGGAGGCGGCGCCGAAGGGTGGCCCATGAGCAATGAAATCATCGTATAAGTCGAGAGCAGGATGTACTCGTGAAATGCAGTCGTGGGCTTGGTGCGCTTGACCACCACCCTCTGGCCCGCGCGCTCTTCGAAAGACACCTGCCGCTGCCAGTTTACAAAGTACACCTGGTACCAGTGGCAAAAACGGCGTTAATTACTTGTCGTCGCCGGTGCGGCTCTTAATAGCAAGTTGCACGTAAATAGGACGTGCTTGTGCACGAGGGCCACGCAAGCGCAAGGCGGTTCTTCACCCCGGAAAATGCCCGCAGCTACGACAGGGTGTCGCTTGTGGCTACTTTTGGCCGCGACAGGGCGTGGAAGCGCAGGATCGTCGAGATTGCAGGCAGGCGGGAAAGCGTGCTTGACCTTGCGTCCGGGACCGGCATCCTCTCGTCCATGATATCGGCGACCGGCGCGTCGGTGACCGGCATCGACCTGGCGTTCGGGTACCTTGCGCGCTCGCCGGCAAAGGCGGCGTGCCAGGGGACTGCAGAAGTCCTGCCTTTCAGGAATGAAACTTTTGACGCCGTCGTTTCGTCGTACCTAGCCAAGTACGTCGACGCGGGGCTTGTAGTGAACGAAGCTTGGCGCGTGCTTTTGCCCGGCGGCGTCGCAATATTCCACGACTTTGCCTGCCCGAAAGGCGCGATGCGAAGCCTGTGGAACGCTTACTTTGACATCCTGCACATCGCAGGCGCCTTTTCCAGGCAGTGGAGGCCGGTCTTTGACGAGCTTGACGACGTCATCTGCCGGTCGCGCTGGGTCGGAAGCGTCTCTGAGGCGATGATAGAGTGCGGCTTTCAAGACGTCGGCGTCGTTTACCAGACGCTTGGGACATCAGCAATCGTGTGGGGGTACAAAAAGTGAGCAACACGAGAATCAACGAGTGGTTCGTGCCGGCGTTTGGCCCGCCCAGGTTCCGCGCGTTTGTTGGCATGATGTTTCTGCCCTACACCGGCATGTGCATATCCTTTGGAGTCGCAGGCTCGATGCTTGCGGCAGACGTGCACTGGGACAGGGCAGGCGCCATTGCCCTGATATACGCGCTTGCGCTTGGCATAGGCGCGCACGCAGCCGACACCATAGGCTCAAGGAAGGTCAAGCCGTGGGGCAGCTATTTCACGAAACGCCAGATGCTTGCCCTCGTGGCCTCGTCGCTTGCAGTAGCCTACGCAATAGGCGTCTACTACATCGTGCTTTACGTCCCGCTGCTCGCAATTGTCGCCATCCTGGAAGGCTTTTTCCTGCTTGCCTACAACTTTGAGATCTGGGGCGGCAGGTTCCACAACGACTTTTGGTTCGTGGTATCCTGGGGCGCGCTCCCAGTCATGGCAGGCTACCTGATACAGACAGGCGAAATGAGCCCGCTTCCCTTTGCGGTAGCAGGAGCAGCAGGACTTGCCAGTCTTGCCGAAATAAGGATGTCAAGGCCGTACAAGCAGCTGAAAAAGTCCGGTGATGACCCTGTGCTTGCTTCAAGGCTTGAAAGGCGCCTGAAGGTGCTCAGCCTCTCGACAATAGCGTTCTCGGCGCTCCTCGTCGTGGCGAGGCTGCTCTTGTGAGAGAGGACTTTGGCGCAAGCGCCCTTTTGAAGATTCAGGAGCTCGAGAGAAAGGGCGCTAAACTTGGCATGGCGCAGAAAATCCTGCTTGCAGAGACAGGCACGGTGGAGCAGGTGCTCAGCATCCTTACAGGCTCGCCCATTCGCGTAAATGTGACAAGTCAGTCGGAAGAAAAAGGCGTCATAAGCAGGGAAGTGGTGCTCACGTCAGACGCAGGCGAGCCGCTCATCCGCGCACGCTCCAAGGTCTACTGCAGGAATTTGCCGCCTGCAGTTGTCGAAAAGATAAGGCGCAAAAGGTTGGGAATAGGAACTGCCATATTTTCTGCAGGACTGGAGACGTTCAGAAAGATAACGAAGATGGGCGTAAACGACGGGATACCGTACAGGACGTACAGGATATTCTACCGCGGCAAAGTAGCGTTTGAGATAAGGGAGGAGATTTTGTTAAAAGGTGGACCGGGTGGGATTTGAACCCACGACCTCAGCAATGCCAATGCCGTATCCTACCGGACTAGACGACCGGCCCAACTGGAGTCTCTGCCCCCAAGTCGATATTAATACGTTTAAAGCGTTAGGAATTGTTGAATTTTTGATTGAAGCCCACTCCCGTCTCCCCGAAGTGCTCCTGTAATTATATGATAGATAGAGAATACAGGAATCAGAGCCATCAGTCGATGAGGACTGCGCAAGCAGTCTGATGTGGGCGGGTTGGGCG
>NZ_JACAEH010000006.1 GCF_013388945.1 Nitrososphaera sp. | reverse complement strand
GAGGTAGCCTTCAAGTATCCGAGACCGACGCTGCCAGCGTACATGACGCCTATAGAGCCCCAGGTAGGTAAGTTCTACAACTCGCCTGTCGCTCTGGGATCTGGAGCTGGTGCAGTGCTGTGCGTGCCGATGGCGGCGCTTGGAGCAAAGCTCAACACGTGGACATACAGATGGATGGCCGCGTGGAGCAAGTGGGATTAAACTCCCCTTTTCTTTCCTTTTTATTTTACAGACCCAGCGTATGCTGAAAATGGTCTGATGATTTTTCGTGAGCCCGGATCAATCGATCTTGCAATGCAGTGTACACGAACTGAATATTAAATTCCTAGAACTTTCTACCACAGCCTCTAAGCCAGGCCGTTGGGCCCTGACTGTTTTGGTTTGGCTAAGACACTCAGGACCCAACAACTTTGGCAAGGGAAGAGGACGGCTTCCCAATATTTAAAGCGTATCTGGCGCGGGGCAGTCGAACTGTTGCAAAATGCCGGAAACACTTATCGCCAGGCACACTTTCAACAGTGCCTCATGGCGACAAGAAAATGCGTGAACTGCAAGCAGGAAATCGATGAGGCAAGCTTTGTTGGGAACCAGTGCAAGGATTGTCATGCAACATACATGGAGTCGCTTGGCGGCGAAGACCAGTACTCTTCTTGAAAGCATATATTGGCAACAGCCGGATGCATGCTGGGAAATGGATCTTGAAAGCGCAATCCGCGACCTGCAAAAGAGGGTCGCGTCGCTAGAGCAGGCCGTATACAAGGCCCCGCAAGCTACTGCACGCGGGCTTGAGCAGCGCATTGCAGAAAAGGTTGACAAGGTAGGAACGCAGGACCTGATAGTGGTCGCGCTCAGGCTGAATGCAAAGCAGACAAAGGACCAGATAAAGGCCGTCCTTTCTGACTGGGGCAAGGCGTACGGCAACTGGTTTGAGGGCGGCAACTTTTCCGGCAGGCTTGTGAAAAAGGGGCTTGTCAAGAAAGACGGCCAGACAGACACAGGCGACGACCTGTACTCGCTCACGAAAAAGGGCGAGATAGAGGCAGACAACCTGATTGCAAAACTTCAGGCATAATCTTCTGCTACGTTGTCACAGGCACAGACTCCACAAGCAAAATAAATGCTCCTCTCAGATTGCATAAAAGTTGCGTGCAATTATCCTCGTTCTAACAGTTGTCCTTGCCGCGTCCATTGCGATTCCTCATCAGGCCCAGGCCGCGACGTGCCAGAGCGTTTCAATAGACAAAGTCACTGCAAGCGGCCACCAATTGGGGAGCTACTCGAGCAGAGCAATCGACGACAACCTGGGAACGGGCTGGGCAAGCTACGGCCTGGGCTCGTGGATAAAAGTCGACCTGGGATCTCCAAAGATGGTCTGCAGCGTCGACATCGCCTGGTACCGCGGGGATCTGCGCGTGGCGCATTTTGCCATCCTAGCTTCGCTTGACGGCGAGTCTTACAAGGAAGTCTACCTGAACGGCAGGAGTAGCGGCTCGACGCTTTCTCCTGAGCACTACTCCTTTGAGCCCATCGGTGCGCGCTATGTCAAGATCAAAGTATATGGCAACACCGAGAACAACTGGGCGGCTATAATGGAGATAGACGTTCAGGGCGAGGCGCCAAGCACCACGCTCCTTGCGGGCAAGGTCTGCTCCGACGACTGGAACATCACCGCCTACTTTACACCAATAGAATCAGACTATGCTGGTACCGGCTCGACTACTGTAATGACTGACGAGGGTGAGAGGGCCTACTACAAGGGATTCGTGGACGAGATACTGGTGCAGGGGTCGGGCAGGACAAACGACGGGAACTACCTTGGCTACTGGGGCGGTGGCTACCACATATCTGAAGAGCCGCGCACGTCAAGCGGGCTTTTGGTGGACATTGGCCGCGTCGCCACGGACACGTCGGTGATACCCTACTTTACCAAGATAGCGATACCGTTTCTGAAAGAGCCTTGGAACTCGATGACCTTTACTGCGGCAGACACGGGCCCTGCAATAATCGGCAAGCACATCGACGTCTACACGGGCTCGGGCCTCGACTCGAGGGAAGAGGCGTTCAGGATAGCAGCAAAGGGCCAGACAGTCTGCTACTAGGCGTACCGCGCCTCAGACCTCCCGGCGTTGCTAGCTGGAGGCAGGAGGATGATCACCAAGCTTCAAGGATGATTATTCTGCTTCATTTTTACAGAGGCCAAATCCTCATACTTTAAATCAATGCACTGATTCCAGCATCCAGATTTTGGCAAAAAAGAGGAATATTACAGGTTCCCTTTCTATAAACACAATAAAGACTGTATTTACTTCCAGTACATGTCTAGGTAAAATTCATTCCCCCGGCGCCACGTTCGCCAATACGCGATGTACTGCAAAGTATTACCTCTCGGCATTTTTGGGTCGCTCTTGTACAGCACTTTGCAGTGTACTCCCGATTGATAAATCCCGACCATCCTACGATTGCACCATGCAAACGTTCAGGACAAAAAAAGCAGGAAACCGTCCTGCCTCTGGATTACACTATGCGGTACCGCTCATCGCCGTCGTGCTTGCGGTAGCTTTTCTGACACCGCAGCAAGCAAGCGCAGAGTCATGCGTCAACCTCCCGATAGACAGGGCTATTGCAAGCGGCCACCAGACCGGGAGCTATCCTCACAGGGCCATAGACAACGACCCGAAGACTGGATGGGCCAACAACGGAATCGGCTCGTGGATACAGGTCGACCTCGGCAGAATGAGGATGGTTTGCAGCGCTGACATTGCCTGGTACAAGGGCGACGTGCGGGTGTACCACTTTGCAATCCTTACCTCGGTTGACGGCACGTCGTTTAAAGAATTCTACATCCACGGCCGGAGCAGCGGCAATACGGCGGCGCCGGAGAACTATTCGTTTGAGCCAATAGGCGCGCGCTACGTCAAGATAAAGGTGTACGGCAACACGGACAACAACTGGGCGGCTATAATGGAGATAGACGTGCAGGGCAGGAAGATTGATCCCGCTCTTCTTGAAGGCAAGGTCTGCTACGACGGATGGAACGTCACCGCGTACTTTACACCCATAGAGTCAGACTATGCCGGCACAGGATCGATTACAATAATGACCGATGAAGGCGAGAGGGCCTACTACGCGGGATTCGTGGAAGAGATAATGATGCAGGGCTCGGGGCTTGCAAATGACGGCAGCTATCTGGGCTACTGGGGAGGAGGTTTCCACATTTCAGAGGAGCCGCGGGGCTCAAGTGGCATGGTGATGCAAGTGGGGTACGTCGCAACCGACACCTCTGTGATACCGTACTTTACAGAGATAACCATGCCATACTTGAAGGACCCGTGGAACCAGAAAACGTTCACTGCCGCTGACACAGGACCTGCCATAATAGGCAAACACCTTGACGTCTACACCGGCATCGGGCTTGATGCACGCGCAGAGGCGTTCAGGATTGCCGAAAAGAGCCAGACGGTCTGCTACTAGGCTCAGCCTATGCGAGCAAGCTTTTTTGCGTTCCTGGCCCGCGTCCTGAGGGCAAAACTGCAGCAGGGGCAGCGCGCCCCCTCCCAGTGTATGAAGATATCGCAAATCCTGCAGCGCTTGTGGTTTTCCACATAGCGCGCAGTCGTCTTGTACTGTGTGCATATTCCCCTGCAGGCCATCGTCCAGTCGTCGGGTCCGGGGTTCTTAACCGGTGTGAATATTGTGCATTGCACTGCAATCGAATTCCTGAAATATCATACAGGAGTTCTGGCAGGATATGAGCATGCTTTCTGCAAGGATACACGTGTACCAAAAGCCGCTTGTCGTTGAAAAAGTTCCAAAACCCCGCGCAAAGGGCCCGGGCGTGGTAGTCAAAGTCGGCGCCGCCGGCCTTTGCCACTCTGACCTGCACCTCATCGCCGGCGAATGGAAGGACTCGATACCCCTCCGGCTTCCGCTGGCTCCGGGGCACGAGATAGCGGGATACGTAGAAGAGCTGGGCGAGGACGTGCCAGGGGGGCTGTTTAAGGTGGGCGACCTCGTGGCAGTCTTTGGAGGATGGGGCTGCGGCGTATGCCACGTGTGCAAGCTTGGCGACGAGCAGTCATGCCCCAAGGCAAAGTGGCCCGGCATATCGCAGGACGGGGGCTACGCGCAGTACGTTTCTGTCCCGTCGTACAGGTTCCTGATAAAA
Organism: Nitrososphaera sp.; assembly: GCF_013388945.1. Taxonomy (GTDB): domain Archaea; phylum Thermoproteota; class Nitrososphaeria; order Nitrososphaerales; family Nitrososphaeraceae; genus Nitrososphaera. The sequence goes on along the minus strand of NZ_JACAEH010000006.1, from coordinate 55,346 downwards.
GCAGACGGCAGGCTTTCGGCAGAAGAGCTTGCGCCGCTGACAGATGCGGGGCTGACTCCATACAGGGCTATACGCAGGTTCCGTCACATGCTTGTCCCGGGAACGTCGGTCGCGGTGGTGGGCATCGGGGGCCTTGGCTCGTACGGCGTCCAGTACGCACGGTTTTTCGGGCCGGCCTCGACTGTGATGGCAATAGACAGGAACGAGAAAAAGCTCGACCTTGCCAAAAAGTTTGGCGCAGACCGGACCTTTCCAATATCAGACGAGCTGCGGGCGCAGGTCATGGACGCAACCGGCGGCAGGGGCGTCGACCTCGTACTTGACTGCGCGGGCGCTGAAAACACGATCTCTGCGTCTGCCGGCATCCTTGCCAAGGGGGGCGTGCTTGCCATAGTGGGCTTGTTTGGCTCGATGATAAAAGTGCCGCTCATGCCTGCGGTCATCAACGAGAACACCATCACCGGCTCGCTGTGGGGCAACTACAACGAACTCGCAGAGGTGATAGAGCTTGCCAGGCAGGGCAAGGTGAAGCACTCCCTTGCGCCATTCAAGCTGGAGGACATAAACGGCGCAATCGACCAGCTGAAGGCAGGCAAGATAGCCGGCAGAGCCGTGATAACTCCGAACTAGTCACTTCATCACAAGGTCCCACGGCGTCAGTATCTTGTACCCGATGAAAATGCACGGCGTGCAGACATCCGACAGCAGACTTGCCGCAGTGCTTGTGCTCTCATCTGGGTTCATCACCCTGCCCTTGTAGAACTCTATGTGCGACAGAGGAACGTCGTCGAGCGCGGAAAAGCCGCGCTCTTGCACAAGCTGCCTGGCCTCGTGGCTCAGCAGGAACTCGAGCACCCTCCTGTCGTTAATGAAATAAGGGCCGTCCGGGCGCATCGTCACGAGGTTGCGCACGGCCTTGTCGACCATGAACCTCAGGGCTTCCACCACGCCCATATTCTCCTGGACTGCAGTGATCGGGGAAGCCAGCTGAACCGCCTTGCGGGTCTTGTCCGCTATTCCAAGCAGGTCGCGGATTGAAAGCGACGCCACGATCTTGCCGCCTGTGGCAACGGGCATGAACGCAAACCTTGTCTCTGAAAACATGGACAGCGCGTCTTTGAGCGGCGAGTCGGCGTCAAGGGGTTTTTCAAGCGGCTCGCCTATCTCGCCTGCGCTGGCGTCAAGCCACCTTTCTTTTTTCCCAAGTATGTGTTTTGCAAGATGCTTGCCTCCTATCCTGCCAACCAGCCTGCCTGCGTCAAGCACGACCAGCCCATCGGCATAGATCTGGGGTCCCACCGCAAGGAACGTCGCGGCGTGAAAAAGCGAGTCAGCGGGACTGACATAGAGGAGCGGCCGGCGGAATATCTGGGGCGCGGCGGCCTTTATGGAAATGTCCTGCATTTCTACCACGGGGATAGGGTGGGATGATAAACCCTATGAACATTGTGCATTGCACTGCATTCACGCTCCTAATATAGAAAAATAGAGCTTTTCTCCACATGGCAGGAAACGCAATCGCTTATGCGGCAATCGGAATAGCTGCGGCGGCAATCGCCGTGGCGCTGGCCGCATCGGCAAGCATAATGCAGGTGCAGGACCAGATCTCGGGGCTTGTGCCTGCGGCGGCAGAACCGCAGACGCGCGAGTTCTACCTCTTTTCAGAAGTGGACGAGAGCATAAACGAGGACGAGCTGGGGATACCTCCTGACAAGTTCTCCCTTGAAGAGATTACTGTGAACAGGGGCGACAGGGTTGTCATCCACTTTTACAACCTAGAGCCAGAAGAGACGGAGGAAAAGCACAGCTTCACCATGGCAGACCACTACCAGACGCACAACGACGTGGACGCTAGCGACAACAAGACAATAGAGTTCGTGGCAGACCAGAGCGGGGTCTTCCAGTACCAATGCATCTACCACCAGCCGACGATGAGCGGGAACCTCGTGGTTCTCTCACCCTAATCTTTTTTGTAGGTCGTACCAGGCTCGCCGTAGCCTTCCTTTATTTTCACTACAAGTGTGTCGCTTGCGCGGTTGAAGATGCGCTGGCGCCTCTCGTTTGTGAATATCCAGCCGAGGATCACGTCAATCGGCAAAAGAAAAGCCTTGCCAAAGCTCTGGATGGCGACGTTTCTGGTGCTTGCAGGCCTGCCCGCCAGGTCGACTGTCTTTATCTTGAGCACCATCTTGCCTATCGACTGCCCCCGCGTGGACTCGAAGAACGTCCAGTACGCGAAAAACACGGTGCTTGTTATGGCATAGCTCACAGGTCCATTGAACGGCCCGGGGCCAAACCAGCGGTCAATCCTGTCAAAGTCGGCTGTGAACCAGAACGGGAACGCCGCTGCCGCAAAGACGGCGCCGAGCGCGACCTGGACTATGATAAAGTCGATGAGCCACGCAAAGAACCTGTCGCTCCAGCTGGCAAGCAGTATCTCCTGGTTTGAACTTGCAGGCGCCTCCGAAGACATACGGCTGATATTGGCGTCCCGACCTTATAACAAGTGCGGACGCTATATCAGCTGGTTCAGAAGGTAGCCTGCCACAAACGCCACGACTGCGGCAATCCCGCCCACCGCAAGCGTGCCGGCGCCCGACCGTACAAGCGACTTTTGCAGTATCCTGCCCTTGACCGCGCCAATGGTGAAAAACGCGACCCCTGTGAACACCGACGAGTACACGAAAGCATCCACCGCGGTGGCAATCGCGCCGAGCGCGTACATCGCCATGAAGGGCACAAGCGGGATGACGCCAATCGCGTTGAACGCTGCAAATGTCGTAACGGCAGTGTCCCTGGGCCTCCTTGCGTCGTCTATCAGTCCAAGCTCCTCCTTCATCATCGTGTCGACCCACACCTTGCGTCGGGACGTTATTATGCGCACTATTTCTTCGAGTATCTCGTCCTTGAACCCCTTGCTGGCATAGATGTCGCGGATCTCCTGCCGCTCCTGGTCTGCCAAGTTGTCTATCTCCCACTCTTCGCGCTGGCGCGCCCGCTCGATGTACTCTTTCTGCGACTTTGTCGCCAGATAGTTCCCGATTGCCATCGAAAAGCCGTCGGCAAAGAGGTTTGCAAAGCCCAGGATGAGCACTATTGCCGGCGAAAGCGACGCGCCGACGACGCCGGCGACCACTGCAAAGGTCGTGACCGCACCGTCGGTTGCCCCGTACACAAAGTCTTCAAGGGACCACTTCATGCTGCGCTCCTGTAGTTTGGCGTAAAGGCAAGATAAACACTACCTCTTCGGCCTGTAGAATAAGACTGCCGAGCCTGCAGCCGCGACACCTGCGGCGGCTGTCATCCAGTCAAACTGGGTGAGCATCCAGAGGGAGGTGGCAAGGCCGAGGCCTGCCAGGATGGGGAACCTGCCTATTGTGCCGGGGGTCCGAAAGGGCCTCTCCAGATCCGGCTTTTTGTACCTCAGCCATATGAGGGACAGGTTGACAAGGGTGTAGACCATGAATATGCCAAAGACGGCCACCCTTGCCACTGCATCTATCCTGCCTGACGAAACCGCGACGACTGCCGCCGTCAGGACCATGGCTGCGATGACCGCCCTTGCAGGGGTTCTTGTCTTCGGGTGGATGGTGGAGAGCGAGAAAGGGAGGGCGCGGTCGGCGGCCATGCCAAATATTATGCGCGAGCCGGCCACAAGCAGCATCAGCACCGTGTTGGTGGTTGCAAACAGGCCTATCGATGCAAGCATGATGACGCCGACCCTGCCAAACGCCTTTTCGGCGGCAAAGGCAAGCGGTGCATCAGACTGCGAGAGAGCCTCCCAGCCCACCAGCGCGACTGCGGAGACTGCTACCAGGATGTAGATGACGGTCGTGACTGCGATGGATACTACAAGGGCGACAGGTATGGTCCTTCTGGCATTCTTGGTCTCCTCTGCAATGTTTGCAAGGTTTTCAAACCCAAAGTATGCAAAAAAGATGAGGCCGGCAGCGCCCACTATCGCTCCAAACGCGACCGGGAGCGATGTCACGGACGGCGGCATCTCGTAATAGTCGGTGCTTCCCGGAGAGCCCAGAAACAGGCCGGCGCCTATTATGGTGGCAAGGCCTGCGACCTCGATTATAGCAAAGACTGCGTTAGTCCATGTCGACTCGCGGATTCCGATAAAGTTTACCGCTGACAGGACCGCGACAAGCGCAACGGCTGCAAGCAGGCGGTCTGCCTGGGGAACAAAGCTTGCAAAGTAGCCAGCAAAGCCGATGGCAACGGCGGCTGCAGACACTATTGCAACAAATATGATGAGCCAGCCTGCAACAAACGCAAACAGGTTGCTTCCAAACGCGTTCTTGACAAAGACGTATTCTGCAGCGCTCTTTGGGAACATGGACGAAAGCTCTGCATAGGAAAGGCCGGTGAAAGCCGCTATCGCGGCTGCAAGTGCAAACGAGATCCACGTGGCGTTGCCTGCTATACCTGCGACGTCCCCGATCAGGACGTAAATGCCTGCGCCAAGTATGAGGCCCGTACCGTACATGACGGCTTGAAAAAGCCCGATGCTCTTTCGCAGCTGGGCCCCTGCCGCCGCGGCATTTCTAGTCATTTCACAACCAAGACCGGAACTTTAGAGTTCTGCACGACGGCGCTTGACACGCTCCCAAGGAGCATCCCTTTCACGCCCCCGCGGCCCCTGCTGCCTACCACCACAAGGTCTGCCTCCTCCGCATGCGCGGTTTCAAGTATCACCTTTGCGGGGTGGCCCTTTGCAAGCCTGGTCTCTGCCTTGACGTCCTTCCTGTCGGCCTCATGGGCATAGTCGGCAAGTATCATCTTGGCTTCCCTCTCAAGTATCCTCACAAACCTGGCAGCAGTCTCCTTCCGCTGGCCTACAAGCATGGGCGGCTGGACGACGCACAGCACCACCAGGCTTGCGTTGCTTGCCCTTGCCAATTCTGCCGCGGCGTCAAACGCGCGCCTTGCACACTCTGACCCGTCCACGCCTACGAGTATCCTGGAAAACATCTACGTGCATTACCATCATGTCTTATTTTACGCCTTTGCATATAGTGCATTGCAGTGCACACGCGCACGATATAACGGCCCGCACCAAATAACAGTCATGCAGTCAGACTATCTTGAAAGCAGGGCGGCAGACGCGGCCGAGGAGGCCGTCGTTTTGGACGAGTCAGTCACGGTGGCAGAAGCGGTCAAAGTGATGAGGGAAAAAGACGTTTCAAGCGTGTTTGTCAGCCGCAAGGGCGAAAAGATACCCGTCGGCATCGTGACAGAGCGCGACGTGCTTTACAGGGTGGTTGCGGCAAACATGGGGCCGTTCAAGATAACACTAAAAGATGTCATGAGCTCGCCCCTTGTGACTGTGAGCGACAGCGCGACTGTACGGGACGCGGTGACGCTCATGCGGAGCAAGGGCATAAGGAGACTTCCAGTTATTCGCGCAGGCGAGATGGCCGGCGTCATCACGCTCAAGACCGTGGTAGGCAACATACCGAGCAAGAGCATAGAACTCGCGCACATCGAGGACAAGAAGGCCAAGACTGCCTGCCCTTATTGCGGCTCCAAGTTCGACGACAATGAAGACCTCTCAAAGCACATCGACAGGATCCACCTTGGGAGCGGCCTGCTTGAAGGCGACCTGAGGCAGTGGTGACATGTACAGGAAGATCCTGGTCCCTCACGACGGCTCAAAGTATTCTGCAAGGGCCGCCGAAAAAGCGATGGAGCTTGCAAAGATGTCAGGCGCAAAGATAGTGTTTGTCAACGCGACCGTGCTCCCGTCGCTTGTCTACACGTTCCAAGACGCGGCAAACGCGGCAATAAACGATGCTGCCCAGCAGCTCGTCGAGGCTTCGGAGGACTCGGCTACAAGGATGCTAAAAGAGCAGGTAGCGGCAAGCAAAAAGAAGGGCCTCGAGGCGTCCTTTGTGCACAGGGTGGGCGACCCTGCCCAGGTCATACTTGAGGCTGCAAGGGCTGAGAACGCGGACTTGGTAGTCATGGGGAGCAAGGGGCTTTCCGGCCTCTCAAAGCTCAGGGCGCTTGGGAGCGTGACCCGCAAGGTCACAGAACACTCTCCCTGTCCCGTCCTAATAGTCCACTAAACGCTTTTAACCTACCGTAGGGCAAAATCTGATTGCATGTCAGAGGAAGAAACTCGCCAGCACAAGACCCGCAGCGTCACCTTCAGAGTGGATTCTGCAGTGATAGACGAGATGCAGGCAGAAGCTGACAACCGCGAGATATCGCTCAACGTGCTTGTGAACCAGGTCCTCAAGAGGTACACCGAGTGGGACAGGTTCGAGAACAAGGTCGGTATGATGCCGGTCCCAAAGGCGATGCTCCTTACAATCATCGACAAGTCGATTTCGCTTGCCAAGGAGGAGGGCATAAAGGACATCGCTGCCTATCGTGACGAAATAATCAAGCACGCGGCGCAGATGGCCTTTGAAATAATGAAGGACACGGTGCTCTTCATGAAGAAAAAGTACAACCTCTGGGTGGTGCTCGACGTGCTTGAAGAGTACATGAAAGTCTCTGGCATTCAGGCCGACCACCGCATTGAAGGCTCGCGCAACCACGTGTTTGTGGTCCAGCACGACCTTGGGGAGAACTGGTCGCTTTTCACAAAGGAGCTTTTGAGCCTGATATTTGAAAAGCTTGCCAGCATCAAGGCCGAGATAACAGTCACGCCGAACACGACGGTGGCTACTGTCATCTTTCGATAAACGACATACCCTGCAAGACAGTGCAGACCTAGGGGTTATCTATTCTTAAAGACAACCTTATTCAGGAAGATGCCTCTGACACGCAACATTACCGAAATGAGCAATGAGGAGATAGTGAGGAGATACTTCAAGCTCATCGAATCCAAGAACCTCCCGGACTTGGTTGACATGTTCGATTACGACGCGGTCCTGAAAGAGCCGTTCAGCAAGATGCCCGAGCTTAAAGGGAGATCGGAGATATCCGCGTTCTTGAAGGTCGCGCTCATGGCAAACTCGGACATGCGGCGCAAGCTGGAGGTAAAGTCAAGCGACAAGACCGGCAAGACACGCGCGCTCGTTACGTTTGAAAAGGGGGACAAGCTGAAGGGCCAGTTCACCTTTGACATCGACCCCGTGACAAAAAAGATAAGGGCGCTGAAGATAGAGTTTCTGACCTAGCGGATTATCATCACTGGGCAGTCAGCCGTTTCAGAAACCTTCCTTGCTACGCTTCCAAGCGCCTTTAGCTTGTCTGCTCCTTTCAGCTGTCGGCTTCCTATCACTATCGTGTCTGCCTTGACGTTCCTTGCGGTCTTGACAATCTCGTCTGCAGGCGAGCCTACTCCAAGGACAAAGTCCACCTTGACGCCCTTTTTCCTTACTTCCTCCAGCCTCTTTTTGAGCATCTGCTCTGCGCCTGACTTCAGTATCCTCACAAGCTCTGCCTTTGCGGCTTCAAGCGACGTCCTGTCGCTGATAAAGCCAAGCGTGGCGCTTGGTGGCACGAACCTGCTGTCCACTATGTGCACTATTACCATCTCGGCGCCAAGCGCCTTGGCAAACTCGGTTGCCCTGGCAAGGGCCCTGTCCGACATCTCCGTCCCGTCATGCGGTACTAGAATTCTGCCTGTCATGGCCGGATTTTCGCGAGGCGGGTATTTACGCAAACGGATTGTACTGCAATGCAGTGCAATCTCTGGACTTAATTATCGGGCCTGCCTGATAGAAGGCATGACAGAGTCTCCTGAAAGCCGGGTGGAGCCTTACGAGGGCCTTGACGAGAAGCAGCGCAAGATGACAGGAGAGCCGCTGCCAAAAGCCATCGTGGAAATATGCGACGGGTGCCACTGGTGCGCGACCTGCATAAACCAGAAAGGCGCGCTTGGCAGGTGTCCAATGTGCAACAGGAAAACCTCGACTATAAAGATGGACATAGACGAGGTGTGCTATTTTGAAGAAAAGAACGGCAACGTCACGCTGAGGTTTGAAAGAAAGCTACCTATGCGCTAGTCAAACGCCGTGACCTTGACGGCCCTAATCTGTCCCAGAGGCTCCCTTGAATCGTCCATGTAGTCGTAATAGTTGTAGACCGCCTCGCCGGGCGACTGGAACGATATGACGTCCGTTTCGCCGGGCCTGAGCACCTTTGTCGAAACGCCGACGCCGTCTATGTACAGCATGTGCGGTCTGTCGTCCTCGTTTATCACCGTGAGCTCGAGCGCATAGTCGCCGGTCCGCATTATCATCGTGGGGTTGACCTGCGCTATGCCCTTTATTCCGACAAGCGCGGTCTTGCCGTCGACTTCCCGGAAGGCAAGCGTGTTCTCGGTCTTTTCAGGGAGGAATATCTGCACGTGCCTGACGCCCCCTCCACTCACGACAACGAGCAAGATTGCAAACGCCGCTATGGTGCCTGCTATCGCTATCATCACAAACTTGCCGTCGCTCATCTTCAAGCCCGAAGCCCTGCTCATGTGTGTTCATTCGCGCTTTGCGTATTTAGGGAGCAAGAACGCGTTGCAATGCACTGCATACCCGGCTTTCAAATACAAAACAGCCAAAAGCAAAGCCATGACAAAACTCGACATGGATAGAGCGTTCAGGCTGCAGGGAGCGTGTGCGCCATGACCAGGATGCGCCAGCCCCACAGCTTCCACGAAACCCGGGAGCACCGCCCCGAGACTGCCTGCTCAAAGTGCGGGACAGAGACTCCAAAGGTCTGCGAATGGTGCGGCGCCTGCGAGGCGTGCCACACAGGACCCAGGCAGCAGGAGAGGTTCTGACTATAAGTCAAGCACTGCCTTGAGCGACCCGTAGCGGTTGTAGTCGTCTGCAAGTATCCTGGCGAGCTTTTTGGCAATGTCTGTAGCAGAGATGACACCTGCAAGCGAGCCGTCATCTTCGATGACTGCCAGCCTCTTTATCCTGTTTTTTGCCATCACACTTGCTGCAGTGTCAACAGAGTCGTAGGCCTTGACCGCTATGACCGGCGAGGACATTATCTGCGAGGCAGGGATCTCGCCCGGCTTTCTGTCCTTGGCGGAGACCTTCTTGAGCAGGTCGCGCTCTGTTATGATTCCTGCAGGCTTGCCTTCTGCCGTGATTATGACCGACCCCGTCCTGCTCTTTGCCATCACCTGCGCGACGTCAAGCGCCGTCGGCTTGGACTCCTGCCTTACCGTGACTGCGCCCCTTGTCATTATCTCGCTTACTACGCTCATGCGTCAGAAGGTTCGTCGCATGTTCTTAATATGTGTGCAGAGCACGGCGCTGCGCTCTGCAACCATAAATAGCCAATCGTGCCGAGTCACCCCATGGCCATAGAGTGGGACTCGCTCATAGTCGAGATGGCCATACTTGCCGCGATCATCTACGGCGCGGTATGGCTCGAAATAAACATAGACAAGCGCAAGATCCGCAGGGAGGAAGCTTTAGCCAGACGCCAGATAGTCCAGTTCGTAACAGACGACCTGAACGGCAAGCTGCGCTTCATAGACGAGTCTCTGCAGTACGGCGACTTCAAGCCGTTCTTTACAGACATGTGGGACGCGATACTCCTGGGCGGCAAGCAGACACTTCTGCCGTTCGAGGTATTCAAGAGCCTCCAGCACACGTACTCGTGGATGAAGTACTACAACAACGAGCTGGACCAGAACGGCGGTGGCAAGGACTCCATAGAGACGCTTGCGGAGGTCAAGAGGTCGATAGGCCAGTCGCTCGAGGTGCTTGCAAAGAGCAAGTAATCGATTTTTGACATCCTTGCTTTCCAGTGGAGATGTGCAAAAATGATGCAGCGTGCACCATTTTGAGCACGAAAAAATGGTGCAATTTTAAAATGCGTACATGGGCGTTCTACCGCCATTTCCAATGGAAATAATTACTTGTAGATGCGCTCGGTCTCGGGCCTGACCTCGCCTTTCTCGTACTCCTGTATCATCTTTTGCTGCATCTTCAAGAGCTCTTCGAGGTGCTTCTTTATGGTCTCGGCCTCTGCCTTGAGCTGGCCCGTGTCCACCTTTGCAGCAGGCACTATGGACCCGAGGGCTTCCAGGATTATTGCAGCGCCTCCCGGGTCCGGGACCTCGCCCAGCGACGGCACGAACATGCCCCTGCACGTGATGTTGTTTGCGACGCAGGAGGACAAAAACGCGCCGCCTATTCCTACAACAAACGCCGTCGCAGGAATCCGCGCCGGCCCGTTTTTCTCCACTGCCTCGCTGTCGGCGTTCTGCAGCAAAAAGGCGCTCCTCTGCGTGAGGCTTGAGGGGCTGATGTTTGAAGGGGATATGCCGCCAAGCACGGTGACGTCGGTCGCGCCCTCGCCGGCGAGCCAGTCGATGAGCGCCCTGACTATGGGGCGCACGCCCCTTGCAAGGATGGGCACCTCGCACAGGATGGCGCACACCGTGCCTTTCTGGTTTGCGTATATCCGAAACGGGTGGCGCAGCTTCTTGCCCACAAAGAGGGCGCTTGCCATGATGTATTCAGAGTCCACAAAGGCCACCTGGTGCATCTCCATCTGCTCTATCACGTGGTTGATGCAAATCGAGCCTACCATGCCGTTGTCGGGAAACCCTGCAAGTACCGCGGGCTTTTGGAGCTTTATTTTCGCAGAGCCTATGGGCGTGACGTGGGCGCCCTCGCCGTCGCTCTCTGGGACTCTTCTTTCTGGCACGAGATGTCAGCGGCGCCGAAAATTATAAAGTTTCTATAGCGTCAGGTAGAGCCTGTAGCGCTTCTTGTTCTGGTCCACGTAGGACCACATCGACTCGTCGACGTCGTACTGCACAAACGACTTTGTGACTTCCTGGGGCAGGTTGTCATGCACTGCCTGGCCCATTATTATCCTGTCAACAGGCACGACTGCGAGCATCTTTGCAGCCATGCTGATGCTAGAACCAATGATGTCGATGTGCGAGTTTTCAAGGCTCTTTCCATAAAGCACGACAAGCACGTCGCCAAAGTCTATAGACACCTTTACGCGCAGCTCAGGAAGGCCGTGCGAAAAGAGCGCCGGCGCAATCGCGCTGTGCACGACTTCAAGCATCATCTTGCCGCATTCAAGTGCATGCAGGCATGCCTGCCTGCTGTCGTGCTCTGCCGGGAAAATCGCTATAACTGCGTCGCCCACGTATTTCAGCACGTACCCTCCAAAGTTTGCCACCACCATGCTCATCTCCTGCGAGAAGAGCTGGAGCACAAGCGCCAGCTTGTCAGACGGCAGCGAAAGCGTCAGCCGAGTCGAGCCGTCTATGTCGACGTAAAGCACAGCTACGCTTGTCTTGGAGTTTGCGTGCCTGCGCAGGTAGCGCTTGCACGCAGCTGTCGACAGGTCTATCTGGACGCCCTTTTCTATGGTCTGCACAGCCCTTGCGTGGATCTGCTTCATGTCAAGAGTCGGCGAGATCAATTTGGTGCTTCGAGGTACCTGCGTGCCTGCGAGGGTAAAAAGATTTGGCCGTTGCCTGCAGGGGGCAGGTGTAGAACTTCCACAAGACATATCTCTATGTCAAATGCGTAAAGCGCAATGAAAAACGCCAAACTGGCAGTGGTTCTTGCCCTGAGCACCGTGCTTGTGGCAGGCGTGGTTTTTTCGACGGCGCTTGCGGCAAACGTTGCCGACGCGCAGGGCGACAGGATGAACATGCGCGACCGGATTCACGCCACCGTCAACGACGGGAGGAGGGGCGTGGCAGTCGGCGTGATTTCAAGCGTGCAGACAGACTCGAGCGGAAACGAGTGGCTGGTCTACGGTCCGTGGAGGATGGTGCTCATACCAGCTGCAGACGAGGCGGCAAGCCCGGACATGATCTTCACAAGCGGCTTTACCATGGTGATGAAGGACGGCACAGCAAAGCACAGGCACCAGATATACGACTTTAGCCTGAGCGAGTGGACCGCAGACGAGACTTCTGTGACGTTTGAAGGAACGGCCACTATAACACAGAGAGATGGGCCGGTCGAGGACGTTCCTGTGACCATCAAGATCCTGAACGACAGCGTCGCCGAGATCTCGATAGACACAAGCGTCATAGACCACTTTGGCGAGTCGCCAATCTACGGTATGGTCCTGAGGTCAAACCTCTAGGGGCCTATCCTTCCTTTTTTTCTCTTGCCTTGTCAGCGCCTTTCTGCGCGGCCTCTTTGGCGCCGTCATAAGCCTTGGTTCCAACTTCGGCACCCTTTTCTATCCCCTTCTTGCCAAGCTCCGCGCCCTTTTCGACGCCCTGCTCGGCGGCTTCCTTCAGCTTCTTCAAGAAACCCATAACCCGGAAAGCCCCGTTCAAGTATATTAAATTGAGCGAGATTTTCTCTAGGGTCTTTCTGGTGGTATATAACTATCAGCTTTACCTGCGGCACCCTGCATAAAGAGCAAGGCCCGTGATTCTAGGAGTGCTTTTCATGAGCCGTTATCGTGGCAAGCGCCGCGTCCTTGGCTGCAAGCTCTGCAACTCTGCTATTGTCGGCGCTTCCGATTATTATGGCGTCGCCGTCCTGCGGCCGCAATTTTTCGACCAGCTCCTTGCGCAATGACGGCTCTTTTCTTAGTGGGTCGTGGCTGCTGTCAGGCATCACGAACCTGCCTTCTTTGTACAGGAGGGTCGTCGCGCCCGTGGCGCCCATCCTTATGGCGGCATCGCGCTGCTCCAAGCCTGTTCCCACTGCAAATCCAAATTCTTTGAGCAAAACAGCATAGTTGTGCCTGCCAAGCGCTACCGGCGACCTTGGAAGCGCCATCTCCGCCGGCATCGCAGACATGATGCCCTGACAAACAGCCCTGCCCTTTGCAGTCATGCGCGTCCCGCCGTTTGACGTTTCCACGAGGCCTCTCATCTTCATGTGCTTGACAAGGGTCTTTGCTGCGCCTCCGCCGAGCCCGAGCCTTTTGCACAGCGCGTCGCGGCTTGCACGCCCTTGCTGCTGCATCAGCTGCAGCGCGACGAGGACGTGGACTGCGCCAAACGACAGGAGCCTGCTTGGCGCGTACCTCGTCGCCACCTTTTCAAGCGCCCTGACGTACATGTGCACAATTTTCGTTGCGCGCCGTGCGATTTATTCATTGCACCCGGGTTGGATAAACCGTCCAGTTGGACAAACCATCTCATTATTTATATAACACCGAGATTATCCCGAACTGAATGTCATTTACCGATCAGATTACAAGAGCTGCTGCGGGCGTCCCCAAGATAGCTGTTGGCGTGCTCCTCGGCATACTCGTGCTCGGCGTGTTTGTGATGGGCTTTGACCAGGGCCAGCTTTTCAGTGTGGCGCAGGGCGAGCAGGCGTACGAGGACATGTGGATGCACGAGTTCTACCACGACATGAGACACGCCGCAGGGTTTGCATGCCACTAGGCTGACTGCGGCATGAAGGCCCTCACTTTTATTGCCATCACCCTTTTGTCCGGACTTGTTGCCGGCACCGTTTTAGGACTTGTCAATCAGGGCGTCGTCGAGCCGTACCTAAGCGCCGCAATCGACCTTGAAAACCAGGCCGCCACTGCGGAAGGCGAGATAATCAACCCGTCAGAGTTTGCCACGTACAGGATCTGGCAGAGGTCAGGCAGCATTGCCGCAGGCGCGGTCCTTGGCATGTCGCTTGGCGCGCTGTTTGGAATCGTGTTTGCCTACGGCCGCAATGCGCTCCCGGGCTCTACCAACCTACAAAAGGCTCTTGCGCTTGCAGGCATTATGTGGCTTGCGCTGTATCTTGTCCCTGCGCTCAAGTACCCCGCAAACCCGCCGGCAGTAGGCGACCCCGAGACGATATACCTGAGGCAGGGCCTCTACATTGCGATAATTGCCATCTCTGGCTTTGCGGCCCTTGCGCTTGGAATCGCATACAAAAAGATGCCTGTAAAGTCGCGCAGATTCCTTGCACCGGCGATATACACTGCAACAGTCGCGGCCGCGTTTTTCGCGCTGCCGGCAAACCCGGACGCGGTGAACGCGCCTGCAGACCTTGTCGGCGCCTTTAGGATTGCGTCGGGCGCGACCATGACTATGTTCTGGCTCGTGCTTGGCACGGTACTCGGTGCACTGTGGGACAGGACAAAGCCCCACGAGGCTGCAAGGATAAAGGCGCTCTAGGCAAATATAGCGGCTGGGGAGAACAACTGGCATGGCTACCGTAAACGTCAGCCGCGAGATTGCAGCACCCCTTGACAAGGTCTGGGCGGTGATATCAGACGTGGACAACGAGGCCCAGTACTGGCACGGCACCAAGGCAGTCAAAAACATCAGCAAGGAGGGCAACGTCATAAAGCGTGAGGTGATAATCGCGTTCAAGGATTCAAAGACGATGCAGACAGTCACGCTCAACCCAAACACTTCGATTGAAACCAAAATAACAGATGGCCCGATAACCGGCACGAGGCTTGTTACCCTGAACGGTTCTGGGAACAAGACAAGGGTCGATGTCGTATGGGATTTCAAGCTGGGGGGATTTTTAGGGATGTTTTCGGGCATGGTGAAAAAGCACATCAACGAAGGGACCGAGCAGGCGCTTGAGCGCATAGCCAAGGCAGTAGAATAGCGGGACATGGAACCAGCGCTCGACCTGGGCATAGCCACAGTCAATATCGCCCTTGCAGCAATCCTTGCAGGGATATTTGGCGTGTGGGTCTACTTCCTTGCCTACATGTCAAAGTCGTTCCGGCTTGCGCCAAAGTTAGAGTCGTTTGACCGCAGGGCAGGTGTCGGCCACCCCAAGGTGAGCGTGATACTCCCGGCAAGAAACGAGGAAAAGTACATCGCAAGGTGCCTCGACACGCTCCTTGCGCAGGATTATCCAAACTTTGAGGTGATAGCGATAAACGACGGCTCGACTGACAGGACCGGCGAGATAATCGAGCGCTACGCAAAAAAAGACAGGCGCGTCGTTCATGTCGACACGCCGCCAAAGCCGGAGGGCTGGGCCGGCAAGAACTGGGCGTGCGTGCAGGGCTACGGCGCTGCGACAGGCGACTATTTGTTTTTCACAGACGCCGACACAGAGCACGAGCCCACGGCCATATCGCTTGCAGTCGGCCACATGCTTGCAGAAAACCTCGACGCGCTGACGGCGATACCCCGGCTTCTCTGCAAGGACCTGTGGACCCGGATAACGCTTCCGGGCCTGTCGACATTTCTGCACACCCGCTTTTCGCCTCTGCGCGTGAACGACCCGGGCAAAAAGACCGGCTACTTTTTCGGCAGCTTTTTTGTAATAACAAGAAAGACGTACGAGGCAGTGGGCACGCACGTCGCAGTCAAGGAGGAGCTCGTCGAGGACGGCGCGCTCGGCTCCCGGGTCAAGGAGGCAGGCCACAGGATGAAGATGGTGAGGGGCGAGAAATACGTCGACGCCGTCTGGGCGCGCGACCTTTCGACCCTCTGGCACGGCCTGCGCCGGCTCGTTATACCGCTCTACCACCAGGACAAACGAGGCGCGCACCTCATAGCCGCAGCGGTGTTTTTCATACTCTTTGCGCCGTTTCTGTTCCTTGCATACTCGCTTCCCGTCCTGGCCCTTGCCGACGGCGGCCTCTCGGCGCCGACGGCAGTTGCGCTAATGACGGTGCAGATGCTGACAATCTCGGCGCTCCTTCTCACGACAGCCGTCCAGAGCAGGTTCGGGGTGTTCCAGAGCCCCGCCTATGCCCTTGGCGCACCTGTAGGGGGCGCTCTCATCTGCCTTGGCTTTGCTTCGGCGATAGTCGATGCACGCAAGAAAGACGCCGTGAGGTGGCGCGACCGGCACTACACCGTCAGCGAAAAACAGAGCTTCATGCGCTAGAATCGAGCTGGAACGCGCGTTCCAATTCAAAATTCCGCCATGCCCCTAATGTAGCTTTGTTCAGTAGTCTACCGCATGGCTACAGAACGCAAGAACAACAGAGGAAGGATCCAGATAATGGGCGACGTGCTCGGCCTGGCTACTGCGGGTATAAAGAAGACCCACATCATGTACAGGGCCAACCTTAGCTACGAGCAGGTGCACGCGTACATTGCGGAGCTGATAGAAAGGGGCATGCTTGAGCAAGCCACCAGCGACGACGGGACGGTCTACAGGGCGACTGAGAAGGGCAGGGCGTTTCTGCACTACTACGGAAGGCTTGTAGAACTTCTCGACATGCCAGTCCCGACAGGACTTGAAGTGCAGTACATCAGCCGCTAGGCCCCGGGAAAAGGATTATTAGCACAAAGGGCGGATTTTCCCCGGGTTGAACAAGGCAATACTCGCGGCAGCGGTAGTCGTTGCTGCGGCGGCCATCTTTTTCGCTTTTTCGCAATTCAACAGCTTTGACTTTGGCACGACACAGCTGCCGGACATTTCAAGCCTCATCAACACGAACACGGGTACAACGCGCGACCAGCTTGACGACGACGCGTTCAGGGTCGGCCGCGTGAGCACCGTCGAGGCGGCAGACCAGGAGCTGACGCTTCCAGACCTCTTTGAGAAGACCGAGAGGTCGGTGGTGCAGGTTACCGCTACAAACGACCCGACGGAGCAGGGCAACCTTGGCACGGGCTTTGTCTATGACGACAACGGCCACATCGTGACAAACAACCACGTCGTTTCAGGAACGCGGAACCTTGCAGTGACATTTTATGACGGCACCGTGTACAGCGCCACTCTGATAGGCACCGACCCGTTCACGGACCTCGTCGTGCTTTACGTCGAGGACGTGCCGGCAGAAAAGCTGGTGCCGCTCCCACTTGCAGACTCGACCAAGATAAGGGTGGGCGAGCAGGTCGCCGCAATCGGCAACCCGTTCGGGCTTTCAAGCTCGATGACTTCGGGCATAATTAGTGGCGTCGGCAGGACGATACCTGCGCAGAACACCGGTTCTTTGCAGTTTTTCATACCTGACATCATCCAGACCGACGCGCCGATAAACCCGGGTAACTCTGGCGGCCCGCTACTCAACACGCGCGGCGAGGTGGTCGGCATAAACACTGCAATCCGGTCGAGCACGGGCGAGTTTGCCGGCATCGGCTTTGCGGTCCCGTCAAACACTATTGCCAAGATAGTTCCGTCGCTCATAGAGACTGGCACGTTCAACCACCCGTGGGTGGGCATTTCAGGCAGGGACATGACGCCCGGCCTTGCAAGCGCGCTCGAGCTTGACGAGCCAAGGGGCGTGCTTGTAGTTGAAGTAGTTGCAGGCGGCCCTGCTGAAAAGGCCGGCCTGAAAGGAGGCGACAACCCGACGAGGATTGAGGGCCAGACGGTGCCACTTGGTGGCGACATCATACTTGAGCTTGACGGCAACCCGATACGGAAACTCGACGACATACTGGTCTACTTGCAGCGCGAAAAGACAGTCGGCGACACGCTGGAGCTGACAATCCTGAGGGACGGCACCGTGATGAACATCGATCTGACGCTTGAGGCAAGGCCAAGCGCGCAGGACACGCCTTAGTGTTTATTAGTGCACCGGCCGTAACAAATCCAGATGTTGGCTGACTCGGCACTGGACAGGGCGCTTGCCAGCCCGGGCTCGCTCACGCGGGAGGACGCCTCCGGGCTGATGTCGTCGTGCCCCACCGCGACGCTTGTTGCAGCAGCGGGAAGGGCCAGGGATTCAACAAGGCCCGGAATTGTCACTTATTCGCGCAAAGTGTTCATCAACCTCGTCAACCTGTGCCGGGACACCTGCTCGTACTGCACATACAAAAAGGAGCCGGGCGACCCGATGCTTTCCATGCTCTCGCCAGAGCACGTGATGGCAATTGCGCAGACAGGCAGGGACGCCCGGTGCACCGAGGCACTCTTTGTTACAGGCGAGCGGCCCGAGCAGAAATACCCCGAGGCGCGGGACTGGCTAAGGTCAATGGGCTACCAGTCAACTGTCGATTACATCTGCGACATCGGCGAGCAGGTGTTGCAAAAGACAGGCCTGCTTCCACATACAAACGCGGGCAGCCTGACAAAGGGCGAGATGGCGCGATTAAAGGAGACAAACGTCAGCATGGGAGTCATGCTCGAGTCGTCGAGCGCACGCCTGATGGGAAAGGGGCTTGCGCACGACGGGGCGCCCAGCAAGAACCCCAAGGTCAGGATAAAGACATTAGAGTCTGCCGGCGAGCTGAAGATACCGATGACCACCGGCGTGCTTGCCGGCATCGGCGAGACTCCCGAAGAGATGGTCGACTCGCTTTTTGTCATAAAAGAGCTCCACGAAAGGCACGGCCACATACAGGAAGTGATACTGCAGAACTTTGAGCCCAAGCCGGAGACCGGCATGGCCGGCTTTCCTTCAACCCCGAAGGAATACTTTATCCGCGCGGTTGCGCTTGCACGCCTCATAATGCCGGGGATGAACATCCAGGTGCCTCCAAACCTCAACCCGGCTATCTATGGGCGATACATCGACGCCGGCATAAACGACTGGGGCGGCATATCGCCTGTGACAATCGACCACGTCAACCCCGAGTTTCCCTGGCCGTCCATAAACGAAGTAAGGCAGGTGACCGAGCAAAAAGGCAAGAAACTTCGCGCAAGGCTGCCTGTCTACCCTGAATTCCTTGAAGGTGGATTTATATCAGAACGGCTGCATGACTACGTCAACTTGCTTTCTGACGATTCAGGCCTTGTCAAGGAGGAGTATGCAAATGGCGCTTGACGCGCTCTTGAAAAGCGCGGACCCGGTAGTCGCGTCGGCGCTTGGCAGGGCGCTTGACGGGAAGGACGTCTCTGTTGACGAGGCAGTCGCGCTGTTTGACAGCACGGGCCTTGAGATGAGCCTGACGGTAGCGGTTGCAGACGAGCTCCGCAAGCGCGCAGTGGGCGACATCGTCACCTATGTCGTGAACCGCAACATCAACTTCACAAACGTGTGCATAAAGCAGTGCGGCTTTTGCGCGTTTTCACGCGACTTTCGCGAAGAGGAAGGCTACTTCCTTCCAAACGAGGAGATTGTAAGGCGCGCCAAGGAAGCAGCATCTCTTGGCGCGACAGAGGTGTGCATACAGGCAGGCCTGCCGCCCAAGATGGACGGCCACCTTTACGTGGACATCTGCAAGGCAGTGAAAAAGGAACTTCCAGACATTCACATCCACGCGTTTTCGCCAGAAGAAGTATTGTACGGAGCAGTGAGGTCCGAGACATCTACAAACGAGTACCTGAAGATGCTAAAAGAGGCAGGCGTTGGCAGCCTGCCCGGCACAGCGGCTGAAATCCTCAACCAGCCTCTGCGCGACATAATCTCGCCTGGAAGGATAAAGGTGGACGAGTGGGTCTCGATAATCAGGCAGGCGCACGCGCTTGGCATACCCACGACATCGACTATAATGTACGGCCACATCGAAAACTCGCAACAAAAGGCGGAGCACATCGCGCTCTTGCGAGACATTCAGAAAGAGACGCACGGCTTTACCGAGTTTGTCCCGCTCAGCTTTGTCCATACGGAAGCTCCGATGTACAGCCACCGCACAGTTGACAACATACGCGCAGGCGCCGACGGCTTTGAGGTGATAAAGATGCACGCAGTGGCAAGGATAATGCTCAACAACCACATACCAAACATCCAGGTGTCGTGGGTTAAAGAGGGTGCAAGGATGTCGCAGCTTTTGCTTGCGGCAGGCGCAAACGACTTTGGAGGCACGCTGATAAACGAGTCGATATCAACTGCCGCAGGCGCGCAGCACGGCCAGCTGATGAGGCCAAAAGAGATACGGCAATTGATTAGGTCTGCCGGCAGGATACCTGCGCAACGTTCGACTTCTTACAAACTATTGAAGGTATACAAAGACGAGGGCGACGACGATGAATCTGCGCTTGACAGCGCCGACCCGTCGCAGTTTGGCTCGTACCAGCAGCTGATAAAGCTGGATAAGTTCCGCTTCAAGAAACAATAAACTTATACAGACATCTTGGCGCTATCAAAAACACGGTGCCACTTTGTGGGGTCGTAGCGAAGCCAGGCATCGCAACGGGCTCCAGATCTAACGCATGGGCTAGTTAGAGCAAGAAACCCGTGGGTCAAGGGTTCAAATGATTGCGGCGTTCGCCGCGTCAGGACAAATCCCTTCGGCCCCACTTTATTTCAAACACTGCAAGCAGACCCGCAGCTGCAACACTCCTTCTGGCAGCCGCTCTTGCCGTGGTAGCCGTACTCGTGGTTGCACAGAGGGCACAGGTCGTGGGAGTCGTAAGACACTGACTCATCATAAGAGCGCGGACTAAAAAACGATGCGCATAAAGCCCCATCACGACAATGACAGCTGTTGCAGCTGGACCGGCGCGTGATTCTCCTCTCAGTCGCGCTGTATCTTGCCCTCAGCATCCCGGTGAGCCTGCTGCACGAAACGGGCCACGTCTACATCTGCACTGCAAACGGCTACCCCTACCGCGTCTGGGTCGACTTTACCGGCGGCCACATGCTCTGCTTTGGGAACCTTGAGGACAACTTTGTCTACAACGCGATGGGCGGGCTGTTCGGCCTTGCAGGCAGCACAGCTCTCATAATCGCGTATTTTGCAAAAAAACACTACGCGCTTTTGGCAGTCGGCCTTGCCTACGCAGTAGATCAGGGCGCCAAGATACTCCTTGAAGGCCTGTATTCTTCGATATACAACTCGGGCGCAATCGACCTCTACATCACTGCATTGCAGGTCGCCTCGTGGCTAGGCTTTATGCTGTATTTTGCAAAAAAGTCGTATGCGGCAAGGCCCGTAAACATCTAGGCCTTTGCAAGGGGCATGCCGTGCGCCCTTGACACCGCCTCGTCAAGTATCATGCCTTGCCTGATGCTCACTGCGCCTGCAAGCCCGTTTTCCATGCTGCCGGCAACAATTGCCTGCACGTACGGCGTTATCGCTGCCGAAAGAGCGCCTGACGCGTAGCGCGGGACTGTCGACGGCATGTTTGGCACGCGAACGAAAATGTTGCCGAAATAGTCGAGCTGCGCCGGGTTCATTATGGTGCCCATGCTTTCAGGCGAGTACCTGCCTGCCTGGTCGATGAAGGGAAAGTTGCCTCCCTGGTCGATGGACACGTCTATTATCACCTTCTTGCGCGTCTCAGATACCTGTTTTAGCACATTTTCGTCGACGACCCTGTCAGCCCTTTCCCTGTCGTAGGTGGCGCCTATAATCACGCTTGCGCCCTTCAGCAGGTCGCTGTCAATTGCCGCAGAAACGGTGCACCTGTTGAGGCCCAGGCTTTGCAGGTGCTTTCTGCGCAAGTCGCGCTTTTCTCCAATCAAAAGTTTTGCGCCTAGCGCGCTGCATATCCTGGCTGCAGACTCGCCGACGTTGCCTCCGCCAAATATCACGACCAGCTTGTCGTGCAAAGAAAGGCTGAGCGCAAGCTCGCCGGCGAATTTCTGAGTCGACGCTATCTGCTCAAAGTCGCCTGCTATCCTTGCCTTCAGCTGGTCAAAGCCGGCCTTCATGCGGAGCGAGCTTCCGTGCCTGAGCACGTGGTTTGAGAAACACCCCGCCCATATCCCCGCAAGCGTGCCTGCTATCCTGCTCATGGGCATCAAAATCGGCGTGTTGCCTTCCGAATCGACCACCTTCTCAAACGAGATGAAAGTCGCGCCGGACCTTGCGGCCGCTTCTGTCATCTCTTTGCTTGACTCAAAGTGGTTGAAGCAAAACACGGTGTGTTTGGGCTCAAGGCGCAGGTGCTCGCCCTTGCTTACCTGGATTTCCTTGACCTTGACTATCAGGTCGGATTTTGCGTAAAGCTCGTCTGCATTTGCAATGGCAGCGCCTGCAGACACGTAATCGTCATCTGAAAACCCGCACTTTGCGCCGGCGCCCGATTCCACTATGACCTTGCTTCCGTGCGAGACTATGGAGGCCACCGAGCGGGGAGTGAGCGAGACCCTGTTTTCGTACTCTTTGAGCTCCTTCGGTACCCCTACTATCAACGCAGGCACTACGACTGGATGTCTATTATGATTTTCCCCTAGTGAACTGCCTTTGTCAGTTCCACCTGCGAGCCAAAGGTGCTGACTGCTTCTGGCAGGCGCGCGGCAATTGCCCTGCGGGCCGAGTCGACAAACACGCGCTCGGGATCACTCTTTTTCAAAAACTTGAAAAGCTTGTTTGAAGGGCCGAGCTTTTCAAAATAAAGCGCCGAGCTCTCCTCGATTATCCTGTCAGCGTCGTCGCACGAGACGCCATTCTTTCTCAGGTGCTGCTCCAGTTTTGCCGCAAAGTGGGCAAAGTGGACCGAGTACGGGTTCTCGTCAAAAGCTGACATCGGCCTTTCCCTTGTTCTCTATATGGTCATGGGTGCATTTTAGTCTTTTATCAGCCCTCTGCAAAGTCCCAGGCGGTGTAGTATTTTGGCGTCAGCTCAAGCACCACCGACACGCCGTTTTTCGCCATGTCGACAAGAGATTTTGCAAGAGGGTGGTCTGTCGACCCAAGATATTTTGTGCATATCTTTTCCACTATGGGCGCGTTTTTCGCCGGGTTTTCAGAAATCGTTGTGTCGGCCTTGCCCTTGACGCACTTGTAGGGGTACTCTTCAGTGTCGATGGAAAAATAGACCCTCGGCTTTCGGCGTATGTTTGCAAGCTTTTTTGCTTCCCTGCCAGTGTCAAAGTAGATCTTTTGCGCCGTTTTGTCATATAGAAACCACACCGGCTGTATAACGGGATCGCCCTTCTCGTCTATTGTTGCTATCTGGAGGTTCAGCTTGCTCTCAAGGAACCTGTTGACGTCGTCTTCGGTCATCGCCCTGCCCATGTCGGGCATGCCTCTTAGAATCTTCATGATCCAGATATCGCGGATTTTGATATAAAGTTTAAGACTGTGGATGCGTGAACTAGCCTATGGTCGAAAAGAACCCCGCGGCGCCTGATTTCATGCTCTGGCCGCTGGTGGCAGGCAAGGTCGCCGGCGACATGGCCCTGTCCGCGTCGCTCTTTGCCGCAAGGATGGTGCAGATAGCGCTTGAATCCGCAGACACGGCTGTCACAAAATACATCGAGCTTACAGAGCAGGAGATAAAGCGCGCCCAAAAGCGCGAAAGCGTCAAGGTCGAGTGAGCTTTCTGAGGCTCCTGTTGTATGCGAGCCCGAACCTGTGCGCCTCGTCCCTTGCGTGCTGCAGCATCCTGAGCGCCGGGCTCCTCCTCGGCAGGACAAGCGGCTCGCCTGCGCCCTGCACGTAAATCTCCTCGTTTTCCTTTGCAAGGCTGATGCACGGCAGGCTTGAAAGACCAATGCCTGCAAGCGCGCCGGCAGCCGCAGCAAGCTGACCCTTGCCACCGTCGATGACGACGAGATCAGGCATGTCGCCTGACAGGTACCGGCGCCGGACTATTTCCCCTATCATCGCAAAGTCGTCCTGGCCCTTCACGGTCTTTATCCTGAACTTGCGGTAGCCGTCCTTGTCTGGCTTGCCGTTTGAGAACCTGACGCTTGAGCCCACTGCAATGTCGGTGCCAAGGTTTGAAATGTCAAAACAGTCTACCACTTCTGGCATCGACGAGAGCGAAAGCGCCTTGCGGAGCTCGACCACCGCAGGCGCATAGCCCCGCTCGACGTACATCTCGATGTTTCGCATCACAAGCTCCATCAGCCTGCGGCGCTCGCCTGACTCTGCCTGCGTTATGCGCACCCTGTGCCCCGCCAGCCTTTCAAGCGACTCTTCAAGGACAGCCTTGGAGTCTGGCTCCTCGCTTGCGTATATCACGTGCGGTATTGCAGGCGACGACGAGTAGTACTGCAAAAGAAAGTTTGAAAACGAGTTGTCTGCAAGCGTCTCAAACTCGAACTTTTTCCTGTCAGATATCACGCCCCTGCTCCGCTTGAGCGCCATCACGTGCGCCATCCCCTTCTTTACGTCACGGACTATGCCGACGTACTCCTCGTCGGGGCTCTTGCTAGCTTTTTCCATCTTTTGCCTTATGCGCAGGTTGTCAAGCCTGTAGAGCGTGTCGCGGATCTCCTTTGCCCGCTCGTAGTCGCCAAGGTCAGACGCCTGCCTCATCTCTGTTTCCATCTGGCGCGCAAAGCGCTCGACGCTGCTCTTGCCGTCAAGTATGTCGCGCAGCGCGTCCACGCCTTCCATGTACTTTTCCCGCGTCACGTTTGCGATGCAGGGCGCGTCGCAGTTTTTGATAAAGTACTGCAGGCACGGCACCTTTGGGAGGCGGTTGCATATCCTTACCTTGAACAGCTTGCGCAAGAGTCCGACTGTCAAATACCGGGAAGTGCCGCGCACAAACGGGCCGTATATCCTGCCCTTTGGGCCCTGGAACTCTCCGCCTCTGTTCCTGCGCGCGACCAGGAGCCGCGGGAATGGCTCGTCTGTTATCTTCAAGTAAGTATACCTGCTGTTGTCCTTGAGCTCTATGTTGAACGCCGGCCTGTAGCGCTTTATCAGGTTGGACTCGAGCAGGAAAGCCTCTGTCTCGTTGTCGGTAACAACAAACTCGACGTCGGCGATGCTCTCTACAAGCCTCGCTGTCTTTAGATCCAAATCGCGCTTTACAAAATACGAGCCGACGCGCTTGCTCAGGTCCTTGGCCTTTCCGATGTAGATTATTTTTCCGTGGCCGTCTTTCATCAGGTACACGCCGGGCTCCCGGGGGATCCTCTTTTCCCTGAGGGCCGCAGTCGAAAGCGTCATTGCCTGCGCCGCACCATCTTCTGGTCGACTGCCAGTTTCGGCTTTAGGTACTGGCCAGTGTAGCTTGACGGGTGCTCGCTTATCCTCTCCGGCGTGCCTTCTGCCACTATCCTGCCGCCGTTTTCGCCTCCTTCCGGCCCGAGGTCGACAATCCAGTCTGCAGACGCAATGACGTCAAGGTTGTGCTCGATAACTATGATGGTGTTGCCAAGCTCCACCAGCCTCTTTAGCACGTGCAATAGTTTGCTCACGTCGGCAAAGTGCAGGCCCGTCGTCGGCTCATCCAGTATGTAGACTGTTTTTCCTGTGTCGCGCCTTGACAGCTCTGCAGCAAGTTTTATCCTCTGGGCCTCCCCGCCTGACATAGTCGTGGCAGGCTGGCCCAGGCGCAGGTAGCCAAGCCCCACGTCGTTTAGCGTCTGCAGCTTTTTCGTTATCGCAGGTATGTTTGAAAAGAACTCGAGCGCCTCCTCGATTGTCATGTCCAGGACTTCAGAAATTGTCTTGTTCTTGTACTTTATCAAGAGCGTCTCTGAATTGTAGCGCTTGCCCTTGCACTCGTCGCAGGTTACGTACACGTCGGGCAGAAACTGCATCTCTATCTTTTTCACGCCGCCTCCTTCGCAGGCCTCGCACCTGCCCTCCGACACGTTGAACGAGAACCTGCCTGCAGAATAGCCCATCTCCTTTGCCCTCGGGGTCTTGGCGAACAATTCGCGTATAGGCGTAAACGCATTCACATAGGTCGCGGCGTTTGACCTCGGCGTCCTGCCTATCGGCGACTGGTCGATGCCAATCACCTTGTCAACGTGCTCAAGCCCGGAAATCTTGCCGTGCTTGCCCGGCCTCTCCTTTGCGCCGTAAAAGTGGGAAGCAAGCGCGTTGAATAGTATGTCGTTTACAAGTGTCGACTTGCCCGAGCCCGACACGCCTGTAACTACTGTCATGCAACCAAGCGGGAACTTGGCGTCTATCGACTTTAGGTTGTTCTCGGCCGCGCCGTGCACCGTCAGCCACTTTGACGGCTTTATCCTCTGGCTTGTGTGTATCACCACCTGGTCGCCGCGCAAAAACGCGCCGGTGACAGACGCAGGGCTTGACATGATGTCCTGCAGAGTCCCGCTTGCCACTATCTGGCCGCCGTGTATGCCGGCGCCCGGCCCGATGTCCACCACCCAATCGGAACTTCGGATCACTTCCTCGTCGTGCTCGACTACGATGAGCGTGTTGTCAAGGTCGCGCAGCTTTTTCAGCGTGTCAATGAGTCGCGTGTTGTCTCGCTGGTGCAGGCCTATCGTGGGCTCGTCCAAGACATACAGCACTCCGGTGAGGTTTGAGCCAATCTGGGTGGCAAGCCTTATCCTCTGCGACTCGCCTCCGGAAAGAGTCGCGCTCATCCTGTTCAAAGTCAGGTAGTTCAGCCCGACGTTTCGCAAAAACTCGAGCCTTGAAACTATCTCCTTCAAGATGGTGCGGGCGATGAATCGCTCGGTGTCTGTCAGGCTCACCGACTGGAAAAAGCTGAAGCACGTGTCTATCGAAAGGTCGCACACCTCCATTATTGATTTACCGCCAATTTTCACGGCAAGGGCCTCCTCGCGCAGGCGCCTGCCGTTGCAGCGTTCGCAGTGGCGCTCGCGCATGAACTGCATCAGGTCCTCGCGCTTGCTCTCAGACTCGGTCTCGCGGTACGTGCGCTCGAGGTTCGGTATCACGCCCTCAAAAGTCCCGCGGTACTCCCACCTGCTGTCAGAGTATTTCGACTCGTACTTGAAGTGGATGTCCTCGTCTGTGCCGTACAGGATGATTGCAAGCTGCCTTTCAGTCATCTTTGAAATCGGCGTCGAAAGGTCAAAGCCGAACTTGCGGCCGACGTCCTTTAGCATTGATGCGCGGAAAGTCGCAAAGTGGCCGGTCCACGGCTTGATTGCGCCTTCAAGTATGCTCTTTTGCCTGTCTGGGATTATGAGGTCGGGGTCGAACTCTATCTTTATTCCAAGGCCGTTGCACTGGGGGCACGCGCCAAAGGGCGAGTTGAAGGAGAACGTGCGGGGCTCTATCTCGCCTATCGACAACTCGCAGTGCGGGCACGCGTTTTTCTGCGAGAACATCGCGTCCTTGCCGTCGACTGACACTACAACAGTGCCGCCTCCTGCCTTGAGCGCCGACTGGATGGAGTCAAAGAGCCTGCTCTTTTCCTCTGCAGACGGTCTGAGCCTGTCGACAATCACTTCAATAGTGTGCTTTTTCTGCTTGTCAAGCCTCGGCAATCTGGGCTTTTCCTCGTCCTCGAGGTTTGTTATCTCGCCGTCAAGCCTTATCCTTGAAAACCCCTGCTGCTTTAGCTCTTCAAACAGTTTTTCGTACGTGCCTTTCTTTGCCTGCACGACGGGCCCCATCACCATCACGTTCCTGCCCTCTGCCATCTTCAGGACCGACTCTGTTATGGAATCAACCGACTGGCTTGCTATCCTGCGCCCGCACCTTGGGCAGTGTGGTATGCCTATCCTTGCGTAGAGCAGGCGCAAATAGTCGTAGATTTCAGTCACGGTGCCCACAGTCGAGCGGGGGTTCTTGCTCGTTGTTTTCTGCTGTATCGAGATTGCCGGCGAGAGCCCGTCTATCGAGTCGACGTCCGGCTTGTCCATGAGTTCAAGGAACTGCCTCGCATAAGCAGACAAGGATTCAACATACCTGCGCTGGCCTTCAGCGTATATCGTGTCAAACGCAAGCGTCGATTTTCCCGAGCCGGAAAGCCCGGTTATGACTACCATCTTGTTCTTTGGTATTTCAAGGCTGATGTTTTTCAGGTTGTGCTGCCTTGCGCCCCTGATTATTATCCTGTCGTGCATCAGGACACCTCCGTCACGGGGTTGGGGTCGCCAAGGGCCTTCTTTATTTTAGCAAGCTTTTCCCTGAACATTATCGCCTTTTCAAACTCCAATTGCTCTGCGTATTTTTTCATCGTCGCCTCCGTCTCTATCGCAAGCCGGACAAGGTCGCGCCGGGGCATAGACTTTGTCTCGACTGCCTCTGCGATTTCTGCAGACGCGCCCTCGGGGACCGGCTTGATGATGGTCCTTGGAGTTATCTTGTTGCGTTTATTGTATGCAAGCTGCCTTGCGCGCCTGCGCTCTGTCTCTTCCATTGCCTCTTTCATCGACTGCGTGACGGTGTCGGAATACATTATCACCTGCCCGTCGATGTTACGGGCGGCCCTTCCAAAGGTCTGGATGAGGCTTGTGGTGTTGCGCAAGAATCCTTCCTTGTCGGCGTCAAGTATTGCCACCAGGGAGACTTCTGGAATGTCAAGGCCTTCGCGCAAAAGGTTGATGCCGACTATTGCGTCAAACTCGCCGAGGCGCAGCTGGCGTATCAGCTCGGTGCGCTCAAGCCCCTCTATCTCGGAGTGAAGGTAGCGCACGCGCACCTCGTTCTTTGCAAGGAACTCTGCAAGGTCCTCTGCCATCCTCTTTGTGAGGGTCGTGACGAGCGTGCGCTGGTCCTTCCTTGCGCGCTTCTTTATCTCTGCGATGAGGTCTTCCATCTGGCCTTTCGTGGGCCTCACCTCTACTTTCGGGTCGACAAGCCCTGTCGGTCTTACAAGCTGCTCTACTACCTGCGCGCTTGAACCTAGTTCGTACTGGCCCGGCGTCGCAGACACAAACACCACGTTTTTCAGGTACTTTTCAAACTCGGCAAATTTCAGCGGGCGGTTGTCATAAGCACTCGGCAGGCGGAACCCGAAATCTATGAGCGACTTTTTGCGCGTCCTGTCGCCGTTGTACATGCCGTGCAGCTGCGGCAGCGTGACGTGCGACTCGTCTATCACAAGCAAAAAGTCGTCGCCAAAAAAGTCAAGCAGACAGAACGGCGGCTGTCCGGGCGTCCTGCCATCGAGGTGGCGGGAATAGTTCTCGATGCCAGAGCAGTAGCCGAGCTCCTCTATCATCTCAAGGTCATACTTTGTCCTTGATGCAAGCCTCTGCCTCTCAAGCTCCGACGGCAGGCTTGGGAGCCAGTTTTCAAGCTCTTGCTTTATCGACTCTATTGCTCGCACACGTGACTCGTCGGCTGTGATGTAGTGCTTTGCGGGAAATATCCTGACTGCGTTTGCGTCGCGTAGTTTCTTCATGCTGACGTGGTCGTGTATGCTTATGCGCTCTATCTCGTCGCCAAACATCGCGACCCTGATGACGTCGTCGGAATACCCGGGGATGATGTCAATGGTGTCGCCCTTTACCCTGAACGTGCCCGGCACAAGCGCAACGTCGTTTCGCTCATAGCGCGCTTCGATAAGGCTGTGGATGAGCACCTTCCTGTCTATGACGTCGCCTTTTTTCAGCGGTATTGCGGTCTCTTCCCATTCTTTTGGCGAGCCAAGGGAGTAGATGCACGACACTGTTGCGACGATGATTGTGGGCTCGCCTGACATCAGCATGGCAGTTGCCTCAAGGCGCATCCTCTCTATCTTTTCGTTTATCTCGGTGTCCTTTTCTATGTAAGTGTCAGTCTGGGGCAGATAGCTTTCAGGCTGGTAATAGTCGTAAAAGCTGACAAAATAGCCGACATTGTTTTTGGGAAAGAACTCTTTGAACTCTGCGTATAACTGAGCAGCCAGAGTCTTGTTGTGAGATATCACAAGCGTGTTCTTGCCGGTGCGCGCCACCAGGTTTGCGATGGTAAAGGTCTTGCCGCTTCCAGTCACGCCAAGAAGCGTCTGCCTGCCGCCCTTTCTGACACCGTCTGCCAGCTTCTCTATGGCGTCCGGCTGGTCCCCTGCGGGCCTGAATGTGTCTGATATGGAGAAGCTTCTCGGTGCCGAGAGCAAGGGAATTTGTAATTTCAAAAACGCGCATATATTGTTACTCTTGTGCGTTCTGTTAACCTGAAGTTCTTTTAGTCCAGATTTTGATATGTTCCTTCCGCGTCGGGTCCTTCAATATATCCTTCTACACTTGAATGAAGCTCTATCTTCTTGCCTTCTACATCCCTGCATTGTCCCGGCTCCAGGGGCGCGCCATTCTTCACACCGTCAACGTAAATATCGATCCCCACATGGCTCCCCTTAGAGCTACAAATCCTATAGCGTCGATCTGATTTCAAATCTGCTACTACAAATCTGATACAGTAGGTCCATAGAATCCATGAGCCCGGTGAAGCGGCGTTTGTATCATGAGCTATGCTCGGCCCTGTTTGTAATGGGTAGAGAAGCCCTGTCCTGTAAAGCGCCTCACGCAGCTCCTTTCTTGGCTGCCCACTTAATAATTTCATCACTTTCTTGACTTCTGGTTTAATATTGTCCCTATTAGCACCGGACATATTGAGAGATGTATAAAACAATTATAAAAATACTCTCTATATTTGATCTGTTGCCCTGGATGATAAATAACGAGAAATCTGATTTTAGATGACAAAGGGCATTGCATTTTCACGCACGGGCCATGAAAACTCTTTAAAATTATTACGGGGTATACAGTCACGTAAGGCCCGACGAGTCGGGTTTTCGCCTTTACGAGACTGGTGACAGAAAAAAAGTGTGTGGAATTGGAGGAATCATAAGCAAGAGTGGGGAGAACGTCGTGCCACTTGTAGGCATGATGCTTTCTAGGATGGCAAAGCGCGGGCCTGACGGGGCCGGCATCGCTACTGAAAATTCGCTGGTCAGGTCGCCGTCGGTGCAGAGCCTCGACTTTGACGGTGTGAAGGGGAGCAGGGTGCTTGGGCACGCAAGGCTTGCGATAGTGGGCGGGACCTGCGGCTCACAGCCTTTCTGCAGCTGCGACGGCAGGGTGACGCTTGAGCACAACGGCGAGATATACAACTACAAGAAACTAAAGGCCGAGCTTGGCAGTCACAACTTTTCAACCCTGACTGACAGCGAGGTAATAGTGCACATGCTGGAGGAGCGCCTGAAGGCCGGCGCGGGATTCGTGGACGCGATTAAAGACGTCGTTTCAGAGCTTGACGGCATCTATGCGCTTGCAATCCGCGACGAGAAGACCGGCATGATAGCGCTTGTAAGGGACAGGCTCGGCGTGAGGCCGCTCTACTACGGCGAAAACGACTGGTTTGTTGCATTCGCTTCTGAAAGGAAGGGCCTCTGGCAGGTGGGAATACGCGAGCCTACCATGCGCGTCTTGCCCGGCCACGCAATCCTGATAACGCCTGAAGGCCGATTGTCCAAGGTCCAGGTGGCCGGCGCGCCTGCACTCAAAAAGCCTGCATACAGGACGATGAAGTCCGCTGTGGCCGCGTACGAGAAGGCGTTTCTGGCTTCAATGCAAAAGAGGACTGAAGACGTCGACAGGATTGGGATAATATTTTCCGGAGGCATCGACAGCGTGCTTGTCGCGCACGCGGCAAGAAAGATGGTACCAGAGGTAGTCTGCTACACTGCCGGCATGGAAGGCTCGCACGACACTGAATACGCGCGGACAATTGCAGACGAGCTGGGGCTAGAACTTCACGTAAAAGAGCTGACGCAGGACGATGTCGAGCGCCTGATACCGGAGATAATCGACGTGATAGAGGACAACAACGCCGGCCAGGTCGAAGTCGCGCTTCCGGTATACTGCGCGGTGCAGCTAGCAAGCAGGCAGGGCATGAGGATAATGCTGACAGGCCAGGCAGCAGACGAGCTTTTTGGCGGCTACTCGTGGTACGCAGACGTGGCAGAAAAGCAGGGCTACCGCAAACTTCGCGAGCACATGCGCGAGGACCTGATGCTTCTGTACAAGGAGACGCTTGAGAGGGAGGACAAGATAACGATGGCGCACAGCGTGGAGATGCGCGAGCCGTTTTTGGACCCTGGCGTCATCGAGACTTCGATGGAGGTAGACATGCGACTGAACGTGCGCAGAAACGACAGGTTCGGCAAGCGGGTGCACAGGAGGCTTGCGCAAAAGCTCGGGATACCAAAGGACATCGCGTTCAGGGTAAAAGAGGCGGCGCAGCACGGCTCGGGCGTGCACTCTGCAATAGACGCCATAGCAAGAAAGCGCGGCTTTGACGAAAGCGCCGTGACTTCTGGATATCTGAAGATACTGGAATCGCAGGAGCGGGTCGGAAGCTCGCAGAGGTACGGCTACCTCTTTGAGAAGGAGCAAAAGATGTGGATAGCCGAGCCGCACGTCCAGATGTACCTCGACAGCCTCGTAAAGGCCCCGGTTCTTGCCAAAAAGACCTAGCGCTGCTTTGCTACAGGCGCCCTCAGGCTGTGCGCAAGCCACATCGATATGGCCTTGCTGTATATTTCAAAGGCCACGTTTTCGCTGTCGTAGGCGACCTCTTTTTTTGCGTACTGCCTTGCCACTATGACAAGCATCCGCGACAGGCTTGCGGCAAACTCGTTCATCGACTTTGAGTCGCGCACCATCGCGCTCTCTTTCTTGCCCATCAGCGCAAGCGCTGCCCGGGCCCTTTCCAGGCTCAGGGGGTAGAAATACCTCGAAACATCCTTTGGCAGCGCGTCAAGGTCGTAGACAAACATGTATGCAGCAGGCGCAAAGAACTTTTGCATGATGCCGTGCTCCTCCACCTCGCGCCTTGCTATGTTGACAAGGCCTGCCTTCATCAGTATCTTCATGTGGTAGTTGAGCGACGCGTCTGAGAGCCCGAGCCTGTCTGCAAGCTGCGACTGGGTCATCGGCTTTTCGCGCAAAAAGCCGAGAATCGCCCTGCGCATTGGATCGATGAGGACTCGCGCAACCTCGTGGTCGCTGACGATGTAGGCCGCCTTCATGGGATGCTGTGGGTATCCGGTGTCAGGATATAACCTTAGTGCCTGCCGGAAAGGTGCAGAGTGAGCATAACCATTAGATTTATCTAAGCGTTTCTGCCGTAATTTCATAATGGCAGAGCAGATCAGGGAAAATTGCGACCCGCTACTTGTGCAGATAGCAAGGGAGGTCTGCTCAAAGGAGGGACTCGACTTCGAGTCGCTCACGCTCCACCAAGCACGCGGCCTGCTGTACTACTGGTGCTCGACCTGCTCGTGCACGCACCCGCTCACGGATCTTGTGATTGCGCGCAAGAAAAAGGTGTGCACGCACTGCAACACGTCGATAAAGCTCTACGCGACCAGCAACAAGTTTGGCAAGCTTCGGCGCGCCATATTCTTTGAGCACCTGTCAAGGGCTCTGACTAGCGTGCGCGACCAAAATCGTCTTCGAGCCTGACGATGTCGTTTTCGTCAAAGTCGCCAAAGGATATCTCTAGCACTATCCCGTGGGAGCTGAGACCTTCGAGCCTGTGCTTTGCGCCGACCGGTATCTCAAACTCGTCGCCCTCGTTTCCGGTAAAAGTCTCGTCGCCTATCGTGACGCCTATGGGGCCGCGGATTACCTTCCAGAATTCCTTTCTGCGGTTGTGGTACTGGAGGCTGAGCCTGCTTGACGCCTTGACGTACAGGAGCTTGACTGAGCAGGGCTCGTTGTGTACGAACTGCTCAAACCTTCCCCACGGCCTGTGCTCTTCTTTTTTTGTCACCAACATTTTTCACCAAGCCGCTGCCGACAAGCCGCGGGCCTCTGCAGTATCATCGCGCAAATAATTTTAAAGTGTTGTGCGGGCCGCGACCTCTTTTCACCTGTCATTGACTGCTCTTAGCAGCGCTCCAAAGTAGATAAACTTAAGTCCATGCAGGCCATGTCATAACTACCATGGCGAAAAAGAAGGCCGCAAAGAAAAAGTCAAGCAAGAAGAAGTAACGACCGGGCCTGACGGCTCGTGTTATTTTTTTGGACTTTCTGATTGACTGGAAGCGACTGAACGCGGCATCCTGATAGTTGTCAATCCAAGCTACGTACAAAACTTGGTAATTCTTACATTGCTTTTTCATTGGGGATCCTGCAACGCTTCAAAACCCTCTTTTTGCAGCATCGCAGTTGCGCCCCGCCTTTCCTCTGACTGGCTGCAATATCCGCGCTTTGCGTGCAGTGCATTACACAACATTCCTACCCCATATAACCAAAAAGGGCGTAAAACCCCCGTTGGCAGGGCAAGCCAAGCACGTACACTGGCCCCAGAGGTCACAGAGCCAGGGTTTCCTGTGGACAAACATCGCGCTCTACTCGGTGCTTGTCGTGCTATCTGCAGTCGCGGTTCTGAGTTTTCAAGACGCTTATGCGCAGCCTGACAGCCCTGCATCCGACTCTCCGCGGACATTCAGCCGCGGGATTTCTGAATCGCTGTCAGTGACGTCGGCCTTTGGCAGCCCCAGCGCGCCAAACCACTACACACGGACGATGTCAGAGAGCGTTGGCATAACATCCTCTTTCCCCGGTCAGGCCCAGCAGACCGGCATTTCAGCAGGGTCGCCCAAGAATGCGCAGTATACGCCCGGCACAAACCAGCGCGGGGACGAAAGAGCCGGGCTGTCGTTCAAGAACCTTGGCAAGCGCGGCGACCTGGTACGCACAACGACAGGTGGCACCCAGTACCAGGTACTTGAAGCTGCTGTGATAACAACCGCTGCGCGGGACTTTCCAGAGCAGCTGGACAGCCTTGAAAGCGAGTCAGACTCTGACGATAGTAGTTACAGCCAGCAGCTAGCCTGGGCGGAGGGGTACGCAGCCGCGCAGGCAAGTGCGCAGAACGCGGCCATACTTGGAGCTGGAATGTACGGCACTATGCTGGTTGGCGCGTTTCTGGTGGCAGCGGCCCGTTTGCCAGTCGCGGCAAATGAGCGCCGCAAAGTGCTGGTGCTTGTCAGCAAAGTCCGCGGCGTGTCTGGCGCGCAGACGTCTCTTATAATAGTCTTGGCGGCGGTTGCCGCAGGATCGGTTGCGCTTGCAGCCGACCCGTCGGCGGGCCAGGCCTTTGCAGACACTGACAAGGCCGCCATAGTCTACATCGAAGGCTCGACGCCCGTGTATCGCGAGTGGATTCCCTCACCCGGTGGTGGAGGCTCGTGGAGCGGCGCAGTGTCGCTGACTAGCGCTGACAGCACTCTGCTCACTGCCAAAATAGAGTTCAGTCCAGTCTCTTCAAAAAGGGTAATTGTGACTATGGACAATACTGGGCGACTCGACTCGTATGTCTGTTTCAGCGGATGCACGGACACTGCAAACTGGACGTTTACAAACAACTTTGCAGACATAACCACGGCCGCTTCAGTCACCGCTTCCTACCGGCCATGGGACATAGAGTACGAGCACACAAGCGGCGATCTTATGATCGTGTACGACTATGTAGAAAGCGGATCAAGCGCCACGGACGACTTGTTCTACAGGATAATGACCGATTCGCAGACAGCGTTCGGTTCCGAGTCGTCAATCAATGACACAGGGAACACCGCAACTGCCGGCCTCTACTCATTCGTAGCGATGGACTCACAAAAGATATCGGGTTCCGACGAGATGGCGCTAATCGCAGTCGATGCCACAAACGCGGACGCGTCGGCCATCGTCTGGAATGGCAGCAACTGGACCACGCTTCCGCAGACGGAGCTCAGCACTACTGTTAGCATAGCGACTGAGGAGGCGGTGGCAATAGCATACGAGACAAACTCAGGCGACATACTGGTGGTAGCCGGCGAAGGCACGGTTGTCCGACACAATACTTTTTCCAACGCGTCTGACACGTGGGGAATCAGCTCTACGTCGACAGGAAGCTGGGCAGTCGGAACAATAAACTGGCTGAGGCTGGTGCCAGATCCAGGAAGCTCCTCCGATGCGATATTCCTTGGAGGGCTTGGCGGCTCGAGCGATTTAGACTCCGCTTACTGGGGCGGATCTACGTGGACAGACCACGCAGAGCATGACGGAGGCATTACAAACAACGACAAGCGCTACTTTGACATGGTTTGGGACGGAGAGAGCTCTAACGTCGTCATTGCATGGTCTACAGCCACTAATACCATTAGGTTTGTGCGGGGCGACCCCTCGGTGTCAACATTTGGCGGGACAACGGGAGTGGACTCGACCTTCACGGTTGATAATGATGGCTCTGTAGCACAGTGGATAAGGCTTGTATCCAACCCTACAACAGCCGATACCGTCGCAGCGATGGGCCTCCATGTTGACGGAAACGCAGACATCAGTGGAATAAGGTGGGACGGCGGCTCCAACGATCCCGTATCGACAGGGACCGACGACATCACTGCATCTTCGGTCAGCACAACTTG
The DNA here is from genome assembly GCF_013388945.1 of Nitrososphaera sp. GTDB lineage: Archaea > Thermoproteota > Nitrososphaeria > Nitrososphaerales > Nitrososphaeraceae > Nitrososphaera. The sequence goes on along the minus strand of NZ_JACAEH010000006.1, from coordinate 19,677 downwards.
GGAGCCGTTTGACATAGACTTTCAAAAAGTCCCTACAAAAAGAAGTACGGCTGACAGTTTCGCTACTGCCGACGCGATTACAAAACTCTTTAACGCAAATCGCGCCGCTTCGGAGTCTCTGAATGTGGCCTCCGCACCCGCGCGGCTTGCGGTGCTCTCAAGGTCTGCTGAAGAATCGCTTGCCGCCACAGACAGTCTGGCAAGGATGTTTTCCACGTCAAAGTCTGCAAGCGAAACTCTCAACGTTGCAGACTCGCCAGCAAGGGTGCTCCACGCAACACGCTCTGCTTCTGAATCGCTGGCAATAACAGACAGCATTGCAAGGACTGTCTCGCTAGCCCGGTCAATTTCAAGTTCGCTTGCTGTAACCGATGCGCCTTCAAGACAAAAGAAACTTTCAAGGTCAGCCTCAGACGCGCTTGCGGTTTCAGACCTTGCCGCGTACACGAGGCACATCACGAAGTCGCCTTCAGACAGCCTTGGAACAGCCGATGAAATTGCGACAACAAAAGCGCTTACAAAGCAGCTGTCAGATTCGCTGGACGTGGCAGACTCGCCCGACACGACGCTTGCGGCGTCTCGTACAATGGCTGACACAATAGCAGCAGCCGATCAGGCCTCCCGGACTTTTTCAACTTCAAGGTCGCCCTCGGACTCGCTTTCGGTAATTGCCAACCTGGATACCCGAAAGTCCCTGACAAAGTCGATTGCCGACTCGCTTGACGTGTCAGAGAGCGCGGCAAGGACTTATGGCGCGGCAAGGAGCTCGGCGGACAGCCTCTCGGTGACAGACTCGCCGGCCATCACGTCCTCGCATGTCAGGTCGGTGTCCGACTCTCTGGACCTTGCAGACGCGCTCAGGGGACAGCCAATCGCGCTGGGCGTTGCCAACTCGATATCTATTGCAGACGACATTGCAATCGCGGCTAGCAAGGGAACCGCCGACTCACTGTCCGTGTCAGACGCAGTTGCGATGAGGCTCATGCGCACAGTCTCTGACTCGCTTTCGGTAAGCGATGCAGCTGCCCCGTCTACGTCGCGGCCTGTATCGCAGGACCTGGCAGTCAGCGACAACATCTCGTTCTCGGTAACAAGGAGCCTGTCTGATTCTGTGGCAGTAACAGACTCGGCAGCGCGGTCTGCAAACGTGTCAAAGTCGATATCCGACTCGCTTGACATCGGCGTTGCTGCAGGAAGGTCCGTCGCAAGAACAATTGCCGACTCGTTGCTTGTATCTGACTCGATATCGGCATTAAAGACGTTTGGAAGGCTGATAGGAGACTCGCTTGCAGTCTCGGACAGCGCCGGCTGGACCATCATCGCCTCAAGGGCAGTCTCTGACGGAGTGGCAGTCTCTGACGGAATTGCGCGCACGGCCAGCGTTTCCCAAGCAGCCGCCGACTCGCTTTCAGTAGCAGACAGCGTCGTGGCTGCAAGGGCAAACAGCAGATCAATGGCCGAGTCGCTGGCAGTCTCGGACTCTGCGGCGGCATCGCAGGGCTTTGGAAGGTCACTAGCCGACTCGCTTGCAGTCGCCGAGCGGATACAGCCCCCGGTATTTGACAGAGTCACTATAACAGACAGCGTATCTCTCTCGCACGCAAGGTCGCTTTCAGACAGCCTGCAGGCAGGCGACAGCATCCGCGCAAGCCGCCAGGTCACGATAAACGACTCGCTTGCAGTGACGTCGACAATGTTTGTGGCGTGGAGCGGGACGCTCTCCCTTGGCGAGTCGCTTGCGCTTGCAGACGGCCAGTGCCTGCCGACCTCCTGCATCCACAACCTCTCCCTTGGCGAGTCGCTTGCGATGCAGGACCAGTGGGTGCCACCGCCCGGCATGCAGGAAGCAATAGCGATAGCAGACAGTGTCGCCGTCAGCGTGGTGACCGCAGGCCCGGCGGCCGCAGACAGCATTTCGGTGACTGACAGCGTGACTACAATGCTGGAGCTTGTACCACCTGCCGTTCCTGCAGGATGGGGCCTGACAGAGATGCCCAGCGTGACTCTGGCAGGAACCGGCACGTCAGTCGCGCCGCCTGCTGCGCCTGCCCTGCCCGGCACTTATGACGCAAGCGGCGGAGTCGCAGGCATCGTGCAGGGCACCGGCATGCCCGACTACGACGTCGACTCGTCGCTTGCAGGGGCAGACATGACCGGCCAGACGATGGTCATCCCGATGTTCCGGGTGTCTATGAACCCGTCGGCAGACCTGCCGGCGAGAAACGGCCTCCTGACGCCTGTAGTATCGTCGGTGCCTGCAAACACCAGGGTGGCAATACCGGTGGACATTGGCGCCACCGTCGGAGGAGGAGTAACGCACCCCATAGACTGGATGCGCCTGAACTACACTCCAAGCGTCGCCTCCACCGACTTTACGCTACTTGTGAGCATGCTTGACAGCCAGCCTGCCGGCGCGCAGCCGCCTGCAAGCGACACTTACCGGTTCTACCTTGACGTCAGGTGGACTGGCACCTTTGCAGGAGCGCAGAGGCCTTCGGACTCGGCGTTCTATGCAGTCAGGCCGACCTTCACGTTTGCGATAACAGAGGAATGGGCCACGCAGGAGCGCATGACCCGGGACGCAAACGGAGTGCCGATGCTCTCGCTGAGCCTGCTCAACGAGGTGACGGGCCAGTGGGCGCCGGCGGCTGCCGTCGATCACCCGACTGCAAGCGCCGGCGGGCTGTACGTCTACACGGCGCACCTCGACCACTTCTCGACCTATGCAGTCACTGCAAACACCATCCCCGCAGGACGGGGCACAGGCGCGCCCTCTGAAGAGGAGCCCGGGCAGCCAGAAGCCTTTGCGGTGCAGCTTGCAGACTCGCTTGCGGTATCTGACGCGATAAAGGCAGTCCCGATAGAGGTGATAGAAGAGCCTGGAGCCCGCGAATTTGCAGCAAGGATTGCAGACTCGCTTGCCGTGCTTGTCCAGCCCGCGGCGGTAAAGACGTTCACGGTGGGCGAAAAGGTGGGCGTGACAATCACGGTCCAGAGCGTCGAGCGCACCAGCATAGTCCCGCCGCAGGTGACTGCCACGTTCCTGGTAGACGTGGTGAACGGAGGCGAGCGGGCAGAGTCGTTTGAGCTGCTCTTCTCGTACCACGACCAGTCGGGCAAGCTTGCCTACTCGTCGTCGCGCCTTGTAGAGGTGGGGCCGCTTGAAAAGAGCAGGTTCACACTTGACATACCGTTTGACTCGCCCGGCACGTTCCAGGTCAGCATAGAGGCAAGGTCAGTGCCTGAAGGCCGGCTTCTCAGCACCAGCCAGCAGCTGGTGGAGGTGCCGTGGCTTGAGGTCAACCTGTACCTGGTGATACTGGCAGTAGTTGCCGTGCTCGGCGGTTCTGCAGCGGCCCTTCTGTTCTTTGGGCCCGGGTACTTTGCAGGGCGCCCCGGTCAGCAAGTCTTTTCTTTCACCTCTGACAATACAGGGCATGGTCGAGCAGGCAAGCAGGGCCCAGTTCGTGACGTTTCTCGAAAAAGAGGGCCTGAGGATAGACAGTCTGATTGAAGGCGCGGTAGAGCTTGCAGAGGAGGTCCACTCGGGCCTCGTGCGGGAAGACGGCAAGTCGCTGTTTCTAGAGACGCACACGTGGCCGGTCGCTATGGACATGGTCAGACATTACAAAGCAAGCGGCCGCAGCATCACCGGAGTCGAAGTGGCGTCTGCGATACTGCACGACGTGATGGAAGACGACGAGCGCATCCTGAATCTGTACAATGCCAAGTCGTACGGCTTTGACGCGTATTTGCGCTACCGCTTTGGAAGCCGCGTGCACAAAATAGCAAGCGAGCTCAAGATAAAGCCGCTTGAAAATTTTCCAGGCGCAACTGCAGAGGACAAAGTCAGGGCGCGCTTTTGGGACTATTGCGACTTGCTCTGGAAGGCCGACTATGACGTGAAGGCGATCAAGCTTGCAGACAGGCTCAACAACATGGACTTTATCTCCAAGGTGGCAGGGCACCCCAAGTGGAAGCGCTACGTGCGCGAGGCAGAGGACTTTTACCTCGCCTACACCATGATCCCGCCAAAAATGCCTGAATACTACAAGAGTATGCGCTCCTCTTACGAAGAACTAAAGTCGCTTGTGAAAGTGGTCACCGTATAGCACATTCCAAAACCATTTAAAGCCACCAAATGGAAGTAAAGGGCGCAACCAGATGTCAGACCTCAAAGTCGCAGTGATAATCAAGCTTGAACCGGACTTTTCTGAAGGAAACGTCAGCTACAACGCCGACGGCACCTTAAACCGCGCCGAGACAAAGAGCATACTCGGGCCGCACAGCGCAATAGCGTGTCAGGCCGCATTTTATGCCAAGGTCAGGTTCGGCGCGTGGGTCGGAGTCGGAACGATGGGCCCGCCTATAGCAGACGCGGCCCTTGCACAGGCGCAGGCAATATGCGACGCAGACATGCTCCACCTGTACAGCGACAGGTCGTTTGCAGGCGCCGACACACTTGCAACTGCAGAGACCCTTCGCGCCGGCATCGCCAAGATGGACGGCAAGATGGACATCGTCTTCTCGGGCCACCGGGCTTCTGACGGCGAGACCGGCCAGACGGGGCCGCAGACTGCGTGGAAGCTTGGCTTTACATTCCTTGGGCACGTCATAGACTACGATGTTGACATGGACCGGCGCGTGGTGCGCGCAAAGAGGCTGGTCAGCCTGCAGGGCTTTTACGACATCATCGAAGAGGTCGAGGCGCCGCTTCCAGTCTTTATCGCAATAGATCCTTCCTACAAGCCGCATTTCAACACCGTCTCTCAGCGCTTGGCTTTTGAAAAGTACAGCCAGGAAGCGCGCACGCGCGTCGCAAACTCCAAGCAGTATCTAAAGACGTTCAACGCGCAGGAGCTTGGAGTCGACCCCAAGCTGGTCGGGCTTCCCGGCTCGCCCACCATAGTCTACAAGGTGGAAAAGATACCAAAGGCAAAGGCAAGCAGAAAGGCCGAAGTCATTGACGGCTCTAGCAGGGACGAGCTTCGCAGGGTGGCTGCAAAAATCCACGAAGTGCTCGGAGGCATGGTCATCAAATGAAGTACGAGCACCTCTACGTCGTGATAGAGCACGACGCCGGAAAACCAGTCCCAGTCAGCCTGGAGATGCTAGGTGAAGCCCGGCGATTAATGGACGGCTACAACAAGAAATACAACACCGACGAAAAGGTGGTGGCAGTAGTCCTTGGGAGCAACGCGCGCAAGCTCTGCGACGAGCTGATATCCTACGGCGCCGACGCGGTCATATATGCAGAAAGCCCCGAGCTTGAATACACGCGAAATATCGTCGATACCAAGGTCATCAGCAGGATAGCGGCTGACAGGAACCTCGTGCTGAAATTCTCGCCAAAATCAACAGACTTTGCCAAGCCCCGCTACATGTTCTTTGCAGCAGACAACATCGGCCGGCAGCTCTCGTCGACTGTCATGGCAGAGCTTGACTCGGGCCTTGCCTCTGACATCAACAAGCTGGTGATAAGCGACCTCAAGATAATGCACCAGCACAAGACAAAGGGCAAGGAAGAGACGTACGAGCGCACGCTTGAAATGTACAGGCCTGACTTTTCCGGCTTTTTGTGGACCACCATCCTGTGCCTTGACAACCGCAACCCCGACATAGCAAGGGAGTACTACCCGCAGGCCTGCAGCATAATACCCGGCGTGTTTGCGCCCATCGAGCGGGACCAGTCGAGGAAAGGGGTGATTGTGGACTACTCGCCGTCGTTTGATCCCCGCGACCTGCAGGTGAAGGTGATAGGCAGGAAGATAGTGAAGAGCAAGGTCGACTTTGACAGCAAAAAGGCAGTCGTCAGCTTTGGCCGCGGAATCAAGGACGCGCCCGAGCAGAACATCAGGCTTGCTGCCGAGCTTGCAAAAGAGATAGACGCGGAAGTGGGAGTGTCGCTGCCGATATCAAAGAAGCCCTACGCCGTGAGCGAGAGCGCGAGCTCTACCTACATGATCCCCGACAGGGTCGTGGGCACGAGCGGCCGCAAAGTAATCCCTCTGCTGTACGTTGCCGCCGGAATCAGCGGCGCGATGCACCACCTTGCCGGCATGAAAGAGTCGGAATTTGTGATTGCAATAAACCCGGACGAAGAAGCTCCGATAAAAGGCGAGTGCGACATGTTCATCAAGGGCAGGATGGAAGATGTCATCCCGGCGCTCCTAGAAGAGCTCAGGGCGCTCAGGCCAAAAGTGGAGGCCAGAAGATGACAGAGCGCTACGACGTCGCGGTCGTGGGCGGGGGCTCTGCGGGTCTCGCCGCGCTCAAGAGGCTCTCAGACCTTGGCAAGCAGGCAGTCCTGATAGAAGCAGGCAGGCAGGTGGGCACAAAGAACGTGTCCGGCGGCATACTGTATTCGAAAAAGCCGAGGCAGGGCAAGACGCACAACGTCGAGGACCTATACGAGAATTTCGAGAAAGAAGCGCCGGTCGAACGCAAGATAACCCGATACATCCTGCACGCCGCGTCGAAGGACAAAGACTTTGCTATCGACCTTACAAAGGCGCACGAGTACCAGTCAAACTTTGGGTATTCAGTCCTGCTTGGCAGGCTGAACCCCTGGTTTGCAAGGCGCGCAGTCGAAGCCGCAGAAAAGCAGGGCGGAGGCCTAGTGTCAGGCGTGCACGTCAGGTCGGTGGGCTGGAGCGACGGGCGCGCAGTGATAGAGACAGACGAGCTGGAACCTTTTGATGTAAAGGCGGTGATTGCTGCTGACGGCGTAAATTCTGAAATCGCCGAGATGACGGGCGCAAGGAGCAAGTTCACGCCGCAGCAGCTGTACCAGGGCGTCAAGGTCGTCGTGAAACTGCCGGAGCAGATACTTGAGGAGCGCTTTGGCATCGGGCCCGGCGAGGGCGCGGCGCACCTTTTTGCCGGCGACGTGACGCTCGGGCACATCGGCGGCGGATTTCTGTATACAAACCGCGACACGCTGTCAGTCGGCGCCGTCTACCATTTCGACTCGCTTGTCGAAAAGCCTGCAGAACCTTCGGCGCTTGTAAACGCACTCCTGCAAGACCCGCTTGTTGCAGACATGATAAAAGACGAGGTGGCAGTCAAGCAGGAGATAGACCGGGACCTTCCAAAGGAGGAGCAGCTGCGCGCAAGGTTTGCCGTGAGCAAGCTGATAAAGACCTGGAACGAGCTTCGCGATTCCTACTATTCGCCTGCTGCAAGGAGCAAACTTGTCGAGGGCGGGAAATACAAGTCAGATGCTGAGATAAAGTCGCGCCTTGACTTGATAAAGGCAGAGCTTGAGACAAAGTACGGCACGAAATTTGTGACAGACTATGTGGAACTTGAATACTCTACTAAACTCGTGCCGGACGGCAAGCGCTGCGCCATGAAAAAGCCCTACCACAATAACATACTGTTCATAGGCGACGCGGCCGGAAGGGGCGTCTTTATCGGACCGAGGATAGAGGGCCTCAACGTCGGGATTGACGATGCTGTTCGCGCGGCAGATGCAGTCGCAAAGGCTATCGACAGGAACAACTTTGCGCCCGAGTACATGGGCGAGCAGTACGCGCAGGAAGTCGAAAAGAGCCCCTATACGCGTGACATGCGCGAGATAGACAAGGATTACCTGAAGACGTTCCTTGACGCCACAAAGGACGTGCCAAAGGACATCGTCGGCCAGCGCTACGGCGTGGTGTTCAGGCTGATGTCGTCAAGCGCGTTCCGGGGTCTTGCAGTCGGGCTTGCCAACATGCTTGGCTACGACAAGCTCCTGCCCCTTGTAGAATCTGAGGAGACGTACGTACAGGTGCCGATAGAGATAGCCGAGAGGCTTGGAAAGCAGGTGCAAAAGACCTACGAGCCGACGATACCAAGCGTGGCCGAGCGCGTCGCACGTCTCAAATACGACGACGATAGGCAGCCCCACATCCGGGTGCTAGATGCCGAGTCGGAGTTTATGAAGAAACTTGTGACGCTGTGCCCCACAAAGTGCTACAGCCTTGAAGACGGCAAGGTGGTCCTGCAGCACGAGCCGTGCATCGAGTGCGGGACCTGCGCCAGGGAAACGGAGTGGCGCCACCCGCGTGGTGAGAAGGGCGTCGTCTACCAGTACGGCTAGCTCTTCCACTTTATCGAGCAGCCGATGGACGGGTCAAAGTCCTTCTCTATCTTTTTGCCCGCAAGAAGAGCCCTGACGTTGTTTTCCATGACAGGCACCTTGGGCTTTGCCTCCGGCTCCATCGCGTCGTTTATCCTGCCATGGAACACCAGTTTTCCGCTTGCGTCAAGAAGGAACGGGTCCGGCGTGCAGACCGCGCCGTAGGCGCGCGCAACGTCCTGGCTGTCATCTATCAGGTACGGGAAATTGACCCTGTATTCTTTGGCGAACTTGACCATGTTGTCAAAGCCCTCGTCCTGGTAGTTCGGGTCGTTGCTGTTGATGCCGATTATTTGAAGTTCTGACGGCTTGAACTTGGACTGAAGCTCGACTATTTCGTTTATCCTTGCCTTGACAAACGGGCAGTGGTTGCACATGAAAATTACAAGCGTCGACTTGCCCTTGTACTCGGAAAGCGAGTGCATCTTGCCGTCGACGCCCTTGAGCGTAAAGCCGGGCGCCTGCATCCCTGTTTTTAAGACCTGAGGGGAAGAAAGTGTTCTTGCCATGCCCTCTGAAAGCCTGCGAGATGTTATATTTATTGCGACGCGGGATTAGGGTTAATAGAACAAACCGCCAAGTACTTGCAATGGCTGCAAAAAAGAGCAGCGCCCTGCCGCTGATCCTTCTGACAGTTTCTTTAGCGTCGATTGCAGTTTCAGCCATTCTCTTGCTCAGCGGGTTCTACTTTTTCTTTTTCTTCATACCGCTCTGGTTCGGCCTGCCGTGGTCGATAAAGAAACTCAGAGAAGAAAAGCAAAAGCTCGAGGACCTGCGCTAACGTATTATAGCGCAGGCGCGCCACGTACCCCGTGTCGATAGACGAGATACTCCAGCTGCCGCAGCGCAAGCTGGTGGTCGCGCAGGCTGATGTCGCGCTTGACAAAAAGTCCCGAAACGAGATTTTCATACTCATGGTGGAAGAGTCGAGGGGCTCTGCAGGGGGAAGGGCTGCAGGCTCCGGCCACAGGAAGATAAGCAAGGTCTACGGCTTTTCCTGCGACGACTCGTGCGAAAAAGTGTTTGAAACCGAAGACCCTGGCAAGGTGGAGCAGTTTGACATACCCTACAGCGCAGTCGCGATGGACATCACGCTCTCAGACGGCAGGCCTTACGTGGTGCAGGGAATAGTCGACCCCGACTTTGTTGCAAGCTACAAGGCGGTGGCAGGCCGTGTCTGACGAGCAGCGTATCGAAGAGACCGCGTCTGCGATTGAAGACCTACTCTACATGGAAGCGATAAGGCTCGAAGGAGAAAAGGCGTCGCTGTCGCCCAAGTTTGAGCTGGTCGCCGCAAACGTCAAGGAGAGCATGAAGCTGACCGCCGCCGACAAAAGCGACGTGATGAAGCTGATGTACTATTCGCTCCTCATATACATGAACGAGTACCTGAAGATGCCAAAGGCGCTCACCATGGCGTTTGGAAACGACATGGAAAACCACCGCGAAAACATGGAGTCCGGCACGCTTGTCACGACTTATGTTGCAGTCCTGTCGGAGATCTGGTCGCAGAACAAGCCGCAAAAGACATGATTTTTAAACCAAGAAAAGCTAACCGCGAGCAGAAATGTACGTCCGCTCGCTCAAGCCCAAGCTGATAGAATCGATAAAGGTCCTGAATAGGCCAAAGGGCAAGGTCTGGCTTGAGGCGTACGGCTGCTCGGCAAGCATGGCCGACTCGGAGATGATAGCCGGCCTGCTAAAGGGCGCAGGCTATGAACTTGCACAGAGCAGAAAAGAAGGCATGGTGAACCTGATAGTCACATGCTCTGTCAAGGACACGACGGAGCACAAGATGGTCCACCGCATAAAACAATTATCAAAAACAGGCAAGCCGCTTGTCGTTGCCGGCTGCCTCCCAAAGGCCGACAGGGCGCTTGTAGAGTCGCTCAACGCCGGCGCGTCATTGATGGGCCCGCATTCGATTGATAAATCGGCAGACGTGGTCGCTTCTGCGCTTTCCGGAAGCAGACTGGTAGCGCTTTCAGACTCCAAGGTTGCCAAGGTCAGCATACCCCGGGTCAGGATAAACCCCGCAGTCAGCATCGTCGAGATTGCAAGCGGGTGCCTGAGCGAGTGCACCTTCTGCCAGACAAAGCTTGCAAAGGGCGAGCTTTATAGCTACCGGCCCGGCGACATCGTCAGGCAGGTGAGGCAGGACGTGGCAGACGGGTGCAGGGAGGTCTGGCTCACGTCTACTGACAGCGGCTGCTACGGCCGGGACCTTGATTCGGACCTTGCAGAGCTCTTGCAAGCGTGCTCTGAGGTTGAGGGAGACTTTAAGATGAGAATAGGCATGCTCAACCCGCAGTACATGCCCGGCATGCTTGGGCGCATGGTGGACGCCTTTGCGAAAAGCGACAAGCTGTTCAGGTTCGTGCACATGCCCGTCCAGAGCGGGAGCGAGCCTGTATTGAGGAAGATGAAGCGGGGCCACACGGCAAGGGTGTTTGCAGACTCGGTGAGGGCGTTCCGTGAGAGGATGCCCGACTTTACGGTGTCGACTGACATCATCGTGGGCTTTCCCGGCGAGACCGAGGAGGATTTTGAGCGCACACTCGACCTGCTGAGGGAGACGGAGCCTGACGTGGTCAACATCTCCCGCTACAGCGCAAGACCCGGGACGGAGGCTGCACGCTCAAAGGGCAGGGTGAAAACCGAGGTGGCAAAGGAAAGGTCAAGGAAAGCCACTGCGCTTGCGCGCAAGATTGCCAAGAAGCGCAACTCTGCCTGGATTGGATGGGAGGGCGAGATAATAGTCGACGAAGTGGGCAAGGTCGCCCAGGGCAGAAACTACGCATACAAGCCGGTGGTGCTGGACGGACCTGCGGAGCTTGGTGCAAAAATCCGCGTGCGCGTTCATGATTTTTCCAGCTTTTCGCTCAAGGCCCGCGCGATCCTGTAAGAGCTCAAAATTGTTAAACCACTGGCGGCCTGTAGCCTACCTCCAAAGCTTTTTAACTTTCGCCAGCTACTGACGACGGGGGAGTACGGGTAGCATGTCTGATCTTCAAATTTCAGGTCCGATTCTAGTCGTGGGCATTGGCGGCGCCGGAGCAAAACTTGCGCGTGAAGCGAAAAAGGCAATCGAGTGCGACTGCCTCATCGTGAGCAACGACAAGCGCGACCTTGCAGACGAGAACTCGGTGTTTGTCAATTCGGGCAAGTACGTCAACCCTTCCACTCTCAAGCTCCGCTCTTTTGCGCAGGGCAAGGCCGACCAGCTGAGGGCCAAGATGGAAGGCTATAGCACGGTCATCGTGATGGCAAACCTGGCAGGCAGGGCCGGCGCGGCGATGGCGCCCATCGTGTGCAACTTGGCAAAGTCTGCAGACACCGTCATTACATTTGCAGTGATGCCCTTTGGCTTTGAGAAAGACCGACTGTTCAACGCCGGCGTGGCTTTAAGGCGCGTCCGGGAATCGTCTCATTCAACCATCGTCATGGACAACGACGCGTTCTTGGACAACAATTCCGATCTCTCAAAGGAGGAATGCTACTCCCTCACAAACAGCGCCATCATAGGCGTCGTCTCGTCGCTCTCGTCGCAGGGTGCAAGGCCGGACATGAACATACTGTGCACGAGCAAGCCCGGCGACTCTGAAACTTCTCTGAGGGACTCTGTCTCGATGCTCTACCAGGACGTGGCAGGGACCGACGCGATAAAGCGCACGGTTCTTTATGTCATGGGCGGCGACAAGCTCCCGATATCGGCTCTCAACCAGCTCGTGTCTTGTGCAAGAGGCATATTCAAGGAAGAGGGCACGACTGAAGTGGCAATGTCGTCGCTTCCGGCTGGCGACGGAGTCAGGGTCAGCCTCGTGGCGTCTGCACCGCAAAAGACGCGCTTTGACGCCTACGACCCGCTTGGCGACATCATCCCGATGGAAAGCCACCTTGACTGGGAAGAGCCCGACTCGGCGCCGGAAATCCAGCTGGCAATCCCGGTAATCGAATAGGTTATTATAACAAAACCTGCAAGCAACCGGCGTTGGAGATCGCCTGCGGCTGCCGGTGCATAGTTTGCAAGAGCCAAAAGCTGACCGGCAACAGCTTCACCGCGCCTGACGGCTACACCGACATTCACCACACCTGCCGGGACTGCGGCGCGCACTTTGACCACCTTGACGGCACCGTGTTTGAAAAGTGCGAGATATGCCACTTCAAGACTTGAAAGAATCTGTCAGCTTTTTGTGGTAGCTGCTCATGCACGGTTTGTTTTCGTCAAGCCTTACCTCTCTCATCTTTTTCCTGTCGTAGATGCTCTGCAAAAACTTGTAGCAGATAGGGCAGACGTCCATGGGCATGCGAAAAGCAATCGCGCGCACCTGTTTTAAATTTTCTGACAATTGTTCTGCAACATTAGGCAGCAGATTTTTCATAGAAGCAAAATCTGTTCTGGATAAATATTCTGCAACTTGTTTACGAGCCGTGAATACTATAAGCATCTCGCAAGGGGTGGTTATCCGAAACCCGCAGGTCAAGGCTATAGCCGACGAGGTCTTCAAGACTTTGCAGCTTGCAATGGACAAGGCAGTGGCGCACCACTTTGAGCCAAAGGCCTACCCTCTTGCGCGAGGCGACTCGTTTGAGCGGCTCTTTCTTGCAAGGTTCAAAGAGCTTCATGCGTACAAGCAACAGGCCGCCCGGACAAAGGTGATGCACAGGATCAAGTCGACACAATCATGGCGAAGGGCCTACTACGGCAGGCTTGCAGCCGTGAACCTAGCTTCGAGCGTGCCTGTGCAAACCCAGGTAGCAAAACTGCCAAAGGCGCGCAGGGGCGTGTCGATGGACGGCCTTGCGGGCTATTACCGCTCGCTTAGCGCGGTCAGGCTGCGCTCTGCAAACGGGGGCTCTAGCCGCGCAGGCGTTGTCAGCGCGGCAATGTCTGCCATGACGCTTGAAGAGTCCGGCGTGGCCGACGTGGCGGCAGCAGTCAAGGAATACGAAAAGCTCCAGGCGATAACAAAAAAGTACAAAGAGCTTGGAGGCGAAAAGGGGTTTCTCGGCCCGCCCGTTTCCGAGGAGCACTGGGCGCCTGACGGGCAGGGACGCTATCGACATTACAAGAACGGCTCTATCTACTGGCACCCCAAGTACGGGGCGCACGAGGTGCACGGGGCAATAAAGGAAAAGTGGAAGGCGACGGGCTGGGAGCAGGGAGTGCTTGGCTACCCAACAACCGACGAGATGAAGACGCCGGACGGCAAGGGCCGGTACAACCACTTCAAGAAGGGGATATTTGCAGAAGGCTCGATATACTGGCACCCCAACCTTGGCGCGTTTGAAGTGCACGGCGGGATAAGGCAGAAATGGAAGAGCCTTGGCTGGGAAAAAAGTTTCCTGGGATATCCCGTCACCGACGAGCTGACGACGCCTGACGGGATTGGCCGGTACAACCACTTCCAGAACGGCTCCATCTATTTCAGCTGGAAGACAGGAGCCCACGAAGTACACGGCGCAATAAGGGAGTTCTGGAAAAACGCCGGCTGGGAGCAGAGTTTCCTGGGCTATCCTGTGACAGACGAGATGGACGCGCCGGACGGCAAGGGCAAGTACAGCAAGTTTCAGGGCGGAACAGTAAGGTGGCACCCGGACGTCGGCGCGTACCTTGGAAGCCCCGACCCTGTCAGCAAGCTCTCGCTCCGGATGATAAAGCTGCACTGCATCGACGAGACAAACGGCGTCGGGGGCAACGAGTACGGCGAGGACGAGATGGCGATAGGCGGCACTCTGGTAGACACATACGGCAACGTCAAGAAGATAAACAAAAAAGATCTCGGCGGCTACTACGACGACGGAAACTGGTCTGACTGGGAGGGCAAGGTGATCTACGAGCTTGACCTGAACCAGACAGACGGGATATGGCCCAAGACCTTCATCGCGACGCTCGTCCTGGTCGAAGTCGACAGCGGCGGCTACACGGAATTTCTGAACAAGATGGCTGACAAGCTAGAGCCGTACGTCAAGCAGAAGGTCAAAGAAGCGGCGATGGTCGGCGGGCAGGGGGTCTCGCCGGGAGTCGGCGGGCTCATCATAGGGTACATCGCCGGCGAGATAGGCGCGTACATCGTCGACAAGATATTCAACGAGATGAGGGACTGGTGGAACGACGACCTGTTCACGCCCTCGACGCTCACGGTCCAGGTGCCGGGTCCCGGCGCGCTGTTTGAAGGCGGAACTTATGACAGCCCTGACTTTTACTGGGACACGTGGGGCCACGGCGGAGAATACGAGTACTGGGTGGACTGGACGGTCCACTAGTCTGCCTTTGGTTCTTTGGTCTCGGCTTTTGCCTCGACCTCTGCAGGTTTTTCAGACGGGGCCTCTGCCTTTGCTTCAGCCGGCTTTTCTTCTGCTGCCGGCGCAGACTCGACGGGCTCCTCGTAAAGCGAGACTGTCACCACGTCGTCCTCGTCTTTTACCATCTTTACCCTGACCTTCCTCGGCGGGTTTGTCTTGCCCCTGCTCCAGACCTGCCTGTTCAGGTCCTGGTCAAGCTTGATGTCGCTTGACTTCATGTGCTTTTCAGCGAATTCGCGGATGATGTTTATCACCCTGTCGGTCCTCTTGTGCTCTGGAGTTATCCATGCCCTTCCGAGGTTGATGGTGTAAACGCGTGTAAGGTTCTCTTCTACTGACATACTATCACCTAGCCGACGTTCACGTCAGACCTGCGCCATATCCTGCGCTTGGGGTTGGTCCTGACCTTCCTCTTTGTCCTGATGATAATCCACGCCGGAACCGGCTGGTTCTGCCTGGTCTTTTTCATCAGTCGCTTCTTGCGCGACGTGTTCTTGCGCGCGGCCATGTACGTTTCATGGATGATTTTTATCCGCCTTTTAAGTGTTGGGCTATTTCCTCATGCGGAACAGCGCATACACGATTATGAAGGGAAACGTGGCCGGCACGAAGGCAAACTCGCCAAGAAGCGAGGACAGGGCTATTGCAAGGCCCAGGTACAGAGTTACTCCTGTCGGCACGAGCCCGAATATTATGAACCTGTGGCTCCTCATCTTGAACTTTTCGATGTCGGTGTACGGGTACTGCAGGTGGTGGTAGATGACCGGCATGGCAAAGAACGACGTTGCCACGGTTATGGAAAACATGGCGACCAGCAGGGCGACCATGTTGACCGTGCTGAGGTTTTCTGGCGGGCTGACAGTTATGTTGAGCAGAAAGCCAAACAATATGCCCGATATGACTATGAGTATGGCGCACTCCCTGAGCACCGTGCCATAGTCCCTGACAAGGTCGTCGTGGCCGTCTTTCACGGCGGTATTTCGCACCGGCATCTAAGAAGGTTTGCGATTGCACTGCAATGCAGTGCTACGTAAAAAGCCCGGCCTGCACGAGCGACTCTGTGGCTGCAAGCAGTTTCTTGACGTCGGGTTCTCCGTGCGCAAACGAAATGGCGCCCATCTTGGTGGGCAAAAAGAATATGCCGTGCTCTGCCATCAGCGCCAGGTGGTATTTTGTCAAAAGCACTCTGTCAGATGTTGCGACGTCTGTCGCGTCTTTCACGTTGTTCTTTGTAAAGTGGGTGAGAAAGAGCGAGTTTGAGCCTGTGACCTGGCACTGTATCCTGGCGTCCGCAAATATCTTTGTCAGGCCTTTTCGCGCCATCTCACCCAGCCTGTCTATCTTGGCGTAGACCTGCCTGTTCTTTGCAAGAAAGTCAAGCGTGGCCCTGCCGGCTACCATCGTGACAGGGTTTGCAGAAAACGTGCCTCCGCCAATCGCACATCTTGTTTCTTTGTCGCGCCTTGCCACCGGGTCTGCAAGGGCCATTATTTCCCTGTCTCCGCAGACGACGCCAATTGGCATGC
This sequence comes from Nitrososphaera sp., assembly GCF_013388945.1. Taxonomy (GTDB): domain Archaea; phylum Thermoproteota; class Nitrososphaeria; order Nitrososphaerales; family Nitrososphaeraceae; genus Nitrososphaera. The sequence continues at coordinate 3,720 of NZ_JACAEH010000006.1, read as the reverse complement.
CGCCGCCGCATATCTTGCCCAGAGTGAAAAGGTCGGGCTCTAGCCCGTACTTGTGCGCTGCGCCCTTGAGCGACAGCCTGAATCCAGTCACTATCTCGTCTAGGATAAAGAGCGCGCCGTTCTTTTTGGCAAACTCTTGCAGGCCTTTCAGGTACCCATCTACAGGGGGTATGCCGCCTGCCCCTCCAAGGAAAGGCTCTATTATGATGCACGCAAGGTCGTCCTTGATGTTTTCAAGCACCTTGAGCGAGCCTTCAAGGTCGTTGAACGGTATCGACTCCACATATTGTTCCTCGTCCTGCACGAGGCCGGGCCCTTCCTCTGCCTCAAACGGATAGTTTACCGTCTGCATTAATGTCGTATTGAAACCGTGCCATCCGCCGATGGCCTTTGCAATCACGCGCCTTCCTGTCTTCGCCCTTGCAAGCCTGACTGCGTACATCGTGGCCTCCGAGCCCGTGCTGCAAAAGCGCATGCTCTCTGCGGCAGGCATTATCTTTTGTATTGCCTCTCCAAGCTCGACTGATGCGTCGTTTGTGACGCCGTAAAGCGTGCCGTTTTTCACCTGCCTTGAAAGAGCGCCTGCAACCGGAGCAGGCGAGTGCCCGAGGATGAGAGCCCAGTGGCCCATCCAGTAGTCCGTATAGGTGTTGCCGTCGGCGTCGCGCAGCTGCTTGCCCCTTGCGCCTGTTGCAAAGAACGGGTACGGCTCGAAATACCTGATGTTGTGGCTGATGCCTCCTGGAAACAGCTTTTGCGCGCGCAAAAAGAGGCGCCTCGACTTGGAAGTCCTGCTCACGTAGCGCCTCAGGTAATCGCCATATTCCACGGCAAGTTGCGTATGGAAATTACGTATAAGCCTTTGTTTCGCTGCGTTTATTTGCCCAGACACTTTCTGATATGGCGATGAACTGCATAAGGTGCCACCACACCCACCAGGCGCACACCGACTCGACAGCTTCTGATTCTCTGCTCAGGGTGGGAAGGTGCTCCGTGCCTGGCTGCGACTGCAATCAGTACGTGGACAAGATTGAAACTATAGACGAGGACCTACTTTAGGTTCCGAAGCGAAGGCGGTATCTGCGCTTCTTCTGGAGTTATTGCAGGAAGCGGCTCAAAGCCGTACTGCTCTCTCAGGGCTGCCTGCTGCTCGATGAGCACCTCGTCAGAGAACTTGGGGCCGATGTAGCCAAACCACATCCAGAGCAGGAAAATGATTGCAAGCGAAACGCCCATCACAAGTACAGACCACGCAACGCCGGTCATCTGGTATCCGCTAGATGGCTTGTCGTGATGAGCGCACATTGCCACCCCTAAATGGAAATGAGGCATTTTAAAAGCATTCGCTTTTTAACAGTAAAATAACTGCGGTTGGGGATAAGGCGCAATGATAGAAGAAAAGCTGTCCTCGCTTGGCATCGCCCTGCCGTCGCCTCCAGCTCCTGCAGGCTCGTACGTGCCTGTCGTCATCTCAGGCAACCTGGCGTTTGTGGCCGGCCAGATACCGCTTGAAGCAGGCCAGGTAAAGTTCAGGGGCAAGGTGGGCAAGGACCTGCCCGTAGAGACGGGCCAGGAAGCCGCCAAGCTGTGCACAATAAACGCGCTTGCGCAGCTCAAAGCGGCGCTTGGAAGCCTTGACAGGATAAAGCGCGTCGTTAAAGTGACAGGGTTTGTCAACTGCGAGCCGTCGTTTGCGGACCAGCCCAAGGTCATAAACGGCGCGTCGGACCTTCTGGTGCAGGTGTTTGGCGAGAAAGGCAAGCACGCCAGGGCCGCAGTCGGCGTCGGCAGCCTGCCGCTCCAGAGCGCAGTCGAAGTAGAGTTTATCGTGGAAATCTAGGCTATCTTGGAGTCGAGAATCTTGATGAACTCGTCCAGCCTGGCCTTTGGCACCACTGCGCCGGAAGCCTTGTCGTGGCCGCCGCCACTTCCCCCAAGCTCCGTCGTTATCTCGTTGACGAGCCTGCCAAGGTGCACCTTGCACTTTTTCGACCCGCGTATAGAGACCACGTACGAGCCAATGTCCTCCTTCAGCTTGTAGACCATCGCAGCCGGCTTGCCGGATGATCCAAGCACGAAATTCACCACCATGCTAGACGACAGGTCGACGGTGCTTGGTGCGTGCGCAAGGTTCTGCAAAGTAACAATGCTTCCCTGGATGGTGTCGACAGCGTTTGCCACCTTTCTGGCATACTTTTCTGCGCGCTCAAATCCTTCCTTGACGTCGTGCGGGTATTTCATCCTGGAAAGGGTGTCGACAATCCTGAACAAAAACTCGTCGTCCTTCTGGCTTGCAGATATCATATAAGACGTTGCAGTTGCCTCTAGCATGAGAAACTGCCTGTCGTAGCGCGGGACCAGCAGCTTTGCCTTTGGTTTTGCCTCCATGTAGTCTGTGAGCGCGCCCATGGCCGCCAAAAACGCGGCGTGCGCCGGCAGCTTGGCTTTGTACTTGCTGTACACCTGCACGCTCGTACATTCTTTTATCGTGTGCACGAGTTTCACGCCTGACTTTTTCAGCGCTTTTTTGATGGCAGGCGATATGTCGTGGTGGTCGATGTAAGTAACATCAGCGTCCTTGGCTATCCTGCCGAGTATCTCTGCAAATTTCTCCTCGTTTCTCTTGGAAAGCCCGAGGTCGCACACAAACAGCTTGCCTATCTTTCTCTCTGCAAGCCTCTCAAGCCTGGGGATGAGCGACGGGTAGTCTGACAGTATTATCGTAGTCGCGTTAAACGCCGCTTTTACAAGGGCCGCCGACACTATGCCGTCGACGTCTTCCTTGTGGGACATGCACACTATTTCCAAAACAGAGTAGCGCCCGCTAGCCGGGATTAATAGTTTGAGAAAAAAGGAAAACGCGACCGCCGTGCACAGGATAGCAGAAAACATCGCCGCAACAGTGGCTTCACGCGTTCTTTGCGTGTTCCGAGGCTGTATAGATGCGTCCATGGCAACGGTGCCGATGGCTATCCACCAACTAAAACCGGTTGCATGGAGCAATCCGGTTCAAGTGCGTTGGGCTGTTGGTGATGGCAGGCTGAACACCTCGCCGAAGCTTGGTGCTTACACCCCCATTCCATCAACGCCATCTTCTATGGCCGCCCTTCTCCTTACGGAAGGCTGTCTTTTCTCGGGAAAGGCTTCGTCCTTAGATGCTTTCAGGACTTATCCTAAGAAGCTTAGCTGCCCAGCTTGCCCTGTCGGACAACTGGTAAACCAGAGGCTTCGCCGCCCTGTTCCTCTCGTACTAGGGGCGACTTCCCCTCAGACAACCACGCCCCTGTCAGGCAGAGACCGACCTGTCTCACGACGGTCTAAACCCAGCTCACGTTCCCCTTTAATGGGCGAGCAGCCCCACCCTTGGCTCCTGCTGCAGAACCAGGATGGGAAGAGCCGACATCGAGGTACCAAACCGCGGGGTCGATGGGAGCTCTCGCCCGCGACGAGCCTGTTATCCCTAGGGTAACTTTTCTGTCACCACCGGCCCCCAATAGTGGGGACACGATGGATCGCTAAGCCCGGCTTTCGCCTCTGTATTCCGTATCATTGGGAATTCAGTCAGACCGGCTTTTGGCTTTGCCCTCACCGGCGGAGTTCTGTCCCGCCTGAGCCGATCTTTGGGCCCCCTCGATACTTTTTCAAGGGGGTGCCGCCCCAGCCGAACTGCCCACCTGCCGCTGTCCCCGTGAGAACGGGTTAGCGATACGGTAATGAATG
>NZ_JACAEH010000014.1 GCF_013388945.1 Nitrososphaera sp. | reverse complement strand
TCCCAGCAGAGCGTCACCTTGAGCGCCGACGAGCCGGCGACCATCTACTATACCACTGACGGCAGCACACCTACCACGTCAAGCCCTGTGTACAGCTCGCCAATACCGATAACGGCGCTGGGAACAACCACACTGAAGTTCTTTGGGGTAGACGCAGCCGCAAATACCGGAACTGTCCAGACAGAGACATACACGATTAATGATACCGTGCGACCCGCCGTTAACATAACGTCCCCTTCCGCGGGCCAGTCTTTTCAGGGTCCCTCTACGGGCGTGGCAGTAAATGTGCAGGGCACCGCCTTTGACGACGGTGGCATCCAGATAGTGGAAGTGAGGACCCAGAACACCTCGTACCAGCCGGCTACGCCAGCTTCTCCTGGCGACTGGTCTACGTGGACCCATTCAGTGACGTTTGTTGCGGAAGGTAGCCACACCCTGATAGCCAAGGCCACGGACAACGCCGGCAATGTCCAGTGGTTCACGGTCAGCATCACGATCACGTTTACCGGATAGTACTCGCAGGAAACAGCCCGGTTCCTGCATTCTTGGCTTGTGCACTGGCATCAATCAGGATGAGAATACATTCTAGTACGTCGCATGTCCATGGGTATTCTTCTTAGTTTACCGCTGGAACTCGGTCACTAGTCTTTCATAACGTTGGCGGATGTCTAATTCGGAAGTTGGACTGAGTCGGATGATTGTTGGCACCAATAGAGGCGAAAAGCTAGATCACACCTTGATGCAGGCGCAGACAGTCGCGCCACTAAAAGTTCAGAGGACAAGCGTTAAGCAAAAAATTGCAAGGGGCATGATACTTGCCGGCATAGGGAGCATCATACTCGTCAAGATCTACCTCGTAGTTTTTGTTATCGACCTCATTACGGGAATATACGGTCTGATAACAACTTCTCTTGTATTTGTCGCATTCTTGTTTGCATTTCTTAAATACCAGGATCCATCTTTCACAGGAAAGTTCCCACCACCTGAAAAACCCCATTTTGTCTCAGTGATAATACCTGCCAAGAACGATCCCGTGATAATCAGAAAGAGCGTGGCTGCTATTCTTAACTCCACATATCCTCACACGGAAATCATTTTCGTCAACGATGGTTCTACCGACGACACGGGCGCCGTCATGGACGAGTTGCATAAGGAGAATCCGGAGAAGGTGAAGGTCATACACATGGTGCAAAATGTCGGCAAGAGGAGGGCAATCCGGGAGGCCCTGCTTCAGGGCTCGCCGAAGGGCGAGATCATACTCCTCATAGACTCCGACAGCGTTGTGAAGGACGATGCCATTGAAAAGATAGTACGCGTTTTTGATGATCCCGATGTGGGAGCTGCTACCGGAAGTGCCAAGGTGATAAACGTGGACCAAAACATACTGACAAAGATACAGGACACATGGTACGACGGTCAGTTCTTCGTAATCAAGGGAATGGAAAGTTGCTTCAATAGCGTCACCTGCTGCTCTGGCAGCCTATCTGCATACAGGAAAGAGGCCATACTGCCGTGCCTGGATGCATGGTGCAATGACAAGTTTCTGGGAATCGAATTCAGGCCCGGTGATGACAGACACCTCACAAGCTACGTACTTGGCGGCAATAAACACTACATCGATAGAAAGAACAAGTCGTGGAAGGTGGTCTACTGCGCAGGCGCGCTGGTCTATACCGAGGCTCCCTCGACTCTGAAAAAGTTCGTTAATCAGCAGATACGCTGGAAGAAGAGCTGGGTCAGAGTCTTCCTCTTTAACGCGCCGTTCTTCTTCAAGAACCGGCACGTGGTATCAGTCCTCTATTATTATACGCAGATGACGCTCTCCCTCCTGGCGCCTATAATAGCATACAGGGCGCTTGTCTATCTGCCCTTGAACGGCAGGGTCTATGACGCCATGTTCTACCTTTTCGGGCTGCTGTTTCTCGGGCTGATGTTCGGCATTACATACAGGCTGCGAAATCCTGACACAGGAGACAGGTGGCTCTACCGCATTCTGATGACGCCACTGTCGGTGTTCTTCAGCTCTCTAATGTATTACTCCATCTTCACGGTGAAAAACAAGTCTTGGCTCACAAGGTGATTTGAATGGGTTTCACGATTCCAGTCATCGGGGTTGCAACGGTAATCTTTGCTCTTGTGACGTGGAACCTGGTACTGCCAGTGTCAAGCTCAAAGAATGCAGACTTTCTCCAATACGCAAGGAACATCATAACGGACGAGTACAAGCCCGGCGGGAGCTTGTCGCCTCTGGTCCCCGTCATGTCCTCGATAGAGCCATTCTTGAGTACAAAGCATGAGTTGCATACGGGTCCACGGGTGCTGGCCGACGGCAGCGAAAACCCACGTCAAGTTACACTGACCTTCTATGTCGAGTACGGCAACCATCTGGAGCTTCCACAACTAGTCGAGATACTGCGCGAATATGGGGTGAAAAAGGCCGTATTTTTTGTTGAAAAGTCGTATATGAGTGCCAGGCCGTTCATGATCCAGACACTTGAGTACAACGGCTACAAGGTAGAGGCGTGGGAAAATGTTGGTGCCTACGACAGAGAATACGCTCCAACAGTTTTTCTCGGCGTACCCCTGATAGGTAGCGAGCTCCTCCTGAATGTTCAACGTGACAACAACGCGGCATCATTCCTTTCAATGGCGTTGCATTACAACGAGGCAAGCGTGGTGGCATTCACCCCCAAAATAGTTTCTCACAGACTCCTGCTGGACGAGGTGCTGAAGTACAACGACAAAAGCCTGATATTTACAGATGAAAACAGGTCTACTGCCAGCAATATCTACAGCCCCGCCTACCTCACAGAGCACGAGGAGGATCCCAGCTACACCGATCCCGTACTGGACTTGGCAGGCGTCGGATCGGAGTACCGCGACTCGGTGCTCATAAGGGAGGGCGATTGGACCATCACAAAGTTGCAGGCAGCCTATCCTTTTGCCATAACGTATTTGGAATCTAGGGACGCATACGTCATCCTTGATCCACTTGTAATTGACAGCGACGCACACCTTGCCATTGAAAATGTCACGGTCCTCCTGCGCTCGTCAACAGACAAACCTGCGACGCTGGAAGTGAGGGGAAGCGCAGTCATCAGGAATTCCACCGTATCTTCGTGGGATCCGGCGACAGACGGGTCTGACATTAACGGATACCACCCAAGGCCGTACATACTGGCCAAGAATGGCGGCGTGATCAATGTTTACGACTCGGCCATAACCCATCTTGGATATTCCCTTGGAGGGGTAAGCGATACGAGATATGCCCGGTCTGCAATATCATATTACAACACAGGCAACTTCGAGGTCGTCAATTCAACCATAGCCTTCAACTATTACGGCTTTTATTCCGACCACGCCACCAACTTCAGGATAATAGGTAACGAGGTTTACGGCAATACCAGGTACGGACTTGACCCGCATACCGGCTCAAAGGACTTCATAATAGATTCCAACTATGTTCACGACAACGGCAACCAGGGCATAATCTGCTCACTGCAATGCGCAAACGTGACAATAACCAACAACGTAGTCGAGTACAACATCGAAGGCATCGGCCTGCACTGGCTCACCAACTCCAGCATAGTAGAAAACAATGTCGTAAGGTACAACCAGAAGTACGGGATCTTCATCCAGAAACAAAGCTTCAACAACACGTTCCAGAACAACGTTGTGATTGGAAACGGACTTGGGATCGGCCTCCTCGAAGGTTCCTCTGACAACGTCGTCCGTCATAATACCGTGGCCGATAGTCGGATTTCAGACATCTACATGGAGCGCGACAGCACCTCAAATGTTGTAGAAAACAATTCATCTTTTCCGGTGGCTTACGAAGTGCCTGAAATAATTCGAGGAAGAATCAGGGAGTAGTGAAGGATCTGCGCGCCGTCAGCCTTGTAAAATGCAGAGGATGCGCATACAGGATGGCACTGTGCGCACTTGCAGCCGCCATCATCTTTGCTTCCCTCCCTAAAGACTCGTACTCCCAGCAGATCGAGGGCTCTGGCTTGCCATGCAACTGCGTGATATTCCGGTTTGACGACATTCAGGACGACTTTGTACAGCCCGCCCAGCTTGCCGTCATGGATCTTTTCCTCCTGAAAAACCAAAGCCTGTCGCTCGGCCTCATCATGGGGAGGCTTGGGGACAACGATATGATAGTTGACAAGATCCTTGAGGGAAGCTCGCGTGGCATCTTTGAGCTGAGCAACCACAGCTGGACTCACGAGAACCACTCCACTCTTACCAAGGCTGAGCAATTGAATTCAATCCAGCAGGCAAACGACAAGATGGCAGAGATGTTTGGAGACAGGTCTGACGTGTTCATAGCGCCCTACAACCGCTTCAACTCCGAGACCCTCGATGTGATGAAAGAAGTAGGCATGAAGATAATCAGCTCAGAGACCGACCTGGACAAGTACCCGTACTTTTTGTCCAGCGGGGACACCAGTCAGGATCCATCCGAAGACGAGGAGGAAAAAGTGCACCACATACCTGCAACTACTGCGTTTAGGACCAAGGAGGATGCAGAGCCAGGCAGCATAAAAGAGTTCACCAAGGTGCCTGTTGAGCAGATAATGCGCGAAATAGACTCAAGCATCGCCTCATACGGATACGCAGTGGTGATGATGCATCCTCAGGACTTTGTAAGGATTGAAGAAGGCAGGTATACAAAGATCCCTGACGAAAGGGAGTTGGTGGATCTTGCGAGGCTGATGGACTTGGTGCAAGCAAAAGGCTACCAGATTTCTACCTTCTCGCATCTGGCTGGATTGTCTGACAGGCACTATGAAGGGTCGAGCAGGTTTGGTATGACATACGGCAGGGATACACCACTGAACGTCTTCACTCTTGGAAACAGCCCTGCAGGAGTTGCCATAAACTCTGCGACAGGCATGATCTTTGTTACGAATTCCAAATCTGACACGGTCTCTGTCATTGACGGCTCGACGCGCACGGTCCTGCAGCAAATTAGGGTGGGAGGCGCGCCATTCGGGATCGCTGTCAACCAGAACACCAACACTGTATATGTTGCCAACTGGCTGTCCGACTCTGTGTCCATTATTGACGGCTCGACGCTCAGGGTGGTAGGAAACTTGCCTGTGGGAGGCGCGCCATTCGGGATCGCTGTCAACCAGAACACCAACACTGTATATGTTGCCAACTGGCTGTCCGACTCTGTGTCCATCGTCGATGGTTCAACGCACAAAGTCATCGACTCCATAAGAATAGGCGGCAAGGCGTTGGCCCTTGCCGTGAACCCTGCGACAAACTTCCTGTACGCCGTCTTCCCGAAATCGCTTGCTGTTGTAAACCTTGAGGGCAAATCTCTTTCCGCCAGCATCGAGTTTGACGACAAGGCAGACAGGGTTGCCGTAAGTCCCGCGACAAACACAGTTTATGTGACTCACGCCGGCTCCGACTCTGTATCAGTAATAGACGGCAGCACAAATTCCGTGATCAAAAAGATAGCTGTTGGCGACGTGCCAGTGGGAATAGCTGTTGATCCGGTTGCCGGCCATGTGTTTGTGGCCAACTCCGAAGAGAATACCATTTCCGTCATAGACGACAAGTCGCACGCCGTGGTACTGACCCTGCAGGTGGGAGAAAACCCTGTTTCTATCGACGTCAATACTGCTACGGCCGCCGCATACGTCGCAAACATCAATTCGCACTCTGTATCCATACTCGATTCCAGGATCGTGACGGTTCCAGAGTTTCCGACATTCGTGGTGATGCTTGCTGTAGGATTCACAATACTTTTCTTCATGCAATTTACTAGAAAATTGAAGCATTGAGCAGAAGTTTTGTGCGCGACTGATGGATTTACGCTTTAGAATGCTTTGGCAAAATGCAAATTATTTATTGTTCAATAACTCTGACAAAGGGCAGATTAGAAACCTGTGTAAGACTTGGGGTAGCATGAAGGTCGAGTTGATTTTAATTTTCTGCCATTTTCCCCTCAAAACACCTCACGTGCTTCGGTTTTTTTGGATAATTCTTCCAGCGCACTTCCTGTTGGATACCGCATATCTTTTCTGCCGTGATGCCAGTCAATATGTTGCTGCTTCAGGAGTGTTGCTGAAAGATGAGTTGGCTTGATGAAGTAGGAAGGGTTGCTTTTGATCTCTACTACACTATCGAGCAGACATTTGTGGAGGTGTCAGACCGGATAGTACACAAGTCGTACAGCATGGGCGACGTGGTTATAGGCGGCCTGATTGTTTCTGTGATATCGGGAGTGATAATCCTGGGCATGGTGCAGTACTACTCATTTGACAGGAATATTGCACGCAGTCTCCATAACGATGACGCTGGGGATGGTTCGTGAGGTGGCCGAATGGATGCATGAGCGCCGTGTTTACGCTGAAGCACTTTATCGCCGCGCGCCCGTGTTTTTGCGTAGCTTAAAGGCCGCTTGTCGCACAGCATGTGCTTGAACGACAACCACAAAGCTTGTATTCATACATATTTGACGCAAATGGCCAATTGCCAGCTTGTAAGGTAATATCCCCTGTCACCAAATTAGCCGCATTTTGCATAGCAGCTTATCATGCAAATCAGTCTTCATGCCTTCATGAGTGGATCCGGGAACCTGTGGGTCATAGGGGGGTTAGGGAGCGGCGCAGCCCTCACGATTTTGATTCTGGCTTTACCTTTTGGACAGATCCTCCAGAACGGAGGAAGCAATTACGACGATTCTGGCTCACTTTCTGCGGAAAGTACGATCCAGATTTATGATGAACTGGGAGTGAGTCTGAAAGACGTGTCGGAAACCGGCGACCTGCAAGACGTCTCAAAGGATACCGCCCTTTTCTGCGACATGCCCGATACGGTCAAGGAGAATTCGACGATCCCTGTTCTATGGCGCCTCACAGACCTTACAAATCTGACCGGTATTGAAGAAAAGACAGTTGTCCTGACGCTTGTCGACAGTGACGCGGGTGTCAGGGCAGTCACCGGTCAGGATGGATACGCGAGCGCGGCGCTGGACCTTGCAGGACTTGAGCCCGGCAGGCATCTGGCCTATGGCTTTTTTGATGCGGATTCGTCTTATCGCCTATCCTCGTGTGAGAGAGAAATTGAAATACTGGCCGACGACGGAATTGCGTCAGGACAGGATGAAGCTGCGGAACCTGTTTCTGAGGACGATCCTGTATTACAGAACGTCGCTCCGACTGCCACTGACGATTCTGCGACGACGAGCGTCAACACCAGCGTACTGATAGATGTTCTTGAAAACGATGCTGATGTTGATAATGATCTTTTGACAGTTATCGCGATTTCAAACCCTGACAATGGATTGGCCGTCGACGAGGGTCAGGGGCTTGTCAGGTACAGTCCTGAGGCCAACTTCATAGGAGTCGACGCTTTTACTTATACTATCTCCGATGGTCGGGGCGCTGAAAGCACGGCCACCGTTTCCGTAACTGTTTTCAGGCCCTCAGGCTCCTCGTCTTTTGTGCCTGCCTGTACCGACACAACACCTCCCCAGCTGCAAATCATGACGCCTTTGCCAAATAGCATAACTGCTGGTCCTTCAAACGGCGTGCTGTTGCTCATCGAAGGCGCCGCATCGGACAATCCGGATGGCTGCGGATTTGACAGGGTGCAGGTAGCCATCTTCAATCAGGATTCAGGCAAGGTTACCAGGTGGTACAGGCAGGCGGATGCGATAGGGGTCGGACCAGACATCTGGTCAGAATGGAGCTACCAGTTCAAAGTGTATGAAGAAGCAAACTACAGGATAGTGGCTAGAGCATTTGATAGTGCAGGGAACGTAAGGTGGCTTTCTTCAACGACAGAAGTAGTATTTGACTCAGATGCGACGCAGCCAAAGGTGACCATAGTGTCTCCTACAAACGGTGAGACTGTGGCTGCAGGCGCGAGTCTGACGGCCACCATAACCGGAACATCTTTTGACGCGATGAGCGGAATCGAGAAAGTAGAGGTAAGAACAGGCAATACTTCTTACCAGATGGCAACCCCAATCTCGTCCGGCGACTGGTCAGAGTGGACTCACGTACGCACTTTCAATGCGTCTGGCGCACAGACACTGGTGGCGCGATCCACCGATGGCGCCGGCAACATGGGATGGTTCGTGATAGAGATCGTACTTGCTTGACTGCGGTTAAAGTACCATTGCGTGCTGTACAATACGAGATTCTGGCAGGCTCTCAAGCGTTACCGGTTACCGGAAATCCACAAAGAGAACAATAACATCTTGCAGGAAGCATAAAGCGGATAGTCCTCCACAAATTCTGCTGCAAATAGGAGGCATTTCTTTTATCTCTTCTCTATGTATCCAGTTATCGTATTGGGATAATGCTGCAAAGATACGGAACTGACCGTCATGACGATCCTTCAAAAATCATAGGTCTTCTGAATTTGCAAGGCAATGATTATGGGAAAATATGAAGAGGGCAAAACCAGACAGGATCTCTTGGAAGAGCTTGCAGAATTTGGCGTCAACCCTGCAATATTCCAAGCAATCTCTTCTGAAGGGATCCGGGATCTGATTGAAAGGATGCGCGAAATTAGCGGCTCTCGGCCGGCTTCAGGAATGGGTGGTCCGCGCAATAATGCGACTCCGACGCTGTCCGAGACAGATCGCGAGATTCTGAAGGTCCTGCTGGGCTCTACCGGTAAAATCTCTTCTTTACAGCTGTCAAAACGGCTTGGCATCCCACTTAGCACGATCCAGAGAAGACGGAAAAAACTTGAATCTGACTTTTTAGAAATGTCTTATTCTCTACGGGTGGAAAAGTTTGGATGGAGAAGAGTGAGCCTCTTTATTTCAGCGCAAAATGGCAGAACTGCGGAGATTGCCAGGGAATTGTTATCCTGGAAAGACTGTACGATTCTAGTAAGCAGGACGATGGGGAAGAACAATGTGGATGTGGCGGCAGAATGTCTAGTATCCGGGAACGATGCACTTCTCCGGCTTATTGAAAAGGTGAAATCTATTGGGGTGCAGGACGTATCCTGGAGCGAGACCGTCGAAGTTGTAGGCCATAATCAAGGTCACCTCGTCCGCATGATGGAAGACCTTGCCAAAGACAGGCAAGTCCAAGTCGGATGAACAGACTGGCTTATTTCGTACCGCGCGCAGTAAAGCTATCTCACAGTTACGGACTTTGCCAAGTTTCGCGGGTAGTCTGGATTTACTTTATTTTGCAGTGCAAGATAATAAGAGAGCATCTGCAGGGGGATTGCCTCCAGCAGGGGATAGATGTTGCTCTCCGCCTCAGGCAGCTCTATCCAGTAGTCGTACGTGTCATCCCTTACATTTGAAATGCCAATCACAGTCGCACCTCTCGACTTTATCTCGTGAAGGCTTGACAAGGTGTCGACGTATGTGCCGTCTCTGGGATTTAAGACTATGACTATGGCGTTGGAGTCTATCAGTGCAAGCGGACCGTGTTTTAGTTCGCCTGCCGCCAAACCTTCTGCGTGAACGTATGCAAGCTCTTTTAGCTTGAGCGCCCCCTCCAGTGCTATTGGATAGTGCAACGCCCTGCCAAGCAAATAGATGTCGTTGAACTTTGCAATGCTTCTGGCAAAGTCTGCGACGAGGTCACATTTGGAAAGCACCTTTGCTACTGCCTCTTGTAGTACCCCGCGCTTGACTACCAGCTCATTCTCGCGGCCGCCTAGGATAGAAGCTATGGTATAAAGGAGTGCCACCTGGCTCGTGAAGCTCTTGGTTGCCGCGACTCCGATCTCAGGCCCGCAGCCAAGTTCCAGGTACATTTCCGAGGCCCTCGCAAGAGAGGAGGTGCTAACGTTAACGATTGAAAGTATGGTGCAACCAGATTCTTTGGCTTTTTTTACCGAGTGCAATACATCTGCTGACTCGCCACTCTGCGATATTGCTATGAGCACGGAACCGGGTTGTATCGCGTCTGATTCGTAGCTAAATTCGCTTGAAATAATGACATCCGCCCTTACCCTGGCAAGCTTGGAAAAGAAATGTTTTGCCTCAAGTGCAGCGTGGTAACTCGATCCACTTCCTGTCATGTAGACGTTCTTGGCGTTAGAAATTATTTCGCAGAATTTTCTCAGGCTGTCGTTGCTGACATCCGCTGCTCTGAACAATGTCGCAGTCTGTTCATTGATCTCTTTGAGCGTATAGTGAGCGTGAATTCCCTTGTCGGCCAGTCCGAGTTCCCACGAGACTCGAGTCACCGGACGGCTTATGGGGTTCCCTGCACTGTCAAAGATTTCAAGTTCATTATCTCCGGAGAGAATAGCGGTGTCACCGTTGTCCAAGAAGACGGCCTTGTCGGTATGCTTCAGAAAGCCAAGGACGTCGCTTGAAATAAAGTACTCGTTATCAGCAATGCCTATGATGAGAGGCTCTTCCCACCTGGCAGCAGCGATTGTGCCATCGTGAAACGCTGCCACAAAAGCATAGGAGCCTTCCAGATCGTCGCACGTGCGAAATAGGATAGACTTTATGTCGTCGCCCTTCACGTAGCCTTCTTCAAGAAGATGAGCAATCACTTCACTGTCCGTATCGCTCCTGAAGGTGTGACCACGTTCAGTAAGTTTCTGCCTGAGCTCGCGGTAATTTGATATGATGCCGTTGTGCACAACCGCGATTTCTTGTCGACATGTTGGATGGGGATGTGCGTTCTTATCCGTGACGCCGCCGTGGGTCGCCCACCTGGTATGGCCTATGCCGATCTTGCCGACCATCTTGTCAAGGTCGAACCTCTCGTTGACTTCCTGCACCTTGCCAACCCCCTTGCGAATTGTAAACTTGTTATCATCAAGCATGGCTATTCCTACACTATCGTAACCTCTGTACTCCATCAGGCGGAGACCCTCAACCAGGATCGAAGCAGCATCATTGTTGCCTTTGTAGCCGAGAATGGAACACATTGCATACAGGTAAGATGACGGAGTATGAATGAAGCATCTTCATAAGCAAAAGATTTTCCGGCATTACTAACCACATACGATTTAAAAGACGCGGATTTTCATCAGAAACCAATTCCGGCAGCGCAAGAATCAGCGTTTACGAGCGTGATTGTTCTCGCTAATCTGTTTGGTAAGCCTTTTCATGACGATGGACGCAAGCGATTCTCCTCCTATACGGACGAGGAACCCTCTGAGTCGGCCTAGATTTCCATTTTCCTCAAATGAATAGCCGGATTCCTCTAGTTCCTGAAGAACCGCTTCCTTCACTCGCGGACCAAAAACATCCAAGGCTGCATCAAGCTCGACTTTAAGCCTTCTTTCTTCCACTCGGCGCGTATCAATCGTATCCGCTGGCACCGACTTTATTATACTTTTTGAGTTTCCACGCGGAAACTCCCGGAACCTTTTTACCGGATTTCCCGATGCAGGACTCGGAAGGCAATGTACCGTTCAGTTTTACGATGGTCGGCAGAGAACCCCGCATCGAGTTACGGCTTCAGAAGCTTGTGCTAATGCGACCGCGGTTTTGGATCTGCCTTCGTACCCGCGTTGATCGAGAAAAACGGAGTCATCCGGTCAACTACTTCTTTTGAAATGGTTAATCTTTTCACCAAGGCCAGTTAACTAGGACGTATTGCCTTTATCACTATCTTCTATTTCAAGAAACCATAACATGACACAGGTAGAACCAGCACTAAAAACCTTACATGACAATGAGTCAAAGAACAAAAACCAGGATTTCGATATCCACTCTGCGGTCAGCCATGCAGCCAGCAAGCACCAATCCCGGCACGAAATCCTCGGAGAGCTTGAGAGCCTAGGAGTTGACACAGATGCGTTCAGTTCGCTTCCGATGGAGAATCTGAGCGAGTTGTTAGACAGCCTTCAAAACCTGGTAAGAGCCAGTTCAATGCACAGGAGGCCGGGGAGGCCGAAAAACAATGGTGAATATATCCCCGTTCTATCAGAGCCTGACAAGAAGATATTGAGGCATCTTTTTTCTTCTAACGGATACGTGTCCTCTTTGATGCTATCTCGGGAGCTGGGCATCCCGCTGAGCACTGTACAGAGGAGGAGAAAAAGGCTAGAGTCGAATCTGGTCGAAAGGCACTATACGCTCAGAGTGGAAAAGTTTGGATGGAGGACAGCGACCCTGTTTGTATCTACAACCAATGGAAAAACAGCCATTGTAGGAAAGGATATCCTGGATATGAGTAATACTGTGACCTCGGTTACAAGGACGCTCGGCGAGAACACCATTGACATAAAGGTGGAGGTGATCTTCAGGACCAATCATGAACTGTTGTTGCTGATAGACCGCATCAAATCATGTGATGGGGTAAGAAATGTCTTCTGGAGCGAATCAGTCGAATCAATCGGCAGGAACAGCGATTGTTACCGCCAGGTTATTGACTCTTCCTAGGCAAGCCTGCGTGGTTGCTGCTGCAGGCCCATACCAGCCTCGATTCTTCCTAGTTTTTTCTATATACGAGTCTTCCATAACTGAGAAATATCGCGGTCCCATATAGTTGTCTGCAGGGTTGGTAATGAGAATGAGCAATGATACACGTAATTTGAAGCGTGTTACGGACGATCTATCAGAAATGGGGGTAGATATTGGCGGGCTCCTTAAACACAATCTGTCATTGGACGAATTGTTGGATCTTAGGGAGAAACTGACCGTCTTACTTTTGAGAAGTTCTGAGAGAAAGCGCGAAAACAATCCTGTACAGAGTTTGCCATTTTAGCTGCCGGAGCCACGTCTGCGCGGCGGGTAATGCAAAGGTTGTTTGTTAGATTTTTCATGCATTGTAGGATATTTTATGTAGAGCTCTTTCAGCTCCCATCGAACGAAACCTGCAACTTTCGCTCCAGAATCGATATAGCACAAGTTTCATGAAACGTTCGCTGCCTGCGCGGAGATCCATTCTGCCGAACCGCCATCGAATATCTCTCTTTGTGCAAATACCCGGCGGCAGGCTGATTGCATTTGAACATCTCCCTTGGCAAAAATGGCGCGCAATCTTTCCTTGTTGCGCCTGCTGCGAGGCCTGGTCCGGAGTTGCGATCGACAGCAGGGGCAGAATTTTTCTGTGACAATCATCCATACAAAGCATGTTCGACAAAGCCGGAAACCCACCTCGTAACGACCCCTTTTCTGCTCTTTGTTGGCCCTGAAACGTTCGCAGAAGCCCTTGCAAATGTGAACCATCGTGGTAGGTGGATATCCGGAATTATAACTACCTGATACCCGCATGGACGAGATTTCATGGCGACGAGGGCCGGAAAAAGGTGTAAAAGTGACACTGATAGCAACCGATTAGGAGCCTGTCCATAGGTCTACACATCCGACCAGTCGGACTCATTGCGCATCAGAACGACTATAAGACTGCTTTATACAAGTTGAGCAGATGAGCATTGATAGCCGCGTGTGGTTGGCGGTTGACAAGACTCTCGACGTTCTTGGGCCCAAGGTGAGGCGTGCCATCTTGAGCGAACTCAAAGAGCAGCATAACATAGTACTGGATGAAACCTACTGCACTTCCCCTGAAAAAGTGCAGACAGCGTTTGAGCTGTTGATGCACGATTCCGCCGCGACCCTGATGAGTATTTTCCAAAAATACCTGCAAGAATATTCAGCTGAAAAAAAATCGTAGCTGCGTTGGACCACAAGCAGGACAGCTGGCTGGGTGCAAGGACAGAAAATCACTTCCTATGGTGTATGACTTATGACCACGCGATTGTCCCTCTTCTCGGATGCTTCGAGGAGTCTCTCAATATTTTTCAGTAGCGTTCTCAGCTCGTCAGCAGAAAGCGACAGCTCTACCAATTGATCTATCCTGACCCCAAGCTTTGCGAGTTTCACATACTCGTCGACTGCCGAATCAGGATGCCGCATGGAACTCGCAGAGGTTGTATGTAGTTAATAAGGGTTATAGAAGAAAATAACGTATGAATTTAGCTGCAACTGGGACTAGCCGGCATCGCGGCTTAAGATGCCTGCCTGCTCAATAGAAATTTTACTGTCATGTCCCATACACGAACTTTTGCAGATATGCCTGCTCGCGCTTTTCTCGTATCCAATGGCGAAGAATAAGCTTCCAGTCATAGATGCTTTCAGGCAGGTCTAGAACGCATGGAAGACCTTCCACAACGTGGTTGTAGACGATTCCGCTTTTTGTTGCATAACGGAATTTTTCATCTTTGCTCGTTCTTATCGCATACTCTGTTCCTTCCTCGTTGGCCCATATCTCTATGACTTTGTCGGTCTTGGTGCGCGTCACGCAGGACATTCTGCCTTCTCGTATAACACGATGATACCCGGATCGCGGCCACAAACAGGCAAAGTTGCTCATCTAAAACTTGGAGTTTGGTATTGAATTCATTGGTCAACCTGACCAGCAGGAGCCCAGCGCGTGCTTTGAACAAACATGCGGTCAAAGTATCCGATGGTTGATGGAAGGTCATTATGGTATGGAAGACTAGTACAAATCAACTGGTGTTTTTTTAACTAACCGTCTCGTATGTATATCACTCGCAACACGGGGGTGTATGGCTGAACGTCGCAGCTTCTCCCCGCACCGATATCCCCCATGCACCCCCAGTATTTCGTATCCTGCCAGCATTCTTGATACTCGACGTGATTTGGGAGGCAGGCCGTGTATGACACGCATGTCCCATACGTGACATGAGGTCAAAAAAACAGAACAAGTAATCCGCTGGCCGTAGTATCGCGGTGACCCAAGAGGTAAGAACCTTCAGGCGCGTATGAATGAAATGTTCGGTCACGTGCAGAATAGTGAAAACAATGCATGTATACTGAAGGAATTCATCAACTCTGATGACAGCAGAGAATGCCTTGGCCCTCAAGAACGTCATCATTTTCATTATCAAGGGATACTACGAGTCGAACATGATCTCTAGAAATGAAGTAATGGGCATACTCAATACCCTCAATACGCAGCTGACGGAAGAACTTTCCCGCTCATATACGGATTCCAGCACGCAATAGACTTTGGCGCTGCCTTCAAGAAACGAGCATTTCAAGTAAAGTAAATACCACTTTTCGTTCAAATATTTCTACATGCACAACCTAGATCAAAAAATATCGCAGGTTCTCTGCAGGCTTGGAGAACAGGCAGACAAAGAGCGCTCAGGGCAGGCAACAATTCCAGAAAGCGAAATGATGCTTGCCATAACAAGCGACACGGGTGTCTACTTTAACATAATGCTGAAAGCCATCAATGCCAAAAGAATCCTGGAAGTCGGTACTTCAACAGGCTATTCCACGCTCTGGTTTGTTGACGCAATAAAGTACAACAATAGTGATCATGCAAAACCCATCATTACCATTGACGAAAACCCGGCAAAAACTAACAGGGCTAGAAAGAACTTTGAAGAAGCAGGCGTTGACAGCCTGATCGACGTACGCCGGGGCACGGCCATCGATGTGTTGAAAGAGATGCAGGCAAGTTATGATGATACGCCATTTGATTTTGTCTTTATCGACGCGGACAAGGAAAACGCGATCAACTATTTCGATCTGGTCTTTCCGATGGTAAGGACAGGAGGCATAATAGCAGCCGACAACATACTCCATCCCGAGAATCTTGTCGCAGAAATGAGCAAGTACTCCAGGTACGTGAAAGGCAGGCCGGATGCCGAGTCGGTGACCGTTCCCATCGGCATGGGCGAGGAAATAACGATAAAGCTGCGGCCATAACCCCACCTGCATTCATCGACGCCGGCGCGCCGCCTCTGGGTACGGCACCTGCACCATGGCAGTCTATACCTTTTCCCCTGCAACCTGCAGACGTCACCGTCGCTATAAAAGAACTAATTGCAGCCAGGTCACCCGGCCCTCAAAATTGTAACATTTTTTCGTGCTCAAAATGTTACATGATGTAACATTTTTTCTGCATAACCCACTGGAAACAACCCCCCTCCCTACGACACGCTTCCCCTTGCAAACAATATCTCGTTGTTGCCAAACGTCCTATCCTCCCATACGACATAGACGTTGTTGCCCGAGACCGCTATCGAGGGGCATTCAGATATCCCGGCGTTGTTGCTCAGGTTCACAGGTTCTGTGAAAATGCTGCCGTCTGCAGTCGATACGAGCAGTATCTCCTCGTTGCCCGGCGACGTCTCGACCTGGGCCGCGATGTGCACGAAATGCTCACCGTTCTGACCCTGCATCGCCGCAAGCTCTACGTTCATCGGATTGGCAATCGTGTCTACTGTCGCAGGCTCGCTAAAGGTCGCGCCGCCGTCGGCGCTTGCCACGTACGTCAGCCTCTCCACCGTATTCAGGTTCAGCCCGCCCCACACCACAAAGACGCTGCTTCCGTATGCTGCCACCTGAGCCTCGCCCACAGCCTCTCCGTCGTTCAGCAACGCGGCCTGCGAGAACGTGGCGCCGCCGTCAGAGCTTGCCACGTGGCGCAGGCCCGGCTGTCCGGGGTTGCCCCACACCACGTGGACCGAGTCTTCGTCGGCAGCGACTTTGGGGAACGACTCGGGACTGGCGTTTTCTGCCACCGTGACAGGCTCGGCAAACGTCGCGCCGCCGTCGGAACTTGCCCTCATAACTATGGCGGTGCTGTTTTGCCTCTGCTCCTGCCACACGACATAGACACTGCTTCCGGCCACCGCTATTTCCGCGTTGTACGAGCTGTTCGCAGGATCACTCAGCGATATGGCCCTGCCAAAGGCGTTGCCGGAGCTTGCGCTCTTTGCAAACATGACCTCCTTGCTGCCAGACGTGTTGTCTGTCCACACGACGTAGACGCCAGAGCCGGCCGCGGCTACCTGCGGGTGCTCTGAAAAGCCGGCGTTCCTGCTCAGGTTTGCCGCGCCGCCATCAAACGTCCTGCCGCCGTTCTGGCTCCTCTTGAAGAATATGTCGTAGTTCTGCCCCTCGACAGACTCCTCCCACACGACGTACACCCTGTCGCCTGACGCCGCGACCTGGCCGTACACCGAGTCGTTTGGGTTGTTCGTCAGGTTCGTCGCGTTCTCAAACCGGGCGCTGGGCATGCCCGCTGCAAGCTCTTCTGCCATGACCTTCAGCTCTTCATTCTGGTCGTATATCGACGGGTACTGCACGTCGGCAAGCATCTGCTGCCCTGCCGGGCTTGCTATCCACCTTGCAAAGTCAAACGACGCGGCTTTGTGCGCGCCGGGCGCGTCTGAAAGCGCCGCGTAGTAGAACCCGACCACGGGGTACGAGCCGTTGCCGAGCTGCCCAACCGACGTTGTTGGCGGCATCGCCACGGTCTCTTTTCCGTCTACGACTGCAGGCTCGTGCACCACGGTCCCGTTCTGGACCGCCCGGGCTATCGAGTCTGCCGACGGCATGACGTACTCGCCGTCGGAGTTTTGCAGCGCCGCAAAAGTCATGCGGGTCTGCACCGCATTGGAAAAGTCCACGTAGCCTATTGAATACGGCGTCTGCCTCACGGTTGCCGAGAGCGCGTCGGGCGACTCGGCCGCCTGGCTTGACCCGGGCCACGCTACCGTTGCGTTCAGGTACCGCTCGACAAGCTCGGTGGCGCTCCCGGCCTTGCGCTCGTGCACCACCGCTATGGGCTGGTCTGGAAGGCCCAGGTCCGGGTTGAGCGCCGTTATCCTCGGGTCGTTCCAGCGCGTCGCGTTTCCGCTCAGTATGGCGTAAAGCGTGGGCGCGTCGAGCTTTATCCCTGACGGCACGTCCGGGAAGCCCGGCACGTTGTAGACCACCGCTATCGCCTGCGGGCTCACCGGCAGGAACACAGACCCTTCATACGTAAAGTTGCCCGACGGCTGCACCGGCCTGCCTGCTATAGCTAGGTCTGCCGAATAGCCGGCAAGAAAGCTAGAGACGTTTGAATAAAGCAGAGGGATGTTGGTGTCGTCAGCGTCTGGCGAATACACCGGCTCCACCTTGCCGAGGTTGTCGCCGTTGTTGTACTGCGCCGCCCATTTCTCGACAAAGGGAAAAGTGGCAGGCGACGAGAGCACGCTGAGGGGCGTCTTGGGAGGGCCCGTCCCGTTGCCGTTAGGAGGGCCGGGCGGCATCCCGCCGCTTGCGTAGAACAGCATAAAGTACGCGGAAACTGCCACAGCCGCGACGACTATTACGGCAAGCGCGGCTGCCTTTCTCCCAGTCATGATCCGGCAGCTATTACACGCATGCAAAATTATTAACGGGTTCGGTGTTTGATAGAAGATGCTTCTATGACATCCCGAGGCCGCGGCCCTTGGGCATGCCGCGTATGGTGAGCGCATACAGCACGCACGCAGTCACAAAGGCTACAGGGTACCACCACACGATGCCATAAAACGATAGGTTGAGGGGAGTCATCACGTCCTTGGGCCACTCGCCAAAGAGGATCCAGTAGGACAGGTCCTCTATCCAGATGAAGTTGATGATGTTGCCAGAGCCCCACAGGAGCGCCTGCCTCTTTGCCGCCTTAGTCGACCTGAAGAAGAATATGTCAAAGAACGGGTTGAACGCGACCAGCACCGCAAGCGCGAGCATCAGCACGTGGTAAAAGTAGAGGTTGCCGAAGAGCTGCACGCTGAGCGGATAGACGAATATCCTCACGCCAAGCGGGCTTGTGAGGAGCGTGTGCTCTATCACGCCGTAGAGCATCGCAAAGATGGCTATGGACGCGGCAGAGGTCACGTTGACCGGCCTCATCGTGAGCTGCCTGCCAAAGATGTACGCCCGAAACATGCTTTCCTCTACCGGAGCCAGATTACATACGACGCCATCCTTTTTATCTCTACCAACTCTTGCGGCAGTACACAGCTCTTGATAGTAGAGCGCTTCTTGAACAATCTACAAGAGGAAAATGTTTGCACTGTTTTAAATGATGAAGATTGACAATATCTGTTGCTGGACAACCTGTTCCTACTTGTCGCCATGTTCTTCTGGTTTTCGTACGTCCCGATAGCCATAGTGTCGCTTTACAGGGTGCTGCAGAACAGGCACGTGTTTGTGGAAAAGCACGCCAAGCGAAAGCACGACGCCTCCATAATATTCCAGATAACGACCCGGTCGGCCACCAAGACCCACGTGGTGAGGCGCGGCATCCAGTCAGTCATAGACTCATCGCACAAGATAGACTACCAAGGCTACAAGGTCTCGGTGGTGACAGACGACCCTGAAGACCTCGTGACGCTCAAAGGAGTCGAGTGCGAGGTTGTGCTAGTCAAGCCGGGCTTCAAGACAAACGCGATAAGAAAGGGCAGGGCGCTCCAGTACGCAATCGAGCACCGCCGGAGGACCGGCGAGAACACCCGGGACTACTGGATATTCCACATGGACGACGAAAGCTATGTCACGACGCAGACGATACTTGCGCTGCTGAAATCGATAGAGGGCGGAAAAGAGATCGCGTCTGAAGGTCCCATCTTTTACCCGCTCAAGTTCGAAGACGCAAGCAGGATAACCGCACTTGCCGAGTCGATAAGGCCGTTTACGTGCTACGACTGCGTGTCGCAGATGACAAACCCGCCGCCTCTCCACATACACGGGAGCAACCTGCTTGTCAGGTCCGACGTGGAAGACGAGATAGAGTGGCAGTTCGGGCCGACCCTTGCGGAAGACCAGATGTTCGGCTACAAGGTGTTTGAAAAGTACGGGCCCGAGTCCATGGGTTGGCACGGCGGCATACTGCTGGAGCAGCCGCCCCTCAACATAAGGGACCACTTTTTCCAGAGGCGCAGGTGGGTTTTCGGCACGCTCCAGAACCTCGCAAACTTCCCCCGGTGGCACAGGTTCAAGCTGATCTACAAGTCGCTCACGTATTTTCTGGGGTTTGCGTCTGCAGCGGCCTCCACCTCGATAATGCTGTACAACTACATCTCGGCGCTGTGGCAGTACCAGGAGCTCAGCTACAACATCATGACAATCCCTGACAGGCTGCCGTTCCTGTTCTTCGAGACGCTCTTTGAAGCCGTGGCCGACTCGGCGTATCTTGAGATAGGCGTGGGGTCGATACTGCTGTTCACCTCGATAGTCTGGATCTCGTCGTACCAGCTCGGGCTGTTCCTGAACCTGAGATATTCGAAGGTGGGCACCCTGAAGAGGCTAAAGTTCCACTTCCAGACGCTGTTCCTGTGCCCTGTCATAGGCCTTGTGGAGACTTTCCCGGCGTTCTGGGCCACGATAGAGTACTACTTCAAGAAAAGAGAGACAGGACAGAAGATGCCTGTCTACGACTTTTACGTCGTGGCAAAGTGAATGCGATAAATACAGCCAAGCAGGAATATGCAGGTGATGAGCGAGGAAGGCGAGCTGCGCAGGCTGCTTGAGGTAGTGTCAGACAAGGGTCTCAAGGCCCTCAGCGTCGCCGAGCTGGACCTTCTGCGCACGCTTTTGGCGGCAAAGGACTATGGCGCAAACAAAAAGGCCGAAAGGTCGAAGAAAAAGCTCCTCCGGCAGATAAACGCCGAGATCTACAACAAGTACTCGCCGCGCAGGTTCCTGTGATTCAGGCCGTGCCTTCCAGGTAGGCGCGCCTTGTGCGCTCCGGAAACTTTTCTATGGCGTAGCGCAGCATGGTGCGGGGCATCTTTTTGTAGTGCTTTTGCAAAAACGCCTCTTCTGCCCTGATATCGCGCTTGCCTATCTCCCTGAGCATCCACCCGACGGCCTTGTGCATCAGGTCGTGCTTGTCGCGCAGGAGGATTTCAGATATCTTTAGCGCGTCGGCAAAGTCTCTTGCATGAATGTAGTGGTATGTGGTCAGGATGGCGACCCTCCGCTCCCAGAGCACTTTTGACCGGGCCAGCCTGTAAAGAAGCGACCTGCCTCGTTTTTCCAGGAAAGGCCCAAGTATCTTGGGCGCAGTCAGGTCCACCAGGTCCCAGTTGTTCACCTGGCCCAGGTTGTCAAGGTAAAACCGTGCAACGCCTTCCGGGTCGCGCCTGTACCTGTCGACCAGGATTAGCAGCGCGACCAGCCTTTCTTCGTGTATCTTGGAATAAAGAAGCTCCTTTACCTCGTCCATGCCGGCGCCAGCGTGTTTCTTTGCCACCTGGCGCGACTTGGGCACAGTCACGCCAATAAACAGGTCGCCTTGCCCGTACTCTCCCGGGCCTGTCTTGAAAAAGCGCTGGAGCACCCTGGCCTTTCTGGGGTCGGCCAGAGCTCGCAGGTCCTCTTTTATCGCATTCAATTCAGGGTCACGATGTGGAACAGATCTGGACATCAATTGGAAAAACGCATTTTATATTATAAGCGCTCTCTGCGGCAATGCAAGCCAGAAATTCAAAACTGGCGCTTTTTGCGGGCATGGCGGCCTTTTTGTTGTCCGGCCTGCTTGCACAGGCGCCTGCAACAAACGTATTTGCAGCAAGCCAAGACAGCATGATGATGGAAAAGGACGGCGCGTACGCGCTCCGGGGCAACGTGGCCAACGTCCAGCTTGACGGCGGCGAGCCTGCCTGGATACAGTCGGGGATCTGGGTCCTTCGGGTCCTGCCAGGCGGGGACGCCTCGTTTATCGCAAGGATAAGCATGGTGGCAACAGACGGGACATCGGCGCACACGCACACCATAAGCGGCTTTAGCCTGCAAGACGACTTTACGGAAGGCGATGGCATCCGCGTGATAGAGGGCACCGCCGACGTGACTGCCCCGACCGGCAGGGCCGACGACGTGCGCGTCACAGTCAAGGTGCTCAACGGCGCCGCGGTGGCCGTATCGATAGACCCGGAGGCTCTGGGCGGCCACTTTGGCACAAGCCCGATCTACGGGACAGTGTCAAAGGCCAGCTCTGCCGGCGCCATGATGATGGAGAAAAAGCTGACCCGGACAAGCGTGCCTCTTGAGCTCCCGCTCACAAGGGGCTTTGCCGGAGGGAGCGAGGTGTTCTACATCTCGACTGAGGCTTCAGACAAGGACCTTGCCGACCACCTGACGTCGCTGACAGGCTCCCGCGTCGCGTACGCTCCTGCGCTTGCAGGCGCGCCCGCAGAATCGCTTGCCAACATCTACGCCTTTTCAAACGGCATAGAAGGCGAGGGCCCACTGGGATTCCAGCCAAACGTGGCAGACTCGCAGCCAGGCGATGCCAAGTACAGCCCGCTGTGGCGCATAAACGTAGTCGAGTGGCAGCAAGGGGCCCAGGTGCGCGAGCTGAGGTCTGAACAAGAGGTACTGGCAGCAGCCAGCGCCGGCGAGGTGACGGTGACTTTTACCGAGATGGTGGTCAACTGCCCGTTCGTGCAGTGGGACGGCGGCTCGCTGCAGCTGCGCCAAGACAGGAACCTGTCAGACGACTCTCCGTACGGCGGAGGCCAGGTTCTTGAAATAGACACAGACGCGCGCAAGGTGACGTTTGTCGCGCACCGCGGCTTTGCGCCCGACGGCTCTACCATCTACTACATCGCCACCGACGCGTCCGTAAAGGAGGTCGCCGACGCGCTGGGCGTCGTACACGCCGAAAAGACCGGAGCCGCGCTCTTGACAGGCTCTGCATCCGACCTGTGGGTG
Source organism: Nitrososphaera sp. (assembly GCF_013388945.1). Lineage (GTDB taxonomy): Archaea > Thermoproteota > Nitrososphaeria > Nitrososphaerales > Nitrososphaeraceae > Nitrososphaera. The sequence continues at coordinate 156,048 of NZ_JACAEH010000014.1, read as the reverse complement.
TTCACAAACGGGATAGAGGGCACCGGGCCCATGGGCTTCCAGGCAAGCGTGGCAGGAAGCGACATCGGCGACGACTCGTACAGCCCGCTATGGAGGATACTTGCCACAACGTGGGATGATGCGAGCAAGGCAAGGTTCCTGACGACAGCGCAGGAGATAGGCGATGCAGGACAAGAAGGCGCGCTGTCGGTGGACGTGGCCGGCGTGGTGGTGAACTGCCCCTTCGTTGAGGTGTAGGGGCCCTCCCCTCTTTTTTAGAATACGTCGACCAGCTTTTTTCTCGACGTGTGCCCGGAGACTATCCTTATGTTTTGGACAGGCACGCCAAAGTGCTCTGCCAGCTTTTTCACAAGCTCCCGGTTTGCCCTGCCGCGCTCAGGCTCGGACTTTATCCCGACCTCTATCTCGTCGCCTTCGACCTTTATCCCGGCTCCTCCGAGCCGGACGCTGACGCGGTACCGCAACAGGACAGCCTGCATTGCGCCATCTAATATGTGTGTAGAATGATCTTCCGTAAAGCATTATACGCAGATAGCAAGCCATCACAGTTGACCGATGACCGACGAGCAGATCTTCTGCGCCTGCGGCGAGACCTACGCGGCAGACCTTGCCGCGTGCCCCAAGTGCGGCGCGCAGAACAGCCACACGACTCACAGTTCGGGAAGGGGCGTCAAGGTAGCTGCTTTTGTCGGAATCGCGACTGCAATAATTGCCATAGTCTTCCTTGTCCCAGAGATAATTCCGCTCAAACAGCCAAGCCCGCTCCAGATGGCGATAACCATACTGCAGCCACAGGAGGTCGGGCCGGCGACGGTGCCTCAGGAAGAGCTCGTGCAGCACGCGCTTGCGGCAATCAACGGCGACAGGGCTGCTTTTGGCCTCAGGTCTGTCCAGCTGAGCGACAACCAGGCGGCGCAGGTGGCCGCCGAGGACGTGTTTGCGAACAAGCAGATATCGCACTGGCTGTCAAACGGCGAGAAGCCCTACATGACTTACAGCCGGCTTGACGGCCCGGGGAGCGTCCACCAGAACGTGGCGATATCGGGGTTCAGCCAAGAAGAGTACGACAGGTGCCAGTCGTCGTTTTTGCGGTGCGAAAAGATAGACCCGCTTGCCGCAATTGAGGAGCTCGAATACGAGATGATGTACAACGACCTAGAATGCTGCAACGACGGCCACAGGGAGAACATACTTGACCCCAACCACACGCACGTCAGCATAGGCATCATGTACGATGACTATTACCTTGTCATAGTCCAGAACTTTGAAAACGACTACGGCCTGACAGTCGAGGCCGACAACACCGACGTAAGCATTTCAGGGCCCATGCCCCGGGACGCCCAGCTTGAAAACGTCGTCATTTACTATGACCCGCTTCCCACGCCGGAGGCGTACGAGGAGAACAAGAAGATGCTTGCCTACGGCGCCGGCGAGCTTGCGGCATCGGTGTTTGAGCCGCTGCCGCCGGGATTCCACTACCAGCAGGCAGGCGACCACGTGGTCATAGAGGCCAGCAGCTGGGAGAGCGGCGGGGACGTTGACGTGAAGTTTGACATGTCGCCTGCCATAAAAGAGCCGGGCGTCTATACGCTCTATGCCATGTTTGAAAGGGACGGCGAGCAGTTCCCGGCGACGTCGCACTCGATATTTGTAGGGTCGGTAAGTTAGAACAGCACGGGGAATGCAGGCATTATCATGCACACCGTCGCGGGCCAAATGCGCCCGGCGCATGCATATTTCTCGCCTGCTCCGTTCGTCCATGCTGAAACTCGCTTTTGCGAGCGACTGTAATAGGGCATTTCAGTTATTTAAGCCAGCTGGCAATTCTTTCTATAGCCTGCGTTAATTCATTTAGACTATGTGTGGTTGAATAATAGAGGTCGCCGCGCATCTCAAAACATGCGCACTATCCAGCCCGCAAGGATGATGCAAGATACATATTTGACGGAGGCCGATGCAGCGCCGTGAATTACTCCACCCTCAAGGTCGGTTCCTGGGACCTCTCCGGTCTGGTAAAGGACCCTGCAAGCAAAGAGTTTGGCCAGTACCTCGCGTCGATTGAAAACAGCGTCAAGGAGTTTGAAGCCAAGAGGCAGAATCTGAGGCCAGACATGCCTGCCCCGGAATTCGAGGGCATGATACGGGAGATAGAGGGCATCTCCGAGAAGCTGAGCGTGGCAGCAGGCTTTGCGCACCTGCGCTATTACGCAAACACTGCGTCTAACGAAGCGTCGGCCCTTGTAACAAGGATGGACAAGATGTCAGCCGACGCGGCAAACCGCCTGCTGTTTTTCGACCTCTGGTTCAAAAAGCAGGTCGACGACGCAAACGCTGCGCGGCTGATAGAGGGCGTTTCGCCGGTGTATCGAGAGCACCTGAGGCACGAGCGGCTCCTTGCAAAGCACTCGCTTTCAGAGCCGGAAGAGAGGATAATAAACACGCTTGAAGTCACAGGCACGGGCGCCCTTGTAAAGATATACGACAAGATGACCTCGGCGTTTGAATTCGAGATGAAGATGAAAAAGGGCAAAAAAGTCGTGGTCAGAAAGTTTGACAACCGCGAAAAGCTCGCATCGCTTGTGAGGAGCGCGGACCCTGCCGAGCGCGAAGCAGCATACAAGGCCCTTTTTGCAGTCTACAAGAAAAACTCGGGCGTGCTCGGCGAGATCTACCAGAACATCGTAGTCGAGTGGCGCGACGAGGGCATATCCATACGCGGCTACAGAAGCCCTATCTCCATACGGAACGTCGGCAACAACCTCGACGACGCGACCGTCGACGCGCTGCTCGCTGCCTGCCGCAAGAACAGCTCTGTGTTTCACGAATATTTCCGCGAAAAAGCCCGGATGCTTGGCGCAAAAAAACTCCGGCGCTACGACCTCTACGCCCCGCTCTCTACAAAGAGGTCTGGCAAAAAGTTCGCCTACGGAAAGGCGGTCTCGACTGTTCTTGACACGTTTGGAAGCTTTGACACCGATGTGCGCCGGCTCGCCGAGCAGGTCTTTGCCGAGCGCCACGTCGACTCGGAGATAAGGAAGGCAAAGAGGGGAGGGGCGTTCTGCCACACTGTCACACCAAAGATGACTCCGTACGTGCTCCTGAACTTTGACGGCCGGACGCGCGACGTGTCGACGATTGCCCACGAGTTTGGTCACGCGATTCACAGCATGCTTGCACGCGACCTGCCCCTCACAGTCGCGCACGCGCCACTGCCGCTTGCAGAGACTGCGTCCGTGTTTGCAGAGATGCTCCTGAACGAGCGGCTGATGGAGACCCTTCCTGCAGCCGAGCGCCGGCTCTTGCTTGCAGAGCAGATAGACGACATGTACGCGACCATAATGAGGCAGGCGTATTTCACGCTCTTTGAGGCAGACGCGCACAGGGCCATAGGCGAGCAGGACGCCACGATTGACCAGGTGTCAAAGATATACGCCGAGAACCTGTCAGAGCAGTTTGGCAATTCCGTGCAGGTGTCCGACGAGTTTGCGTGGGAGTGGGTCTACATTCCGCACTTTTACCACACGCCGTTTTACTGCTACGCGTACTCGTTTGGCAACCTGCTGGTGCTGTCGCTTTACAGGCAGTACAAGCTGGAAGGCAAGTCGTTTGTGCCAAAATATCTTGGCATCCTTGCTGCAGGAGGTTCAAGGAAACCTGAAGAGCTCCTGATGGACGCAGGCATGGACATTTCAAAGGAAGAGTTCTGGCAGCAGGGCTTTGACCTTGTGCGCGAAAAGATACAGCAGCTGAAAGGTCTTGCGACGCGGTAAGGACGCGCTCCTCGCATCCGCAATAGCCGGCTCCATCCTTGTCGGCATCCTGTTGCCGCAGGCGGGAAGGGTTGCAGAGCCGTACCTGCTCGTGTGGCTCGGGGCGCTGCTCTTTCTCAACCTTCTCAGGCTGGCGCCGAGAGACCTTGCCGGCACGTTCTCGAGGCCCGGCCCGCTTGCGGCCCTTGCGGCAGTAAAGCTGGGGGCGCTCCCACTTGCAATGTACGGCGTCGCTTACTTGCTCTACCCGCCTTTTGCGCTTCCAATACTCCTTCTTGCCGGCATATCGACCGGCCTTGGCGCGCCGTTTGTGGTAAACATTGTCGGAGGCCGGCTCCCGCTCATAGTCGGCATGATAACAGTCACGTCACTTGCCGTGCCCTTTGTACTCCCTGCACTTGTCCACGTGCTGGTGGGCTCGGAGTTTGACCTGCCGCTTGCAGACATGGTGATACTGCTGGTGCTTGCGCTCTTTATCCCGCTTGGCGCCGGCTGGCTGACAAAGAGGTACGCGCCGTCCGCCTCGAGCTTTGCCGACAAAAACTCGTTTGCGCTCTCGCTCGTGTTCGTGGTGCTCATAAACATGGGCATGTTCTCGACCCTTTCGCCGTACTTTTTCAGCGACCAGCTTTTCGTGCTGCAGACACTTGCCGGCTCGTCGCTTGCATACGCCGCGTTTGCGGCGGCAGGGTATGCCAGCGCGCCCAAGAACGAGCGCGCAGCAGGCCTGATATCAATGACGTACGTCAACAACACGCTTGTCATGGTCTTTGCGGCACAGTTCTTCGGGCCGCAAGTCGCGGCGCTTGCGGCTATCTACAACCTGCCCTACTACGCGGGGATACTTGTTCTCAAGAGGATAATCTGCCGCTAGCCCCTGGCCGCGTCGAGTATGGCCTTTGCCTGTTTGTAGTGCACCGCGTCTATCATGCGCCCTTCAAGCCGCACGGCAAGGCGGCCGGTTCCCTTTTCCATTGCGTTTCCAAGTGCGTCCACCACCTTTCTGGCCCAGTCCACCTCGGCCTGCGACGGCAGGAACACCCTGTGCACGGGCTCTATCTGGCCGGGATGTATGATGCTCTTGCCTGCGTAGCCCAGTTTTTTGGCCGCAGCCGCGTCCTTTGTCAGGCCGTCGATGTCGTCTACTTTCTGCCATATCGCGTCTATGGCAGGCACGCCTGCTGCCCTTGCCTCCACGGGTATGCGGGAGCGCGCATAAGCATAGCCCGTTCCGTCGTGCTCGTCGTAGTCCATGCGCATGTCGTACAAAAAGTCAAAGACGCCAAACACGACAGCGCTCACGCGACTATCGGCTCCTGCTATCGCGTACGTGTTGACGACCCCTTTTGCAGACTCGATGGAGGGGATGAGCGCAATCCTGCCGGTCCTGTGCTTTTTCTCAAGCACCGCGACCATCCTGGCGATTTTCTTGATCTCGCCTGCGTCGTTTACCTTCGGGATCACCAAGCCGTCGATTCCCTTTCTCACCACAACTTTCAGGTCTGCCGGTATCAACCCCGATTCGGGAGAATTGGTGCGCACGTACAGCGGCCGCCGGTACTCGTGCCTTTTTGACAGCGCGTCGGCTATTGTCTTTCGCGCCAGGGCCTTCTCGTTTGCCGGCACCGAATCTTCAAGGTCAAAGCAGACGACGTCGGCTGCAAGCGTCTTGGCTTTTTCAACGAAGCGGGCGTTGGCGCCGGGCACAAATATCAGCGTGCGGAACATGGCTGTAAAAAGAGGAAAAGAGGGGAAAAATGTTTCCCTCAGAGCTTTTGCGGGGTTGTCAGGATCTTGCCAAACTGCTGGGCCTCTGCCATCATCACGTGGCCCTTGACCATGTCTGAGAACGGAAGGACCGTGTCCACGACCGGCTTTATCTTGCCCTTGGACACCCAGTACATCACCTGCTCAAGCTCCGCCTTTGTTCCCTGGGTCGAGCCAAGGAGGTTCGTGCCCTTGAAGAACAGGTATCTCAGGTCGATTGTCGAGTCGTAGCCGGTGGTCGCGCCCGTCGCAACAAGTGTGCCTCCCATCTTGAGCAGGCCCACTTCCTGCGGGAAGGTCGCCTTGCCGATGTGCTCAAACACCACGTCAACGCCGGCCGGCTGCCCGAGCTCCTTCATTATGCCGCGCACCTTCTTGTACCAATCCGGCTCGCGGTGGTTGACGGTATAGTCTGCGCCGAGCTTGATGCACTTGTCCTGCTTGTCCTGATTGCCTGCAGTCGCAATGACCGTGCAGTTGTACAGCTTGGCAATCTGGATGCCTATGGAGCCGACGCCCGAGCCTCCGCCCATTATAAGCACTACCTGGCCGGGCCTTATCTTGGCGCGCCCTACCAGCATGTGCCACGAGGTCATGCCGACCATCGAGACTGCAGCCGCGTCGTCAAACGAGACGTTGTCTGCGATTTTTACGACGTTTACTTCTGGAAGGTGCGTGTACTGCGCAAAGCCGCCCCAGAGCGGGCCTGTCTGGAAGCCCCAGATGCTCCTGTCGTTACAGTCGTATTCCCTGCCCGACGTGCAGGCGTCGCACACCCTGCACGACATGTTCGAGTGAGAGGCAACCCTGTCGCCTACCTTGAGCTTCTGGACGTCAGAGCCCACCTCGACCACGGTGCCGGCAACATCACTGCCTGATATGTGCGGCAGAGGAGTCTTAACCGGCTCGCCCCAGATGGCCCACAGGTCGTTATAGTTGTAGGCCGCCGACTCTACCTTTATCAGGACCTCGTTTGGCTTTATCTTTGGAACGTCGATATCCTCAATCTTGATGACCTTTGTCGGGTCTTTGTTGTACTCTCGAAATACTGCTGCCTTCATTGGAGCAAAAACGTCCAGTTCAACTTAAATAGTTAACTAAGTACGGTGTGGGAAAACAACGCCCGGCGTTTAGCGCCTGTCTATTTTAAAGTCGCGTTTTGGCTGCTGGATGCTCAAAAGAATCTGCTTTAATTCCTCGTCGGTAAGGGGCCTGTTCAGCCTGCCCGACGACGCGGCGCTTATCAAATAGTTTTCAACGGCCGCGGCAAGCTCCGGCTTGACCAGCCGGATGTTTGTAAGCCTCTGCCGGGCCTGCACGTCAAGTAGCGACAAAAGTACGCGCTGCCGTGCCGCCTCTACCTCCCGCTTTCTTGCCTCGTCGTCGCCGGCCTGCGGGGCAGACATTTTACGCGTAGCGCTGGAGCGCCGGCGCGGCCTTGGCGAGTTCCTTGTGGATCTCGGTTGCGAGCCGGTCTAGCTTCTTTGTGCCTTCGCTTGTCACTGCCCTGCCCTTCTTGGGCACCTTGGTGATGTAGCCTGCGGCTTCAAGCTGCTGCAGCGCGTGCCTGACGACTGCGCCGCCCGCGTCGCGGTGGTGTGCCAGGTTGTAGCCCACCTTCTTGCGGCCGCCATACTCCACCTTGAGGTCGGAGACGCCTACCGGGCCGTGGAGGTAAATCTTTCTCAGAAGAGAAGCGCACCTTGTAAACCACCAGTCCTTGTCCTGGGGGATCTTTTCGGCATGCGAGCCTGTCTTGACAAACACTGACCATGCCGGGGGCTGGACCTTTGCGTCCTCCTTCAGCTGCCTGGCCAGCCTGGCGATAAGCTCGTCGGCCGGAACGTCGTAAACTTTGGCCATGTAACTCGGAAAATTGCAGAGCCCTTATAAATCCTTATCACGGCAGGATGCGCCTGTAGGTGTGCCCGCACCTTGCGCAGGTCAGCCTGACTGCCCTCGTTTTTGACCTGCCGACCCTAACGCGCGACGTCCTGCCCGGCACTATGAACGCCTTGCACTTTTTGCAGAAAAGCTGGCGTATAGGATAAGGCAGGCGCACCCGGTGGCGCATGGCTATCCTTTTCGCAAGCATGGCCAGCCTGCCTGCAAGCTCCTCGTCCTTTTCGCCAAGCGCCGAGGCCACCAGGATCTCTATCCTCTCCCTTGCGAGCTCTTTTGCCTGCGCCTTTTTGTCCTTCAAGCAAAAAGCGGTAGCAACGGCCGGGTGATAAACTCTTATTATTATGCGGGCCAACCGCATGCCACGAAGTTCACGCTTGTTCTGGCAGAGGCCGCCCTTGAAATGGTGCCGGCAGAGATAGCCGGCCACCCGGCGGTGTCAAGCCGCGCCCGCAGGCTGGGCGCAAAGGCGTCAGAGACGCTGCTTGACCGTAGCTACCACCACGCGGCCATGAAGAACCTCGACGAGAGCTGGAAGCGCGGGAGGCCTGACATCGTGCACTTTGCCCTCGTGGAGGCCCTTGCGACGCCTCTTTTCATCAACAACAAGCTTGACGTGTTTGTGCACACGTACGGCGACAAGGTCATCAGCGTAGCAGAAGGCCTGCGCATCCCAAAGTCATTTTTCCGGTTCGAAGGCGTCATGACAAACCTGTTCAGGGACGGCGCCGTCAAAAGCGACGACGGGAAGGTGCTCTTGGAGATACAGGACGGCACGCTTGAAGAGCTGATACGCGACTTGGAGCCTGACAGGGTCGTCGGCCTGTCGTCTGCCGGCGTGCAGTCAAGCGCGCAGCAAGTCGTTGCCAAGAACAGGGCGGGCCACTGCGCTTTTGTGGTCGGGGCATTCCCAAAGGGCCATTTCTCTGAAAAGACTACGCAGCTTTTCAACTGCACCTATTCCATACAGGATATCGGCCTTGAGACGCACGTCGTGATAGCGAGAATCCTGTACGAGTGCGAAAAGGCTACTTGAAGCCTGCGTCGACCATGAACGCTATGAACAGCGCCGTGAGGTAGGGGCTTGAGAACTTGAAGACGGTCCACGACGCCTTCTCGCTCGGCCTGACGAGCAGCCAGATTGACATCGCTAGCATGGCCGCGCCAAACACGCCTGCAGTTACTAGGTAGATGAGCCCGAACTGGTTGAAAAAGAACGGCAGAATCGAAAACACCACCATCATGACAGTCGTGCCTGCAATCACCCTGACAGACGACTTTTCGCTTGACACCACCGGGAGCATCGGCACCTTTGCGGCAGAGTAGTCCTTTTTCACGTGCAGCGCAAGGCTCCAGATGTGCGTCGGTATCCACAGGAACACGAGCCCGGCCATCACGAGGCCAATCTCGATGTTCATAGTCGTCACGGCGACGTAGCCTATCAGCGCCGGCGCGCCGCCGGAAAACCCGCCGAGGATGATGTTTGACTGGCTGCGCCTCTTGAGCCACTTGCTGTAGACGATGATGTTGTCAAAGAGCCCAAAGGCCATCAGACCAAACGCAAGCGGGTTGATGAACCAGGCGCAGGCAAGAGATATGCCGGCGAGGATTATCCCAAATGCAAGCGCGTTCTGCGGCTTTATCCTGCCAGAAGGTATGGGCCTGCCCTTTGTCCTCTCCATTATCGCGTCGATGTCCCGGTCGTTGTAGCCTGTCAGCGTGTCGGCAGCCGCCGAGCCTGCGGCGACTCCGCCTATCAAAAGCGCCCACGTCATGGGGTCCAGGTATATGTCAAAAAGGAGCGACGCCGTGAGGGCCGCGCCAAAGGCCGTGAAAACAAGCAGGTACCAGATCTTGGGCTTGGTCACTTCATAGTAGTCCTTTATCTTGCTGCCAACCGAGACCTGGCGTACTGTGTCCAAGGGGTCGAGATCCGAGATACAGGTGCCCTAGATGTTATTTATAGCTTAAACGTCACTTGGAAATCGAGGCAGGATAGGCCAGCTCGCGCACCGTCTTGCGCATCTCGATAAAGGTCTCGGTCTTTTGTATGCCCTCTATCCTGCCTATCTTTTCAGAGATGAGCTGGTGCATCTCGTCAAGGGTGTGCGACGTCATGGTGACCAGGATGTCAAACCTGCCCGTGACCTCTGATACTTCCCGCACTTCGGGGATCTTGAAAAGCTCGTTCAATACGTTGTCGCGCAGTTTCGAGTCCATGTTGATGCCTGTGAGCGCCTTGACGTTAAAGCCAAGCGCCTCGTCGTTTATCACAATCGTGAACTTCTTTATCAGGCCCTTCTTTACAAGGCGCTTTATCCTGCTGTAGACCACCGAGGCGTTGACGTTTATCTTCTTGGAAAGCCGCGGGACGGAAATGCTGGCGTCCTTGGCAAGCTCGCTCAATATTTTCACGTCAAGATCGTCAATCTTTCCCATCGGGAGCCGAGCATAACTTAAGAGGCGGGGTGTTAATAAACGTATAATATCACGGCAAACGCCGTTTTAATTCAATATTTTACAAAGTCGCGCAGAAATGTGCGGGCTGGCGCTCAAAGCGCCGCCTTTTCTTTCAGGAGCTCTGCAAGCAGGACCGCGCCGCGGGCAGAGCCCATCTTTTCGTTGTGCGACAGGAGCACGTACTTTATCCCGTTGTCAAAGGCAGTGTCCTTGCGCAGCCTGCCGACCACCGTAGTCATGCCGTCGTTTATCTCCCGGTCTATCCTCGGCTGGGGGCGGGTCGGGTCGTCGTGCACGATGATGTAGTCTTTGGGAGCAGTCGGGAGTGCCTTTATCGACACCTTCTTTGAAAAGTCAAGCATCTCTCTCTTGACGCTCTCTGCCTCTGCCGGCTTTTCAGTCTCGACAAACACGGTCTCTGTGTGGCCGTCTATCACAGGCACGCGCGTGCAGGTGCAGCTGACCCTAAAGTCCGCCGGCTTTATCGAGCTGTCTCCAAACGAGCCGAGGATCTTTTTCGCCTCTATCTGCACCTTCTCCTCCTCCTTTGGTATGTAGGGGATGACGTTGTCCATGATGTCAAGGGCTATGACGCCGGGCGACCTGCCCGCGCCAGAGAGCGCCTGCATCGATGTCATCAAGACTTTGTCTATGCCGAACTTGTCAAGTATCGGCTTTAGCGTGATTGCAAGGCCCGTCGTGGTACAGTTTGGAAGCGGCGCTATGAACCCCTTCCAGCCCCGGTTCTTGCTCTGCGCGCTCAAAAGCTCCACGTGCGAGTCGTTTACGCCCGGTATGAGAATGGGCACGTCCGGCTCGTATCGAAACGCCGCGGCGGTGCTTATGACCGGCGTGGTTTTTGCGAACTTGGGCTCTATCACCTTGGCGTCGTCCGACTCTAGTGCCGTGAATATCAGGTCAAAGTTCTGGGGCTTGATGTCGTCTACCTTGCTGACTATCATGTCCCTTGCATATTCGGGGACTTCCTCTCGGTTGTGCCACCTCAGGATGCCGGAGCTCGGGTCGCGGATGGCGTCGATGTATTTCTTGCCCGCAGAGCGCTCAGAAGCTGCGATCTGTGTAATCTGGAACCACTTGTGCTTGTTGAGGGCGACGATGAACTCCTGGCCCACGGCGCCGGTGGCCCCTATTACTGCTACCTTTAGCATTACTGCGGCTTTGTTCCAAAATGGAACTAATAATCGTTTAGCCAATCGAAAATCGCAAATCTGTAATGATAAAATGCTAAAAAGGATAGACTTGCATAATGTGATTACCTGATGCCGAGTTTCAGTCTCCCGATAATTGGTGTTGTTGCTATATTGAGTTTAGTAATTGCATCTGATCTAAATTTTTTGATTTTCAAAACAGCTGCAGGCTCGATCAATGATGTCACAGATACAGACAGTGACTATCAGATTCCACAGGGTGATGGCATGTTCAAGCCTACAATAGTTAGAACCATCGTAAATACTACTACATTAAAAGAGATGATAAATAGTAGAGATGCGACCGGAGTCGAGCAAATTCACGTTTTTGATTGGAGCCAAGATGGAAGATACATACTTTTTAGATTTTACGACTTTAGTAAGCCCGAACTTTTGGGGCCGGCCGAGCCTCATTCATTGGCAATGATCGACCTTATGGACGGTAACAAGGTGAATAAACTTGACTTAGAAACTACAAGTGCTCCTAGTGATCATTTTCCCAAGGGTTATTTGCTGACAATTTACCAAGCAAAGTTCTCCTCATCCGGAGACAGCATTTTCTATCTTGTCGGGGGAAATGACCCAGAAAACAGGTACCCAGAAAACATTTACAGATATGACCTTAGAACGGGCGTCAGCTATCAGATAACAAATAGCTCCAATGTTAGTTGGTTTGATGTTGCAAGTGAGGCAGATGATACGTCAGTCTATCTTACACACGACAGCACATTTCACTTTTATCCTCAAGATAATCTCCAGCTAGGCTCAAAACTGCGAAACCTCATGACATTTGACAATGATCGGTTTGTCGTTAGTCCCGATGGCAAGAAGTTCGCCTTTCCTACAGTGGATGGCATCAAATATATCAACCTGCAAAGCGGAGTTGTTAGAACAATCATACCGCGTACCTGCATTAGCAATGTAGCTTTCAGTCCGAATGCCGAGTTCCTGATTTATTCTCCCCATCTTGAAAGAAACTGTGAAAATGGTGAAGACTATGTTTTGAGGATTGTTTCTATTGAAGGAGCCAAGGAGAACGGAGAGTTAGTGTATATGGACAATTGGGGCTGGCTTGATACGGTAATCAGTCCTGACGGTGCTTATCTTGCAACTAATGCTCAGGGTTCCGATGAACGTATTTATCCACAGGGTGATGAAAACGACATTAATCCTCGAATAGTGACTATCCAGCTAGCCAGACCCGTTCCAGAATTTAGTAGCGTGACAATGATTATCTTAGCTTCTTCATTACTAGCTTTCACTTTAATACTCGCTACCAAGAAATCCTTTTCTACACTACCACCACAAAACCACTAGCCTACTTTGTGTCTTTACTGATTTTCTAGCGCGGAGATACTCTTGTAAGGTATTGAAGCTAGCTTCTTACGCCATCAACCGGTCTGGAGTCCTTACTATGAAGACAATGACATTATCATCCATTGATTCGAATTCTATGAATACCTGCAGGGAGCTTAGAATGCCCTTAACATATGCAAAAAGAAAGCTTGTCCACTGGCGTCCCAAGTGCGTTTCAAAGACAAGCCTGCATCGTGCATTCTTGACCTCGCACACAAAATTATACCAGCCACAATACTTTCCCGTGGGGATAAGATACTCATTGATAACCTCCTGCAATTCATACCTAATTCCTCTTTTCATAAATGATTTTCTAATTTGACTTGGAGCTTCCATGGCAAGCTCTTGAATAAACCGTTCATCAATATTGTCAAGCACTTTATTGAACAAAAAATGTGGTATCGTGATGTTAGGTACGGCGTTAACGCTATTTTCAAAAACGATGTTCTTGCGTAATACACTCGAAATTTGAGCATTAAGTGAAATGTCCCGTTTGTCTGCATCCTCTTTTAAAATCTGCAGGATAGTAGTTGGCAGTCTCAGTGTTATTCTGTTAGCAGTCTCACGCTTGACCAACGTCTCCAGAATCATGTTGCGTCAAATGGTGACGAAATAAATAATGTTTCTGGAGGTTGATACTATGATTGGGTAAAGGAAACTTTCCCGGAATAGCTGCCGATAGTACTCGACTGAACGTTAAGATAACAAAGAAAAAGAGGGAGGCGATAGTCTTAGTAGTATAGGTCGGTGTTGGAGAATCCACCTTCAGCTTTCCCCGATTTACCGTAGCTACCGGCCGCAACTTCTATTCCTGACTCTACATCCACTATAGAGTAGCTGGACCTTGTTCCCGGCGTAAGTGTTGTGCAGTTTCCAAATGGACCCGCTTGTACATAGCCGCCATAGGTAGTAGCTTGGGTCAGAATAGAATTGATGCTTGCAACTTTCTCAATCCACTGGCCTGATCCGTGAGAGGTATTGTCCAGTACTACATTGTAGTGATAGACGTTCTTGTATGTGCCTCCGGCACCAGGTTCACGGTCACAATACGGTTGGTAGTATTGAATTCCAGAAGCTGGATTGGCAGTGTTTCCTTTTGTTGTCGAACTCTGGTCGGTGACGATGTTTTGAACCCAGCTATAGGGAGATGATCCATTGCTTTTCAGCTGCATCCACATGAAGTCTATTACTATGTAGCTGTTGGTGTTCACCAGCCATAGATTCGTCAAGTAGTTTGCATATACATTATCCGTTAGCGGCTTGGCGTCATTCGTCCAAAGCCATTGTGCCTTCAGGTTGTAGCTTGGACTTGTCGAAGCGGGGAAAGCCCCATTTCCATTGAGTATTTCGGGCGGATGTTCCCAAGCGTACTGGCCATAATTACCCCAAGGGTCTGTGCCTTGAATTGCTGCCTGCCACTGAGTCGCATATTGTTGTGACATGTCGCCCGGCAGGAATGTGTGGAGCTTCACGATGTTGGTTCTGCCGTAATATGTATACAGAATCGTGCCGCAGTTGTTATTGTTGTCTTCCTTACCGTATTTGTACTGGTCATATTCATACTGGCCACTCTTTATTCCCCAGTACGAATCTCCGCAACCAAAGCCAGGGTCCTGTGCCTTGTGCGTTCCACCATGCGAGCCTGCGGCAAAAGGCATAGCGGTGCCGCTTACCAGGATGACAAGGGCCATAGCTGTGGCCAGTACCATCGCCGGCCGCGCTATCTGTCTATCATTTCGTCCTTCTCTTCCCATAATAGTCATCAGTCTCGACATTAAGACGATTTGGATAGCCGTTTTGGCTGCAGCGTTGTCACTTCGCATAAAATGGTGCATATAGTGTCAAGAGGCGTCATCTTGCGTCAAACTTGGAAAATGCGACCACAGTGTAGATGACTGACTCCATACGCGTCCAAAAAACTAAGACACGTTCTTCATTCGTGTTTTATGATGAGCGTAAACAAGACGAGGGTAAACAACAGGCATGTGCTTAGGAGTATTCTGATGCTCTCTGCAGGAGTGGTGTTGATCATTGCAGCGAGTGGAGCAGGATGCCCTTGGCGTTTGCCATAACTGCAAACGATGATGTAGGCATCGGTTGCGGGATTGGTTACTGGGGTGTAAAAAACTATCAGAACCCTACATATGATGACACCAATCCAGTATTTGCAGACAAGTTCGGGAAACTCGACACATGTGCTGACAACCCAAATAGGTCTACATGGATTGACAGAGACAATTATTTCGAAGCAAAAGTTAGAAACAGTGGATCAGCGGCGAATGGTATTGCTTGGCAAGCAATGATACAAGGACAGGATCCATGGGGTACTCCGTGGAATCCGAGTACTGAAAATAAAGCGCCTACAAAGCGCACACAAAGCACCGATAAGTTCCCAATGCTATCCACATATGATTACACTCTCAAAGGACAATGGATTTGGACTAACGATTTAAAGCCAACTTCAACTAATGCTGACGGTACTACTACTGCCTTCTACCTCACGGACATATGGTTGCAAGATATAGATGCGCCAACGAGCAATAACTATATTGTAATCGACTTTATGTGGGATGCAGTTACAGACAGTGGAGGCAATTGGGTACAAAAATCATTCACAGATCAAGATGATGCGGTGGGAGGGGTGCAGTATACTGATACTACTTGTGAAGACAAGAATGGAGATGGAATTGTAGTATACCGCCACAATGTGATATTGGATATTACACAAGTACAATCAAATACATGGTGGGAGAGGTCCATGAATATCAATAATCACATCGCTAACGCTTTTGGCAGTCACTACGATTTGGAACAGGGTTGCACATCAACTGACCCCGAGACAGGGCTAACTTCAAAATCGTTGGTATGGAAACAGGAATAGAGATCTTCAATAGCGTTCAAGGAGCCTCGGCTTCTGCCAAAGGTGGCTTTTCAATGACGGAGCTTACTCGTCCATAGGACGCGCCTCTCCTTTCCATTTTTTATTAATTCATAAACCTAACAGACGAAAATAGCATAAAGCCGGTTAAATTACGAGCTCCACACTGAGAATGAGTGCATCCCAAAGAAATCATACAGTCTCTATAGGCCAACAACAGTGAACTTTTATACTGTGACAAGAGGGCATATTCATTACCAATTGGAAGCAGGTCTCCAAAAAGGCGCCTATGATATTAACCACAGAAGAAATGTTGGTCTCCTACTCATCATAATTACGATTTGCGGACTTGTTACTGCATTATACATGTACAATGTCGACAAATACGCATTGTTATATTATGGGGATGCAGGCTCCCACCTGATAGCTGGCCGAAAGCTGTTTGACTGGAAAGAGAACCCGGGATGGGATCAGATAGGCACCGTCTGGCTTCCCCTTCCGCATTTTCTATTGATGTTTCCATCGCTTATAGACGGGCTATTTTTTTCCGGGTTTGCAGGCCTTACAATAAGTCTTTCAAGCTTGGCACTTACTTCCATCTTTCTGTACAAGATAACGGCAAGAGTCTTGTCAAGAATTCCAAACATCAAGATACATCTCATACCGTACGTTGCTCTTGCAGGTGCCCTGCTCTACGCGCTCAATCCTAACTTTATGTATCTAGGCATCACCGCCATGACCGAAGCGCCGTTTATGCTCTTTTTTGTTGGCTCGGCATTCTATCTTCTAAGATGGATCGAGGAGTACAAAGGCGGCTCGCAGGGCAATTTGAAGTATCTTCTTGTATGCGCGGCTTTTGTTTCTGCAGCCACGCTTTGCAGGTATGAGGGCTGGATTCTACCTATTTTCCTCATGGTTTCCGTTGCGATAACGATCCTTCACAAGAGACAAGAAAGGACTGCAAACAGCCTTACTGTTCTGGGCGCCGCAGCCATAGTGGTCATCTCCCTGTCAGGAATAATGTTCTGGCTTGCATTCAACGAAGTAAAATATGGTGATCCGCTGGAATTCGCCAATGCACAGTACTATTCTGCGGCGTCGCAGGCGCTCAACAGGCCGGTACGCGAAAGCCTCGTTTTGCAGCCGTACAACGTCATAAGCGTCTACGGGATAACAGCAGTAATGGCTTACGGGCCCGTTCTTTTGGCCGCGGCGGCTATTGCATATCTAGTGCACAGAAGAACAATAGGCGGAGCCGGCGGAACAAGACACCTGCTTGCTTTTCTTGCAGCGGCCCCGATATTTACCATTGTTTCAATGCTCATTGGAATCGGCGAGATGACCCTGTGGTTCAATTCTAGGTTCGTCGTCCTGCTGGCACCATTATTGATAGTCCTTGCAGGAATCTATATCTCAAAACAGCCAAAAATAATAGCAAACAACAAGCTGCTTTTGGCAGGGGTTGTTGCAGCGCTGTTTGCATTTCTGCCGGTTGCCCTTGCTTTTGGACCTGTCGTGACTCTTGCTGACGCCAAAGGTGGTTTTGGGTACAAAGAGACTCCGATTGCAATTCAGACAGGTGAGAAACTTGGCTCGATTTACGATGGCACGGGTTCGGTAATGATAATCACGGGCTCTGCGCAGGAGCACAGGATAATGGTAGCCAGCGGGATAGCCCTTAGAAACTTTGACTCCATAATCGAATCCAGCACATGGAAACAATCGTTTCGCGAACCTTGGCAATCCGATAACACGTTGATAGTTATTTCCAAAGTGCCAGATTCGGATGGTGTAGAGCCTGCAAAGTACTGGAGTGACCACAGGAGCGAGCTTGACCTATACTATCATACAATATACGAGAATCAATACTACGAGATTCTTGCGAGGACATAAGGAACCTTATCCGTTATGCTATGCCAAACAAGCTCAGGAGCCATTCCCAGAAAGTCATGGCAGGAGCTGGCTGGACCTGGTGGTTGTTGCTTGCGAATTGCTTGGACCACTGTTCTACCTCCATCCTGTTGGCATCGCTTGTATAGCTGTTCCAGAGGAGGCAGCTGGAGTATCCCTTGTTAAGCGCCATGGTGACATAGTCTTTTGCAGTCTGCACTTCATTCGCACTCCTTGATGATACTGGTCGGCCGACCGGGTATCCACATTCCCCGATTATACACGGTTTGTTATTGTAGCTGCTTGCTGCATAGGATATCAGACTTGCAACATCATTGTACGAATGGAAGTCGCAGAAATCAACAGGCAGATTTGAGTAACCCTTTGCAGTACCGCTTCTCATGCAACCCACGCTTGCCTTGAACCGGGGCCTGATAACACTACAACATTGGCTAATGTAGTTACGCATTGCCGAGTTGCTTACAGTCAGTGTATTTAGAGTCATTCCTTCCGGCTCGTTCATGACGTCGATGGCATAAACAGCCGGATGGTTAGCTATGGCATTAACAAATGGCTGGAGGACCAGGTTTACAAAATCAGACGGGTTCTCTACTATCGATTTCATGATACTCTTTACAGCTGCATGCCAGCCATTGTAATTGCTTATTCTGGATGCCGGCAGGCCTTGAGGAGGTTCATGCTTTACGACCCACGAGTCAAAGAGGCAGAAATAGACCTTCACCCCATGCGCATTGGCAGAGTCTAGAATAGCAAGCGCATTGTTCAGCAGCTCATTGTCGATTCCAACGATTCTGTTGCTTGCGTCAAACCTGATTCCTTCAAGCCTCTCGAAAACCCATATCCTTACCACATCGATCCCCTGAACCTGAGAGAAATACTGGTCTATGAGCTCTGGATGGTCAGAGAGCAAAGGCCTGGGCGGGTTAGGGTCAGGCTTGCTGAGGTCTATCGGTATCGGATCGGTGTGAGGCCAGTGCCACAGCTCTGATCCTGAAAACTGGTTGTAGCCAAGGTCAACTGCGTACTTGTCAGCAAACCAGCCATTGTTCATGCCGACAGTAAATTTAACCATAACAGGTGATAACCATGTTCTGATTACCTTTTAGATAAGTATTTTCTAGAGCTTATTTCAGATCCGGAGGAGCAGGAACAAAGGCGTACATTCTAAATACAGACTGCGGCAATAACCCGGTGTGACAGGCGCCTGCTCGCACGGTGGCATCTATTCGGTGGACCACAGGCAGGTCAGGGTGGACTGCAGCTCTAGCGTCAACCCGCTTGGCGCCCCGAAAAAGGCCATCCGGGTTATCGAGAAAGGCGCGTCGTCGCTTGCGCCTGTTTACCCGGACCCTGAATGCACCAGCTTGAGAGAGAGCCTAGCGCGCCACCTCGGAACCGACGCCGGCAGGATAGCGGTTGGAAACGGCGCGGTAGAGATTGTGCACTGGTTTGCGCAGGCGTTTGCAAAAAGGCGCGTTGTAATCCCGGCGCCCACTTTCTGCGAGTACGAGCTTGCGTCGCAGAGGGCCGGCGCCAGCATAACTTTCGTGCCGCTTGCACCGGACTTGCACCTTGATGCCGGCGCAGTCATTGACGCCGCCCGCGGAGCCGACGCGGTTTTTCTCTGCAACCCAAACAACCCCACCGGCTTGCTAGCGACCAACGAGATAAAGAAAATAATCGAAAGTATCGACAGCTCGACAAAGATACTGCTCGACGAGTGCTTTATCGAGCTTGCAGACAGGGCAGAGACGCTTGTCGACATGGTAAATGGGCATGACAACCTCGTGGTCTTGCGCTCCCTCACAAAGTCGCACGGGCTTGCCGGCCTGAGGGTGGGCTACAGCGTCTCGTCGCCGGCTGTTGTTGAAAAGCTGTCTGCGTTCAGGGTGCCGTGGAACGTCAACGGCCTTGCGCAGGCAGCAGGCGTCGCCGCGGTTTCAGACAGGGCCCACGTCGCAAGGGCTGCAAAGCTTGTCAAAAAAGAAAGAAAGTTCATACACGACAGGATCAAGAAAATGCAGTCGTTCACACCACTTGCATCAGACGCCAACTATTTCCTTGTAAAGCTGGACGGCCGCGACTCGACTGGGTTTCGCGACCAGCTGTTGAAAAAGACCGGCGTGCTTGTCAGGGACTGCAGCACGTTCACGGGCATGGGCTCGCAGCACGTCAGGATAGCCGTGAAAACGCACAGGGAGAACCTGATTGTTTTGAAAGCACTTGAGAGGATGGAAAATGGCAAGGCGCGCTAGGCTCCTCATGATCCAGGGGACCTCGTCAGGCTCTGGCAAGAGCACGCTTGTCACCGGACTGTGCCGGCTGTTTTCTGACGCCGGCTACAAGGTCGCGCCGTACAAGGCGCAGAACATGTCGTCCAACCTCTACTCGACAGGGGACGGCTGCAAGATGGCCCGGGCGCAGGCGATACAGGCAGTGGCAGCAAGGGTGCAGCCAAGCGCACTGATGAACCCTGTGCTTCTGAAGCCTCTTGGCGACTACCGGAGCGAGGTGCTTGTAAACGGCAGGTTCTACGCCGAGATGCACGCCAAGGATTATTACGAAAAGTTTGCGCTCAAGCAAGGGCTGCCTGTAGCGCTCAAGGCGCTTGACAGCCTGCGCAAAGAGCACGACATTGTTGTGATGGAAGGCGCCGGCTCGCCTGCTGAGGTGAACATCTCAAAATACGACATTGCAAACATGCTCATCGCCGAAAGGGCAAAGGCTCCGGTCATCATAGTCGCCGACATCGAGCGGGGCGGCTGCTTTGCAAGCATCGCAGGGACGATGCAGCTGCTAAAGGCAAGGCACAGGGCACTTGTCAAGGGCTTTTTGATAAACAAGTTCCGGGGCGACCAGTCGCTGCTCGAGCCGGGCATAAAGCAGATTTACAACCTTACAAAAAAGCGCGTCCTTGGAGTCATACCGAAAATTGATTTTGACCTGCCCGAGGAAGACTCGCTCACGGGCGGCCCCGGCAGGCCGGACCTGCCGCAGGAGTCGTGGGACTGGCAGATAGGCCTGCTCGCAAAGGCAATAAGTGAGAGCGTCGACATTCCCAAGCTGGAAAAGGTGGCTGGCCTTTGATTACACTTATTGCAGCGCTCGCCGGCGGGCTTGCACTTGACTGGGCCTTTGGAGACCCGCCTAACCGCTACCACCCGGTGGCGTGGCTCGGCAGGCTCGTCGGGTATTTCGTTCCAAGATTAAAGTCAGGTTCTGCAACAGTTGAAAGGGCAAAAGGGGCGGCGTTTGCGCTGCTGCTAGTCGGCCTGCTTGCGCTTGCGGTGCACTTTGCAGCAGTTGCAAGCTTGCATCTTGCAGGCCTTTTTACGCTTGGCGCGTTTTCTGCTATCATCCTGAAGGTGACTGTGGCCGTAAGGGGCATGGAAAAACATGCCATGGCAATAACCGGCTGCCTTGAGAGGGGCGACCTGCCCGGGGCAAGGCAGAACCTTTCCATGATAGTTAGGCGCAAAACAGACGACCTTGACGAGCAGCATGTCCTGTCGGCGACTATAGAGTGCGTGGGCGAAAGCACGGTTGACGGGATCGCAGGGCCGGTTTTCTATTACTCGCTTTTCGGGCCCGCAGGCGCCTTTGCGTACAGGGTGATAAACACCCTTGACTCGATGGTAGGCTACAAGGACGAGTACTATAGCAACATCGGCTGGATGTCCGCGCGGCTTGACACGCTTGCCAACTACATCCCTGCAAGGATAACCGCCTCTCTGATGGTGGTCTCGGCAAAAATCATCGGCGCTGACTGGAAGAATTCAGCACGCATGCTGCAGCGCGACCACGCCAAGACGTTCTCGCCAAACGCCGGCTACCCCATGGCTACCATGGCCGGCGCACTCAGGGTCAGGCTTGAGAAGATAGGCCACTATGCGCTTGGCGACTCGCAGGAGCCGGCGACTATAGAAAAGTGCCGCCAGGCTGTTTCGATAATGAAGCTGACGACGGTCTTGCTGTTCGCCGCGTTCTCGACACCGGCGATGTCCGTCCTGTATCTGGCCGGCTGGTGGAGGCTTTTGCTTGGCATCCCTTAGGCCGATACAGTCCGTGCTTGCGTTTCTGACCATACTGCCGGCTGGCAAAATCCATGACATACACTATGTCGCAAAAAACATGTACCTATTCCCGCTTGCCGGCGTAGTCATTGGCGGCATCGTGGGCGGCATGGCGTTTGGCATATCGCCCTTTTTGCACCCGCTGCTGGTCGGCCTCATCGTGGCCGGCAGCCTCGTCATACTCACGGGCGTGCACCACACCGACGCGCTTGCCGACTTTGCGGACGGGCTCATGGCAAAGGGCGACAAGGAAGTCAAGCGCAAGGCGATGCTCGACCCGGCCGTCGGCTCGGCCGGCGTCGCGGCGCTTGTCATGTACTTTGCCGGCATGATAATCGTGTTTGGCTCCGGCCTTTCCGGCTTTCAGATCCTGACAAGCATAATCGCGGCTGAAGTGATAGCAAAATACATCATGGTGCTTTTGACCTACAGGGGCACGTCTGCGTGGGAGGGGTTCAGCTCGCCCTTTACGGCTGCCATGAAGGACGGGCGCCGGATGGCCGCCGCGACTGGAATCATGATCCCAATAGTCTGGTTTGCCTCCGGCTATGCCGGCATGGTGGCGCTTGGCGTCTCGATAGCGCTTGGGGCGCTGATGCGCCACGCCTCGAAGAAGAGCTTTGGCGGGATCTCTGGCGACGTACTTGGAGCGTCAAACGAAGTGACCCGGCTTGCGTCGCTGATAGTGCTGTCGTCGGTGATGCTTTGATAGCCGCAGTCATGTGCGGTGGCGCCGGATCTAGGCTCGGAGCCGGCGAAAAGCCGATGCTGGAACTTGCAGGAAAGCGCTACGTCGAGCGGGTGATAGGCGCGCTTGACAAGTCGGGCAGGTTTGCAAGGGTGGTCGCGGCCGTGTCGCCCAAGACCCCCTTGACAAGAAAGCTGCTGGCCGCAAAAGGCGTCGAGATAATAGACACGCCGGGCGCCGGCTACCCGCAGGACCTGTCGCTCCTTCTGGCAAAGCTTGTACCTGAGAAGGTTCTTGTAGTCCCTGCCGACGTGCCGCTTCTCACGCTAGCCGTGGTGCGCGATGTGCTTGACCTTCTTGAAAAAGAAAGCGGTCCTGCCGTCTCGCTTGCGGCAGAGAAAAGCTTTGTGGAAAAGCTTGGCCTGACTCCAAGCGTGCTTGTCGGCAACCTGTGCCACTCGGGCATAACGCTGTTTGACTCGCAAGTTTCAGGACCCGTCGAAGAGCGCTACGTCGTCATGAACAGGGCAGAAACGGCGGTAAACGTCAACACAAAAAGGGAAAAAGAGCTTGCCGAGTCACTGGTCAAGCGTGGCGACGACTTTGCCAAGTATCCTGGCCTTTGAGCCGCTGCTCTGCGCAATCGGCTCGCCGCAGCCGGAGCACTTGATGTTTGCCGTCGTGTGAGAGAACACCGTCGTTGTTGCGCTGCACTTCTCGCACTGGACCGTCAGGAAATTGCTCCTTGGTTTTGGAACTGGGATCATTTCGCGCTTCATGCCTATGCTATCTCCAGCTTGCGTATCCTCATTCCTTCTTTCATGGTCTTTCTCTGGCAAGTCTTGCATGTATAGCGCAAAGTCATCTTTTTGGAGGTCTTGGCAGTCCTCTTCAGCTCGGGGAACTTTTGGCCGCCGTATCCCTTCTTGTCCTCGGCGTGCCTGCGTGCGCCTTCTGCTACCGTCCTGTCCTTGCCCTTCTTGTACAGGGCCACAGACTGGATAGTGTGCGTCTTGCACTTGGGGCAGAACTTGCGAATCTCCTTCAGCATCTTCATGATGAAGCACTTTCCCCTTGGGGTAATTTAATGTATAGCCGGGGCCCGCACGGGAGGAATGCTGTAGAAAATCTAATATACTTGTGCTATCAACCATCTGGCATGTTCGAAGCTCTGTTCAGACAGATCGACCCGGCCGCTTTCCCGGTATGGATTCCGCTGGCTTTTGGCCTCATCGTCGGCCTGGCCTATGCGATTGCCTCAAGCATGAGGCGTAGCAGGTAAACGCGGGGTCGCTACCCTTTCTTTTTCAGACATCTTTTTAGCAAGCTTTGTTTATGACATCTCGTGGGCCTCTTCAGCAAGCACGAGTGCGAGGAATGCCGCGCCAGGTTCAAAAGCTATGACGAGCTTGTGAGCCACGCCCAGCAAGCCCACAAGCGCCACGTCGTGAAATGCGCAAGTTGCGGCAAGCTTTTCCTCCACGAAAAAGACAGGCTCCACCACGTCAAGGAAGAAAAGGAACACAAGGTGGACGAGCGCCGGCACAGGTTTTAAGCCAGATGATCAAAGGAATCCAAGATGAGCGCTGATTTTGCATCAAGGCTGAAGGTCGGGGCCACCAAAAAGAGGGAGATAACGGTAGGCTCGAACATGACGACAAGCTTTCTCTGGGAAGGGGAAAACGTGCTGTCGACGCCGGCAATGATAATGGAGATGGAGGAGACCTGCAGGCTCTTGCTAAAGGAGCAGGCAATACCGGAGAGCGACTGGGATTCTGTCGGCACCATCGTGGACATTAAGCACCTGGCGGCGACCCCTGTGGGCGCGCAGGTGTTCTTGAAGGCAACAGTGGTATCGGTGGACGGCAGGCGGGTCATGTTCGAGGTAGAGGCAAGCGACAGGCTCGACAGGATAGGGGAGGGCAGGCACGAGAGGTTCATAATCAACGTTCCCAAGTTCAGGGCCAGGTTCGACGAGAAGGCGCGCAAGCTCGGCATGTGAAAAACATATATGAGAATCATGGAAAACTGCAATTATTCTAAGGTGAACTGATAGTATGGCATCGATTCAAACCACGGCTGGCGGAATGCCAGTATTAATCCTCAAGGAAGGGACAAAGGAGAGCAAGGGAAGGGAGGCACAAAAGAACAACATAGCAGCTGCAAAACTGATTGCAGAGATAGTAAAGACGTCGCTTGGACCGAGGGGCATGGACAAGATGCTCGTGGACAACCTTGGCGACGTCACCATCACAAACGACGGCGCGACCATTCTGAAGGAAATCGACGTGCAGCACCCGGCGGCAAAGATGATGGTCGAGGTTGCAAAATCAGTCGACAACGAGGTTGGCGACGGCACAACATCGTCTGTAGTGTTTGCGGGCGCGCTGCTCGAAAAGGCGGAGGAGCTGATAAACAAGGACGTCCACCCGTCAATAATCGTCGACGGCTACAACGCGTCAGCAGAGCAGGCGCTCAAGCTTTTGGAAAAGATAGCAGTCAACGTCGACGTTTCTGACAAGGACCTGCTCCTCAGGATAGCGAGGACGAGCATGGACTCTAAACTCGTGTCAGAGGACAGCCCACTTTTGGGCCAGATAGTCGTCGACGCGACAAAGCAGGTCGCCGAAAAGTCCGACGACGGACTGAAGGTGGACCTTGACAACATCAAGGTCGAGAAGAAGGCCGGGGGCTCGATGCGCGACACCAAGCTCATCAAGGGCATAGTGCTCGACAAGGAGGTAGTCCACGCCGGCATGCCAAAGCGCATAGAGAAGGCCAGGATTGCGCTCATCAACTCCGCGCTTGAAATCGAAAAGACGGAGATGAGCGCAGAAATCCGCATTTCCGACCCGCACCAGATGCAGATGTTCCTGGAAGAGGAGAACAGGATGCTGAAGGCGATGGTCGACAAGGTGAAAGAAGCTGGCGCAAACGTGCTCCTGTGCCAGAAGGGCATCGACGACATCGCCCAGCACTACCTTGCAAAGGCAGGCGTGCTTGCCGTGCGCAGGGTGAAGGAGAGCGACATGACCAAGATGTCCCGCGCAACAGGCGCAAGGATAGTAAACAACCTGGACGACCTCACCTCAAAGGACCTGGGCTCTGCAGATCTGGTCGAAGAGAGAAAGGTCGAGACCGACAAGTGGGTGTTCATCGAAGGATGCAAGAACCCCAAGGCAGTCACGATACTTGTCCGCGGAGGCTCGCAGAGGGTGGTCGACGAGGCCGACAGGTCGCTCCACGACGCCCTCATGGTCATGAAGGACGTGCTTGAAAAGCCCGCAATAGTGGCAGGCGGAGGCGCGCCGGAAGCCTACATCGCAGGCGAGCTGCGCCAGTGGTCGTCAAGCCAGGAAGGCAGGGCGCAACTTGCGGTGCAAAAGTTTGCAGACGCGCTTGACGCAATCCCGCTCAACCTGGCAGAGAACGCCGGCATGGATCCGATAGACACCATGACAGAGCTTCGCGCAAAGCAGAGCAAGGGAGCCAAGTGGACCGGGGTCGACGCGCGCAACACCCAGGTCACGGACATGTTCAAGCAGAACGTGCTCGAGCCTGTGGTTGTAAAGCAGCAGATAATCAAGTCTGCAACCGAGGTCGTATCCATGATCCTGAGAATAGACGACGTGATTGCCGCAACCAAGTCCAAGATGCCTGCCGGCCCGCCGGGCGGTATGGGAGGCATGGGTGGAATGGGCGGCATGGGAATGGAGTAAACCCTCCCCTCTCCTTTTTGCAAACTAGAAATACCGCGCTCTTGCACCCGTCTTGTTGATCGAAAAGCTGAAGCAGTTCAAGTCTCTGGGCTCGATAGTTGTCATGCCCGACTTTTTCGTCGACAGGATAATCAGGATCGAGTCTGCAGAAAAGCTGCTGGCAGCCATCGAGGAAAAGGCCAAAAATGGCGGCGGTAGCATCCGCGGCGTCCCGACGACTGACATCCGGGGCGGAAACGCAGTCAACGTCGCCTACGCGCTTGCAAAGCTCGGCGCAAAGGTCTCGCTCTTTACGGTGGCAGACGACATCGGCGCCGCCATGATAAGGCAGTCGTTCTCGCAGTTTGGCCAGTCCGTGACGCTGAGGATCCTTCCAGGCCGACAGGGCTTTACCACCTCGTTTGAGTTTGCGCATGACAAAAGCAAGGTCAACGTGATGGTGAGCGACGTGGGCGACAACGAGCAGTTTGGCCCAAACAGGCTCGGCTCGCAAGAAGATTCTGCGATACTAAAGGGCGCAGACGCGGTCATGGTGGTCAACTGGGCAAGCAACAAGAAAGGGACCGAATTGATGGAGCACGCGTTCAAGAGCTCGCCTAGCGCCATGCACTTTGTAGACCCTGCCGATATCTCTACAAGAAAGGAGGAGTTCCGCGACGCGCTGTTCAGGCTGTCGTCGGTGATAGACTGCCTGAGCATAAACGAGAACGAGTGCGCACACCTCGCCCATGCACTCGGCCTCGACGCGCCCCTAGGCACGGCCTACGGCCCGGACGACGTCAGGTCGGCTGCAAAAAAGATAGCCGAGAGCGCAGGCGTCACCACCGACCTGCACACGAGAATAGGCTCGGCGTGGTCAAACGGCAGGGAGGTTGAGTTTGCGCACGCGATAAAGGTCGAGCCCAAGCTCCTGACCGGCGCAGGCGACGTGTGGGATGCTGCCGACATCATCGGTTACCTCGCAGGGCTTGATCCCGCAGAGAGGTTGATGTTTGCAAACGCAGCTGCATCGCTTTTCGTGCGCGACCCCGCAGGCGAGCCTCCCGCGATAAACAAGGTTTTCGAGCTCATTGAGCGCGTCAGGTAGCCCTTAAATCGCCCGCACGCGCAGCAAGGCCATGATAGAAGCAGACGACGCGGCAAGAGTGGCCGACGCGCTGGCAAAGAACCTTGCAGGCGTCGCCATGTCAAAGAGCAACTTTGCAAGGCTGCCTGACAGGTACTGGGGCTATTACGCGAGGGGCCACGACGGCAAGGGCAAGTTCGCAGTCATAGTTACATACTCTGAGAACGAGGCTGACGTCGACGAGCTGATAAAGATGTACGAAGGGTGGGTGGCAAAGTCTAGGCCACCTGCTCGATGACCCAGTCGCGGAACCTGGAAATGGCAAACTCCTCCGACTGCTTTACAAACGCCGGGTCCTTTACGCGCCACTGGTCCTGCGGCATGCCGTCAAAGAATTCTTGCATGCAGAGGATGAACCGAAACCGCAGGTTGCGCGGGTTTTCTTCTATCCCGTAGCGGCGCAGGATTGACGCAACCTTTGCAAAAGTCGCGTCGTAGTCGCGCTTGAAACCCTCTACCTTGAACGTTTCGTGCAGTATTTCAGAAATCGCGTCGAGGTCCTGCCGGAGCCCGGTCATTTGGCCCTGAGCGCTTCCAGCTTTTTCGAGTACACGGCCTGCATGTTTGCGTCGACGTCGAGGCTGTACTTTGACGCCAGAAAGTGCAAAAGAGCGACTGATTCTGTTATCTCTAGCTTGGCGTGTTCTGCGTTGCCCTTTTCCATCGCAAACGCAATCTCGCCTATCTCCCTCACGAGGTGGATGAAAGCAGCTGACGCATTGTCGTCAAATTTCTTGCCATAATATTCGACAGCGATTGAGCTCATGCGCTCTCATGAGCCTGCCAGATATTAAAACGGTGTCCGGCCAACCACATGGTATATAGCGAGTTTCAGCCCTGGCATCTTTGTTGAAGAGGGAGTACCTCGCCCTTGCAGGCGTGGTCGCCATTTTCGTGGCCGGCGGTACCGCGCTCATGCAGTCAGGACTGCTCCCTGAAGAGCACGCGCAGGACTTTCGCTCGCTGGAGTCGATATCGCTCCAGTCGGAGATCCGGGTGATACAGGAGCCCACAAAAGAGGACAACACGTACATCTATGCCATAAACGACGTCGCAAAGCAGGCGTGGGAGATAGCGGCAGGCGACGAGGGAGTGAAGGAGATCCTGGGCAGCATAAAGGGAACAGCCGTCACAATCGCCGCCGTCCAGCCGACCGCGTTTGTGAGCCCCGACGGGAAGGTGACGCACAGCGGCCAGGGCCAGATAATAATAACTGCAAACTGGCAGCTGGTGGACGGCAGGAGGTACTCCGGCGCAAGCTTTTCCTCGCTTGACGGCAGGGCCGGCGAGTCCCACCAGAAGATATGGAGCGTCATAGTCGACCTTGACAGGCAGCGCGTGGTAAGCGTGATGGCAGAGCAGGAGCGCGTGATGAGAGAGACGCTTGCGACCAACATCGTCTACGGCGGCATGAACATGTACCTGCCAGACGTGGCGGAGGCAAGGCAGGGCTCGACTGTCAGGTGGGTAAACGAGTCCTCGGTCCAGCACAACGTCGTCGGGACATATACTACTGCGTCAGGCGAGACAAAGCTTGACAGCGGCTTTTTCAAGAGCGAGCAGTCGTGGTCGCACACCTTTGACGAAGAGGGCGTGTTTGACTACCACTGCACCATCCACTCGGAAGAGGGGATGAAGGGCAGACTCGTCATCAGGGGCTGACAGGGAGGGGGGTCGTTTCCAGTGGAAAGTGCCACAAAAAATTAGTTCTTTTATGCCGGCGACAGGCTAGCTTTCAACCGATCACCTCAGCTTTCTTATCGCCACAATGGCTGCTATTCCTGCACCTGCGACTCCAATTCCAATCAAGGCGATAGAATCCACGGCCGCATTGCCCTGCTCTGCCGAGTCATCGTCGGTCGGCAGCTGGTGCCGCCTCGCCTCAAGGACGGCAATTTCGCTGCATTCCGCCTCGTCTATTCCAAGCTCGGCACATTCCTGCAATACCTCCGGAGTGGGCTCTTCTTCCCCGGATTGCTCATAGTAGGACCACGAGCGTTCGTAGTACGAATTTGAAGTTATCACGACATCCAGCGGCTTTTTGTCGGAGACGCCGGGCTCAGACTGCAGGAATAGCACGCTTATTCTGGAGATGTCCTCGTACTGTCGCAAGAGCAGACGCTCGATGGCGGTGCCGTCTTCAAGCAGCTCCTGCTTGTTGTCCTCCAAGACGTTGGCGGCTTCGGAGAAAAGGACCCTGGCCTCGCCAGATGCCTTTGCGATTATCCTGTCCACCAGCTGGTCGTATTCTGCGCCGCTTCCCATGTTCTCGTATACTGCAATCGAGAATAATACCTGCCTGATGTGAGACAGCTCCAGTTCTGGCGGCAGGTCAACGGCCACTGTCCTGTGGGCGCAGCTTTCAGTGCTGCAGCCGTATTCCGGCGGAACCTTGCTTATCAGGATGTCAAGCCGGGAATCGTTCTGTTCATAGCTGCCAGAGACGTCCTCGACGTAGCTGTCAGAGAGAACGCCCCTTCTCTCGTCAAAGCTCTTCCTGATTTCCGGCAGGACTATCGTATCGAATATGGCGTATAATCTGGCGTCGATGTCGGCCCCCAGCGTATCTATCGTTTCCTCGCCGTCCACGACGACAAAGTCAAAGCGCGGATCCGGGCCCGGGGACAGGCCTGCTACCAGGCTTGGATGGCCCATCGGCACCCGCTTTGCCGCGGCAGTTTGTGGCAAAAGCACGCCTGTCAGGATGCTAGCGCAAAGCAGGAAAAGCAATGGCAGGCACAGACTCTTGGATGCCGTGCAGCATCCTCCTATGCGGTCCGGGGATGCCTGCTGCGTATTTAATCTTCTGCAAGAAGACTCTGACTACTATCAGCGACGTTTCTGAAACGGTTAAAAGCTAGGCTTTCGAAAGTCTGGCGTTGTCCGAGACAAAAGAAGCCGTCGAATGCCCGCGCTGCGGCTTTGAGATGAAGAACATGACGGCGTGTCACATGATCTGCTCAAATTGCGGCGGACACCTCGACTGCAGCGAAAAAGGGCTGACGTGGTAGCTAAAGCGGGTTCCTGTCCCAGTTCATCTGAAAGTCGTCGGCCATCAGAAGCGCCTTGTCCTTCATCGTCTCCAGGTACTCGTCGTATTTTGCAGAATAGCCGCAGTGCTCGCACCTGACGTTTTCCATGTCGTCGTCCACCTGCGCCTTTTTGCCGCACATGGCGCACCTTGCCTCAAGCACAGTGATATTGCGAGGGCGGAGCATATCTAGATTGCTAACCGTTATAAGTTCCAGAATCCAATCTTCGCCTGTTGACCCGCATAGGCGACATGTACCGCAAGATGCACGGCATGGTGTCTGACAGGCCCACCAACTTTAGCTGGGTGGAAGAAAACATGCTTGCAGGCTCGGGGATGCCCGTCACAAAGGCGGAGGTCGACTGGCTTGTGTCGCAGGGCATAAAGTCCATAGTCACCGTGAGAGAGGAGCCGCTCCCGCAGGAATGGGTCAACGACGGCATGGGCTACCTCCATCTGCCGGTGGACGACTTTGACGCTCCGTCGCCGGAAGACATCGACCGCGCAATTTCGTTCATTGAAAAAGAAGTGGCCGCAGGAAGGCCGGTCCTCGTCCACTGCGCTGCAGGAAAGGGCAGGACAGGCGTGATACTGGCGGCCTATTTTGTAAAGGCAAAGAGGATGGGCGCGGCGGCGTCGATTGACAGGATACGCGAGATGAGGCCCGGCTCTGTGCAGTCGGAAGTGCAAGAGTGGGCCATTACGATGTACGAAAAACACATCGAAAAATAGCGTCTTACTCTGGGATGGAATCGATTTCCAGATTGCCGCTCTGGGCCTTGACTGGCAGCTTGAAGCCTTTGAATACAAGCGTGATCTCGCCGTTGCCTTCCTCGACGCTCTGCAGCTCCTGGCCCTTTGCGCTGTTGCATGCTGCCAGGTCGACAGCGAGGTCGCCGTTCTTGATCTTGATAAACAGGTACCTGTTGTCCTTGAAGATTAGCGTAAGCTCGTCCTTGGTTTTCTCAAAATCAAGGAGCTCCTGACTCTTTATGCCGTCATACTTTGCCATACAGAGAACAAAAAAGGGCGGAGATATTTTAATTAACTGCGCTCAGGCCTGACTTTTGATTTAGGGAATCTTATATCCGAGGCGCGTGTACATTTCTCAGTGGATTCCAAGGACTTTCAGCTGCTGGTCGCGCTACACCAGAATGCGAGGCAGAGCTACAGGTCGCTCGGGCGCCGCGTCTCGCTGACTGCCCCTGCGGTGCGCGAGAGGCTGGAGCGGCTGAAGGACCAGGGCGTGCTCCACGGCTACGGGCTGCGGATAGAGCCTGGCATCTTTGACCGCGACCAGCTTATTGTCATTTTTCAGGGCGACCGGACGCGCCAGGAAGTGGAAAAGGTCCTGGAGCTACCTGACGTAGCGTTTGTGGCCTGGAGGCTTGACGGCGGCCTGGGCATAGGGACATGGTCGGACAACATCAAGCGAACAGTCGAAAACCTCACACGCGCCCTTGGATCCCGGCACTCCCGGGCGGCGTTTACCGAGCGCCGGCGCGACCTGCGCCCCCTGTCAATCCTTGACTTGCAGATAATCGACGCGCTGATAGACGACCCGACAATACCTTTGAATAATATCATAGAATTGACAGGCTTGAGCCCAAAGACGGTGCGAAAGCGCCTCAATGCACTTTTCGAGTCGTCCATCATTTCCATCCTGCCCCGGATAGGCCCCACCACGGGCTCGGGCGAGATAGTGTCATACCTCGCAGTCGACGGCAAGATAGAGATGAAGGAGCTGCACAGGCTGATGGGGGACATCGTGCTCGTGAACAAAGTGGAAAAACCGCCGATGAGGTACCTGCTCTGCAGGGAGAGCGACCTTGGAAGCCTGACTGCCAAGACAAGCGCCCTGGGCAAGCTTCCCGGCGTAAATTCAGTCACGACGACTCTGAATCGGGAGTTCCTGTTCTCGACAAAGACTGCGCACCGGCTCGTCCGGGAACAGATTCAGAAGATGGAACGATCGCGACCTGGTATTGCTGCGTAAGATCAGTCCGTGATTTCCTGATCGAGGCTCTCGAGGCACATCGACAGCAGTTCCTTGCTCCGGTTCATGATGTAGTCCGGGAACTGCTCAAACGTGAACACGAACTGCTGCTGGAAGTTTGGCGGGATGTAGCCGCCGTGCGTCATCACCTGGACCACGACGTACTGCTCGTTGACAGTCGCAATCTCTTCTTCGGCCGCGCCGTCGGTCTCCTCTATCGTGTGGCGGTACAGAACGACAGGCGTCCCTGTGCGCGTCGCCAAGATAGAGGCCCGCCTGAGCCTGTCCTGCAGCCTTGCGATGACCCAGCTGTCAAGGGTCACCTGTTCGTTGGTCAATTGCAGATACTTCAGCAAAAATTTCTATTTAAGACAGTATGGCAAAAAACATTGACTACGTGGGCGAAAAGCCCTTACTTGCCAGTACCTGCAGAAGTTGCGCTATCTGCCCCCGATAGCAAACACATTGCCACCGGCAGATATTACGTTATGGCAGCAAAAATGCACACCATTTTGTAAAAATTGGTTTATGCTGGAAACTCCGACCATGACTTGGGCTATGCTTGACCTTGGTTTACACCCGGTTCCCAAGTTTAAATACACGTATATGTATTCTATAATTAGAATGCCGACAAGGTCTCTGACAATAAAAGAAGAGGCTTACCGCGCTCTGAAGGCTCGAAAGAAAGAGGGGGAGTCATTCACAGATGTGATTCTCCGGTTAACTGGTAACAAGGGCAGCGCAAAAAGATTACTCGAAATGATGGATGAGTTGCATTCGCCAGAATTGGCTTCCAATGTTGAAGAAGCGAGCAAAGATTTCCGCAAGAGCTTCAAAACCCGTGACGTGACACTCTGATCAAAATGGCTTGTCTAGATACCGACTTTTTAGTTGCCTACCTGAGAAACGACCCCAAAGCCAGAAGCAAGCTAGAAGAACTGGAATCAACCGACGAACCCGTCCATACCACAATAATAAACGCGTTCGAGCTCTACAAAGGAGCATTCAAGGCAAGGGACACACGCAATGAACTTGCCAGAGTAGACAAACTCCTTGACGCCTTTTTCATACTGATGCTTGACAGAAATGCAGCACAGTCTGCCGGTGCCCTTCACGACAAGTCAAATCCAATCGGCGAATCCGACCTTCTGATTGCCAGCATAGCCCTTTCAAACAATCAGACTTTGATCACGAAGAACAAGAAACACTTTGAAAAGGTGCCCGGCTTACAAGTGGAAAGCTGGTGAACCTATTCAACGGAGATCTGGAACTTGCGCCCGTCTATTTCTACAGAACCGTACTTGACGCCCTCGTTAGGCTCCTTTGACAGGACAGCCTTCTTGACCCTCACGAGGTACGTCATCTCGTCTTTCATTGCCGAAAGCGCGGATATCTCTTCTTCTTCAAGGCCTGCAACGTACGCCGCCGACAAAATGTCCGTGGGGTTGTACTGCCTCTCCTTGCGCATTTGCTGCAGGTTGCGCGCAAGGTCGCGCAGGAGCCCCTTTGCGATAAGGCTCCCGTCTCTCTTTGTAGAAATGAACACGACTAGGTTGCCCCGCTCTGCAAGCGAGTAGCCTTCAGAAGCCCTGTACCTTACGTCTACGTCTGCCGGTGACAGCTCGACTGCCTTGCCGTCGTACGCAAGCGAGTATTTTCCGTTTGCCTTCAGTTCCAGAATAAGCGACTGCCTGTCTACGCCTTCAAACGCCTTTACCACCGCGTTGATGTCGGCCTTTACCCTGGGCGCGACTCCCTTTCTCACAAGCGACGCCTCGACTGCTATCGGCATCTTTTTCTCAAGCAGGCTTGCGGCCTTGTCAAGCTGCGTGCCGCCGCTTATCTGGACAAGCGAATACTTTTCTGCGTTCAGCTGGCTCTTCAGCGCGTCTGTCGTGCCGTCGACTTCAAGCGGCTTCAGCTCGGTGTGCGTCCCGCATATCGCGGCCTCGCCTATCGGCCAGCGCCTCTTCAGCCCTGCCAGGTTTCGCGCCGCGTTTGCCAATGATACTACTTCTTTTATCATGTCAAACGCGCCTTCCACCTTTGCGTCGACCAGCTTTTCGTCCCGCTCAGGCCACGCCTCAAGGAGCACGCTCTTTTTCCTTCCAAAGCAGGCCAGGTAGAGGTAGTCGCTTACAAACGGCGAGAGCGGGTGGAGCATGACGTCAATTTTCTCGAGCACGTGGCCCAAGACCGCGTACGTCGCCAGGCGCTTGTTCAGGTTCTCGGCGCTGTCGTCCCAGATGACGTTTCTTGTCAGCGGAACGTACGTCTGGCTCAAATGGTTTATCACAAACTCGTCGATGGCCTTTGCGCCTTCGTGGAACCTGCAGCGCTCAAACGCCGCCGTCACTTCTGTTATCAGGCCCTGCATCTTTGACAGGAGCCACGTTTCGGTGGGCGCAAGCAGGTTGCTTTCTATGACCCACTGCAGCATGTGCTTTTCCCTGTCGAACCTGTCAAACTCGCTGTTCTGCCTGAAATACACGTGGAGGTTGTGCAGCGTGCTCAGGATCTGGTACGTCCTTGTCTTCATCTCGTCCAGGCTGAAGTTGAGAGCCTCGATGGGCGACGACTTCCACATGAAATACAATCGAATGAGGTCGACCGGATTTTCGCCAAGCAGCTTGCGCGCGTCCAGCACGTTTCCAAGGCTTTTGCTCATCTTGTTGCCCTTCTCGTCAAGCACGTGCCCCTGGAACAGGAACGACTGGAAAGGCGCCCTGCCTGCCATTATCACGCCTTCCATCAACAGCGTATAGGCCCAGCCCCTTGTCTGGTCGATTCCTTCCGTCAAAAACGTGGCAGGGATAAGGTCAGAGTATTCCTGGTCGGTGAGCGACGCGTAAGGAGCGGCGCCAGAGTTGTGCCAGGTGTCAAGCACAAACGGCTCGCGGTTCATCTCCGCGCCGCACTTGCCGCACTTTATCTTTATTCTGTCAATCCACGGCCTGTGGAGCTCAAAGTCAGGGCCGTCAGGAAGCTCTGACGCCTTGCCAACTATCTCGGCCCTTGAGAACAGCGGCTCTTTGTGGCCGCATTTTCCGCAGGACCAGATGGGGAGCGGCGTGCCCCAGACCCGCTCGCGGGATATGCACCAGGGGTGCTGCTCTCGGATAATCTCCACGAACCTGTTTTTCGGCTGCTCAAAGAAATAGTCGACTGCCTGCGCCGATTCAAGCGGCCTGTCGCCCAGGTTTGAAATGATGTAGAAGTACTCGCGCCTTGCAAGCCACACGACCTTGTGATGCGAGCGCCAGCACGTCGGGTACTGATGTTTCAGTTTCCCCATCCTGACAGACGCGCCGGCTGCCTTCATCGCTTCGAACACCTTCATGTCCGCGTCGCGCACAAACATGCCGGCAAACGCGCCGGCCTTCTCGGTGAACACCACGCGGTCGTCGATGGGCACAAAGATGGGCACCTTGCGCTTGTTTGCAATCTCAAAGTCGTCCTCGCCGTTTGCCGGCGACAGGTGAACAAGCCCGCTGCCGGTAGCGGTGTCGACGAAATCCTCCGCGACGACGAAATGGACCGAGCCTGACCTTGCCAGCTCGTCAAGGCCGGGTATCATGTGCAATAATGGATGAACGTAGTGCTTGCCGTCAAGGTCCCTGCCGCTCACGACCTTTTCCACCTTATAGTCTTCGACGCGCACTTCTTTCATCAGCTCTTCCAGTCTATCTTTACCGACCAGCCAGCGCTCGCCGCCGGCGCTGTTTTCTTTGTTCACCCAAACATAGGCATACTCGGCCTTGGGGTTGACGCCGACCATCTCGTCTGTCACTATCGTAAAGGGCATGGTGGTCCAGACTATCAGGTAGGCGTCCTCGTCTGTCATTTTCACCTTGTAGTAAAACGATGGGTCCTCGACTGTCTCGTAGCCCTGGTTCACCTCGGCGTTTGAGAGCGACGTCTGGCACGACGGGCAGTACGCCACGACTCTGAACCACTCCTTCAGGACGCCTGTCTCCCACGCCTTTTTCAGAAACTGCCACTCGCGCTCTATGTAGTCGTCCCTGTAGGTCCAGTACGCCTTTTCATAGTTGAACGACATGCCAAGTAATTGATCGACTGCGACCCACTTCTCGTTGTTTTCGTGGATGAGCTTTTTGCACGTCTCGACTATTTTCTCGATGCCGACCTTGCCGACGTTCTCGGCCTTGCTGCCAGTGAGCCCAAGCGCCTTTTCTGCAGCCAATTCAACCGGCAGCCCCTGCGTGTCCCAGCCTGCGCGGAAAATCACCTTTTTCTTGCACAGCGTGTTGAATCTGTACCACAAGTCCTTGATTATTCGGCCCCTGAGGTGGCCGGCGTGCGGCTCGCCGTTCATTGTGGGCGGGCCTTCGATGTAGCCTACAAGCTCTTTGTCTGCGAGCTCGTTTTCAAGCAGGGCGCGCAGGTCGATGCCGTCGAGATAAGTGCGAACCTCGTTTTCGATCGCCTTGGCGTCGAAACGCGTGTTAAACTCCATCTACGGGAAGGCGGGGCCGTGGCCCGTTTAAATTTTTGGTTAGCGGCTCGATTCCGTACGTTCTTATTGCTTCAATACTGCTACGTAATGATGAACAAGCGGTTCTTATCAGTAAGAAGCCTTGCCACCTCGTCTTCCGGGCCATCTGGCAAGCAGAAAAAGTGCAGGGATTGCGATCAACCGGCTACAAAAGAGGCGATTTTTGACGTAGGCAACGGCATTTCAGTTCTCGAGCGATATTGCGAACCTTGCCTTGGCGTCATGCTCAAGGAAACAGGGAGCATAGCGTAAATTGTACCAGAGAGATTCGCCCAAGCTTATTGGCTCGGGCGCGCCAAAGAACGGCCAGGAGCGGACCGTGACAGACCGCGACGGCGTCAAGCACCTTGAGCACTTTGTGAACGGGAGCTGGCGCCACAGCGCAAAGTGCAGGCTGTGGACAAACAAGGAATGCCGGCAGTAAGACGTGGTTCGGCGAACTAGCCGCTTCCTGCCACTACCTTTTTGGCCGTCTTTTCAGCTAACCGCTGGCTGACAATTCCCCTCAGCTTGTGTATGCTGTACCCTGTTTTTGACGAGACTGCAATCCAGTTTTGAACCGCAAGGTCCCTGGCAATATCCGATACTGCCTCTTCTGAGCCAACCCTGTCGTATTTCGTAAAGACCACGAGCATCCTTGATCTGTCAACCTTCAACTCTTCAAGCACGCGCAGGCAGGTCGAGTACTTTATCCTGATGCTCTGCGTGTCCTCCGACGCGTCTATCAACAAAAGCACGACTTCGGCCGCCAGAGATTCCTCGAGCGTCGACTTGAAGGCGTCTATCATGTACGTCGGCAGCCTGCTGATGAATCCGACAGTGTCGGTGAGCAGCGCGTCGGTATCGCCGACCTTGAGCGCACGCGTGGTGGTGGAAAGCGTCGTGAACAGGCTGCTCGAGGTCTCGCGGTCCTCGTCGGTGAGCAGGTTGAACAGCGTGGTCTTGCCCGAGCTCGTGTAGCCGACAAGGGAGATGACCGGCATGCCGTCCCTCTCGCGCTGCTGGTGGTACAGCTCGCGCTTTTTCTTGGCGTCGTCCAGCTTTTCCTTGATAAACGACATGCGCCGTTTCAGCTCCCGGAACTTCACATCGACCACGTATTCCCCGCTGCCGCCTTTTCCGGGGCGCTCGTTGCCGGAGGTTATCCTTGCGTTTTCGCGCACCCGGGGCATCTCGTACTTTACCTCTGCAAGCTCTATCTGCAGCTTGGCCTCAGTCGTCGTGGCCCTCGATTGGAAGATGTCAAGTATCAGCCGCTCCCTGTCGACTACCTGGACGCCTGTGAGCTTTTCCAGGTTATGTATCTGCCTCGACGTGAGGCGCTCGTCGACTACGACCTGTTCCGCACCCGACCCTTTCAGGAATTCTTTTATCTCCTCCGCCTTGCCCGGGCCCATCCCGTACTGCGACCGGTTCAGGTACTTTTGCGTAAAGACCCTGACGCTCTGGCGGCCTGCCGACTCGACCAGGCTCTTCGCTTCTTCCTGCGCAAAGCTATCCGGGTACGTCACGAGTACCACCTTCCTTGACTTTTGGTTCATCAGAATCAGGACCAGTCCATGCAGTCTTCAGCCGCATACTCGTTCCTGTGGCCCCGGGAACACGTGTGGAATGGGTCGGCGCTCATAGCCGACTGCAGGCTGCCGGCGTTCTCGTCGGGGACATACAGCCCCGGGAACACCTCGCCACAGGTCTTGCACTTTAACATCAGCCTTGGCATTTGGCGTCTTCTGCCATGCTAGAAGAAGAGTTTATCACGATTGTTATAGCCCCGTCGCGTATAAGAATGCGGCGCGGATTGTGCCCGCCTGTGCAGCCCGGCGAGTCCATGACGCTCCAATAGGATTATATCTTTAGCAGCTCGCGTTAGTCCCGGTCAAATTGGCGCTCGTAGACACACTCAAGGCCGGCAAGAACCCGCCGGAAGAAATCAACGTCGTTATCGAGATCCCGAAGGGGAGCAACATCAAGTACGAAATCGACGAGGAATCTGGCGCGGTCTTTGTGGACCGCAAGCTGTTCACCGCCATGTTTTACCCGTGCAACTATGGCTTTGTGCCGCAGACAAAGGAAAAGGACGGCGACCCGGTCGACGTGCTCGTCCTTGGAAACGACCCTGTAGTCCCGGCGGCAGTGATAAAGGCAAACCCCGTGGGCGTGCTGATAACAGAGGACGAGGAGGGGCAGGACGCAAAGGTGGTTGCAGTCCCTGTGGCAAAGGTCGACCCGTCGTTTTCAGACGTAAAAGACATTGACAGCGTGCCTGCACACATCCGGGACCAGATAAAGCACTTTTTTGAGCACTACAAGGAGCTTGAAAAAGGGAAGTACGTCAAGGTAGCCGGCTGGGAAAACAAAGAGTCTGCGAAAAAGAAGATAAGCGAAGCGATGCAGCGCTACAAGGAAGAAAAGTAAACCGACAATCTATCAAGGCTTACAAGTCTTGATAGAACTTGTCTCTTTTACCGACCTTCAGTATCAAAACTTCATTTTCGGTGAAATTGACGCTGAAGGCTATCTGTAGCCGCCTACACGCTTTCTAAATACGCCCGATAATCCCTTTAGTGGTTTTACATCGCCCAAGAAAGGATCTTCACTCATAGATCTGCAAGCATCGAGAATCTTGATTCTTGCATCCGCCGGCAGTGAATCAAGCTCTTTTAGAGCTTTTTTGCTTACTTTTACTGCCAGCATTCAAGACATCTTCCAGATCAACAAAATCACCTTTGTTGCCTTTCAAGTAAGATGATAGTCTTGCTCTTATCTCTGCAGCTTCTTTCTTTGAGATGGTTTCTTTTTCTTCAAAGAGCAAAAGGTGCAATGCCTTTGATAATAGATCTACCTTTTTTTCCAATCTGTGTCGTTCTGCTTGGGCAGTCACTGCAAATACTACAGCTGACTTTGAATTTAAAGATTAGGAAAAAAGGGAGAGGCTTAGAGCGCCTTGAACTGGTCGCTCCACCGCATGTAGGCGCGTATCATGTCCACGCTGACAGACGGCTTGCGGATCTTCAGTATCTCCTTAAAGTCGCTCGTGCCTATTGCGCGCGGGTTTGCGCTGCTGTCCATCGCCTTGCCGCTCTCGAACAGCTCGTTGACCACGCGCAGCTGGACCGACTGGCAGATGTCCTTGATGTCGCTTGCGCTGTAGCCTTCGGTTATCTTGGCAAGCTCCTCTATCTTCAGGTTGCCCTCGGTGTTGAGCGGGCGCGTGTACTGGTTGAACAAATTATCCCGGGAAGCGTTGTCCGGCAGGGTGACGTAGATCCTCTTCTGGAACCTGCGCAGGAAACCTGCCTCCAGGCTCCACGGCTTGTTTGTAGCGCCTATAACGTAAAGCTGCGACTCTTTTGACTTGCCGTTTATGCCGTCCATCTCAGTCAGGAACTGGTTCTTTACCCTGACCTCGCCGCCGACCTCGCTATTCCTCGTCCCCAAAAGCGAGTCAATCTCGTCTATGAAGAGCAGGACGGGCACGCCCTCGCTCTCGTTGAGCTTGCGCGCCATCGCAAACAGCTTTGAAATGTTCTTCTCCGCCTCGCCGAGCCACTTGCTCATCATCGACGCCGCGTCGACGTTGATGAAGTAGCCGTCGATTTCAGCTGCTGCCGCAGCTGCGAGCAGAGTCTTGCCGCATCCAGGCGGGCCGTACAGCAGTATCCCGCGGGGCCAGCCTAGCGGGAACAGATCAGGCCTCTTCATTGGATAAACTATGGACTCCCTTATCGCCCTCTTGGCGTCTTAGAGCCCTATCACCTCGTCCCAGCTGACCTTGGGCTTGTCCTTCATGACAAGGTCGTCAAAGTCCGCCTTGAGCGTCTCGACGTTGCCCGGCTTTTGCGCCGGGGCGTGGCCCTTGCCGTTGCCGTTTGACGGCTGCGGCTTGTTTTCGATTGGTGCCGGCCTCTCCTCTTCAAGGCCGTGCGACATCTGCAGCGCCTTTATCCTGTTCTGGTAGGCGCTTGCCCTCTCCATGTACACCTTGTTTAGCTTGTAATCCGGGTAGATCTGCACGAGCTTGACCAGCGCCTCGATGGCCTTCTGGTACGACTGGATTGCCATGCCGCGAGAGCCCTGGGAGTCAAGCCTGATCGCCTCGGCTGCGTACTTGCTAGCGCTATTTTCAAGTTCCTGGGGTGCGAGACTCATAAACTACTGTCCAAGCAGGAATTGGTGCCCCGTTTGAATTACCCGGGTGTAAATCTATCTTGCCCAAGCAAGAAAAAACTTTGCACCCTACGCCGGCTCGGCTTCGCGCTCCTGTTCGGGTTCTGCCGCTGCCTCCGCGGCCGGGGGCACAGGCATTTTTGCCTCCGCCGCCTTTGCCGCATTCTCGGCCTCTTCCATTATCAGCTTTTGCAATTCCTGGCTTGTAGGCGGCGCGCCGGGGTACTCGCCGCCCGATATCTTTGCAACCGCCTCGTGTATCTCTGCAAGTGCGCTCTCGGCAATCGGGACCATCTTTTCAATGTCGTCCCGTATCTCGCCAACCGAACCGGCAGCCGAGTCGATTATCGTGATGAACTCCTCGAGGTATTTTGCCGCCTCCATCTTGCCCGACATCTCGTTGAGTATCACCTCGCCGTTTTTCACAAGTTCCAAGACGCGCTCAAGTTCCTGCCTGCTGTCGCCATTGCTTGCTCCAACCCTGGACTCGAGCCTCGCCCTCAGCACACTCATGGCATAGGCATTGCGCTGGATGCTTGCAAGCGCAAGCTGCGCCCTTTCCCTGAGGGTAGCGGTGTCTCTGCGGAACAGCAATGCCTACCATTAGCGCAGGGTTGCGACGAAAAGAGGCTGTGTTAAAAGATGTTGGGCTATTTGCCTACCCGGGGTGACCGGGCTGCCCAGCCGGGACAGCCACGTACCGGCTAGGCAGCTTTTGGCACGAGGGGAAGATCCGGGATTCCCGGGAACTCCTCCTTCATTACCTGTTCTACCGTGGCGGAGGCCTCTTCGACCAGCCTTGCCGCCTCCTCGTTTGCAGTCTCGAAGTTGATAGTGTAACCGCCCACCTGCCCGGCGTCGACCAGGATGCCTGACAGGAGCTCGGCAATGATGCCCAGGTCTGCCTCCATCTCTGGCACGTAGGGCACAAGCGACGAGCGCACGTTCTTGACAACCGACATCGCCGGGCTCAGGACTATCACAAGGTCGCCAAAGTCAGACGCAGACGCAAGCTTTGCCTGCATCTTTTCAAGCGCCACCTTGGCAGTCGAGACGACGCGGCTTACCTGCCTTGCAGTCGACAGTTCAGACGACAGCACCGTGGAATACTGCACGTTGTTCTCCTTTATCGACTCGAGCAGCTTGCGGAACGTCTCGGCGTCCTTCTCCTTCATGCCTGCCTGCAGGCTTGCCAGCCTTGCCACCTGGCCCTCTATCTTTTTGCGGACGGCCTCAAGCCTCGGCCTCAGCGGCCCGCCGGGTTTGGGGAGCGTGGAATCGTCGTTAACAACTGACTCTGACTTTACCCATCTTGATGTCATGATGACAAGCATCCGTGCGACATGGATAATACGACCCGTGTGCCGGAAAGTTTTGTCACCGCGGTAACAGGGAAGGGCGGTAACAGCTTGACATTTTTTCAAACTTGTGCCGAATATGTTTGACAATCCGTTTTACCTTCCGCCCGCAAGACTATGCGCCAGATGCCAGCCGACGCCATTGAAAATAATGATCTTCCGTCAAGCCTCGAGGAATTCGGCCTGTCAAAGTACGAGGGCAGGGCCTACCTGACCATGCTCGGCAGGGGCTCTCTTGCCGCAAGCGACCTTGCATACTATGCCAACCTGCCGCGCACAAAGGTGTACCAGACGGTGAAAAAGCTCGAGAAAAAGAGGCTGGCTGTGGTGTCAAAGCAAAAGCCGCTCATCTGCAGCGCCATCCCGCCCGAGGAGGCGTTTGGCGAGATTGTCAGCCTGCACGAGCGCAGGGTGAAAAACATGCAAAAGATTGTCGAGCGCCTGCAAAAGCTGAGCGACGAGGGCCAGCGCCCCCGCGGCTCGGAGGAGCGCAGGTATTTCATACTTGACGCCGACTCGGCGCTTTCAAAGGTTGCAAGCCTCATAGCAGGCGCCCGCTCGTCCATAACAGGGACGATTGACGCGTGGGGATTGCGCTTGCTCTCGCAGTGCAGGGGCCAGCTGGTAAAGGCCGCCACCAACGGCGCCCGCATAAGGCTCATAGCAGGAACGCAGTGCGTCGGAAGCGAGGGGCTTTTCTCGCTGCCGGACGGCATAGAGCTGCGCATGGGAGACGTACACTCTAACGTCATGATGATAGACTCGGCGCACACAGTCTCGATAGACTCTAGCAACGGCAAGGCAGCGCTTTTTGCCTCGCTTGACGCCTACGCCGGCCTGCAGAGCAAGGGCTTTGAGGAGGCGTGGGGCAAAGCCACAGAGGTGCGCCACGTGCTAGAGGCCGAGCCCGCGGTCGCGGCAAAGGCGCTCGAGCTTGCCCGGGCAGTCGACAACGGCCTTGCGTCGCACATGCTAGAGTACGCGGTAAACAGCGAGGACCCGTCTACCGGACTTTTAGAAGTCATGGAGAAAAAGTACGGGATAAAGCTTGCAGGCCTTGGCGCGCCTGAAATGCTCGAGCTTGTCGATTCTGCGCTGAAGATAAGCTGCGCCGGCGGCCTGAAACACGACAGGAGCAACAACATCCTCAGCCTGCATTCCAAGGCGGAAGGAAAGCATGTCCTGCCTTGGGCGGTGGTGCTTGCGTCATACTTTAGGAAGGCCGGAAACGACGCGAGGATAATGCAGGGCAAGTCTAGCCCGCAGCTGGTGCACCTGCGCCTTTCAGGTCCGATAGCATAAATACCTAAAACTGCAATCCGGCCCTGTGCGCCTTGCAATCGCGATAGGGCTTGGGGCTGCCGCTGCCGCCATTGCGACAGTGGTGCTCATGTTCTACCCAGCATACACTGTTGTGTCAGGCGACCCCGTCCCAGTTTCAAAGGAGGGCGGGCTTGAAGGCTACGACCAGACGGTTGTCTACATTGGAGGCGCAGGGCTCCTGGCAGACATTGCAGACACGCCGGAGAAAAAGAGCCTGGGCCTTGGGGTGCGCGAAAGCATGGACGAGGGCGAGGCGATGCTCTTTCCATTTGACATAGAAGCAAGACAGTCTTTCTGGATGCACGGCATGAAGTTTCCAATCGACATAATCTGGCTTGACTCTGACAAGACCGTGGTGCACATAGAGCACAGCTTGCAGCCGTGCACGCCGCTTGACTGCCCGTCGTACAACCCTGAAGAGGAGGCCAGGTACGTGCTTGAAACAGTCGCCGGGTTTTCAGAAAGGCACGGCGTAACCGAAGGCAGCAAGGCCGAATTCCAGCTGGGCTAGGATTTCCACTCTTTATCGCATTTTAGTGTAATATCTGCAAAATAGATTCAAGTAAAAATGGTACATTTACAGATATACTGTCCTGCGTTCCAAAAATTATTTATTCATAGCCCTCCATAGATAAGCCGTGTACGCCAAGTTTTGCAGCATAGAAATTTTGTCAAGCTACATCAAGGAAGTCAGCATGGGCGACCTGCTGACCGTGCAGGCGCTTGTAACAAACCCGCTTGACTGGCAGCACTTTTACGAAAAGATCTCGTCGATAAGGGAGGGCGAGAGGACAGACTTTATGGTCGTGACAGCCGAGGGCGACAGGCTGCAGGGGTCCGGCGACGTGGTCGAGATGGAAAGGTGGAGCAGCAGGGGCCAGTGGGGATTCAGGATAAAGATAAGGGTGAAAAAGCAAAAGTCGCTGACCGACCGGAGGACCCGCGCGCCCAAGCCTGCGGTCAAGCCCGCGATAGAGGTCACGGCAAAGCCGGCGGCTGTCGCCACGGCGCCAGAAGTATCGGTGGAAGACGTTGCCAGGTTCAAGGAGCTGCTCAAAGGCTCGCTTGCGATGGACATATCGGCCTAGCCAATTACACTTATAACGTTCAGCCAAAGCTTTACTCGCGGTTGGGCATCAAGGTCTTTGCAGTCGACATCGACGGCACCCTGACTGAGAACGGGGGCGGGGCGGTGAGCCTGTCTGCGCTGGCAAAGCTCAGATACCTCGACAAGCTGGGCTACAGCGTCATATACGTGACTGGCCGGTCGTCGATAGAGGCGTTTGTGCTTGCGGTGTTTGGCGGGACCACGCGCCTTGCAGTCGGCGAGAACGGGGGCGCCATCACCCTTGCGCCGCAGGAGCACAAACTACTTGCAAGCAGAGAAAAGTGCATGCAAGGCTATGAGATTTTGAAAAAGAGCCTTGACGGCGTGCAAGAAAAGCCAGTCTTTCCGAGGATGACCGAAGTGGTG
The DNA here is from genome assembly GCF_013388945.1 of Nitrososphaera sp. Classification (GTDB taxonomy): domain Archaea; phylum Thermoproteota; class Nitrososphaeria; order Nitrososphaerales; family Nitrososphaeraceae; genus Nitrososphaera. The sequence continues at coordinate 111,325 of NZ_JACAEH010000014.1, read as the reverse complement.
ATGCTCAGGACCTTTGACATCGCAGAAGGGCAAAAGATACTCGACGAGCACGGGCTGCAATTGTATTTGAACGACAGCAAGTACGCTTTTCACATAAACGAAAAGGGCGTGGACAAGGCGCTCGGGCTGAAAGAGGCATTGAAGATATTGAAGGCCGAGCCCGAAGAAACAGTCGCTATAGGCGACAGCGAAACAGACATCAAAATGTTTGAGCTGTGCGGGCACGGCATCGCGCTCGGGCACGCCGACGAGCACGTCAAGGCAAAGGCGTCGCACGTCGTTTCAGGGAAGGAAGGCGTCGGCCTTATTGAGGCCATTGATCACGTTGCGCTGAACTACCTGGGGGTAAAGGCATGACTTTTCGAAAGCTTGTAGAAGAGACCCGGCAGATAGTCGCCGACAGCCTTGCCGCTGCAGGCTACCCTTCGGTGCAGTTTGACGTTTCAGAGCCTCCTCGAAAAGAGTTTGGCGATCTCACCTGCAACGTGGCCTTTCCGCTTTCAAAGCAGCTGAAAAAGGCGCCTGCTAAAATCGCGGCAGAGCTAATCGAGTTCATAAAGCCCCTGATAAAGCCGGGCGCACTTGTCTTGTCGGTGGCGCCGCATCCTGCAGGCTATGTCAACTTTACGGCAAACCACGCGGCCCTTTCCACGTCGACGCTTTCAGGCGTGCTTTCAGACCCTGAAAAATACGGCCACATCGACGCCGGGCAGGGCCGGCGGATGGTAATTGAGCATACAAGCGTCAACCCCAACAAGGCGCTCCACGTAGGCCACATGAGAAACGTGATTTTAGGCGACACGCTGTACAGGATAATGAAGGCCACAAACCACAACACCACGGTCCTCAACTACGTCGACGACTCGGGGCTGCAAGTGGCAGACATCGTCATAGGCTTCAAGTTCGCAGGTTTTTCCCCCGAGCCTCCCCAAGGCCGCAAGTTCGACCAGTACTGCGGCGACGACGTGTACGTCAAGGTCAACCAGATGTACGAAAAGGACCCGTCGCTTGCAGAAAAGCGCAAGTTTGTGCTAAAGGAGATAGAGGAAGGAAAATCAGAGATTGCAAGGTTTGCCGCAGAGATAACCAAGCGCGTGCTTGACGAGCAATTGCAGACATGCTGGCGCCTGAAGGCGCGCTATGACATACTGAATTTCGAGTCGCAGATCGTGGTCTCAAAGATGTGGGAGAGGGCGTTTGAGCTCTTGAAAAAAGAGCGCCTCGTGAAATTCGAGGAGGAGGGCAAGAACAGGGGCTGCTGGGTGATAGAGGCAGAAGGCGAGGAGGACAAGGTGGTGGTGCGGAGCGACGGCACGGCAACCTACGTCGCAAAGGACATTCCTTATGCCGCGTGGAAGCTCGGGCTCGTCGGCGACCCGTTCCGCTACGTCGAGTACGGGAGGCAGTGGGACGACTCGACGCTCCATGCAACTACGCTTGCGCAGGGCAAAGCCGGCGTCTTTTCCGGCGCGGACAGGGTCGTGACCATCATCGATTAGCGGCAGGCGCGCCTCCAGCGCATCATCTCGCAGGTCTTGGGCAAGATCGGAACCAGCGCAAATTACCAGCACCTGGGCTACGAGGCAGTGACATTGTCTGCCAACACAGCCAAGGCACTTGGCATCGACATCGGCGACAGGCAGTTCATACACATGTCCGGCAGGAAAGGCATCTACGTCGGCGCCGATTACGTGCTTGACCACCTGAAGGCAAAGGCAAAAGAAGAGGTGCGGACCCGCAACCCCGAATTTTCAGACGAGGAGCTCAATTCAGTGGCAGAAGAAATAGCGATTTCTGCCATCCGCTACAACATGGTCAAACAAGATTTGGACAAGATAATCACCTTTGACATCACAGAATCCATGAGCCTTGAAGGCGACACGGGGCCGTATCTTCAATATGCCTATGCCCGGTCGCAGCGCATACTGGAAAAGGCCGGGGTCGAGGCGCCTTCGACAGCGAGGTTCGAGCTTTTGAGCCACGAGGCCGAAATTGCGCTGATAAAAGAGATTGCCAAGCTGGACCTTGTGGTAGAAGACGCCGCAAAATCGTTGTCGCCAAAGGCGCTTGCCCGCTACTCGTACAACCTTGCCACCGTGTTCAGTTTATTCTATGAAAAGGTGCCGGTCATAAAAGAGCCTGACAGGGAAAAGATGCTTGCGAGGCTTGCGCTTGTCAGGGCGTTTGGAATAGCGCTAAGAAACGCGCTGTCGCTCCTTGGGGTGACTGCGCTCGACAAGATGTAGCCTTGCCGCTTCTCGTGTCATCCTTCCTTTTTCGCCGTGGTACTGCGGCCTGGTGCGCAGGTTCTTTCTGCAGCAGGGGCACTTGTTGTCTGGCATGCCGACAAAAATGGCCGTGTCGCATATCGTGCAGACCTTCATCCCCTTGGCATAGTCTATCTTTTTTGTCGGCACAAACCGCGGGTGTCTCTTGCACAGGCCCCTGCAGGACAACGCCTCAAAAAACGCCCGGGGCAAGTTAACCCTTGTGCAAAATTGCACTAGAGACTGAATCCATTAGATTGATTTTTATCCAGTACTTCTCGCTACCCCTTCTGTGAAGATAGAGGAAGGCTCGTACGTGCTCCTTTTCCACACGTCGCGCAAAAAGTGGCTCACAAAAGTGACGCCGGACAAAAAGATGCACACGCACCTTGGCATAATCGACGTGGGGGCGACGATTGGCATGGAGTACGGGTCGGTGATAAGGACGACAGAAGGCAAGGTCGTTTTCCTGATAGAGCCTACCATCCACGACTTTATCATGAAGTCAGAGCGCAGGACGCAGATCGTTTATCCAAAAGACCTCGGCTTTATCGCCGCCAGGACCGGGATGAAAAACGGCTCGAAAATCCTTGAGATTGGCACCGGCAGCGGCGCGACCGCGACTTTCTTTGCAAGCATCGTAAAACCCGAGGGCCACGTCTACACTTTTGACGTCAACCCAGACTTTATGGAGATTGCCAAGCGCAACCTGGAGAAGGCCGGAGTCGCGCAATTTGTGACAATGAACCACCACGACCCGCACCAGGGCGTCGACGTCAGGGATGCAGACATTGCCATAGTCGACCTCGGCGACCCTTGGACCGTGCTTGACGTCGTCCACGATGCGCTGAAAGGCAGCGGCGCTTTTGTGGCGATATGCCCTACTGCAAACCAGATAGAAAAGACCGCGACTGAATTGAAAAAGAGCGGCTTTGTCGACGTCGAAAGCATCGAGCTTTTGATAAGGCAGATGGAGGCGCGGGAAGGCATGACCCGGCCGTCGATGAGGATGATAGGGCACACGACGTATCTCGTGTTTGCAAGAAAGGTGCAGAAAAAGGCAGAAGTGCCTGTAGAGGACGAGTCTGAAGAAGAAGGCGACGAGGAATAATCCGCGTACATTGCATTGCGCTGTACACATAGTCGATATTAGCGCCGCTTAGGTTTTCATGCGCATGGAAAGACCGCAGGTTATAACGTCAAGCGCGTGGTCGGCAAGGTTCATGACTGCAGCAATAGTGCAGGGCGCGGCCATAGTGGCCCTGACTGCCGTGCTGGTACTGGGGCAGACGTCTTTTATGAAGCCCGAGGTGTCAAGGGTGATAGCGGCGGGAGGCGCTGGAACATGGTTCACGTTTGGGTTTGTGATATACATAGTAGTCGGCGTGGTAGGCGTCGCCGTCTCGGCGCTTTTCTACCAGTCGCTTGGAAATAGGGTGCCGAAGGTCCTTGGCTGGCTGCACCTTGTCCTCATGAACGCAGGGGTGGCCGCAGCAGCCGGGATGATGATGTACGCAGGGTATGTCGGCGGAGCTGCTGCACTGCCTGAAGCAGTGGGCGGAGCCGGCTTTAATCAGGGGCAGGTGCACGGGCTCATCGTCCCGTTTGTGGAGCCGATAGGTGCCTCAATTCTGGTCCTGCTGGCAGGCGTGCTTGCCGGCGGCGCAGGCTACCTGATGGCCTACAGAAGGTCGTCAGGCGACAAAACTACTTAATATTCTGGCTGGAGCGGATAGGTGGAGTCGGAATGCAGAAGGGGTTGGTATCTGAGAACACAAAGGAGATTGTAAAGAACCTGTACACGTCGGGGATACCCGAGGAATTTGTTGCGATGCAGGTAGACCTTGAAATCCCGGTGGTCATACAGATCCTGAAAGAAGCGGGCGTTTACAGGGAATAAGGCGCGCCTCAATCTTACGAACAAAATCCTCTATCGATATATTGTATGGCTCTGTCGCTTCCTTGAATTACGTCGACAAAGCCCGTGCCCTCGCCATAAGATATGGTGCACCGCAATCTCACGTCAAGCACTTTGCCGTCCAATGCTGTTACAATCCACAAACTCGGGTTCTCGTACCTGATCAGATGCAGGTTTGCCTTGTACTCGTCTAGGCTGAATATCGTATGAGGCGACCCGATATAGGATATTGTCAGTGCAGGAATGGTGTCATTGATGTTGCCCTTGTCGTCATAGACTACAAAGTCATCCCTATTCTGAAGTCCCACCTGAGCAAACGGATATTTTTTCAGAAAAGCCTGTACGGCGTCCAGTTCGTTTGACTTGTGGACAAGATCCTGTTCTTCGGCTGACGCCGGCATGATTAACCTTGAGGCTTGCGGATTTGGAGCGTAAGCGAAAAGGACGACAATTAGCACGCCTGCGAAAAAGCCCGCAAGTACGGGTGCCATCATTTAATGTTCCATCTCTGTTTCAATATCTCGGCAGAGGTTGAAGTTGCGCAGTACGGCCTGCCGTCAGGGCGAGCTACAAGCTCAAACTCATCTCCGCATGCTACTTCTTCTGCCCGCACGCCGGCTTTCATCTGATGCAGCGGGGGAATAATGCCATCTTTTGTCCTGACTACGTCTTGTACAAGCGTCTCCGCCATGCAGCTCTCTGGCACATCAGATCCCCTATAGGGTTCGTTGGTGAGGAAATCCGGCCAGGCGATATCTATTACCTGGGAGCCGGAAAATGGAATTGAGAACATTCTGAAACAGTCAGAGTCGAAATATGAAGCAGCGATTTCTTGACCATTGGATAAGAATATCGGTTCGGCGATGTCTGCCTCTGGAGCGTCCGCATTGACATTAGGATAGTTCTTTGGAAACATAATTTCCAGTGTGCCGTTGCCGGTAACGCTTGCTTGAAAATCATGAGGATATTCCACATTCTTCATGCTAAATTGCTCGACAGTTCCGTTAATTGCACGGTAGTGGACCTTGAAAATCTGATACGGGTCAGGCGGCCCCGAGTTTACAAGGCCGTTGACTGCATAATGTGTCTGCCATTCTTGAGACGCACTTGCAGATGCCGGCAAGATGAATGATGTGAGCATGGTAAACACCAGTAAATGGACGATGACTAACTTGGGGCCAATCAACAAAGTCGTCGCCAGCCGCCCTCACAAATCATGCAGGTATCGTCACTCCCCATCGCTGTATCAATTCTGTAGCCGAGGATCGCGTAACGCAAAATGGTTTACCGTCAGGATGCACGACGAGTCGATATTCATTATTCAAATAGCCGTCCCCGCATAGAACGTCTTCAGCCTTTACTCCTGCCTTGAACTGTTGCAATGGAGAGATCGTGCCATCTTTTCTGGTAGGCACGTTAACTATTGTCTCAGGCGTACAACTATCCGGAACGTCATCGCCGTAATGAGGTTCTGCTACTGCTAGATACGGCCACGCCAGCCCGATTTCGGCACTCTCTGAGAATGGTATAGAGAAAACAAAGAAGCAATCAGTTACTTCGGCTGGTGTCGCCTCCGGCAATGTTTCCATGCCGTTGACGAAAAGCAATGGCTGCACCCCAGGTTCATTGATGAATTCATTGGTGTAAGGATAGTTTCTTGGGTATCTGATTTCCAGTATCCCGTCATGAGCACTGGTCACATTTGCTGAAAACCAGCTTTCTCCGGCATGCAATTCTTCAACTGCCCCGTTTATGGCTCTGGCATGTATTTTGAATACCTGATCAGGTCGAGGTGGATCTGAATACAGGAATCTGCCCACGCCGTAGGCTGTTTTCCATTCGCTTTCGGAAGCATATACAGGAAGGATCGGCAGGACTAATAGCATCGCTGCAAGAGCGATAATTGATTTCCTGTCCCCCGCCAATCACGCCTGCTTCAAGATTCTCGTATGATAATTTTGTGGAGTCTGCCTACACCGATACCATCTTTCATATATGCCGTTATGCGAGCACCTACTTGGGGCCCGTCGCCTAGTCAGGATAGGGTGCTAATCTGAGAAAGAGCGCATGCCTCCGAAGCTAGTTGTCGTGGGATCGAAGCCCACCGGGCCCGCTAATCCCATTAAAAGGGAGCATTTTAAACGATAGACGCCAATAGCTGTGCGTGTCAGGGGCCATACCGGATGCGACGATTGCCTTTCTTGCCATATCCACTGCAATCGCGTTTGGCCTGCCAATAGGGCTTCTTGCATACTACAGGCTGAGGCACAGGATAGCCCTGATTGTCGCAGGTTCGGGAGCTGCAGTCTGGCTGGCTTTTGCGCTGGGCCTTGAAGGCGCATTACATACAGTCGTCCTGCCGCTGATAGACCCGGGGTCCCAGCCTTTTGTCTTTGGGGCGTACGGCGCGCTTGCCGCCGGCGTGTTTGAAGAAGTCGGGCGCTACGTGGCGCTCTCGTTTTTCCTGAAAACAAGGAGGCAGTGGAAGGACGGCATGGCCTTTGGCATCGGCCACGGGGGCGCAGAGTCGATAGTGATAGCGGCCCTGCCGTTTTCCCAGCTCCTGGTCCTTGCCATGATGATAAACAGCGGCACGTTTGCCCAAGTTGAAGGGCTCCTGCCAGAAGAGGCCTCGTCCGCGATAAGGCAGAGCCTGCCTGCCACCGACCCGTACCTCTTTCTTGTGGGCGGCATGGAGAGGGTTTTTGCGATTTCAGTCCACATCGCCCTTTCAATGGTGGTCCTCTACGGGCTGGCAACAGGAAAAGGCATCCGGTTCCTCCTCATAGCCATCGCATTCCACGCGGGGGTCGACTTTCTACCCGCGCTCTACCAGGCAGGCGTCGTGGACCTTGCACTAACCGAGGCGATGGTCGGAGTTTTTGCCGGCGCAAGCCTGTTTGTCATCTACCTGGCAAGAAAAAAGTGGCCGGCCTCGTCTGCCGCCGCGCCCTGACCGACATTCTCGCTGGAACAAGACGTATAACCGTGGGCGCAGGATTATTCCACGCTCAAATGATGACCTGTTATCCAGGGGAGCGCAGCGATGACCACCTTACGACGGTCTGATGAGTACTTCGTGCAACTGCTTCAGTATGCGCGCAGTCGCGCCCCAGATGACGTTGCTTTCAAACTTGAACCTGACTGCTGTCTTTGAAAACCTAAAGTGCTCCCTGTCAGGCTCCATCGTCCCAAGCGTCTCGATGAGGGGCGCGTCCAGCACCCCTGCGACCTCGTCCTGCGCGATTCGCAATTTCGGCAGCCTGTCCTGCACGGTAACAAACGGCACGATAAAGTGGTTCGACGTCATGGTCCTGACTGGCTGCAGCGCGCCGGCGACGTCGCCGGGCCCAAACGCAAGCCCTATCTCCTCTTCGGTTTCACGCAAAGCCGTGTGCATAAGCGTGAGGTCGCTCTGTGTGAACCTGCCGCCTGGAAACGAGATCTCGCCCCTGTGCATCTTCAGGTTCTCGCGCCTCTTTGTAAGCAGGACGCACGGCTTACTGTCGCCGTAATGGATTATTGCAAGGACCGCGGCCGGCGTCGCAGGTGCGGCGTCCTGCGCGGCAAACGTCTTTTTCTCAAGCACGCCTTCCAGCGCCCGCAAAAGCTCGTCCTTGCGCACGGTGGAGCTTGGAGATGGCGGTTAAATTCCGTTGCGGCTTACCTTTGCATTTAATAATGCCGGACAACGCTTGGATGCCAAGCGATGAAGATAGCGTACGAGCTGAACCCACCCCGCATTGCAGATGACGGCCGGTTCGACCACAGGCGCCTTGAAAAGGGCATGGAGGTTCTGAGAAAGCGCACGTCGCTTCTCAAAAGGCACGCAGGCGGCGTGCACCTCACAGACTCGGTCCTTGGCGTTCCGCGCGTCTCTGGCGTTGCAGCGGCTGCTCACATCAGAAAGGCTGCAGGCGGCCTGAAAATATCGTGCAGCCTCAGGACAAGCGACAGGAACGTGATAACGCTCTCGCAGGCCGCAGTCGACGCTGTTATGGCAGATGTGGACAGCTTGCTACTCTTGATGGGCGACGCGCCAACCGACGGCCGCGCGTCGGGCTTGAAGCCGTCGCAGGCACTTTCCATGCTGCGCAATCAGGGATTTGACCGCAAGCTGAAGCTCGACCTGTCGTTTCCTGCAAAAATCACCGACAGGTCGTCGCCTGCAATACAGGCCAAACTTGCAGCCAGGCCGCGCGCGTTTGTGACGCAGTCCATATCGTCGCTTTCCGACCTTGCAGAAATCGTCGACCTTGCAAAGCAGAACGGCATCAAAGTCACCGCCTGCATCATGGCGCCTTCCGAAAAGAACGCCCAGTCTGCGAGGATGATAGGGCTTGACTGGTCCGGCTACGAAAAAGAACCGGCAGAGTTTGTGAAAAAGGCCGGCAGGATTGCGGGAAGCGTGCTCCTCACGTCGCCTGGAAGCTTCAAGGCCGGACTTCAGCTGCTAAAAGAGCTCAGCTGACCTCGTCGCCTTTTGCTATCTCGCCCTTTAATTGTTCGAGAACCTGCCGCTGGAACGGGCGCAGGCCCTCGTCCTCCGGGAGCCGGGGCCTCCTGTAGTCGATGGGTATCTCTTTTTTCACCGTGCCCGGCCTTTTTGTAAAGACGACGACCTTGTCGCCCAGGCACACCGACTCGGTGATGTTGTGCGTGATGAACACTATGGTCTTTTTCGTCCTCGCCCAGATCAGTTGCAATTCGACAAGCAAGAGGTCGCGGGTCTGGCTGTCCAAAGACGCAAACGGCTCGTCCATCAAGAGCACTTCAGGATCGATTGCAAGCGAGCGCGCAATCGCGACGCGCTGCTTCATGCCGCCCGACAATTGATACGTGTACGCGTCTGCAAACTTTGTGAGCTGCATCATATCCAGGTACTGCATCGCAATCTCTGAGCGCTTTTCCTTGCCGAGGCCCTTTACCATCAGCCCGAACTCGACGTTGTCCTGCACCTTGAGCCAGGGGAACAGCGCGTTTTCCTGGAACACCATTATCCTGTCCGGGCCGGTCTCAGACACCGGCCTGCCGTCAAGTATGACCTCACCCTCGCTTGGCTTGTCAAGCCCGGCAAGTATGTTGAGAAGTGTGGATTTTCCGCAGCCAGACGGGCCCACTATGGATACAAACTGGCCGTCCTCGATAGAGAGGTTGATGTTTTTGATTGCGCTTACTTCCTGCACCTGGCCTCCCTGCACCGTCGTAAAGTGCTTGCCGATGTTCCTTGCCTCAAGCTTTGCCATCTTGATCACTTTAGGTCGCTCAGGTCGCCGTACTGCTTCATCTTTTGCGTCCGGCGCCTGTCAAGAACTATCAAAGCGCCGCCTGCAACCAGCACGGCTATTCCTGCCATCACTATGAACGACGCAACAGCGCTTGACGCTATCGTAGAAGTGCCTACAAGCTCTGCAATCGTCTCGGGGTCGCCTATTATGGCCGAGACCTGGACCGCGCTGTCAGACGAAGAATTTAGCACTGCAAGAGTATAGTTGCCTGCGCTCTGGGCCGCAAACTGCTCGCTGTAAAACGGCAGGTCTATCTCCCTCTCCACCACCGTGTCGCCCGACGGGTCGGTCACCCTTATCGTGGCTGCAACCGGGTTTTCCTCGTAGCCTGGAAATGCGACAAAGTATGCGCCCTGCGTACCGCCGATGCCTTGCACCACCTCAAAAGAGTCCCGGGGCGCGATGCTGTGGACGCCGGTCCTTTCTATTTCTGCGAGGAACTCGGAGACATAGTACAAGCTTGCAGCAAGGCCTGCCGCAACGATGGCGCCGCCCGCCAAAAGAAGCACGTAGCCCCTCTGCAACCGCAATTTACCCTGAATATGGCCCACAATGATATAATCTTACGGGCTCACAGAGTAAAGTACTCGGCGTCCGGGTGGTGCACCACTATTGCGGCAGTCGACTGGTCCGGGACAATCTGGCCCGATTCTGTGAGCGTCATGCCAGACTTTTCAGGCTGCAGTATCTTCCAAACAAGCTGGTGCTGCATCACGTCGGGGCAGCTCGGGTATCCCCAGCTGTAGCGCAGACCACGCTTCTCGCCTATGCCGAGCTCCTTTCTTATCCTGGCGTTTACCCACTCTGCCATCGCCTCGGCAGTCTCGACTGCAAGCCCGTGCAGGTAGTAGGCGTCGGTGTAACGGTCCTCTTTGTTCCACCTGTCGATTATCTCCGTTACTTTATTGCCGACAGTCACCGCCTGGAACGCGACGACGTCGTCCTGCCCGAAATAGTCTGCAAGGCAAAGGTGCTTTTCTTTTGACGAGCGCGGGAATTCGAACACCGCCTGCCCGTCAGGCAGGTCTACTGCGAGCCTTCCCGGCCCCGGCCTGTCCATCGTAAGGTTGTGGCAGCGGAAGTAGCCATAGACTGCCCTTGGTTCAAACAATTTCTCTTTTATCACCCTGCGCGTCCACTCCTCGAACAGCTTTTCCGGGTCGCTCTCGCTTGCGCCCTTGCCCCTCACCCCCCACTGGAGCACGAAAAGCGACTTTTTGCTGATGTACTTCCATACGTCGTGAAGGTCAAAGTCGTCAAGCCTCACCTGCCTGTTTACGTGGGGTGGCACCGGTGGCGCGACCGGCTTTATGCCGCTGTACGGGATTGAAGCAGTGTCTGCGACGGCTTCCTTTTCCGTCCACTTTTCCAGCTTTTGCCTCCACTGGCCGACAAACTGGCCGCGCTCTTTGGACGCTAGCGCGTTCATCACCTTCAGCCCGTCAAACGCGGTCTTGCAGTAAAATACCCCGGGTTCGTATATCCCGCCGTCTTTTGCAATCCTGTTGATGTAGTTGCTGTTGATTGCAGCCCCGCCGCACAGCACCGGGATTGCGATATTGTTCTGCCTTGCATGCTCTACAAAGTACTGCATCTGCTTTGACGTCGAGACGAGCAGCGCCGAGAGCCCCAGCGCGTCCGGCTTTACTTCGTCGATTTTTTCAAGTATCTTTTGCATGGGCACCTGCTTGCCAAGGTCATAAACGGTGTAGCCGTTGTTTGTGAAAATCGTCTTTACAAGGTTCTTGCCGATGTCGTGCACGTCGCCGTAGACGGTGCAAAGCACGAGCTTGCCCTTGCTCACCCCTTCCTGCTTTATCAGGTATTTTTCAAGCTCTGCAACTGCCGCCTTCATGCACTCTGCCGACTTTAGCACAAAAGGTAGTATCAGCTCGCCTGCGCCAAACTTGTCGCCCACTTCCTTCATCGCAGGAAGCAGGACTTCATTGAGCGTGCTGACTGCAGCCTGGTGCGCGGCTTCCCTTGGCGCCTCAAGCACTATCCTGCCTTCCTTGCGCGTTACCCTGCCGCCTGCAGTCCTGTCGGCTATTGCCTGGACCACGTCGTCTTCTATGCCGTCCTTCAGGCGGTTGAGGATGCGAAAGTAGCAGCGCTTCTCCGCCGGCCACGTCGGGTCGACTTCGATGCGCTTGCTTGCTCCGCTTGCGACTTTTCCCTTTTCGCCTTCAAAGTACGCGATGAGGTCTGCAAGCGCGTTAGGGTGGCTGTTGAATATCAGGTCCTCTGCAAGCTTTTTCTGCTGCGCGTCAATCTCCGGGTAGGGTATGATGTCCTTGGCATTTATTATCACGGTGTCAAGCCCTGCCTTGATGGCGTGGTACAGGAACACCGAGTTCACCACTTTGCGCGCGCCTGCCGGCAGCCCAAAGCTGACATTTGAGAGCCCGAGCGTGGTAAACGACTCGGGAAAGCGCTCCTTGACCTTCCTTATGCCTTCAAGCGTGTTTTTCGCAGAGTCGACAAACTCCTGCTCGCCTGTGGCAAGCGTGAAAGTGAGCACGTCGAATATGAACTGCCACGGCTCAAGGCCGTACTTTTTTCCTGTGTCAAACAGCAGCTGTGCAGTCTCTACTTTTTCCTGCGCCGTTTTTGCCATGCCCTTTGGGCCTATGCACATGGCGATTGCGGGAAGCCCGTACCTTGCCATGATAGGCGCAAGCGCGGAAAACCGCGAGCCGTCGCCTTCAAGGTTTATGGAATTGATGATGGGTCTTCCGGGTATCTGCTCGACTGCGGCCTCTATCACCTTCGGGTCAGTCGAGTCTATGACAAGGGGCGCGTCAATCTCGAGGCTCAGGCGCTTGACCAGCTTTTTCATGAACGCAAGCTCGTCTGCGCGCTCTGTGGTAGCTACGCACACGTCGAGGCAGTGCGCCCCGTCTTCCACCTGCGCCCTTGCAAGGTCGACAAGCCCGTCAAAGTCGTCGCTCAGCACCAGCTCCTTGGCTTTTTTAGACCCCTGCGTGTTCAGTCGCTCGCCTATTATGAGCGGCGGAGGCTGCTGCCTGATGTCCACTGCCTTGAGCGCAGAACTGACCCGGGGTACCTTCAAACAGAGGCTTATCGCAAAATCAGGTATATTTGCTATTCATAGGCGCTCTTTCGCATAGTTCGACAGATACTCCGAGTCGCTCCGGAAAACCGCGTTGCATTTTGCGGGTCAGTGCACTATCGTGGCAGGGCACGGCGACTTTTCAAGCACCTCCCTTGAGACGCTTCCCATCTTTAGCATCTTGGCAAGCCCGCTGTGACCGACGCTGCCAAGAACGACAAGGTCGCAGCTCTCCTCCTTAGCTACTTCAAGAATCCTGTCTGCAGGCCTGCCGCCAACCCGGATGAGGTATCGCATCGCAGGCGCCCCTGCGCCGACCTCTTCGGCTATCCTCTTTGCATACCTCTCCATCTGGGCTACCAGGTCCTGCTCGTACTCGCCAAGCTCTGTCTCCTTTCCTTCTTTCTTGCGCCTTTCTTCCTCCTCCTTCCACCTGCCGGTCCCGAATGCCTGCTCAAGCGCCATGCGGGTGCTCAATTCTTCGATGACGTGAAGCACTATCACCTCGTTTTTAGAAGACATGACCCCTGACAGGGTCATAGCGTGCCTCAGCGCCTTTGCGGAAGGCTCTGAAAAGTCAAAGGGCACAAGGATCTTCATGACCACGCCTTGCATGAAATTTCGTGACCATAGGCTATAAGCGTGATCTTAGCGGCCGTCCAGAACCTTTCTCAGCTGAGCGATGTGCGCCGGCGTCGTCCCGCAGCAGCCGCCAACCACGCGCACGTGTTCATAGCCGACAAACTCTGTCATCTTGTCCGCAATCTCGCCCGGCTCCATCTTGTATACCGCTTTTCCGCCCTCGTTGTGCGGCATGCCCGCGTTTGGCATGACAAGTATCGGCAGGTCCTGCTCTGCAAGCCACCTGACGCTAGGCGACATCTCTGCCGGTCCCGTCGAGCAGTTGAGCCCGAAAAAGTCGATGCCCATGCCGCTCACAGTCGTATATGCGGCCTGCACACTTGTGCCAAGCAGCATCTTGCCGTACTGGTCAAGTGTCACGTTTGCGATTATCGGGACTTTTTTGCCGGTCTTTTCCATCGCCGCATGGCACGCCTCTATCGCAAGCTTGACTTCAAGTATGTCCTGGCTTGTCTCTATCAAAAGCGCGTCGACTCCTCCAAGTATCAGCCCTTCTGCCTGCAGCGCAAAGGCTTCGCGGATTTCTGCAAGCGGCTTTTGCCCGAGGTCCGGATCGTTTGAGCTTGGCAGGAACCCCGTCGGCCCCATAGAGCCTATCACGTAGCGGTTCTCAAACTCGTCGGCGGCCTGCCTTGCAAGCTCGGCAGCCTTTCTGTTAAACTCTACAGTCCTGTCGCCGTATCCGTACTCGTCAAGCTTTAGCTTGTTTGAGCCAAAGGTGTTGGTCTCTATGCAGTCGGCCCCGGCCTTCAGGTAGCTTTTGTGGATCTGCTTTATCCATTCAGGCCTTGTCAGGACCAGCCCGTCGTTAAAGCCGTCCTTGCTGTCCGGGAAATCCTCCGGTTTGGGATTGAGCTTCTGGATCTCAGTCCCCATCGCCCCGTCGAACAAAAGCACACGCTTTTTTGCGGCTTCTGCAAACGGCTCTTTTAAAGGCAACACGCAGCAGAGGGGATAGAACCAATTTAACGGTTGCCCGCAGTGAAAAATAAACAAAGAAAGCAACATCTCTTGACACCCTGCCTCTAAACCGCGCCGGGAAATCCCGAGGGCATGATGACTTCAGTAATTCAGGAAACACCATCACAGACAACCGACATTCCACCACACGTTCTCATTGTAGGCAAAAAGAACGCGCTTGACTACATTGCGCCCGCGCTTTTCAGGATAGGCACGCTTGGAGAGCTCCTCATAAAGGCAAAGGGCAGCCTCAGCATAGTGACTGCGGTCAACGTGGCCGAGATGGTCAAGCACGACGTGGCGGGGCTTGAGACCCAGCCGATAAGGATAGGAACAAGCGAGTTTGTCGCTGATGGGATCACAAGGCGCGTCTCTTTCATAGAGATACACCTCACAAGGCCCAAGCCCGAGCCGGCGCTGCCAAGCATGCCGGCGCTTGCGTCGCCGCCAGCCCTTGAAGCCCCGAAAAAGAAGGCTGCAAGGAAAAAGGCCGCGACCAGAAAGAGGACTGTCCGCAAAAAGGCGGACGCCTAGTATTTTTAGCTTGTCCGCCCGCCGCCAAACACGGCAAGGATGCTTGACACCATCATGCCGGCGGTGTAGGCGGACCCGAGCTGCGCAAACTCGGGGATAAAGTGGAGCGAGAAAAACGCTCCAAGCGCCGCAGTCCCGCCGTACTGCGACAGCTTTTTCAGAAACGTCTTTTGGCTGTTTACCGGCGCAAGCAGCATCCCGAGTATCCACGTGCCAAAGAGCCAGATCATGGTCTTTTCAGCCACGAGGTCCGGCGCGATGAATGCGACTGCAAAGTACATCACAGTCACCATGAAATCTGCGCCCATCATCCTGCCAAATATGGCGTCAAACGACTTTAGCCGGACTATGTAGTGGCCAAAGATAAAGCCCATCAGCGCGACTGCCGCCGCGCTGCCGCCCACGTACGCTGCGTTTTCGCCGCATGCAAAAAGCGCCCTCGGGTCGGCGCTCCCGCACATGACGTGCGTGGCGACTATCACCATGAGGACGGTCTTTATCACGACGCTTGCGACTATGAGGAGGGCCTTGTGCTGCCGCTCCAGCGGCCGCTCCTTCGCTGCGTCTCTTGGCATGTCGGGTACGTCAATGGCCGGCCTACTTAAGGCTTGGTTGGCAAGATACATTCATCCCGGCTGTGTAGGGTAGAGCTCTATTCTAGAGGCTTCCTCCATGACTTTTGGAAATATTTTTACTCGATGTTGGCACTTCATTATCAATGAAGTGGGTTAGCAGACGTTATGCAACTCCCCGCTTGGCAGGCTACACCTGTGCAGTACTTTTGGCGACAATCCTGGTGGCCGCCGCGGGCGCAAGTGCACCCGCATACGGCCAGATGTCCGACGAGATCAGGACAAACCCTGCGGTGGACGTTCGCGTATCTGCGTCCACGGTCAGCGTGCAGGGACCGGCGGCAAGCGTGTTCCGGGGGCAGATAGCAAGCGTGCAGCTTGAAGATGGGAACCCTGCATGGATACAGTCAGGCATCTGGGTGATGAGGATCCTGCAGGCAGGCGACGAGTCAGAGCCGCCCCGCGTACAGCTGGTGGCGCGCTTTGTGATGGTGATGCCCGACGGCAACGCCATGCACAGCCACAGCGTGTACAACTTTGACGTGGCAAGCTCTTCTGTCGACGAGGCGACTTCGACGCACACGTTTGAAGGGACCGCGACTGTGACCATGAGGGACGGGCCCGTGTCAGGCGTCCCCCTGACTGTCACCATATCCAACAACGCGGTCATGGCGATGCAGATAGGCCCCGAGCTGATAGACTCGCACTTTGGCACAGGGCCCGTGTACGGCGTGCTTTCGTCCGCGTCGCGTGAGCTGATAGAGCGCATCGACGTTGGCGCGCTGCACCGCAACAACACGTCAAGCTCTGAAGTGCGGGCCGAGATGGTGAACTATTACGCCAACGTGTCAGGCTACCTGGTACAGCCGGCGGAAGCCGAGGGCAAGCTCCCTGCGGTGGTGGTGATACACGAAAACCGCGGGCTCAACGACTTTGTCAAGGGCGCGGCCGAAAACCTGGCAAAGGAAGGGTACGTGGTCTTGGCGGCAGACCTTTACAACGGAAGGGTCACGGACAGCCAGGACGAGGCACGAATGCTCTCCTCGGAGGTGAGGAACAACACCGGCGTCGCGCTTGAGAACCTCAACGCGGCAGTAGCATACCTTGCAGCCCTTGACAGCGTGGACGGCTCTCGTATTGCATCACTGGGCTGGTGCTTTGGCGGCGGGTACTCGCTCCAGCTGGCACTCAACGCGGACAGTCCCCTGGCTGCGACTGTGATATACTACGGGACGCCGCTTGTGACCGACCAGCAGCAACTCTCGAGCATAACCTGGCCGGTGCTCGGCGTATTCGGGTCGGAAGACCCGGCCATTAGCGTCGAGTCGGTGAACCAGTTCAAGGCGGCCCTTGACGCCAACGGCACGCCAAACGAGATCTATGTCTACGAAGGTGTGGGCCACGCGTTTGCCAACCCGTCAAACGCCGGCCACGCGCCTGAAGAGACTGCAGACGCGTGGGAAAAGACGCTCAACTTTTTGGGCGAGCACGTGTAGGGCTCACGCCCTACTTTTTTCACGGCTCTACGCGTGACATGGTCCTTGGGAACAGCACCGTGTCCTTGATGTCCTCGACGTTTGCTATCCACCGCACCAGCCGCTCGATGCCAAGCCCAAAGCCGCCGTGCGGGACCGAGCCGTACCGGCGCAGATCGAGGTACCACTCGTACGCCGCAGGATCGAGACCCTCTTTTCTCATCCTGTTTATTATCGAATTGATGTCGTCTTCCCTCTGGCCGCCGGAGGTTATCTCCCCAAAGCCCCTCGGGGCAAGCATGTCTGCAGTCAGCCCGACACCGGGATGCTCGGGGTCTTCCTTGACGTAGAACGGCTTGACTGCTATTGGGTATCCGACGACAAACACGGGCCTGTCGGCGTCCTTTGTCAGCTCGCGCTCTGAGTCTATCGACAGGTCGTCGCCAAACTGGATGTCGCGTCTTTTGCCGCTGTCTTCTGTCACCTGAAAGCCCCTTGACCGGAGAGTTTCTATAGCCCTGCCATAAGGCAGGCGCTCAAACGGCGGCTCGACTTTTTTCAGCTCTGACACGTCGCGCTTTAGCAGAGCAAGCTCTTCTGCACGCTCTTTGACAGTGCTCTGAATTACATAGGACACCAGCTGCTCCTCTGCCTTCAAAATGTCCTCAAGCGCCACCCAGGGTGCCTCTGCCTCAAGGTGCGAAAATTCTGCAAGGTGCCTGACAGTCCTTGACTTTTCTGCCCGGAACGACGGCGTGAGGCTCCACACCGGACCCAGAGAAAATATCATCGCTTCAAGGTACAGCTGCGCCGACTGCGACAGGTAGGCGTCCTGGTCAAAGTAGCGCAGCTTGAAAAGGGTCGAGCCTCCTTCGACTGCGCCCTTGACTATGGTGGGCGCGGTGACTTCCATCCAGCCGTTTTCTACAAACCAGCTCCGGCCAAAGTGCAAGACCGACGCGCGTATCTTGGCGATTGCTATCATCCTGCGCGTCCTGAGCGCAAGGTGGCGCTTGTCGAGCAAAAGCTCGTCGCTCTGGTACTCGCCTATCGGGTATTCGGCTGCAACGTTGTAGACTTTCAGCTGCTCGCCTTTTATCTCGTAGCCGCCTTCCGGCGCCCTCTCGTCCCTGCTGACCGTGCCCGTCACCTCGATGGACGACTCGATGGTCAGGCTTGCGACCCTGTCTGCTGGGAACACGCACTGGATGACGCCTCCCCTGTCGTCGCGCAAGAGTATGAACGCGCGCTCTTTTTGCTTGCGGAGCCTGTGCACCCAGCCGCGGATTGTTACTTCTTTGCCGGAAAAGCTCTCCGACTTGATGTCGCCTGCGCGCATTGGTGGATTTGTGCGAGACAGATTATTATAATTTTTTAAAAAAAGAAGGGTCAGGGCGTCCTTGTGCCCTTGCCCCTGACAAAGAACGCCGCCGCGACTCCACCGAATATGGCGCCCAGCACTCCTAAGAACACCCACGTCTGGCCTGCCTGCGTCGCAAGGAGCGACGTGCCCGAGCCCTCGGGATCGTTGCCGTACTGGGTCTTCTCCGCGCTCTTTACCCTCTCGATTGCTAGGATGGCGTTTTCCGTGCACTGCGCCCTAGGTATGCTGTACTCGTCGCACTTTTGCAGCTGCTCCTCTGAAGGGGCGGTGGTCGGGTTGCCTCCGACCCCGTACTGCGCGTGCGCCTGCTGCGCAGGGCCGGCGATTGCCAAGAAAAGTCCGGCCGCTGCGAGCAGCGCTATCTGCTTTCTTTTTGCGTCCATGCAATAACTATGGGAGGCGCTCTGGATAATCCTGCGTTCAGGACGCGGCGTCGTGCGCCTGTTCTGGTTCCAGAACGCGCCCTGCAGAGCGGTACCTTGCGACGACGTAGGCCACAAACCCCATGACTACTGCCGCAGAAAAGAGCAAGCCGGTCATGACCGGCTCGGCTATCCCAGAGGGGCTTCCCGCCGCGACCACCTTTTCGTGGGAAATCTCTGCAGACTCTTCAAGAGTCGGCCTGCTTGCTTCCCAGTCGTAAGGGGCGACAGGCGCCGGCACAAGCGACGACTGCTGCGAGTACTGGGATAGGAACCCGCCTGCCGCTACAAACACGGCAACTGCCGCTATCCCGGGCGCAAGCATGTGGAGCAGGGTCTGTCTCTCGCCGGCCTTGGCGTTTTGCGCCCTCTCTATGAGGCTGAACCTCCACATCCTCCACGCTTCGACCCACAGGACTGCAGCCGCCGCTGCAGGCACAGCCACGCCGTAAATGCTCATGTTCGAAATGTTGAACGCTGCGTAAAGAACTGCGACTGCCGAAAACACCGAGGCGTAGAACGCAAGACGCGGGACTGAAAACCTGCCAAAGTTGACGTACGAGTCAAGCGCCTTCACCCTGACCTTCCTTGTCACAAAGACCCTGCCGTGCCTGTCCTTTGAGACAAGCCCCATGCCGGCCAGCTTTTCTATCTGGTAGTCTGCCACGCTCGGGCTTGAAAGGCCCAGGTCCCTCTGGACCTCCCTGATGCCGGCGGGCTCCTTTTTGCGCTGGAGGTAAAGGTAGACCTGCAGGGTCCTGCCAGAGAGCTTGCGCTCGATGTCCGGGCTTTCCACGGTGGTTCTGTGCGCGACGCGGATTTAAGGGGAACTCCCCTGCGGGGCTGTTCTGGCAGTAGAACATTATAATTGCGCCCGATGCCAGCAGAGGCGTTGGCAAGGGGCTGGAAGCGCCTTTCAAGGAAAAAGGTGTACGAGGCAAGGGACGGCGACACGGTCTACATGGAGCTTTTCCAGGACGAGCTGCAGACCCCGAAGGGGAAAAAGATGCGCTACACGCACTACAGCTCGTCTGACGTCGTCGTGGTAGTCCCGTTCCTTGACGAAAAGAGGCTTGTCATGATAAGGCAGTACAGGTATCCGCTGGACAAAGTGATGATAGAGTTCCCGGCAGGCCACGTGGAAAAAAGCGAGAGCCCGCTTGCGACTGCGCGGCGCGAGCTTGCCGAGGAGACCGGCTACAGGGCAGAAAAGGTAGAGCACGTCTATGACTACCACCCGTCGGTCAGCAAGTCGAGGCAGACGGTCCACGTGTACAGGGCGACTGGCCTGAAAAACGGCAAGACCGACCACGACGGCACCGAGGACATACGCGTGGAAATAGTGAACATCGGCAAGCTTGAAAAAATGATAGCAGAGAGAAAGGTGGAAAACGCCGGCACGCTTGTCGCATACCTGCTGTGCTGCGCAGGAATGAAGATAAACGGCAAGGGTGCCAGTAAGTGACATGAAGGCGATGGTGCTTGACAGGTGCGCGCCCATAGAGACGCGGCCGCTGAAGCTGAGGACGCTTGCAAACCCTGAAATAAAAAACAGGAACGACCTTTTCATAGAGATAGAGGCGTGCGGGGTCTGCAGGTCGAACCTCCACATGATAGAAGGCGACTGGAAGGACAGGGGCTCGCCTTCCGTGCTTCCCGTGGTGCCGGGGCACGAGGTGGTGGGCGTGGTCAAGAAGGCCGGCGCCGGCGCCCGCAGGATAAAACAGGGCGACAGGGTCGGGATTCAGCCGCTTTTCAGCTCGTGCCTGAAGTGCGGGTACTGCAAGTCAGGCAAGGAACACCTGTGCGACGACGCCGAGATAACGGGCGAGAGCGTGCAGGGCGGATACGCCGAGTTCATCGTCGCCAGCGAAGACTTTGTGACGCCGATACCTGACAGCATCGACTCGCCGCACGCCGCGCCCCTTTTCTGCCCCGGGATAACCGCGTACAAGGCAGTCAAGGCAAGCGAGCCGGCAAAAGGCAGGTCCGTTGGCATATTCGGCGTGGGAGGCGTCGGGCACCTTGCCGTGCAGCTGGCGAAGATGGAAGGCTCGCGCGTTGTGGCGATATCGAGGGCAAAAAAGCACCTCGACCTTGCAAAAAAGCTTGGCGCCGACAATGCAGTCGCATATCAGGACTCGCCGGACCAGTTTGTCAAGCAGCTCAAGAAGGAAGAGGGGCTCTTGGACAGCGCAATAGTGTTTGCGCCTTCTGAAAACGCCATAGATGCGGCAATAAAGTCGGTCAAAAAGGGCGGGCTTGTAGTCGTCGGCGTCGTGGGCAACATACCCAACTTTTCTGCCTTTGACGAAAAGACTGTCAGGGGCACTGTGATAGGCTCAAGGCAGGACATGGCCGACCTGGTAAAGGTAGCTTCTGAAAGCTCGCTCAAAGTAGTCATAGAGACGCACAGGCTTGCAGAGGCAAACGAGGTGCTGGCGCGCCTGAAAAACTCGGAAGTAGAGGCGCGCGCAGTGCTCGTGCCCTAGGTTATCCTAAGCACCTTTCGCGCGGCAAGGCCTGCACCTATTGCGCCTGCCGCGGCGAGGCCTGCAACAAACGGCGGGAACTCGGGCGCGACTGCCGCCCCCGTTATCGATATCTCGTGCACGCTGTGGCTGTAGTCGAGCCTCACGATGGTCTGCTCGTCCTGCGACGTGGTGTCGCTTATGACGACGACGTCTTGTGCCGGCCTGCCGTCTACCATGACCGTGTAGGGGCCTTCAAGCGCCCAGCTTGCAGGAACTATGGTCACGCCCTTTTTGTCCTCGCTCCCTGCCACAGTAAAGGAGATTGTCTTGGACTCCTCGTCAAAAGAAAAGTCGCTTATGTCAGAGGAGCTTTCAAGCGCGATTTCCACAGGATTTCCTGCAACCGTTATCGGGTAGGTGGTGCGCTCAAGCCCAAGCGACCTTGACACAAAAGAGCCTACCTGCACCGGCTTTCCATCCAGCCTTGCAGTCTGCACCGACTGCTCAAAGGCAGGAAGGTAGTCTTCGTATTTCTCGGCAGACGTCACGGAATACGCAAGGACTGCAATCTGCGACTGCGTCGGCATTATGTACACCTTTGATTTG
Organism: Nitrososphaera sp.; assembly: GCF_013388945.1. GTDB lineage: Archaea > Thermoproteota > Nitrososphaeria > Nitrososphaerales > Nitrososphaeraceae > Nitrososphaera. Next base: position 89,710 of record NZ_JACAEH010000014.1, on the reverse strand, counting down.
GCGTAATTACCGTCAGAAGCGCACTCTTTCACGTTTTCAATCGCGTTGACGCCCTGCATCGTGACGTATCTGGTGGACAGCGTCTTGCAACCATAGTCCGACTCGTCGTCGGCAGCGTCTGATATCATGCCTTCAAGCCCCGACCTTTTCATCACGACTGCCATCATGGACACTTCGGGCCATCCTGCCATGCCCCCGTCTTCAAGCACGCCGTCAGGCGAGACGAGGGGCGAGCCGAGGTAGTCTATGCCAGTCCACCCGTCCGGGAACTCGACTGTAAGGAACGAGGAAGGGTCGGTGTACCTACCTGCTATGGTGTCAGTCGCAGTCAGCGTCGGGCCCTGGAACTCTTCGCCCCGGGCCTGGAGCATGCTAAAGGACATGAAAATTACCACCATCAGCGCCAGCACCATGATAGTCTTGAGCTTCATCTACACGCGTCATGCCAGCATATTTCATAACGGGTTGTACGTTCGCAGAAATACATCTAGGCAAGCGCGCTTATTCGCTCAGACGCCATCTCGACCTTCAGGCTCTTTATCAGGCCCCTGTCAAGGCCGATTGAAATGCCCTCGCCCGGCGCAAGCCGGCGCAGAAACTCGCTTTCCACCCAGACAGTCACGCCTGCGTGGTCGCTTGCCTCAAACTGCCCGCCCGGCTCCCTGCCGTCTGCCGCCCTGACCCTGAGGATGAACACGGACCCGCGCTTTGCGCGGAAAATGTCGCGGTAGACTATGACGTTTGGCCTCTTCATCTTCCTTATGAGGTACCTTGCAGCATCAGGCGAGACGGTTATGCGAACCACGGCGGGTTTTAGTGACTGCGCTATTAAAGCCCCGGCAAGTCTATTTTCGCACGTACGCCCTAGAGCACGAAATAGATGAACGCGTAGTAGATTGCGATATTTGCAACGGTGATTATGCTGCCTATCTTTGAAAACTCGACAAACGAAAACGCGCGCATGCCCCGCGTTTCGGCTGCTTCGATGACGATCACGTTGCTCGCCGCGCCAAGTATAGTCAGGTTGCCTGCGACAGTGCTTGCTGCAGCGAGCATCAGCCACTGCGCGACGTGCTCCTGCCCAAAGCCGCTGTCAATCATCACAAAGTCGTACAGCGAGACAAACGGCACGTTGCTGAGGACCTGGCTGAGCGCGAGGCTTGCCGCGGTTATGACGCTCAGGCTCTGCGCCTCGTCTGCTGGGCTTGGGTCAGGGAGCCAGCCGGTGATTATCCCTATTGCGCCTGACTGCCACATCGACGACGTGACTATGAACATGCCCGCAAAGAACACCAGAACAGAATAATCCACGTGTTTCAAAAGCTGCGTCCGCTCTGACGAAAGGGCGTAGAGCGCGGCCGCTCCAAGCATCGCGACTATGCTGATGCTGAATTGCGCTATCTGGTAAACATGCAGGAGCTCTGACAGCAAAAAGCCAGCAAGCGTGGCTATCGTTATGTATATCGCGATTTTTGCTTGCCTCGGGTCCGGGATGCTCTCGCCACTTACAACTTCAGCTGCAACAGGCGCGTACTGCAGCTTTTGCGGAAGCTCCTTTCTGAAATACAGCTTCAAGATAAAATAGGTGACAAAGAGGTTTGCAACAGTCGGGGCTGCCAGGTAAAAGAGAAACGTCCGAAACGGCAGGTCAAAGCCGCTGTCTATGGCTATTAGCAAGTTCTGGGGGTTTCCAATAGGCGTCATGACGCTCCCAACCGTTATGCCAAACGCAAGCGCAAGCAAAAGAACCGCAGGCTTGATTCCTGCGTGTTTTGCGACGTGGATTGCAAGCGGTATCCCGAGAAGCGCGATGGTGTCGTTTACAAGAAAAGCCGAGAGCACACCCATCCCGACCACAAAGGCCATCAGGAGCTGCGAAGGCGTCCTTGCCCACGACAGCATCTTCATGGCTATCATCTTTAGCACGCCGGCCCTCTCCAGCGCCGAGACAATGCTGAACATGCCAAAGAGAAACGCAATCACCTCCAGGTTGACTGCGTCGTAGGCGCCCTGGATTGACGTGACCTGCAGGCCGACCATAAGCGCTGCCCCAATGAGCATCGCGACCCATATCGGCACCCCAAAGCGCCTGCGGCCTATTATCAGGACGTACACCGCCGCAAACACCGCAAGGGCGACGTACTCCTGCATAGCCGTGGGGCTATGAGACGTGGCTATAACCTTTCCTGACCAGCTTGCGTAAATACGAGTTGCGCGATAAATAGGCAGGTGGACCGGTTGTCCGACAAATCGCTCTGGGAACTGAAAGAGGCAGCGAAGTGGTCAAGCAACCCTCAGGAAAAGAAGGAGGCCATCAAAAGACTGTCGGCGCGGGGCGTAGAGGCGCTGCCGTCGCTTGAGGAGATAATGAGAGTCACGGCCTACGACGACATCAAGGCAGCGTGCATCGACGCGATAAGATCAGCAAGCAGCGAAGGGAAGGCGCAGGTAAAACTTGCAGACCTTCCTCCCTGAATTTTTTAGCTCTCCAGCCTGCGCTGTATCACTTCGTGGCCGGTCGTCTGCCTGTGCTTCACTGCCAAGTCCTCTTCGATGAACTCTTTGTCGCACGGCCTGCAGTGGAACGACTCTTTCATGACAAGTACCGGAAAGCCATATTTTAAAAGACTTGCGCGATGTTAAGCATCGCTGCACCATGTTCAGTGCCCTTTTTATTTTATGGGCGCCATTTCACTTTCATGAACATCGCTGAGACCGAGGTCCGCTCAATCATAGTTGCAAAAACCTGCGGGTGCAAGGATTCAAAGAAGATAGCCTACGCGTTTACAGACCAGTACCATTCCCTTTGCCTTGGCAAGAGGGACGTCATCATGGCAGAGATTGACGCGTGCGAGCGTCTGCTGAAATACGCGCAGGACGAGTCTGACAGGCGCGTGGTTGAAAAAGAGATAGCAGAGCTCCGCATGGCCCTTGACCTCATGCCCTAGAGGAACCGGCCGAGCACCTTTGTAAAGAGAAAGAACGTCCCTATCGAAGGCGGTACGAGCCCTAGCATAAAGTAGTTGGGGCCCTCGCTTGCGGGTATGCCAAGCTCCTTTATCATGATGATGACTCCAAAGAACGAGATTAGAAGCGTGACTGCAAAGAACAGCGCGGCGCCTATCATTATCCCGAGCACCCGGAGGTCGTGGCTTTTTGCAGCCTGCACGCAGATACGTCCTGCGCATCCTATATTAGACTTACCTGCAAAAGATGAGGCCCTTTATCTCCTTCTTGTCGTAGTAGATGTTGCAGCCGTCGCAGAACCACACGTCGATGTCTCCAAGCCTTGTTACCATGACCTTGTTCCGGAGGTCGCTTGCGCATTCCAGGCATCTGAATCCCATGGCGCTCCAAATGCGCGCTTGGGTCTTAAGGTGCAGGTCTGCACGATAATGCACTGCAATTGGTTGCATTACCTGTTCCTTCGGGTCACCAGAAACTCGCAGGCGTGGGCGCCGCTTGCCATGCACCTTGTCTCTATGCAGGCATGGCCCTCGCCAAGCAGTCCCTCCGCAATGCCTGCAAGCAGGCCGGCGATAAAGAAGCACCGGGGAGTCTCCCACTTCTTTTTCTTGCCCGTCTTTGCAAAAAAGTTGTCCTCGACTGTAACCCTGAGGTCGCCGGCAAGCTTGCCTGCTGCAAGCGTGAAAGGGGCGGCCTTGAACCTGCCCCAGCCGGCCATCAGCCCGTACGATTCTAAGAACTTGACTGCCTGCTGGACATCCTGTATCGATTCTCTGGCCTTTCCTCCAACCGACGTGCCGTACTTTAATCCCATCTGGAAAAGTATCACAGACCAGCCCTCGTTTAATGTATCATATAGCCCGTCCTGCAGCGCGTCCCAGAACTCCTCGTTGGTGAGAATCGCCTTGCAGCCAAACACCTTGTCCTGCGTCTTGTTTGCTTTTGGATCGAAATCGAAATACTCGTTCAGGTAGACGCTTTCAGGTACGCGCGAAACGTCTTCCTTGGGCACCGGATACTTTGCATGCAGGAAATAATTAAATAAATTGGAACAATTTTTCAGGCAGGAGTCGCATTTTAGAAAATACGCTGCGCGTTTTGCTCATTCCTGGACGTCTATGACCAGGACGTCTTCGCGCACGCTGAACGTGACCCTGGAGGCAAGCCCCTCAAGCGTCGGCGAAAGGAACTCCTTCAGGAGCATCGACCACTTCCTGCCCATGTTGTGGTGGATAGTTATGCTCCTCTGGCCGTCCTCAAAGTCGTCGCGGTACGGGAAATTCGAGTCCCTGGCCCATGCAAGGAAGGTGTTCAGAAACGACTGGAGCGTGAACTTGCCGGCCATCATGTAGACAAGGTCCTCAAAGTCAGACTTGAGCGGACCCCTTGCCAGGATGGCTATCTCCTCTTCGCGCAGCGCGCCCAGCATCCCGCGAATCGTCTTCCTTGGGAGCGAGATGAATCCCGCGTTGTTGGCGGCAAGCTGGAAGTCGAAGAACAGGTCCAGGATGTGGTTTGCCATCACGTTCACGCTGACCTTTTTGATCTTTGCCTCTTTTCTGAGCCGGTCTATTTTTTCAGCAGGTATCCTAAAAGCTACTACGTCCGTCTTACGGGCCACCTCACCCGCGCGGTACAACAGCGCAAGATAGCCCGCTAATTATAAGTGCTTATTGGTACAATCCTACATATTAGAAAAATCTTCTAGAATCTCCTGCGTACACAGGCGATCCGGTTGTTTACAAGGTAAACCTCCTGAATTTATTCTGGCGCGTTATTTCGTATCCTGCAAGTCTCCGATAGGTGTGCCTTGCGGTGTCCAAGCTTCGGCCCCCGAACCCCACCTCATTTGGGGGCTGGACTGGGCATCGCGGCGCCCGGGGATCTTGTAGGGTTGTGCAGGATGGAACAAGAAAGAACATGTGTATTGTGCGGGGAAAGCGTCGACGACTCGTCGCTCACTTTTGAGCAGCGCCTGGTTGAAGACGAGGATTTCTGCGCGCCCTGCTGGAATGAAATAATGCACGACGTGCGCGACGCGCCATTTTCGCAAGACGTGAAGCTGCCATGGGCCAGTTAGTGCTGGAGAAAAGGCAGGCCGTCAGCTTTGCGCTGTGCGAATCCTGCTTCTGGTCTGCTTCAATTTTAGATGCAACAAAATGCGGCTTTTCATCGTGCCCGCTTTGTCAAGAAAAAAGTGTGGCGCTGATGCCTGTCGTCGCACCGTACAGCTCTCAGGCTGGCTCTGGGCTACCTTCCGCCCGTTAACGGGCTCAGGCAGCTTCGGAGTGCGACATGCCCCCGCCGTGCGCTTGTTTGTGGGCGTGCCTTACGCGGTTGTACCTGGTGCCAAACAGGACCCCCGCCAGGAAGACCCCTATGCCAACCACTATGGCATAGCTCATCAGAGAGTCAGCCATGCTGGTATTACGCAGCCGATAAAGTTAAGGGTACCTGTACTGGCAGAAGCGGTTTCGGTGGATAGCAGTCGCGGGAATCAGACGTCCATCCAAAGATTTACGTCCACCGATGCGGTGTTAACGTATCGATGTTTCTTCCTTTGACTGCTATCCGTAAACTATACGGCTCCAAAAGATATAAGGATTCACCATGAGAGAAACAAGCCTTAGGTGGGATTCGGACCCACGACCTAGGGTTTACGAAACCCTCGCTCTGCCAGGCTGAGCTACTAAGGCAAAACGTGTTTCACTCGTAAGATGGACGTTATAATCCTTCGCGCTATGTTAAATACCCGCGAGCAAAATTTCAAAATGGATGAAGGTATCGATATCCGGCGTCAGGGGCATATACGGGCAGGACCTGACGCTCAACGAAGTCTCGCGCTTTTCCTCCCTCTTTGCCGGCGTTGCGGGAGAAAAGTGCATCGTTGCTAGGGACACGCGGCCTTCTGGCAGGATAATCTCGCAGGTAGTATCGGCTTCTTTAATGTCGGCTGGCGTCAACGTCTATAACCTCGGGGTCGCGCCCACGCCTGCGGCGTTCCGTGAAGCGCGGAAATATGGCGCCGGCGTCATGGTCACCGCGTCGCACAATCCGCTTGAATGGAACGGATTAAAGTTCATAGTGCAGGGGCGCGGGCTGTTTGAAGAGGAGCTTGCCAGGATGCTTGCGTCACAGCCTGCGGCAGGCGGCTTTGGCACCGAACACGATGCAGGCACCGCCTACGTTGACGACGTGGCAGCCCTCATCGGCGCCGGCGGCGCAAAGGTGGCAATAGACTGCGGTGGCGGCGCCTCGTGCGGCTACGCCGAGCAGCTGTTCAAAAAGCTTGGCATGAAGTGCATCAGCATAAATGGAGTCCCGGGCATTTCGTCCAGGGGCCCAGACCCCACAGCCGACGAGCTTGCAGACCTGCGCTCGCTTGTAAAGTCAAGCAATCTTGATTTTGGCTTTGCGCTTGACCCGGACGGTGACAGGCTCGTAGTCGTCAAGGACGGCCAGAAGCTGAGCCCCGATTCAACGATGCTTCTGTGCATAGCCCGCGCAGTAGAGATGGGCGTCAAAAATTTTGTGTCAAGCATAGATTCAAGCGTCGCAATCGACAGGTACGTGAAAAATCGTGGGGGCAGGATAGAGCACTCGAAGGTTGGCGAGGCAAACGTGGTGAAAAAGATGCTCGAGACCGGCGCCGAGGCTGGGGGAGAAGGCAGCAGCGCCGGCTTTATCATGCCCAAGTTCAACATGTGCCGCGACGGGCTGTTGGCTGCCGGCACGATAGCGACGCTTGACAAAAAGATGGTCGCAGACTGCCTTGCGTTTGCGTCGCAGTTTTCGCAGATAAGGTCAAAGGTGCCGGCAGACTCGTCGCTCCACGCAAAGGTCATAGAGAAACTGCCCGACATGCTAAAGGCCGAGTCGGCGGAGCTGATAATGGGCGACGGCGTAAAAGCTATCATAGATGACGACTCGTGGGCACTCGTCCGGCCGTCAAACACCGAGCACGCCATCCGCGTCTCTGTAGAGTCGAAAGCAGGCAGGGCAGAATCTTTGTTCAAGAAGATGAGCGAGAAGGTCCAGCGCGCCTATGACGAGATTAAGTGAGAAAGACATCATTGGCATCTTTTCGTCGGCGCTTGGAATCGCCGATCTCGATGATGTTGCGGAAATCCCGCTTGGTAAAAAGGCACTTGCCTTCAAGTGCGACATGCTCGTGGGGATGACAGACGTGCCGGAGCAGATGTCGCCCCGGCAGGCTGCAAGAAAAAGCGTCGTTGCGTGCGCAAGCGACCTTGCGGCAAAAGGCGCAAAACCTCTGGCGGCAATGGTATCGCTGGGTCTTCCACGCAGCATAACAAGGGGCTACGTCGAGGAGCTTGCGCGGGGATTTCAGATCGCGTCGCAAGAGTTTGGCGTGAAAATCGTTGGGGGCGACACCAACGAGGCAAGCGACCTTGTAATCGACTGCAGCATGATAGGTCTCGCTGACCGCATACCGCCGCGGTCAGGCGCCGGGCCCGGCGACATCGTGGTGATGTCAGGCCTCTTCGGCTACCCAGCCTCGGGCCTTGCGATCCTGATGGGCAGCGCAAGGGCGACGGGCCAGTTCCGCAAGCAGGCAGTCGACTCTGTGCTAGAGCCGAGGCCGCGGCAGGACTTTGCAGTCCTAGCGCCTCTTTTTTCGTCGTCGATAGACTCTAGCGACGGGCTTGCGACCTCGCTGTACGAGATAGCGGCGCAGAGCAGGGTTGACATCCACGTCGACTATGAAAAAGTCAAGGCGGCAGGCGTCGACGAGTTTGCGCAGGCAAACGGACTTGACCTGCAAAAACTGGTGTTCTATGGAGGCGAGGAATACGAGATAGTCGCGACAATCCCGAAAAAGTCGCTTCCAAAGGCAAGGGCGCTTGCAAAAAAGGCCGGCATCGTCTTGCATGAAGTAGGCGCGGTGAAAAAAGGGACAGGCAGGGTGTTTGCCGGCAAGTCGCTTTTGGAAAACCGCGGCTACCAGCACCTCGCATAACGCTTTACTACCTGCCCCGACGAATACAGCATGTGTTTGGCAAGGCGCGCTGCAAGATATGCGGCGACAGCGTTAGGTTTGTGCTAAAGCACCTGAGCGACAAGCACCCGGAAGTGATGGCTGGAAGCAAGTCGAGGGAAAGCATGGACCGGCTCATCAAGAAATATTTTGAAGACGCATAGAGGCGGCAGGGAGAGGAATCCTTCGTACGTCATTTATGCCAGTACATGAAGTAATTGCGGGGCATTGCGGAAAAAACACCTTGCCGTTTACATCATTATAGCAGCGGCTGCTGCAGGCCTTGCAGTTGCTTTCTATCCGCATCCTGACACGGGAAGGCCCATGGCGCAGATAAACGCGCCTGCCCTGCGCGACGACGCGCTCAGGGTGGAGCTTGTGGCAGAGGGGCTGCAGATGCCGACCAGCATGCGATTCCTGGACGAGAACAACCTAATCGTGCTCCAGAAGAACGGCGAGGTCCGGCTAGTCTCAAACGGCACGCTTGTTGAAAAGCCCGTTCTGAAAGTTGACGTGGAAAACGTGGCAGAGCAGGGGATGCTCGGTATTGCGGTAGCTCCCGGCGAGCCCGACGAGGTGTACCTGTATTTCACCGAAGACGCCTCAGGCATCTTGAGGAACAGGGTATACAAGTTCGACTACGACCCGGGGCAACAGGCACTTTTCAATGGCACGCTGATACTGGACCTTCCGGGCGAGCCGGGCCCATTCCACAACGGCGGCAAGGTTGTCATCGGGCCGGACGACCGGCTCTACACGGTCATCGGCGACACCAACGCCGGCGGGGGGATGCTTGACAACGACGCGGCGGGCAGGGCGCCGGACGACAAGTCGGTAATATATCGCGTGGACAGGCAGACCGGGGAAGGGGTGTACGACAACCCGTTTTACGGCAGCGAAAACGAAAGGCTCCACCGGTATTTCGCATACGGCATAAGGAACAGCTTTGGGCTGGACTTTGACCCCGTGACTGGCCGGCTGTGGATGACTGAAAACGGCGAGGACGAGTACGACGAGGTGAACCTGGTGGAGCCCGGCCTCAACAGCGGCTGGCACAGGCTGATGGGCCCCATGGCAAGGTCCAATGCGACTGAAAGCGACCTGGTGCTCTTTGAAGGCGCGCACTACAGCGACCCGGAATTCAGCTGGTTTGATTCTATAGGCGTGACTGACATCGAGTTCATCGAAACAGGCAGGCTGGGCGGAAAATACGAAAACAACATCTTCGTGGGCGACATCAACAGCGGCAACATCTACTTCTTCGAGCTGAACGGGCAGAGGGACGGCCTTGTGCTGCATGACGGCCTCTCAGACCTTGTGGGCGACAGCCCCGGCGAAATATCTGCAGCCGCCTTTGCGACAGGGTTTGGCGGGATAACCGACATCGAGACGGGCCCCGATGGCAACATCTACGTGCTCTCTTTCCTGGACGGCAAGATATACAGGATAACGGCCAGTTAATTAGGCCGTTTTGCAAATGCAGCCGGTTGGCCGGCTTCAAGGACCTGTTCTCAAAGCAGTCAAAAGAGTACGCGGCGTCAAGGCCAACCTACCCGAGGGCGCTTTTTGATTTTCTTGCAGGTCTTGTGGAAAAAAGAGAGCTTGCCTGGGACTGCGCAACCGGGAACGGCCAGGCGGCGGCCATCCTTGCAGAGTACTTTGAAAAAGTGGTGGCAAGCGACGCAAGTGCCAAGCAGATAGAAAATGCCCAGGCCGGCCCGAACGTGCGCTTTGCCGTGTTCCCCGCAGAAAAGGCCGAGCTGAATGACGCAAGCGTGGACCTCATCACCGTGGCCCAGGCTATCCACTGGTTCCGCTTTGACGACTTTTACCGAGAGGCAAGGAGGGTGGCGAGGAAAGGAGGAGTGATAGCCGCATGGACGTACGGCCTGCACTCATCAAGCCCCGAGGTGGACGCGGTCACGCAGAGGTTCTACAAGGACGTCATAGGCAGGTACTGGCCAAAGGAGATAAGGCACGTCGAAAACAGGTACGAGGACATACCTTTTCCGTTCCGGCGGATAGACGCGCCTGTCTTCCAGATAGAGCTCGAATGGAGCCTGCGCGACCTTGCAGGTTACCTCTACACATGGTCAAGCGTCCAGAGGTACATGCAAGAAAACGGCTCAGACCCGGTGGAAAAGACGTACCCAGACTTTGAGAAGGCCTGGGGCGGTGCAGCCAAGATGAAGGTGACGTGGCCCATCTACCTGAAGGCCGGCAGGATACACTGATAACACTTTTAACCCTCTTGCAAGACGATACTGCCTGCATGTCTGAAGCAGACGAGATCACCCAGACTAGGTGGGGAGTAGCCCACATCTTTAGCAGTTACAATAACACGCTTGTCCATATCACCGACACGAGCGGGAGCGAGACTATCTCCTTCAGCTCGGGCGGACGCCATGTCACTGCAGACAGGTACGAGTCGTCGCCTTATGCGGCCATGAAGTCCGCTGTGGCGGCAGCAGAAGTCGCCAAGACAAAGGGAATAAACGCGCTCCACATCCGCGTCAGGGCTGTTGGCGGAGTGGGCCCGAGGATCCCCGGCCCCGGCGCGCAGGCAGCCATCAGGGCGCTTGCAAGGGCGGGCTTCAGGATAGGCAGGATCGACGACGTGACACCAATTCCGCACGACACGACGAGAAAGCCGGGCGGAAGACGCGGTAGAAGAGTCTAGAACTGTTTCATTTCCGGCGCCGCCTTTATCTGGGCGGTGCAGCCCCTGTTTTTCAGCTGCGAGGCAAGCCAGTTGATGAACTTGTCCTTGAACTTTTTTCCCTTTGACCTGTCTATCTCGTACGAGTTGACAGAGTAGATCCTTTCCACAAACTGCCCTGCAAAAAAGAGCTTGGCAAACGCCCAGCCTGCCCGCTCCATGGGCGGGTCGAGCGCGTACTGGTTTTCAAGCTGGCACGCCGACTGCAGGCCTGCGATAAAGTCGTTTGCTATCTTTTCATCAGACCCAAAGTCCGTGGTCTGGAAATCCAGTATGAAGGTGCCAATCTCACTCATGTTGCTTCAGCTTTTCAGAGAACGAGACCAGCTTGCCGTCCTGCTGTATCCTTATCGACGTGTCGATTCTTACCCGCAGGCCGACAGACCTGAAAAGCGACAGGAGCTCGCCGCCGGAGATCCTTTCCTTCAACTCGCCTGACTTTATCAGCTCGGCTATTTTTGCCACTATCGCTTCGGTCTGTGCAGGATACTGCGCGTACGCCGCATTCAGCACTTCGTCGCCCCTGTCGTACAGGTACGCCATGACGGTTTCTCTGGGCGATTTTTCCTTTTTCTCCGGCTCGGCCTTTTTTGCCCGCTCCATCGCCGCGGCTCTCTCTTTCATCTCGCGCAGCTTGCGCGCCTTGATAATCTCGATGTCCTTGTCCTCGCTCATCCCTTTATCACTCCCATCGGCAGGAGCCTTGCGACCTTGGTGGCTATGCCAAGCTCGTGAGAGACGTTTGCGACTGCGTCCACGTCCTTGTAGGCTTCAGGCGTCTCTTCGACCACGCCTTCCCGCGTGAGCGCCTTTACGTATATGCCCCTTGACTCGAGCGTGCCCTTGACGCCTTCTGCAGTGTAGCTCCTCTTTGCCGCAGACCTTGACATCGTCCTGCCTGCGCCGTGCGCAGTCGAGCCAAAGCTCAGCTCCATCGAGTTCTTGCCGCCTAAAAGTATCCAGCTTGCAGTCCCCATGGAGCCGGGGATTATCACCGGCTGGCCTAGGGCACGGTACTTTGCAGGCACCTGCTCCATTCCTGCAGGAAACGCCCGGGTCGCGCCCTTGCGGTGCACCACAACTTCGCGCATGCCGCCGCCGTCAACCTTGTGGCGCTCCACCTTGGCTATGTTGTGCGCCACGTCGTATACGAGGTCCATCTCGAGATTGCCACCAAACACCTTTTCAAACGTCTTTCTCGTCCAGTGGGTTATCATCTGCCTGTTTGCCCAGGCAAAGTTGAGCGCCGAGAACATCGCTTTCCGGTAATTCTCGCCCTCCTTGGAGTTGTTTGGAACGCAGGCAAGCTCCCTGTCTGGAAGCGTGATGTTGTACCTGCGGAGTGCTGCTTCTGAAACGCGCAAATAGTCGGTGCATATCTGGTGCCCAAATCCGCGCGAGCCACAGTGTATCAAGACGGTGAGCTGGCCTTCTTTTTCAATGCCCATCGCCTTTGCCGCGCGCTCGTCGTATATCCTGTCCACCTTTTGCACTTCCAAAAAGTGGTTGCCAGAGCCAAGCGACCCAAGCTGCGGCGCGCCGCGCTTTCTTGCAGTGTCTGACACGCTTGCCGGGTCGGCGCCTTTCATGGTGCCGTTTTCCTCGCACACTTCTGCGTCATGCTGCGTGCCATAGCCGCGTTCCACAGCCCACCTGACGCCTTCCACCAAAAGCTCGTCAAGCTCTGACCTGGTCAGCCTGATGGCGCCCTCGCTCCCGACGCCGGAAGGTATCGACCTGAACAGTTCGTTGACAAGGTCCTTGAGCTTGGGCCGCAGGTCTTTTTCAGTGAGGTTTGTGCGCACCAGCCTGACGCCGCAGTTGATGTCGTAGCCGACACCACCGGGGCTGATGACGCCTTCCTCGACGTCAGTTGCGGCCACGCCGCCTACGGGAAAGCCGTAGCCTTCGTGGCCGTCCGGCAAAACAACGACGTGTTTCCTGACGCCCGGCAGTGTTGCAACATTGGCGGCCTGGTCAATGGTTCTGTCTGTCACCATCTTTGAGAGGAGAGACTCGTTAGCGTAAATCGTGACTGGCACCTTCATGCCCCGTGAGGCGTCGGGGTCTATCCGAAATTCCATCTCTCTCACTTTTTTTATCGTGAGACCTGCCTTCGTTGAAAACTCGCTCAATTCTAGAAAGAATCACTGCGAAGTCGTTATAAATCTTGACTGATGGAAGATTTATTTCCGCCACCTCCACCCTCTTTACTGTGCCCATACTGCCCATAGACTCGGGACGCTACGGTAGCAAGGAGATGCGCGACATTTTTGGCGACAAGAGGCGCCTGCAATACCAACTAGACTTTGAGGCCGCGGCCGCAAGGGCGCAGGCAAAGATAGGCATGATACCAGAAGGCGCCGCGCGGCAGATATCTGCAGCTGCCAGGTCAGGAAAAGTCACGCTTGCCCGCGTGGCAAAGCTCGAGGCGGCAAGCGAGCACGACACGGCTGCGATGGTCGAGGCTCTAAGCGAGCAGGTGTCTGCAAGCGCCAAGCCTTGGGTCCACTACGGGCTTACGAGCAACGACGTCGTCGACACTTCGACTTCGATGCAGATGCGCGACGCGTTTTCAATAATCGAAGAAAAGGTCGCCAAGATCGCAATCCTGCTTTCGCAAAAGGCCACAAAATACAGGAGCCTGCCGGCAGTCGGCAGGACGCACGGCCAGCACGCAAGCATCATCGCCTTTGGGCTGAAATTCGCGGTGTGGGCGGCAGAGATGGCCCGGCACGTCGAGCGCATAGAGCAGGGCAAGAAGCGCTTTCTGGCATGCAAGACCCGAGGCGTGGTCGGCACAGGTTCATTGATGGGCAACAGGGCGCTTGACGTTGAAAGGCTGGTGGCGTCGTCGCTTGGGCTGTATCCGGTGGACGCGGCGACGCAGGTCGTGCCAAGGGAGCGCTATGCCGAGATGCAGTTTGTGATGGCGCTTGTTGGCTCGACCCTTGACAAGATTGCAGTGGAGATACGAAACCTGCAGAGGACCGAGATAGCCGAGGTCGCGGAGCCTTTCAAGAAGGGCCAGATGGGCTCAAGTGCAGTCCCCGTAAAGCGCAACCCGATAAAGAGCGAGCGCACGTCGTCGCTTGCAAAGATGCTAAAGTCGCTAGTATCCGTCTCGATGGACAATATCTCGTTGTGGCACGAGCGCGACCTGTCAAATTCTGCAAACGAGCGCTTCACGCTCCCCATGGCGGCGATACTGCTTGACGAGATGCTCAACGCAATGACAAAGGTCGTTGCCGAGCTGAAGGTGGACGAAAAGCGCGTTGCTGCAAACTTGGACATGACAAGGGGGCAGATATTTGCCGAGTTTGTACTCGAAGCGCTTGTGAAAAAGGGCGTCCCGCGCTTTGAAGCATACCGGGACATCCAGCGCGTCGCATTTGCCGCGCTCGAGTCAGGCGAGCAGTTTTCAGACGCGGTGTCAAAGGACGGCAACATTGCCAAGCACCTGACAAGAAAAGAAGTAGCGGACATATTCAGGCCAAAGAGCCACCTTGCGGCGTCTGAAAAGATAATCGAAAGCGTCGCAAGGTTAGTAAAAGAAAAGTGCCGTCGGTGAGATTTGAGCTCACGGCGGCTCCGTCTTCAGCGGAGTGCTCTCCCAGGCTGAGCTACGACGGCACCGGAGTTGACTGCTTTTTGCATCATATATAATCGTTAGACAGAAAAGAGTGCCGGAGGCGGGATTTGAGCCCGCGACCTTACGATTATGAGTCGTACGCTCTAACCAAGCTGAGCTACCCCGGCACCAGCTCAGCAAGCGTATTGCACTCTGCAATTTCGCAGTAGATTATATATATTATTCAAACGTGCGCCGGACGTCGCCTTCAAGCACGCCGGCACCCGTGTGAAGCCTGTCGATGTGCTTTGACAATGCTTCCTTGCTGTCGTACGGCAATTCGCAATACGGGCAGACAACCTTTGCAGAGGTGGTGTCCCTGATGTACGCAATCGCCTTCGGGTTTATGATGCAAGCAGGGCTTCCGGTGACTGCAGTCTCTGCAGTCGCCGCGCTTGCCATGTGTATCTTTTCAAAAATGTCGTCGCGGTAGACCATGCCAAGCACCGCCGAGTGCGAGCTCACTATCAGCTGGCGCACGACGTGCTTATCCATCATGCCAAGCGTCTCCTGCACCGTCGTCTTGGGGTCTACTGCAAGCACCGGGCTCGTCATTATCTCGCGCAGGCGCACCTTGCCGGGGTTCTTGCCCTGCGACATGACCTTGAAAAGTATGTCCGTCTTGCTCAGGATGCCGACCACCTCCCCTTGGTGGGACACGAGCACGCTCCTGACGTTCTTTTCCTGCATCTTTTGCAGGGCCTCGTCGACGAACCTGTCGCCTTCCAGGATGGCTATGTTCATGTTGATAAAGTTCTCTACCGGGCGCGCAAGGAGCGACGATATGTCGGGTCCAGAGCTCATAGCCAATTCTTGCTTTCGCTTTATTTAAGGGTGGCGTGGAAAATTTTCAAAAGAAATGATACTATCAGGGCTGCCTTCCCTCGAACCTGAGCTTTATCAGGTTCTGGCCGCCGGCCTTCCGTATCTCGACAAGCTCCTCGCGCTCAAGGCGCTTTACAAGCCTCCACACCGTCGTCTTTGGAAGCTGGAATTTCGAGCGGACCTCGCTTTCAAAAGCCGCGCCCTCGCTCTGCGCAAGGAACACGAGCACGTCGCGGTCTTCCTGGCGCAGGTGCGGCCTCTCCTCTATTATCCTGTGGACGATGCCTGAGAGGAGCTCCTTGTCAAGCTGCGACTCGGGTATGCCTGATAGTTTTGCTGCCGGCTCCTGCGCAGGCACGCTTGGCGGGCTTGGGGCCGGAGGGGGCGGCTGCGGCCAGTGTATTGGTTCCGATGCAGTTGCAGGGTCCGGGTCGACAAGCGCGGCCTGCTGCCTTGGACCCTGCCTCCTTTTCATCACGTAAAACGCGCCGGCTACTCCGCCTGCGACTGCGGCGCCCAGGCCGTACGGCCAGATGTTCTGCTGCACCCCACCTATCGCCCTGACTGCGTCTTCTGCAGAATTGGTAGCATTGGCATAGTCGCCTGCCTCAAACTGCTGGGTGGACTGGGCAAAGAGCGCGTTGGCACCTGAAACGTCGCGGCCCTGGGACTCTGCCGCCTGAATCTTTGACCGGGCATCGTTTCTGGCCGCTATGGCGTCAGCATAGTCTTCGACAGTTGTCTCTACATTCTCATTTGCCTGCCGGGCGAACCTTTCTGCGTCGATAAACTTCTCTGCCTCGTACGCCTCTTTCGCCCTCGCAAGCAGCTCCTCGGCGCCGGCTAGAATGATGCCGGGGTTGTCCTTCTTCTCCTGATCTATTGAGGTCTCGGCAGCTTTTATCGCAATAGTTGCCGACACATCTGTGCCAAGGAGTCCTACGATGTAGGTGACAGTCTGGTTTCCTGCCGGGAACGTCAGGAGTGTCTGGCTTCCAATCTGAAGCTGGTCAGGTACGTCGTTTCCAAACTGGATGGCTATGCTATCCTGCGGCATCTTTACAGAGAAGCTGACAGGCGAGTCGATGGCAAAAGTCCATTCTCTCCCTGATTTACTTACGAGATCCGACGTGGAGTAGCTTATCCTGATGTCGGTTGCCCCGGCCGGGGTTATCAGCAACTCGTTGGGACTTGCGCCGGTCCTGGAAGCAATGAACTTGTCTTCCAAGTCGGTGACGATTGGATCTGTCGTTGGATTGCCGAAAATGTTCACGGAGATAGAGTCTGCAAGCGGATCATCCGTTTTTATGTCGTATTCTATTAGCGCGTCGCCAACCGAATAAAGCACGATGAAAAGCGAGTCAGGCGTATACCCTTGCTGCGCATAAGCGCTCCTTGTCATCAAGAGCATGAAAACAAGCGACATGACAACCAGTGTCCTTGGAACGGCAAACTTTGAGCTATGTGTCCAAGGATTCCACGAGCCATCCAAAATTATCCGGATTAAAAAGCAAGAGGTAACGATATAAGTCTTCTCACAATCAAGGGTAGAAACGCGCATAGTTCCTGTCGGAATAGTCTTCGACCCACTTGAACTTGCGCTGCAAAGTCGCGGTGTAGACTTTGGTCCAGTCAAGCTCGACGTAGTTGAGCCAGGCCTTCATGACGCGGGGGTCGATGTAGTTTCGAAGCGACGTGCCGAGGTTGTAGTCGCGCGTCTCCTGCTGGAGTTTCAGCTGCATCTCTAACTTTGCAAGCCTCTCCTTCAGGCGCTTTTCCTGGGTCTCTGTCTTCCAGTTCTTTGCAGCTACCTCCTTTTTCAGATGTGCGATGGCCTCCTTCCTCTTGGCTACCGACTCTTCAAACTTTTCAGCGGCCTTTTTTGCAGCAGGGTTCTTGGGGTCGACGCCTTTTTTGTGGTTGCACTCGATGGCCGCCTTGAGGTTTGCAGATTTTGCTACGTATATCTTGTCGGGCTCTGGCGAGCTCTTGTCCACCTTTATTGGCGGGTTGACGAGCGCGTGCTGCACCACCTTTGTTGCGATGCAGGTCCTGAACACCTTGGCGGTGAGCCCGGGCATTATAGTCTGGAAGAACGCGTTTACCTTGCGCGAGTTGATGTCGTCGAAGATCGGCTCGTCGGGCTTTTTGCCCTTCATGAACTTTTTCAGGTTGTCGTGCAGCGCCTGCGTGTCGTCGCTTGCGACGTCAAGCGTCTTTTGCCAGGGCACGCTGTCCTTGCCGAGAAAGTTGAACTCTATCTGCTGCCTGCCGTTTGACTGCGGGAACCTGATGTGCTCGACCCGGAGCGTGCTTGCGCCCACGGTGTCTGCCTCGTCGGGGTCCTTCTCGTCGCCCACCCTCATGGCAAGCTTGAAGATCAGGTAGGCTGCAGTTGCAGCCCTGTCGCCGGACGTCTTCATCCTCCTGATTATCTCCTTTTCTACCTTGGGCAGGTGCTCTGCGAGCTTTTTGGCCTTGTCGTACTTTGCCCTGTCGTTGTCCTGCCTGATTGCCGCAGAATCGTGGAGCCAGACGTACTTGCGCTTGTCCGTAAGCTTTTCAATCCAGGTGGCAAGCCAGGTAGACGTCTGGTCGTGGACTATTTCCCTCCACGCCCCTTCGGGCACCGGCGCGTCCTTGCCGAGGTTCAGCGTAACATCCTGCGGCCTTACCCGGGGCTTCCACCTGCCCCTGAGCGGGTGCTGACCCCTGCCCATGAACAGGCCCGGCGGCTCGACCAGCCAGTTTGCGATGTCTACCTCCTGTCCGTCCACCACCGCCTTTCCGTAGAACGCCTTGAGGCGCTCCCGCTCGGCCTTTTTTGCCTCCCGAAGCCTCTTTTTTTCTTCCTTAGGGAGGTTCTTGAGCCTCTCCTTTTCCTGCTCCTTCATCACCTTCTCCTCGTCCGCAAGCCGGAAAGCCTGGGAAAAGTCAAAGTCTGAAATCTTTAGTTCCATCTTCCTGAATTTGTCGGGCAAAAGCGGCTTTAGGTCTGAAAGAAAATTTGACTGAAATACTGGGTCCTGTACGTAGTGGGTGTCCTTTTTCTTTGCCCACGCATAAACCAGCTCCTCCTGGTCCGCGTTCAGCGCGAGCTTTTCACCCTTGATAGAAATCGTTATGCCCCTTTGCTGGTACGCGGGCGGGAACGCCACGCCCTTGTGCTCAAGCGTGTGCCACCTTACCTTGGCCTGCTTGGGGGCTGCCGCTGCAACCTCTTCCATGTGGCTTAATGGATTGCGCCCAGAACTATCTTTAAACGTTACCTATACTAGCGCCCGCTCGCCTGCAATCTCCTCGCCTATCTCGGTTGCCTCGCCGCCGGCTATCCTTCTCATCACTTCTATTGCCGCCGGCTTGTGGAGATACTCGTTGTTGTTGCCGCACCTGTACGAGTAGGTGCACCGGGGACAGCCGCTCTCGCTTCTGCAGGGGCACTCTGACAGGATGGAAAGCGCCCTGCCAAACGCCCTGTCAAGGCGATCATAAAGGGCCTTGCTTGCTCCGTTTCCGCCTACGCTCCCGTCGTACACGAAAATGAGGCCCGACGAGCCAAGCGATATGCCGCCAAGATCCTGCGACGCGCCGCCTGTTATCATCGCGCTTCCTTCAATCACGACGTGCTCTGACGCGTGAAAGCCGGACATCTGCACGTACTCCTCGTCGTCTGCCTTTGACGACTCTCCAAGCGGGTGGGGCGCCCGGAACACAAAACCCTTTGTCATGAACTCAAATTCAAGCGGCTTTTCAAACAGCACCTTCTTGCCCTGCGCGACCTCCTGACCTATCTCAATGTTGGCGTAGCCCAGCACCTTCTTGTCTATCTTTAGCGAGCAGTACGCCACTTCTATACCAAAGACCTTCTTTCGTTCGTAGACCTCGATTATGGAAGGCCACTCGTCAGTAAGCGCCTTTGTGTAGTACGGGTAGTCGCCAGGCAGCACTTCAAGCTCTGCAAACGGCTGCCTGTTTTTTTCAAAGTGAAGTTCCTTTACGCGGTAGCGCCTGCCTGCAAGGAAGTAGACGGCGTTGCTGTGCAGCTCTTCAAGTGCCTGCGGAAGCGACCTGTCGCCTACAATCTTGCCTGCGAGCTTGATGTCGACCCTGCTTCCGATGCCGCGGATGCTGTACTCCTTCAGGTACTCCCTCGCCCTTCTCAGGTCTGCAGAGAATCTGTTGTTTGCAGATGTTATCATGCCTTTTGAGACCAGCTTTTGCAGCGTGTCCCACACGGGCTTTGACTCGGCCATAGAAATCGCCCTGTCGCACGCCATCGCAAGCACCTGGTATTCCATCACAAACGGGTTCTCGGGGTCGGTGTAGGCGTGCTCCTGGTCTGACAAATAGTCGTCGGGGTGGGACTTGTAGTACTGGCTTATCGGGTCGTTGCCAAGCGCAAGGAATGCATAGCCTTGCTGGCCGCGCCTTGCGGCCCTGCCTATTCTCTGCACCAGCCTGTTTACCGGGACGATGTTTGACACTATGGCGTCGACGTCGCCTATGTCAAGCCCAAGTTCAAGCGTGGGCGTCGCAGATATCGCAGAGAGTTGTCCTGACTTGAACATCGCCTCGACCTCTGCGCGGGCCTTGGCGGTGAGGCCGGCCCTGTGCACCCTGATGCTGACGCCCTGCCTTGCCGCGTAAAACGCCGTCAGCTCGGCGCCGAGGTGGGAGCCGGAAAACGCTATCGTCCTGTGCTTTTCCTCTGCAGAAGCCTTGACGAGGTCCATTGTCAGCGACCTCCTTGACCTGAGCGACGGAAAGATTATCGCAAGGTGTATCCTGCCACGCCTGCCCCTGCCCTGCACCACTTCCATCTTTCTGCCAAACAGCACCCGGCAGAACTCGCCGGCGTTTGGCAATGTCGCCGAAGCTGCAACTATCTGCATCGTGCCGGCAAGCCTCTCGAGCCTCTTGATGATGTGGTGCACGTTTGCGCCAAACACGCCGGTGTAGACGTGCGCCTCGTCGACTATCAGGAACCTTGCGGTGTGGAGCGAGCGGGAAAACGTGGTCCTGTGCATCATGTGGTAGTGCAGCACGTCAAAGTTTGTCACAAGTATGTCTGGAAGGTGCTCAAGGAACCTTGAGCGCTCTGCGTCGGGCGTGTCGCCGTCAAGCACCGCGGCCCTTACCCCAAGAGGCTCTGCAAGCTCCCTTATCTTTGGCAGCTGGTCGCGAGAGAGCGCTTTTGTAGGGTACACAAAGATGGCACGTATCACACCTTTGTCCTTTCGGAGAGGGCCGTCGCGCAGGATCACCTCTCCTATTTTTTCCAAAACAGGTATACAGAACGCCTCGGTCTTGCCCGACGCGGTGGGCGCAGTCACTACCACGTCGCGCCCTTGCAGGATCTTTTTCACGGCGTCCTCCTGGAATTTGTACAGCTTTTCGATGCCCTTTCCTGCAAGGACCTGCGAAATTGCAGGGTCTACCGGCAGGCCTTCTACAGGCGAGCCGTACTCTGGCGGCGGCTCCTCCATGGTGCGCAGGTCTACTATGAAATCCTGTTCAGAGCGCATGATGCCTTCAAGGAGCGGATCGCCTTCTGCCTTTGCGGATTTCAAGAACGCGTCTATCTCTTTCTTTGGCCTGACAATCTTTTCCTGCTCCATGAGGAGCCTCAGGTCGTCGGCGCTTGCAGCCCCTCCGCTTTCGTATTTATCAAGAAAGTCCAGGTACGCCTCGTCGGCGCTTGGCTGCTGGGGAACTATGGCGCATACCTTGCACCTGGAACAGCGAAATATCAGCCGGCCGTCAAACATCCTGTCTGCCGCAACTGAATGCTGTGACTGGCAGGCGGGGCACCGGTAGCTGTTTGCCACGGAGCCGGCGCGCTTTTGCGGGATAAATTACTTGCGCTGGCTCACGTCCTTTGGGACCGGCTTTGCGATGCTCCTTGCGACTATTGAAAACACGATGCCGATGCCTGTTGCAGAGGTCGCAAGCCACAGGACATAATTGCCTGCGTCCACGATTCCGCCCTGCATCATCTCTATGACAAGCGCAACTATTATCGTGATTATCCCCTGCCCTATCCCTATGATAACCAGTACCTTGCCACCTGTTATGTGGTTCTTGAGAAACAAGAGCGCGCCTGCAAGCACGGCAAATCCTCCAAGCTGCGCGACGAGCGCAAGGATGTTGATGGGGATGGCGGCGACCTGCCACACCTCCTGCGACGTGTTCTGCTGGATGCCCGACTCGACTGCGCGGTATATGCCGAGGTTGACGCTGTAGCCTGACACGATGAACAGTATCGCAGACGCTATCCCTAGCCCTCCTGCAACCCTGTTCCTGTTGGAATTGGTCATTTCACAGCCCGCCCAAGACGCGCCCTTGCCGAAAAACAGAAATTTTCTTTTTTAACGTTTTTGGTAGCCCGCACTATAAGTTTGCTCTGCCGCGTCGCCGGCCTTGCGCGCACAACGTTTTAAACCAGCGCCGGCGGAGCAATACCCGAATTGAGCAGCGCCATCCCAAAGCCCATCTACTTCTTTGATGAGGCCGACGGCAAGGACCGGGCGCTCCTTGGCGGCAAGGGCGCGGGGCTAGCGGAGATGACAAAGCTCGGCCTTCCTGTCCCGCCGGGGTTCATAATAACAACTGACATCTGCGAAAAGTTCTACGAGGCCGGCAGGCACATGCCCGACGGGCTGATGGACGAGGTCCGCAAGTCCATAAGAAAGCTTGAAGTCATGACGGGCAAGAAGTTCGGCGGGGCTGAAAACCCGCTGCTCGTGTCGGTGCGGTCAGGCGCCGCAGTCTCGATGCCGGGCATGATGGACACCATCCTTGATTTGGGTCTGAACGACGAGACCGTCGAGGGGCTTGCGAAAAACACGGACGCAAGGTTTGCCTGGGACTCGTACAGGCGCTTTGTCCAGATGTTTGGCAAGATTGTTCTTGGGATAGACGACAGGCAGTTTGAAAAGGCGATGGCAGGCACAGACCTGAACGACGACAAGTCGCTTCGAAAACTCACGGCCGCTTTCAAGTCGCTCTGCGAAAAGGGCGGCAGGAAATTCCCGGCAGACCCCTACAGGCAGCTGGAGCTTGCAATCAACGCCGTTTTCATGTCGTGGACCGGCAAGCGCTCGACGGAGTTCCGCCGCCAGCACGGCATAACGCCGGAAATGGCAAACGGCACGGCAGTTGCGGTGGTCGCCATGGTGTTTGGCAACATGGGGCCAGACAGTGCCACCGGCGTCGTCTTTACCCGCGATCCCGTTACCGGCGAGAAAAAGATCTACGGCGACTATTTGACAAACGCGCAGGGAGAAGACGTCGTGTCAGGCAAGGCAAACCCGAGCCACATAGACCAGATGGAAAAAGAGCTTCCAGATGCCTACAGGCAGCTGGCCGAGGTGTGCGAGAAGCTTGAGAACCACTTTAGAGAGTGCCAGCACACCGAGATAACAATAGAGCGCGGGAAACTGTACATGCTGCAGACAAGGACCGCGAAAATGAGTGCTGTTGCAAGCGTCAAGACATCAGTTGACATGTACCACGAAGGGCTCCTGGGCAAGACGGAGGCTCTGCAGAGGATAGACCCGGAAGGACTGGAGCAGGCGCTCTACCCTAGGATTGAAAGCGCAAAGCACAGGGCCATTGCCACCGGGATCCCGGCGTCGCCCGGCGCGGCTTCAGGCGTGGCTGTGTTTGACTCTTCGCGGGCAGAGACGCTTGCAAGGCACGGCAACAGGGTGATACTTGTCATGAAGGAGATAAAGCCCGACGACGTCTCGGCGTTCAGACTCTGCGCAGGCATACTGACAAGCAGCGGGGGCAAGACCTCGCACCCTGTCGTGGTCGCAAGGGGCATGGGAAAACCATGCGTCGCAAGCTGCACCCCGATAGAGATAGACCCCGAGGGCAAGCGCTTTTCCATAGACGGCAGGGTAGCGGTGTCAGAGGGCCAGACAATAACCATCGACGGCTCGACTGGCAGGGTGTACGTGGGCGAGGTGCCTACCTCAAAGGCAGAGATCTCGTCGGAATTCAAGGAAATCCTCCAGTGGGCGTCAGAGATGAAAGTCATAAAGATCCGCGCAAACGCCGACACGCCGGAAAACGCCGCGCTTGCAAGAAAGTACGGCGCCGAAGGCATAGGACTGTGCAGGACCGAGTGGATGTTCAACCAGCACGAAAGGCGCGCGCTATTTGCCAGGATGGTGATGGCTGAAAGCGACTCGGATCGCAGGAAGGCACTTTCAGACCTTGAGCGCCTGCAGCGGTCCGACTTTAAGTCGATATTTAAAGAGATGCAGGGCCTGCCCGTGACCATACGGCTGCTCGACCCTCCGCTTCACGAGTTTTTGCCGAAAGAGGAGGACCTGATGATGCAGATATTTGAGCTAAAGTCAGAAGGCGGGCCGAAAGCGGAAAAGGGGATGCTAGAGCGCGAAAAGATGCTCAGGCGCGTGCACGAACTGTCCGAGATAAACCCGATGCTCGGACACCGGGGCATAAGAGTTGGCATCACGTTTCCCGAGATCTACGAGATGCAGATCCGCGCAATATGCGAGGCTGCGGCAGAGCTGACAAAGGAAGGCGTGAGGGTTGAGCCGCAGGTGATGGTGCCGCAGGTGGGCATGGTAAACGAGCTTGCGACCATCAGGCACATGTTCGAGTCTGTCAAGCGCGAGGTCGAGCACCGGCACAAGGTCAAGCTCAAGATGATGTTTGGCAGCATGATAGAAGTCGTGAGGGCGTGCCTGCTTGCAGACGAGATAGCGCACGTCGCAGATTTCTTGAGCTTTGGCACAAACGACCTGACTCAGGCGACGTTCAGTTTCAGCAGGGAGGACGCGGAGGGCAAGTTCCTGCCGGTCTACCTTGAAAAGCGCATAATTTCCGCAAACCCGTTCCAGACGCTTGACAGCAAGGGCGTGGGCAGGCTGATGGCAATGACAGTCGAGTCTGCAAGGAAGGTCAAGAAGGACATGGAAGTCGGGATCTGCGGCGAGCACGGCGGCGACCCGCGCTCTATAGAGCTGTGCGCAAGGATGGGCCTCGACTACGTCAGCGCCTCGTCGCACAGGATACCGATCGCCATACTTGCCGCGGCGCAGTCGGCCATAAGGGGAAGCAGGGAGACCAAGCTTTCGAGATTCTTGGCCGATTAAAGCTTAAAATGTGGGCCGGGGCACGCTTTCCCTATGTCTGAAAGTTCCTCCGCCGCAAACGTCACGTACGAGTGCATGCGCTGCGGAACGCCGGTCACGGTTGAAGAGCTGTCGAGGCTTCCTGAGATAAAGTGCATCTGCGGGTTTCGAGTTTTCCGCAAGGCCAGGCCGCCTATAGTAAAACAGCTAAAGGCCATCTGACCTTTTTCTTTCGTCCACCTGCCGGTTGTACGAGTGGAACTTTTTTGCGTGGTCGCGCATCTGCTCCATCCCCTCAAAGCCCATGCCGCACTTTTCGCATAAATACAGCCTGCTTTCGTGGGCCAGCATCTGGTGGTGCATGAGCTCCTCCACCTTGCCGAATTTCCTGCCGCACTTGTCACACTCGTGCTTTTTGAATATCATTTCTGGGCGTTCCTCACGTCCCAGCACTTGCGGCACATCTGCCCCTGTATCTTCCATGCAGGCTTGGGGTTGTAACGCACAAACCCTATCTTTGTCCCGCACACGGCGCAAAAGTTCAGCTTTTTGTTGTACTCGGCGTCCTTTTTGTTAAAGCAGGGCTGGCACAAGAGAGTCCCGGCCTCCATCTCCCACTGCCACCGGGGCTTGACTGCGATGTCGCCAAGGTCTGCCTTGCAGACGGCACACCTGTCCGTGCTCTGGCTTTTCATGGCAAACTCTTTGGTCTTTTCTATGTGGCAGTCGCTGCACAGGTACCCTTCCATGTTCCACTCTTCGCTTGGCTTGTACTTGTGCTTCAGCTCCTTCTTGCAGACGGCGCAGAAGAGTGGCTTTTTGCCAAAGAGACCCAACGCGTCTTTTTCGGCTGGACGGGTACAAAAAGTATGCGAGCAAAAACGGTCAAAATATTCCAATTGTGACAAATATGACATAATTTATTGCGGTATGTGCACAATATTTTAATAAAAGACCTGCATAGCGCAAGCAGGTACTCAAATTATGAAGAGAATAGAAGCAGTAGTCCCAAGCGCGCGTCTGGAAAGGGCGTTTGCAGCACTCAAGGAACTGGACCTGGGAGGAATCACCTACTTTGAGTCAAAGGGAAGGGGAGAGATCCCGCGCCAGAAGGTTCACTCTGGGAGGGGAACTAGCACCTACACGCCCGAGTTCAACGTCAACTCGACCATAGTGGTGGTTGTGCCCGACTCGATGGCTGACAAGGTGATAGACAAGATACTGGAAAGCACCAGCTCCGGGCTCAAGGGAGAGGGCAAAATATTTGTCTCCAACATCGACGACGTTGTCGACGTGGGGACGAAAAAGCGCGGGGAATCGGCACTATAGCCTAGTTGCCGGCCAGCTCCTCGATTGCCTGGCTTGCGTTGAGCATGCCCTTTTTCTTGGCATACTCTTCCACCAACTTCAGCTGCTCGGGAGTAAAGCATACCGGCATGGTCCTCTTATCGTGTTCTGTGTGCATGGCAGATACTAAAGCCGGCGAGATTATAAAACTTTCGAGAAGTTCTGGCGCAAACCTGTTGCTCAGGCGGGCCGGGGGATTACAACCGTTTCTTCTGTCTCAAACTCTTTCTCGACTGACTCTTGGATCTTTTTGGTCAAGGCATGAACCTCGTCAAGCGTCATCTTGCTTTCAAGAACCACGTGCACCTGGGCGGAAAACGCGTGCCCTAGTGGCCTTATTCGCACCTGCTCGACTGCGACGCCAAAGTTCTTCCTTACGTACGTGATTATCTGCTCCTGCAGCTTTGGATTTTCCACCGCGTCGACAAGGACAAGGGTGGATTCTTTGAACGCGCTGTACGCCATGTAAAATATGTAGCCTGCTATCATGATGCTGCCAACAGAGTCCATGTGCGGGATGCCAAAGTATCCTGCTAGGACCGTGCTCAGGCCCACAAAGGACGCAGTGCCGTCTTTGATAGAGTTCTTTGCGTCAAGGTTCAACGAGATGAGGTCGTATTTCTTGGCGATCTTTCTCACCTTGAAAGCCCTGTGAAGCGAGATGGCGCCCGCGCCAACAAGCGTCAGCATGGTTATCTCGGGGTTTACGACCTCGACAGGGTTGAGGAACCGCTCGTAGGCGTGGTAGACTATGAACGCGCCCAGTATGATAATGACGACCGCCGCAACGAACGCGGCAAAGCTTTCTATCTTGGTGTAGCCGAACGGGAACTTTTTGCTCTTTGGCTTGTGCAGCATCCCGATTCCAAGCCAGACGATGAACGAGACGAGCGCGTCGGCAAGCGAGTCAAAGCCGTCCGCAGCAAGGGTCAGACTGCCGGTCGTGGTGGAAATGACGATCTCTCCAATTCCTATCCCTAGCAGTGTCCAAACGGAGACCCATGCAGCGCGTCTTCCTTCCTCGAAGACTTTGGTCTTGTCCAATAATCGACCGGTACCCGGGAGGCTGTTTTACCCTCTAATTAGCTTTTACGGATGCAGTTTCTGGCATACATGCCAGGCAGCAGACTAGTCGGCCATGATAGCCTTGTGAATCTCTGGCAGGCGCCTCAGTATCGCGCTGTTTATTTCGTCCACCTCCTCGCCGTTCATTGTGCGCTTGTGGGTGAGGTTCCAGAACGTGGTTATGGACATCATTATGCGCCCATAAGTCACGCCAAGCACGAAATCCTGCTCGCTTGATATACGAAAACTCGACTTCATCGCCGGCGCCCTGAAAATCTGGGCCGTGTCCGGGACCAGCTTGACGGCCTGGTCTATCGTCTGTTCAACCGCTCCCCTTGTTGGTGGATCCAATCCCATGCCCACTATTTGGGCGCATCGCACTTTAAACTATCGAAGCCCGACAGAAATCCGGGCGCGGAGAAAAAAGAGCCTAGAGCGCCGCGTCGCCCTTTTCCTTGCTCCCGATGTCGTACGCTTCTGCCACGTCAAAGACAAACACTTTGCCGTCCGACGCAGAGCCGGTGCTTATCTTCTTGATGATGTCGTCAATTATCGGCTTGACAAGCGAGTCGGCGACGAGCACCTCTATCTTGGTGCGAAATCCAAACTCCGGCACGTACCGCATGACGCCCCTCCCGACAGAGACGGGCTCCCTTTTGGCCCTGCCCCTGCCCTTGATGTCGTAAAATGACATGCCCCCGACCTTGTGGTTGTGGAGGATCTCGTTGACTTCCCCGAGGCGCTCGTGCGGGATGATAATGTCAAGTCTCTTCATACCACACCTAGCGTAGCCCAAAAGTAATAAGGGTTTCTGGCAGTCGTTAAAATTACGATATTATCATAAATTACGATATTTATGATAAAGGGATTGAGGCGGTCACTGCTTTGCCGTGATGCCGCCGTCCACCATCAATACCGTGCCTGTCACCCACTTTGCGTCGTCGGAGCACAGGTATGATACTGCACCTGCGATGTCGTCGGGCTCGCCGACTCGGCGCAGCGGGAATGCCGACTCGAGCATCCTCTTGGCGTTCTCGTCCTGCAGGTACGGCTCTATCAGCGAACTCCGTATGGTTGATGGGCAGATGCAGTTTGAGCGGATGCCGTGCGGCCCGTACTCGACTGCGATGCTCTTTGTGAACATGATGACGCCGGCCTTTGTCGTGCCGTAGACCGCAAGCGGGACGTTGGGTATTGATCGTATGCCGAGCACCGACGAGATGTTGACGATGCTCCCGCTCTTTTGCTTCATCATTATGGGGATGGCCGCCTTTGTCATCTGGAAGGTCCCTATCAGGTTGGTGTCGACAAGCTCGTTCCACTTGTCGTCTGTCATCTCGTGGAACGCGACGGGGTCGTTGATTGTGCCGGCGTTGTTGACAAGGATGTCCACTCGGTCAAACGACGAAATGGTCTGCTCCATCGCGCTGAGGACCTCCGCCTCCTTGGTGATGTCGGCGGCAAAGGTCAGGGTGTTTTTCTTGTCGCCGGCCTCCTTTGCTGCCTTGTTCAGCTTCTCGATGTTCCGGCCTATCAGAACCACCTTGCACCCCTCAGATGCCAGCCTCTTTGTAATGACACTGCCCACGCCGCCGCCCGCGCCCGTCACTACGGCCACCTTGCCCTTCAATCCACCAGCCATAATGCACTGTATTTCGATGTCTGTTCTTTTAAAGTATTTGTGGGCGTGAATTCTGTAGCCAGATAGTTCACAGTATTTGACTTACTGCCTTTGACACCGCGGCTTCAAGCTCTGCAACAACGGCGCTCCTGTTTTCCGGGTCGCTTGAAAAAGTCGCGCCGGCGGCATAGTCGTGGCCGCCGCCTTCAGGCAGGTTTGCCGCGACTGCCCTGCACGAGACCCTGCCGTTGTTCCTGCGTATGCTCACCTTGCCCTTGCCACTGTAAAACATGGCAAGGTCTGCGCCGGTGACGGCAAACACCTCCTCTGAAAAGAGGCTGCTCTGCAAATATTGCGATGTCGGGACGTAGGCCACCTTGACGCCAGCAGTCTCCTTCACCTCGGTGACGGCAAGCACCTGCACCCTCGCCTCGTCGCGCAGCTTTTCATACCTGACATAGTCGCTCTGCATGTCGGCGTCCCAGAGTATCCCTCTTGCGGACTTGTGTGCCAGGTCCGTCATGCGCTCGTAAAAGTCCGGCAGGGTCTGGTAGTATTTTATCATCTCAGTTATTGGAGTAAGATACTGGTCCTTTGTGAAAAAATCCATCGTGTGGGCCATGCTTGCAAGTTTTGCCGCCAGGTCGTTTTCCGGAAGCAGCCTTTCGTGCATCAGGTCTGCCGCGCATTTCCTGCCCGACGCGTCGTGCACAAGCTCGCCGTATTTCTTTACCGTGTCTATTGCAGCCTGAGACCACGGGTGGTGGTCGACCCACATTATCTGCCAGCCGTTGCGCACCGCGTCTGAAAACACCTGGTCGCAGGTCTCTATCGTGTCGTCGTTGAGCCCGAGGTCGGCCACAATGACTAACCCGCGCTCTTTGCTGTAGTGCGTGGCCGAGTAGACAAAGTTGCCCATCTTTTCAAAGTTCTCCCTGCCGTAGCCCAAAAACACGGTCATCGCCTGCGGATACCGTATCAGCCCGATTGCAGCCGAGTACAGCCCGTCGAGGTCAGACTCGTGCGAGAATATCATTACCTTCATTCGTTACAGAGGTTTTTGAGCAGACCCTTTAATGAACTTGTTTTTTCAAAAATCCTGTCCTGCGGAACTATGCCGGCAAAGTCTGACCGGACTAAAAGCGTGCTGTTTAACACAACGTAGCACGGAATTCCTGCAGTAGCAGCGGCCTTTGCGCCCAGCGGCGCGTTTTCGACCACGACTGCCTGCGCCGGCTCGACGCGCAGCTTGGAAAGCGCTGTCACAAACGCAAGCGGGTCGGGCTTGCCCCTACCAATGTCGTCTGCCGTGACCACGGCGTCAAAGTTTTCCTTGCCAACTATATCGTCTAAGAACGACTCGACGTCGTGCCTGTTTGAACCTGACACGACTGCCTTGGCGCACTTTATCTCCTGCATCATTTCCCTCACGCCCTCAAACGGCCTTGGCCGGTCCATGCCCTTGAAGATGCGGTCCTTTTCCCTCATGACGGGAGCGGCAAGGGACCTGTCGGTGCCGTTCTCTGCAAATACCCTCTCGACAAGCTCTGCTCCGCGCATGCCTTCCAGGACATAAAGCAGGCGCCGGTCTATTTTGATGCCGGCAACGTTTTGAAACGCCTGCACCCACGACAGCGAGTGCGACGGCATCGAGTCCACGAGCACCCCGTCCAGGTCAAAGATAACAGCGTGCACATAGCGTGGTTGATTTACGCGTAATAAATGTGTCAGCGGTACCTTTCCATCCAGTCGTCGCTTCTGTAGTCGTCAGGGTTGAGCTTGAACCCGCGCGCCTGCTCGTGCGGCACGTCGCTCAGCTTCAGGTTGTACTTCAATTTCTTTTTCCCAAACTGCTTGTCGAGCCAGATCACGAACCTGTTCTCTAGGTCGTTGGCCTCCTGCTTCTGTATGTCAGGGTAGAGGTCTAAAAGCACACCAACAAAGTCCGGGTCGAAATAGATGTAGAAAAAGTCCCATCCGAGGTACTTTTTGCCCACCGACGAGCACTCGATGTTGCCCTTTGTCCGGGCGCCCTGCTCAAGAGTCTCAAGGAAGGCGATTATCTTGGGCCTTTCCTGCTCAAAGTTGACGCACGAGCCGCTCACCACTATCATTGGCGGCTTTTCGGCTGAACGCCGGTTCATCTATGAAAAATGGACACTCTTGGGTATATAACCTTCCCGGGCCGCTACAGGTATCTCTTGAGCACGGCTGCGACGCGCTCGGCGCCAAGGTCGAGGAAATAGTTGCCTATCCTCGGGCCCCTCTCCGCGTTCAGGAACATCCTGTACAGCAATGTAAACAGCTCCTTTGGCTCCATCCCGTTTGACCTCGCGGTGTCAAACACCCTTGACTGGAGCGCCTTGGCGCTGTCCGGCGTTTCCTGGACATTTGCATATTCGCCAACTATGTCTATCAGCTGCTGGACTGCTTTGCGCTGGCTGTCTGACAGCTGCACCTCGAATTTTTCATCGGTTGCAAGGTTGTCGTCGGCCCAGCTTGCGGCAAGCGCTATCCTGTTCATCAGGTCGCTGCTCTTTTCTTTTGCCATGCCGTACTTTACGAGGCGCGCAAAGACCTTCTCGTTCCTGTCGGGGTCGCCGGGGTATATCGACGCCTGCTGCGCCAGAAAGCGATAAAGCGCGTGCTGCGCCGGCTTGGCCGGCGGCTGGAGCTTGTTGATGTACTCGTATATCCCCTTCAGCTTGGCAAGTTTTGCCGGGTTTTCTTCCTTTATTTTTCCGAAATACACGTCTTCGTAATAGTCGTACTCGTCCATGAGCGCCGGCACGTCGTCGACTCCTACGTGGCGCGTGCCTGCTATGCGCTTGAACAAAAGAAGCAGTATAGACTCGGGCGAGCCGTACTTTAGCCACATCTGCGGCGTGAAAACGTTGCCTGCGGACTTGCTTATCTTCTTGCCCGACTTGTCCAGAAACATCTCGTATTTCACGTGCAGCGGGTGCGGGTGGCCCAGTATCTCGTCGCAGACCCAGTCGTTTACGCGCACCGAGTCCATGATGTCCTTGCCGTACGCCTCGAACCTGATGTCAAACGCCTGCCACCTTGCGGCAAACTCGACCTTCCACGCAAGCTTGCCCTCGCCCTTTGTGATGTCTGCCTCGCCGCGGTGGCCGCAGCCCGCAACTTCCTGCTTGCCTATCCTGCTCCCCTTGCAGGTGTAGAGCACCTTCTTTTCTGAAGGCAGGTACTTTTCCGTGCTTGCTGTATACAGCCTGCCGCAGTTTGAGCAGACCGGGAAATAGGGGAGCACGCTCACGTACTTGTCCTGGCCCACAAACTCGGCAATCTTTTTGCCGAGCCTCTCGCTGTTTTGCAAAATAGTGTCAATCTGCTTTACCAGCTTGCCCGACTTGTATGCCTCGCGGCCGCTCTGGAACCTGTATTTCACGCCCACCCTGTCAAGCCCGTCGAGGAGCAGGCTGCTCATGTGCGCGCCGTAGGACGCGTGGCAGTCGCCAAAGGGGTCCGGGATTTCTGACACGGGCCTTGCGATGTGCTGTGATAGCCAGTCTGGCAGTCCGGCAGGGATCTTGCGCAGGCCGTCCATGTCGTCTGAATAGGCGATAAGCTCTGCATTGTAGCCCATGTTCTTTAGCGCAAGCGCAATCCCGTATGCTCTAACAGCGTCGCCCATGCTGCCTATGTGGGGTATCCCTGACGCGCCAAGGCCGCTTTCCACCCTTATCATGTCCAGCTTGCGGCCGAGCCTCTGGTCGCGCTTTACAAGCGTGTCTGCAAGCTTGTCAAGCCATGTTCCCTTGCCAATCAGTATCTGTTCTTCTTCCATCTAGAGCACCTTTGAGACGTAAGGCCCGTCTTGACGGTATCCCAGTTGTTTTTTATAGTATTCCCTCGTCCCCACCGCGCTTATGACTGCAAGCTTGCTGACGCCCATCTCGTCCCTTGCTATCCTTTCAGCTTCTCGCATAAGTTTCATTCCATATCCCCTGTGCTGCATCGACGCGTCATCGGCTTCAAGGCCGACGCTGATGGCCTGGCCGTACACGTGTAGCTCGCGGACTATGGCCGAGCCGGCTAGCTCCTTCCTGTGCGGGTTTGCGACTTTGCGCAGGCGCAAGAACCCTAAAAGCGTCCTGCCGTCGCGGCTTTCAAAGGAAAGAAAAGTTTCCTGACCTGATGAAGCGACGTAATCGTGTCGCTTTAGCACGACATCTTTGGCTTCGGGATAACGCTTCTGCAGGCCGGCTTCCCTGCACCTTATGCACCGGCACTCGTGCCCGTCCTCATGGAGTTTTTGCAGGACCAGCTGGCGCAGGTTCCCACTCTTTGGCCCCGCTATGATGTCTGCAGACTCGATCTCGCGCTGGACGCGCATTATCCTGACATAGTCCGGGACTATTTTTTTCATCTCTGCTATGACGCTCACAAGATCATTGTCAGAATATGCCCGGTATTTTCCGCTCTGGTGCATTTTGTACAATCCTGTATTCTGCAGCACAAGCGTCGGGTACACCTTGAGCATGTCGGGCCTGAGCGCGTCGTCGCTGAACAGCCGCTGGAAATCTTTTATGTCTTGCTCAGGCGACGAGCCCGGAAGCCCTGGCATCATGTGAGCCACTATCTTGTAGCCGGCCTCCCGAGCTATCCTGAATGAATCTACAACATCTGCAAACGTGTGGCCGCGGTTTACGAGTTTGTAGACGTCGTCACTGAGCGACTGGACGCCTATCTCGACCCTCGTTACGCCGAGCTCAAGCATCAGGTCGACGTGCGGCTCCTTGCAATAGTCCGGCTTTGTCTCGACTGTAAAGCCGACGCAGCGGTTCTGTGCCGTCTCGTTTGCAAGCATCGCGCCTGCAAGGCTTGGCGACACGCAGCCGTTGAGCGCGTCGTAGCAGCCTTTGGCAAAACTACGCTGATAATCCTGTGGCATGAAGGGGAACGTGCCTCCGACTATGACAATCTCTGACTTGCCGGTGTCGTGCCCCCTTGCCTGCAGCTGATGCAGTTTCGACGATGCCTGCTCGTAAGGGTCAAAGGAGAATTTCTGCGCGGCCTTTGTCGCCGGCTCGGTGCCGGTGTAGCTAAGTGGCGTGTTGAACTCGATGCCTCCGGGGCAGTACACGCACCTGCCGTGCGGGCACTCAAACGGCTTGGGCATGACAGTCACGACTGCGACGCCTGACGCGGTCTTTGCCGGTTTTACCATCAGCATCCTTCGGTACCCGCTGTTCTTTGGTAGACATGCCAGGATGTGCTCGTTTTTTGGCATCGTCTCAAGGCCGTAGGCAGAAGACACTTCTCTCACTATTTTCCACACGTCGCCGGCAGACAGCTCCTGCCCTGCCAGCCTGCCAGCTATGGCGGCGCAGGCCTTCTGGTAGTTGTCAGGTCCGGGGACTGCCAGCAATGTCTGTCAAAATCGTCCCCGTTCGCATATTAGTCTTGGCATTACAGCATGTGTTTCTTGCCTTCAAGCGTTGCGACGACGCCTGCACCCTTTTCTATCCTTCCAATAGGGCTGCAGCGCATCTTGTGCTTGCCAAATATCCTGATCACCTGCTCTGCAGATGCCTTGGGCGCCACGACGCAAAAGCCGACGCCCATGTTAAACGTCCTGTACATCTCCTCGATGTCGATGTCGCCGTCTACCTGTATCTGCTTGAAGATGCCGGTGACCGAAGGCAGGCCGTCAAGCATATAGCGCACGTTCTTGTTGAGGCGCGTAAGTTTGGTGAACGCGCCGCCGGTGATGTTGGCAAGGCCGTGAACCCTGGTCTTTTCAAGCACTTCCATCACTGGCTTGACGTATATCCTAGTCGGCGTCAACAGTTCTTCTCCGACAGTCTGGACAAGGTGCTCGGCGTTTTCGTCCACTGAATATTTCGACAGCAAGACTTTTCTTGCAAGCGTGTAGCCGTTAGAGTGGAGTCCGCTGCTTTCGACGCCAAGTATCACGTCTCCGGGCTTTATCGAGTTGCCAAGAACCTGCCTCTCCACCACGCCCATCACCATCCCTGCAAGGTCAAAGGCGTTGTCGCCCTCGCCGGCTATGACGTCTGGAAGGACCGCGGTCTCGCCTCCCACGATTGCCATCTGCGACTGCCTGGCGCCTTCCACCAAGCCGCCGGCTATCTCCTCTATCAGTTTCTCGTTTGGCTGCCTCAGCGCGATATAGTCGATGAACGCTACAGGCCTTGCGCCGACGCAGATGACGTCATTGACGTTCATGGCCACGCAATCGATTCCAACCGTGTCAAACTTGTTCATGAGCTGCGCGACCAGCACTTTTGTGCCCACGCCGTCGGAGTGCAGCGCTATGGTCTGGGAGCCGAGCTTTACAAGGCCGGCATAGTGGCCAAAGCCGGAAAGCACCCTGCCTTTTCTGGGAAACCTGTGCGTGATGGAAATTATGTCGCCTATGGACTTTTGCGCCGCCCGGATTTTGCCGACATCGACACCGGCGTCGCGATAAGTCATCTTCTTCTTAAACATCAGGAGGTAGCAATCTATGATTATAAATAGAATTTCAAAAGGAAATTAAGCAGACCGCCCTTAGAATTGGCGATAACCCTGATAATCTGTGAGTCTGTGATAGGCAACATCGGAAAAGGGCTCAAAGGCAAATACGACGAGATGCTTGCAAAAGACGCAGTTGAAAGGATATCGATAAGCAGGGCCGAGTCGGAGCGCCTGCGGATGAGAAAGAGCACCGACAGGGGGACAGACATCGCACTTTCGATGCCGGCAGGCACCCGGCTCAGGCACGGCGACGTGGTGTCGCTGGCCGACAGGATGATAGTCGTCGCAATAGAGCCGGAAAATGTCGCGGTGGTCAGGTTGAAAAACGGCGACGCAAGGACGGCGGTGCTCGTCGGCCACGCGATTGGGAACCTGCACAGGCCGATAAGGGTGGAAGGCGACAGGATAATCCTGCCTGTCCAGTCCGACGGAGAAGTAGAGATGCTGAGGAGGCAGCTGGGGCCACTTGCGGGCAATGTCGACATAACTCGCGATTTTGTCGTGTTCGAGCCGGAGGCAGGGGCCCATGAGCACTGAGTTCCTGTCGATGCTGCAGCTTGCAGACTCGTTCTTCCCGGCAGGCACATACACGATGTCAAACGGGCTTGAGGCGCTCTCGAAACGCAAGAAGGTCAAGGCTGACGAATTGCAGGTCCTTGTCAGGACCCACCTTGAAAGGCAGGTGGGGCCGGCGGACTGCTGCACGCTGGGCGCGGCGTATGAAAGTGCAAAAGCAGGCGACATCGAAGGCATCATCCGCGCCGACCAGGCGCTTTATGCTGCCAAGCTGGTTGAAGAGGTGCGCAACGCTTCTGCCCGGTCCGGCGCCAACCTTGTCCGCTGCGTCGCCGCATTTTCCAATGACGCCCTGCTTGCAGAATATGCCAAGGCGGTAAATGAAAAAAGGGCTACAGGCATGCATCCCGTTGCGCTTGGAGTCGCCTGCGCGGCGCTTGGGATACCAAAGCATGAAGCCGGGGCGATGTTCCTCTACTCGTTCTGCGTCGGCATGGCCGGCGCGGCCCTGAGGCTTGGCGTCATCGACCACGTGGCTGCGCAAAAGATGCTGCACGAGCTTGGGCCGGCCATAACAGCAGCGGTCAAGGAAAACGTCGACAAGCCTCTTGACCTGATGTGGCAGTTTGCGCCCGCAATTGACATCACTCAAATGGAGCACGAACAGCTGGACTCGAAAATGTTTATTACGTAAATTCGAGTTTTTCCTGCATGGCAAAGCGCGTGCCCCGCGTCGGCGTCGGCGGGCCGGTCGGCTCGGGCAAGACGATGCTGATAGAGCAGGTCGTGCCGGTGCTGTTTTCGATGGGCTACAGGGCAGGAATAATCTCCAACGACGTGGTGTCAAAGGAAGACGCGGACAGGATGAGGCGCAACCTTGCCACCGAGAAGGGGATGCTTGCAGAAGACCTGGTGGTAGGCCTTGCGACAGGTGGCTGCCCGCACACTGC
This sequence comes from Nitrososphaera sp., assembly GCF_013388945.1. Taxonomy (GTDB): domain Archaea; phylum Thermoproteota; class Nitrososphaeria; order Nitrososphaerales; family Nitrososphaeraceae; genus Nitrososphaera. The sequence continues at coordinate 53,453 of NZ_JACAEH010000014.1, read as the reverse complement.
AGTCAGGGAGGACCCGTCGATGAACATCGCCGAGGTCGAGGAGATGGAGTCGCGCCACCCCGAGCTTGACCTTATAATAATAGAGAGCGGGGGCGACAACATCACCACTACTTTCAGCCCGGCGCTTGCGGACTACTTCATCTACATAGTCGACGTCGCAGGGGGAGACAAGTACCCGAGGAAGAGGGGCCTTGGCATAGAGACCTGCGACCTTCTGGTCATAAACAAGATAGACCTTGCGCCCCACGTCGGCGCGGACCTGAAAGTCATGGAGCGCGACGCAAAAGCTGTAAGGGGCAACAGGCCGTTTGCGTTTGTCAACTGCAGGACCGGCGAGGGCGTCGACAAGGTCGCACGCCACATAGTCCGCGACGTCCTCTTTGAGCTGCCGCCAAAGGCAAGGGCGGGCTGAGATGGAAGGCATACCGCCGGAGGTGGCAGGGTACGGCGCCGCAAACCCTGTAAGCGAGACGGGCAAGCGCGGCGTGCTTACTCTGAGGCTTGCCGGCGACAAAACCACTGGCAGGACGGTTGTAAAAGAGCAGTACTCGCAGGTCCCGCTTTATGCGCAAAAGCCGATGTACCTTGAAGAGTCGCTTCCATCTATGGCCTACATGTACGTCATATCGCCTTCCGGCGGCGTCTTGCAGGGCGACACGTACAGGATAGACGTTTCGCTTGAAAGCGGCGCGCAGGCCCACCTGACTACGCAGGGCGCCACCCGGGTCTACAAGATGGAGGAGGGCTTTGCAACGCAGGAGATAAACATCACCGCAGACAGGGGCTGCTACCTGGAGTACATGCCCGACCAGATAATACCCTATGCAGGCTCGAGGTTCTACCAGAAGACGAGCATCAGGGCGCACGAGGAGGCGACGGTGGTCTACTCGGAGATAATCACACCCGGCAGGGTGGCGTCCGGCGAGAGGTTTGGTTACGACGTCTGCTACCTCAGGATACAGGGAAGCGACCTGCAGGGCGGGCTGAAATTTGCAGACTCGTCGGTGCTAGAGCCAAAAAAACATGACGTGATGGCGCCGGGTGCGCTCGAGCAGGACGTGGTCGCAAGCGTCTACGTGATGGCGCCTTCAAGGCTCGTCCCCGAGCTTGGCAGGCTTGCAAACGCGGCTCTGGCAGACATGAAGATCCGCGCTGGCGCGTCTGTCATGCCGCACAGCTGCGGCATCGCCGCAAGGATGCTCGGAGACCGCGCAGAAATCTTGCAGCAAGGCGCAGCCAGGATAGCCGAGATAACAAGAAAGCTCGTGCTTGGCGCGCCTTACACAAAGATGCGCAAGGGCTGACTAGCGCACGACCAGCACCGGACACGGGGCGTGGTTCAGGACAGCGTTTGTCACGCTCCCGACCAAAAGCTGCCGGAACTTTGACTGGCCGCGCTTGCCCATGACTATGAGGTCTACGTCGTTTTTCTTGGCGTAGGACGTTATCATGCCAACCTCGGACGTGCCGTCGTCTGGCACTATCTCGCTTGCCGTCTTTACGCCAGCCTTGTCTGCCTGCGACTTGATCTCCTCTATCCACTTTTCCGCGGCCTTGGTCCTTGCCTTTTTGAAACCCTCCACCAGCCTGACGTTGCCGTACTTGGCCTGGAGACCTATGGCTCCGCCCTGCTTGACGTCTTCGATGACGTGCATCAGGACCAGCTTGGCGTTTTCGACGCGCGCAAGGTGTATCGCGTATTTCGCGGCCTTTCTGGAAACAGGCGAGCCGTCGAGCGGTACCAGTATCTTTGTAAAAGACGGGGCCTCGGCACCTGTCATAGCCATAGATGATTTACTAATTATATAAAGATGGTTGCTCTAGCTGTATATTACGAATCAATTCTCCAAAAGCACAAAGTCGCGGCCAAAAACAAACCCTGCAAGCATTATCCCGCCCTTCTGGAACACGATTGCCAGCTGCGAGAGGATGCTGTCGGGCTGATAGTCAATCCTGCCGGCCTTGAAGGCAAGCGACATTTCGTCGGGCTGTACAAAAAGCGGCATCTTGACTTCTGCCAGGCCCTTTTCCTTGCGCATGTGGTTGAGCATCTGCAGCACCATGTCTATGTCGTGCTTGATGTCTGGCAGTTCGATGTTTTCGGTGTAGGTTCTTGCCTCCCCGCCTGCCTGGACCCGCGCCACCCGAAATACCGCCGGCGCCTTCTTCCACGAGGGGAGGAACTCTGAAAACGACGACAACAGCTCGTCTATTTCCTTTCTAAAAGGCGAAAGGTCGTCCCAGGTCCCGCGCTTTTGTCTTTCTACAAGTCTTATTATCTCGCGTTTTACGCCGGGTACGTCCTTGACCGGACGGATGTTGAACAGCAACCACTAGTAATCGTCGCGGTTGCTATTCAATATTGCCGCAGTTAACGGAGGTCGTCGTGCTTTTTGCGGACGTACTCTTCCACTACTGCGCGGCTTTCCAGCCTGTCCAGGCTGCTCTCTATTTCCGGCTGGAACTTTTTCTTGGCATACCAGACTGCGGCTGCGCTGCCTCCAATTATGATCGCTATTGTTATCGCTTCCTCGAGCATGCCCGGTGTCTGCCGCATTGTGGATATAAATTTAGATATTATGATAATATGTTAAAGCGACGATATTGTGCGACAGAAATTATTGAAAACCAGAAAGACGGTAGAAGAATTATCTGGCGAACGGGTTTTACAGAGTATATTTATTGCATTATTTGTGCAACCGTCAAATATGTAAACTACGCACGCTAGATAGTCAGGACCTTCTTTGCTTCGTTGACCCTGTCCAGCAGCTCTTTCAAAAACACGTCGGCAAACTGCTCAAAGGTGTAGACTGAATGCTTTGTCCTGTACTCCTGCTTGCGCTTTTGATATTCAGCTTCAAGCCATGCAAAATCTGCTTCTTTTAGTTTCAGCATAAAGTTCTGCGACTTGGCCTTTGACTCGAACATGTTGAGCATAAAGTAGCTCGCAAACTGGGTGAAGCTGTTCGCCCTGTACTTTCTGCTGTACTCGTCCTTGAATTTTTCATAGTTCTCGTCGAGCCAGGCCTTGACGTCTGACCGTATGGTAAGCGACGTGTACCTGCCGGCAAAGTCTTCCTTGATTGTGCAGGCGTCAACAGTGTAGTAGCCGCGCTTTACCTCGTTCATCATGATGATGAGCGCGCTTGGCACGAACATGCCCGGGTAGTACTCGTCGGTTATCTTTTGCAGCTTTGCCAGTATCGCCGGCTTGAGGCCGATGGTGGCGTACCCCTGGCTTGGCACAGGAGCATGGAGCGCCCCTTCCGATAATTAACCTTTTTAGTAATCCTATTTCGGGGTTGGCTCCACGTAGCTCTTCAGGTCCTCGCCGTTTACGACGTCTTCCTCAGGCGGCACATAGTCGACGACTCCATGCCTCTTTTCGCCGGGATACTTTTTCTGCGTCGCAAGCGCCACGATTACAAACAGCGCAAAGGAGATAGGCGGCGGTATGAACGTGTCAAGCCCTGCAAGCTCGAGAGGTATTACGAAGAACATCAGGAGCCTCAGTCCGGTGCCAACTACGAGCGAAACCACAGCTGCAGGCATGTTGGCCTTTCTCCAGAACAGGCCGAGCGTCAGGGGCGCCCACGCGCCGGCAAACACGATGTCAAACGCAAGTATCAGGTAGACGCCCGGCTGGGGCAGCAGGTAGGCCAGTATGAACGCAGAGACCATCATGGGTATGGTAAAGATGCGCGTCGTCCTCAGCAGCTTCTTGTCATCCATGCCCGGCCTCTTGAGCCACTTTTTCAGAATGTCGCGCTGGATAAGGTTTCTTGAAATGACGCTTGAAATTGCGAGCAGACCGCCGTTTGCAGTCGACATGGAGGCACCAAGGACGCCCATGAGGAGTGCCACCCCTATCGGGAACGGCACGTGGTTTATCGCAAGTTCCGGATAGGCTAGGAACGGGTCGGCTATGCCCGGTATGAGAAAGAGCGCGACTATGCCCATCATGCTCGTGGGCACTATGGTCGATATTGTCAGGCCGGCGCCCATGAACGCGCCCTTCTGCGCGGTCTTGCCATCCCTTGCCGCAAAGACGCGCTCCATAAAGTCAAGCGCGACGATGTCGCCAACCGCAAGGCCGATGATGCCTGCCCAGTTGACAAGGCCTCCTCCTTCAAGCGTCATAAGCCCTGACAGGTCGAGGTATCCTTCAGGCGCCGCGGCAAGTATCGTGTCAAACGGCGTGCCCGAGAACCCGCCGGCAAAGAATATGAACGCGGCCCAGAACGCGCCTATTGCAAGGTATATCTGGAATATGTCGGTGTAGGCCGACGAAAAGAGGCCGCCGGCAAATGTGTAAACGAGCACCACTATGGCCGCAATGAGCATTGCCCAGAAAAAGTCGATGCCAAACACGGCTGACATGATAAAGCCGCTTGCTGCAAAGTTGCCGGCGACAAGAACTATGAAGCTCACCATCATGATGACGCCAGAGATGCCTTCTGCGCCGGCGCCAAACCTGCGGAAGTAAAAGTCAGGCAGGGTCAGGAGCGACATCTTGTTCAGTTTCTTGCCGTAGAACGCGCCGGTGAGTATCAGACACGCGGCGAGGCCTATTGGGATCGCGGCGCCGGCCCAGAACCCGAAATTGTAGACCAGCGAGACGTTGCCAAGAGAAGAGTTGCCGTCGATGGACTGCGCGGCGAGCATGGTGCCCACGAAAAAGAGGGGCAGGCTTTTTCCGGCGACCATGTACCTTTTGCTGCTTTTCCTTACAAGCCTTGAAGTGAGCGTCCCGACTGCAAGCGACAGCCCTAGGAACGCAATGATAGCTATTCCATATCCGTCCAGCCCAGCCATACCCTTTTCTTATGTATTTAGTAAATATATAAAACTTGCTCGGGCAAAAGTTCGACTGTCGAACGTCCCGCGCGCTTTTTTACGCGCTCTTGCAGACGCCAAGCATGTTCAGGATGTGGAAGGAAAAGGCGATGTCCTCTTTTTCGATGTCAGGCACGTGCTCGCCGGCCTCGTGCTTTAGGTCCTGCAAAAAGTCATAGATCTCGTCGACTGTCACCGGCGCGTCCTTGTAGCCCAGGTTTTCGTTGACCGTGTTGTACATCGAGATATAATAGCTCAGGAAGCTGGTCTTCATCAAAGTGCTCTCCGCGTCGGCCACCGCGCGGATAACCTTGGACGCACTTCCTTGCATGTCTGGATGGTGCCCGCGTGCGATATAAGCATTGGTGCAAAAAATGTAAACTACGTATTTGAGAGCATAGGATGATGCGTATACTACAGCTGTGCCGCCGTCTGATGTACAAAAGATGGAATATCTGCGCTTTTTTACGGTATTTCCAGACAGAAATTATAAATACGTAGATTACTAATACCATGCGCGAATGCGCGTCAAGAACATCCCGGTAAGCAAGATAGACATCGCAGAAGAGAACGTCAGAAAGGACCACTCTTTTGGAGAGGACAGCAAGGACAGGCTCATCAAGGAGCACCTCTCAAAGTTCGACCTTTTGCAGCCGGTCGTCGTGCGCTTTGACGCAAAGAGCAAGCGTTACAAGCTCCTGATAGGCCGCCGGCGCTTTTTCGCGCTGAGCGCCAAGGGCGAGACCCGGATCCCTGCAGTCGTGACAGAGCTTGAAGGCGCAGAGGCAGGGGCCGCATCGCTTTTTGAGAATCTGGTACGAAAGGACCTGTCGCCGCTTGAAAAGGCGCAGATGGTCAAGAGGCTGGTCGACACAACCAAGTCGGGCATAACCGGAGTCTCTTCAAAGTACGGCCTTCCAAAGAGCACTGTTAGCGAGTGGATCAGCATACTTTCGCTGCCGCAACCCCTCCAGGACGCCATAGAGGGCGGCAAGATAACGACGTACGAGGCGATAATGATAGCAAGAAAGCCAAAGGCAGTCCAGGAAAAACTTGCAGCCGCTGCAAGCAAGGGCGCACTGCAGGAGGCAATGGCTGACGTTGGCGTCAAGCGTGGAGCCCCGCGTGGCCTTCTCACGGTCAGGCTGGTCTTTGACCCGAGAAAAGAGCAGCACAAGGAGCTATGGGACAAGCTTGGCGAGCTGGCAGAGCAGGAAGGACTCGACGTGACGCAGTACGCCTGGCGCGTCCTTGCAAAGCACGCAGAGAAAGCGTAGATTACGTTATTTCGACAAGATGTGTTGCGGCAATCTGGGAATGAGGGTAGCCGTGTGACGTAAATTACCTAGAAATATTTTTAATATACTTACTAATTATTAAAAGCGATAGTCCATGGGCATGGAATTTTACGGCGACTCGTACAAGGGAAATGACGAACCGATCTTTGTCGGAATACCCACGTTTTTGAAACTGCCGTGGGTAAGGAGCAAGGCGGAGCTGGACAAGGTCAAGCCGGACGTCGCCATCATAGGTGAGCCGTTTGACTTTGGGACCACCATACGTCCTGGCGCAAGGTACGGCCCAAGGGCGATCCGCGCGGCTTCCACCGTTCCGTCGCCGCCTTATGAGCACTTTAACATTGAAACAGGCGTCGACCCGTTTGGCGTTTTTAGGACAGTCGACTATGGCGACGTGAACATCTCGCCCGGCGACGTCGTCGAGTCTCACAGGCGCATGACGGACAAGGTAAAGGAGGTCCTGGACATCGACGGCATACCGGTGATGCTCGGCGGCGACCACTCTATCACGTTTGCAAACGTGAGGGCTTTTGCTAAAAAGTACAAGAACATCGGCATGATCCACATCGACACGCACGCCGACTGCGCGCCGCAGGGGTTGACTGGCTTCAAGTACGATCACGGCGCGCACATACGCAGGATTATGGAGCTTGGGTGCCTGAAAGGCAAGAACTACACGCTCATCGGGCCCAGGGGCTACTGGCCGGGGCCGGACCTCTACAAGTGGATGGCCGACCAGGACTTTCAGTGGTTCACGATGCTCGACGTCGAGGAGCTTGGCATCGACAAGATTGCCAAAGAAGCAGCAGACAGGGCAAACGACAACGTCGACGCGGTGTACATCAGCTGGGACATCGACACGTTTGACCCTGCATACGCGCCGGGAACAGGCGAGCCGGAGCCAAACGGCCTGACATCGAGGGAAGGAATGAGGCTGATGCGCCTTCTTTCAACCTCGTTTGACCCGGACAGGTTTGCCTTCGACCTGGTGGAAGTCGCGCCAAACTATGACGTGAGCGACGGTAGCTCCTACAACGGAGGCATCACGTCGGGCCTTGCAAACAGGCTCATCGTGGAACTGCTGGCAGGGCTCTCGCTGACAAAGAAGGGCCAGACGGAAGGCAAGCCGGTCAGGCCGCGGTCTTACAGGGGAACGGGCCACACATACGACTTTGGCAACGGGCCCAAGGCAAGGATTCCAAAGAGGCCGCCGCTGAGCTACGGGTCCAGGAAAAAGTAGACGGGCCATGATATACATCAAGGCGACTGCAAGGGGCGAGCCCGACGCTCTGCCCCTTGCCAGGACATTCCAGTACGCGGACAAAGACGACGAGCTCATCCTGCACCACTCTGTCGAGATGGTAAAGGAAAAGCTCCTCAAGAACATGAAGCTGAACGTCAACGAGGCCCTGCTGCTTTATGCGTACTTTGTAACAAGCCAGATGCGCGCCAAAAAGCACACGGGCGCGATTGAAAAGGACGCCAAGGCGGTATTGTCGGCAGGCCAGGTGATGATAGGCGTGCCGGAAACGTTAAGAACCATTGCGTTTGATGCAGTGGTGGATGGCAGGCGCGACTGGGTGGTGCTAAAGGAGCCCATCCCTTCATCGGGATACATAATGGCGGCAGAGTGACATGGTGCTGGAAATATTCGACGTAATGCTTCAGCCGGTTTTCTCGGCATTTCAGGCGGCCGAGTCGTCCATAGACACCGCCGCGCCTGCAGGGATACTACTCCTCGGGCTCTTGACGGGCCTGCGCCATTCAATCGAGGCAGACCACGTGGCTGCAGTCTCGACCATGGTTGCAAGCGGCGGAAAAAAGCTGCGCAACGCGCCGCTGCTTGGCACGCTCTGGGGCCTGGGCCACACGGCCACTCTTTTTGCTGCAGGCCTGCTGGTGCTCCTGCTTGCAGTCAACATCCCGGAAAAAGTGAGCGGAAGGCTCGAGTTTGGAGTCGGCGTGATGCTTCTCTTTCTGGCAGTTACGGCCCTTACAGGATTTAGCGCAAGCAGGTTCTTCCGCGGCCTTTTCCGCAGGCAGGGCCACTCGCACCCGCATGCCCACCCGGAGCACGGGATTATCCACACGCACGACCACGACCACGAAGGCGAGCACCACCACGGCCACAAGTCGATTATAGTCGGCATGATACACGGCATGGCCGGGAGCGGCGCGCTGATGCTGGTGGTGCTTTCCACGATACACTATGTGCCCCTCGGCCTTGCATACATCGCAATCTTTGGGGCAGGCTCGATAGCGAGCATGGCCGGCGTCAGCACCCTCATCGGCCTGCCGTTTGCAAAGGCGCGCAACTATGCAAAAATGGCGCTTGCGCTAAAGTATGCGTCAGCGATTGTGGCATTTGTGATAGGCGCCGGCATGGTATACGAGCTTGGATTTGTAGACCGGGTGTTTTCTCAGTAATAGTGGTGGGACGGCCGCTGTGCCTTGCCCAGCTTGTCAAAGTGGTCGTGATCCTGCCTGCCTCCGCGGTGCGAGTGAGTGGTGCCGTCCGCATGCGTGTGCGTGTAGTACTGCGGCTTTGCCATCAGCACGTCGTCGACGCGCAAGAGCAGGCTTGCCACCTCGACGGCGGTCCCGAGGACCTGCTCCTTGACCGACACGGGCTCGACTATGTTCAACGACAGCATGTCCTGCACCCTGCGCTCGAGCGCGTTTATGCCGTGCCCGCCCTTTGCAGAGCGCAGCCGGACAAGCGTGTCGACTACGTCCATGCCGGCGTTGGCGGCTATTGTCAGCGGGATCTCTTCAAGCGCCTCTGCAAATTTTTGTACCGCAAGCTGCTCCCTGCCCTGTATGCCTGACGCCTTTTCCCTGACTGCCCGGGCCATCGCGGCCTCGGCAGAGCCCCCGCCTGCAACCACGGCAGGGTTTGCCACAAAGTCCCTGATGACGTTGAGGGCGTCGAGCGCCGAGCGGTGGAACTCGTCGAGGACTTTGGCCGAGCCTGCGCGCAAGAGTATCGTTACCGATCTGGGGTTTTTGCACCCTTCGACAAAGACCATCCTGTCGTCGCCCGTGAACTTTTCATACACGCGGCCGGCATACCCAAGGTCGCTTTTCAAAACGCGTCCGGGGTCGCGGGTTGTGCGCGCGCCTGTTGCCTTTTCAAGCCACCACAGGTCGTTTTCCTTTACCCTGCGGACCGACATTATGCCGGCATGCGCAAGCATGGTCTGGGCAGGCATGCTTATTCCGCCCCGCGCTATGACGACGTTTGCGCCCGAGTCTATTACTGCCTGCACCTTGCGCCGGAGGTCAAGCGCCTGGCTGTCGATGTATGCCCTTATTTGCGACGGGAGCGATATCCTGACCTCGGCGTCTGTCCGGGTCCTCTTGCTCTCAAGGTCATCGTCAAGAAGCAGTATCCTGGCGTCTCTGACCTCTTTTGGCATCGCCGAGTTGTCCACTGTCTTGTCTATCACGACGCCTGAAACCAGCCGCGTGTCAGAGACGCTGCCGGTCTTTTGCTCTATCTTGACGTCGTCTACTTCCACCCTGCCTGCGCCAAAGTCGGCGACTGCAAGCGCCGCGTCAACAATTATCCGGGAAATGTCGCCTGCCTCCGCGCATGACGATATCGCCTTTGATCCAAGGCACGTCGCTGCAAGTTTTTCCATCACCTGCCGGTCCGAAGGCTCGCACGGGATGGCGATCCTGCCCAGCCTGTCAATTGCGATTTCCAATCCTTTCTGGTAGCCGTCGGCTATGGTCGCCGGCGAGATTCCAATGTCTAAGAGCTCTTCCGCCTTTGCGACAAGCGCTCCTGCCAAGACCACGACGGAGGTGGTGCCGTCGCCCACCGCGTTGTCGACCGCGTTTGACGCCTCTATCAGGACCTTGGCGGCAGGGTGCTCGACGTCTATTTTCCTCAAAAGAGTCGCACCGTCTTTTGTTATCGTGACCTCGCCCATGACGTCGACAAACACCTTGTCCATGCCCCGGGGCCCGAGCAGGCTCTTGACCATCTCAGACATCAGCCTGGCGGCAAGCATGTTGTAGCGCCTTGCCTGGCCTCCTGTTGCCCGGGTGGTGCCCTCCTTGAAAAGCTCCTGGCCAGACATACCTACGGTTCAAAGATTGCGTATTTATGCAGTATCCCAAAATGTGTAGAATACCAACAGGCTAACTTTCAGACAGCATTGCCCGGTGGTAGTTTACGTATCGCGTATTTAACGCCGGATTGGCAAGCAAAGTTCTTGTCCAAAAGCGTGTACAAGAGCTGCATGATCTACCTGTACAGGTGCCTTGGATGCCTGGAGGTGTTTTCATCCCGGGAAAGCGCCGAGCGTCACGACAAAAAGTGCAGGCTCGTAGGGTATCTGACCATGACGCTTGACGAGTTCCTGAAAGGCCGGAAAGCAGCCAATTAGATTATTATCATAAAACTTGCGCGGAAGGTGACGGATCTTAAAATCATAAGTAGTTCTCAATGAATTTTACTGGCATGGAGTTCCCGGACACAAGTATCGTCGAGCAGATAGAGATGAAGATGATACGGCCATCGCAGTTTGCTGTCAGGGACAAGAACCAGAAGATGGGCGAGATAGAGACCCTGGCTTCAAGCATCAGGGAGCACGGGCTCCTCCAGCCGATTCTGATAAGGCCTCTTGACCACGGCTTTGAGATAGTGGCCGGCCACAGGCGATATCAAGCGTGCAGGTCGCTCAGGTGGCGCTTTATCCCCTGCAAGATTCGCGAGATGTCAGACAAACAGGCCTACGAGATACAGCTCACAGAAAACATCCAGCGCAAGTCCATGGACCCGATAGAGGAGGCCGAGGCGTTCCGCAGGTACGTCATGGACTTTGGCTGGGGCGGGGTAAGCGAGCTTGCCAAGAAAATAGGCAGGAGCGAGGAGTATGTCTCCCACCGCCTTCAGCTGCTGAAATTGCCTGACAGCGTCAAGGAGCAGATATCGCAGAACAGGATAAACGTCAGCCAGGCGATGGAACTTACCACGATGTCGTCGTCGAGGCAGGGCGAGGTAGTGAGCCAGATAGTGAACGACAACATGACTGTCAGGGAGATCCGCGAGATGAAGCTTGCAATGGCAAAGATGGAGCACGAAGAATCAAGCTACGAGCCGGCAGGCGCGCCCAAGCCTGTCAGGATAGCCAAAAAGGCGTCGCTCACCCTGCGCGTGACCCTTGCCAGAATAGACAACCTGATAGAAGAAGTGCATTCTACAGTCGAGCCCGAGCAGCGCGCCGAGCTTGTGGGCATGCTGATGTCAATGCGCATGCAGGTGCACTCGATGATAGACGAGGCTATCAGGTTCAAGAACGCAAGCCAGAAATCTGCACGCTGACTAGCGGCCCAGAAAAGGCGGTATCCATTCGTCGAGGAATTTCTTGTATTCCTTTGGAGTGTGCGTGAGCGCGTGGAACGACGGGTCCTTTGTCGGGATAAAGTCATAGACCTCGTATGACTGGATGATGTCGCCAAACAGGTTCCTGTATATGTCGCTCTCCTCGTCTGCCATCTCCTCGTTCAAGAACACCTGCACGGTTATCCAGTCGTAGCCTCCCCGGGTCCTGCCGGAGAATATCACAAACGGCGCGTCGGCGAGGTATTTCTTGAGCCCCTCTATCCTCTTTGGCAGGTGCTGCGACGTCTTGAAAGTGACAAGGGCCATGCGCATGGTCCGGCGGCGGAGCTTTTTCATGTCGACTGAAATGGTGTAGCCCGTTATCACGCCGTCGCCTTCGAGCTTGGCAATGCGGGACTCTATCTCCTCCTCGGTCAGGTTGTGGCCGTGGCCCCTTAGAAAGTCCCACAGTTCCTTTACGTCCTGCCTGGAATTCTTGCTCAGCGCGGACAGGATGAGCTCGTCGATGTCGTCGACCACACCAAGTCTAGGAGCAGGTAGGTTATAGATTTTTCAAGTTAGGGCGCACGGCAGGCTAATTCCGGGCCCAAAACCACGCCTGCTGGAAATAGCCGCGCGTTTTGGTTAATAATCTTAAATATTTGCCAGCGCAAGCTCCGGAAAATGGGAATGCTCTCCGAGGGCATCGGCTATTTCGTGCTCCTTGGAGTGGGGCTTGTCATGGCCCTGGTGGTGACGCTTCTTGTCAGGGCCGAGACAAAGTGGCTCGGCACCCGCAAGACTTTCGAGTGGTTCTACACCGCCGGCAGGAACGTCAAGACCGGCCTGATTGCGACGTCTGTCGTGTCTGCGTGGACATGGGCGGCGACTCTCTTGCAGTCGTCGACTGTTGCCTACCAGTTTGGGATAAGCGGGCCCTTCTGGTACGCGGCCGGCGCGTCGATACAGGTGGTGCTCTTTGCAATCCTTGCGATAGAGCTGAAAAGGAAGGTCCCGACGTCGCACACTTTTCCAGAAGTAATCTACGCGCGCTTTGGCAGACACGCACACAAGATATTCCTGTTTTTTGCGCTCATGACAAACACCATTGTTACTGCGATGCTCGTGCTTGGAGGCGCGGCCGTTGTGAACTCGCTTACCGGCGTCAACATCTATGTCGCGGCGTTTCTAATCCCGGTGGGCGTCATCATCTACACGCTCTTTGGCGGGTTAAAGGCTACGTTCTTTGCCGACTACCTCAACACCACTTTCATCTTTGTCGTTATCCTGATTTTTGTTACAGCAGTCTACTTTGCCAGCCCGCACATCGGCGGGATAACCGGCATGTTTGACAAGCTGGCGGCGGCCAGCGCGCTCCGGCCCGTTGAAGGAAACTCGATGGGCGCGTACCTGACGATGGCCTCTGCAGGCGCGCTGGTGTTTGGGGTCATCAACATAGTCGGCAACTTTGGCACAGTGTTCGTGGACCAGGCGTACTGGCAGCGCGCAATCGCTGCAAGGCCCAGGTCTGCAATCAGCGGCTTTCTTGTAGGCGGGCTTGCCTGGTTTGCCATCCCCTTTGCCCTTGCGACCACTCTGGGCCTTGGCGCAGTCGCGGTAGGAGTCTCGCTCACACCTGAGCAGATAGGGATGGGCCTTGTCGCGCCAGCGGCGGCGTCGCAGCTCTTGGGCGACATCGGGGCGATACTGCTTCTCACGATGCTCTTTACGGCAGTCACGTCTGCAGGTTCGGCTGAGCTTGTTGCGGTGTCGTCGCTTGTCACCTACGACGTCTACAGAACCTACGTCAAGCCGTCGTCGACCGGCAGGGAGCTCCTGCGGGTGTCCCGCGTCGCAATCCTGGGCTTTGGCATAGGCATGGGGATTCTTGCCACCATGCTCCTGCAGGTGGGCGCCAGCCTGCAGTACGTCTACCTTGCGATGGGCATACTGATAGGCTCTGCAGTCGCGCCAATAACAATAGCAGTTGTCTGGAAAAAGGCCAACAAGGTCGCGGCTACTTCTGCCGCGCTCATCGGCCTTGCGCTTGGGGTCGCGGCATGGCTTGGGTCTGCAAGCGTGCTCTACGGCGAGATAACAGTGCAGTCGACCGGCCAGCAGGCGCCGCTCTTGATTGGAAATGTGACTGCGATATCTGTGGGCGCGCTCGTGTCGATACTTGGGAGCCTGGTAAAACCTGAGAACTTTAACTTTGAGGTGATGAAGCAAAAGATCCTCGTAGTCGACGACAGGATAAGGTCGATGATAGAGCACGACACGGACGAAAAGTTCCTAAAAAAGTCCGCCCAGTTCAGCTACAGGTACGCAATCGCGCTGACGCTGGTGCTCGTCGTCGTGTGGCCGCTTCCGCTGTACTTTTCCGGCTATGTCTTTTCGTCATTTGTTTACCACGTGTGGATAGGAATAGCTGTCGCCTGGGCCGCAGGCGCTGCCGGGGTCGTCATAGTGCTGCCACTCGTGGAAGCAAGGCGCGGCATTTCTGTAGTGCTCCGCAGGATAACGACCCTGAGCTTTTCAAAAGACGAGCCGGCGCCCGGCGCGGAAAGCCTGGAACACGAAAGGCGCGCCCAGTACGACTCGCGCAAGATACTAGTGGCAGTCGACGGGTCAAAGGACTCGCTGAGCGCCCTGACCTACGCAAGCTACCTCTACGACGAGCCGACTGAGGTCAAGATATTTTTGCTCAACGTCATCGAGTGGACCGACGAGAGCGACGGCTCGGTTGACGAGAGGCTGGCGTCAGAGATGGAGGAGGAGGGCAAGCGGATGCTTCGAAGCGTGATGATTCCAAAGAAGATAGGCAGGTACGAGAGGATAGTCAAGCTGGGCGACCCTGCGACAAAGATTGCCGAGACCGCGGAAAAGCTCGGCGTCGACATGATTGTGATGGGCAGGAAGGGTCTTGGCGGAAGCCACTCAGACGTGGGCCACGTGACTGCAAAGGTACTCCAGTCAACCTCAAGGCCGGTCGTGCTCCTGTAGGTTAGCCGACGTCGGCTGATTCAAGAAATAGCATAATGTTGCAGACAGTTTTGAAACAAATTAAAAAAATACGCCCTGCTGCTCGTTATCATAGAGCCGGCCCTGCGAATTTCGGCCCTACTTTACGACCAGCACCGGCACCTTTGATTTTTGCGTGACGTGGTGGGACACGCTTCCAAGGAACGCCTCCTTCAGGCCGCTCATTCCCCTTGAGCCCATCACTATCAGGTCCACGCTGTTTTTCGCGCTCTGCGAATAGTCCACGATGGCAGACGCGGGGCTCCCTTCCAGGATCTCGTACTTTAGCTGCACCCCTTTTGACTCGGCGCTTTTCTTCGAGTCTTCAAGAAAGACCTTTGCCTCTTTGAAGATCTGCTCCTTTGCGGCCCTGTCAGGCTGGTAGGCCTGGACTGCAGGGAACGGCAGCACGAACACTGCAAGTATGCTGGAGCCGCACTTTTGCGCAAGCGCTATCGCGGCTTCAAGCGCGCGCTTGGAATTCTCAGAGCCGTCCAGTGGCGCAAGGATCCTGCTAAAGTTCATCTTATTTTGTCGCCTCCGCGGCCCTTGCCTTTCCCAGGATGAGGCTCCTTGAGCGCACGGTCTTTTTGAACAGCACGAATCCAAGCGCAGTGGTGACCGACCCGAACAGGATGCTGACCAGGCTGTCCCCGCTTGCCGTCAGGGTGAACACCAGGCCCAGGCCCATCATCAAAACGCCGAGACCTGCAAAGACAGTCATCACCTGCGGCAGGCGCTGCGGCACCTGCTTTTGCGTCTTGTCCGGGATTGCGCCCGACGTCACTGCCTGGTGGCACACGTCGCAGTAGTGGCCCTGCTTCTTGCCCTGCCAGGCGGATTTCAAAAAGTAGAATTCCACCTTGCAGAGTTCGCAGCGCTGGAGGGGCAGGGTTATCCTGCCGTGGTCGTCAAAGTCCTTGCCCATCTTCAGCATGCAGTCGCGGCAGTAGTAGCCGGGTATCCGCCACATGCGGTGGAACTTGTACTTCTTGAAGCCAAGCGCCTTGCCGCAGCCAGAGCAGCCGGTCATTTACCGGCCCTCCGGCTCTGGGATGGCCTTTTGCCGGCGCGCTATCTTGGCTATTCCGTGGCGCGCCTCTATCAGAGGCAGGCCTACTATGAAGAATGTCGCGCCAGACACCCAGGCAACAGCAATCCCGACCCACAGCCCGTAGAACCCGACGTCAAACACGTATCCCGAGAAGAACAGCGGCATGGGCCATCCAACTATCAGGATGAGGGTCATGAGTCCGCCTCCCTTCAAGGAGAACCTGAACGCCTTCTTGAGCGTCTCCTCGTCCTGCTCCCGCCTGTCCATCTCTGCATGCGTCAGCTCTACAAGCGTGATCTTTCTCTGGATCTCCTTCCAGTCAAACTCTGTGCGCTTGAACATGCTGCCTATTGCCGCGATGGCGCCTCCGCTCAGTATGCCTGCGACGTTCCCGTAGAGCATGGCATAGTTGTCGCCGAGGCTCGCTATCGAGACAACGCCACCGTACTGCGGCAGAGACATCGCCGTTCCGACCCAGGCGCCGAGCGCTATGAAAAGCCCCGCTATGGCGCCTGCTGTTGCCGCGTACTTGTTTGTCCTCTTCCACGTTATCGTGAGCGCTATGGGTATGACTGCAGAGCCGATGAGCACTCCCATCGCCAGGTACACGAACCCGAGGCTGAGGCCGACTGAGAGCAGTATGACTGCAAGCCCTCCCATGCCGAGCCCGAACCCGACGATGACTGCCCGGGATATCTTCAAGAGCTGCTTGCCAGTCGCGTTCGGGTTGCGGTAGGTCCTGTAGACGTCGTAGGTTATCAGCGACGACACGGCTATCAGCTCAGCCGAGCCTGCCGACGTGACTGCCATGAACAGCATGGTCAGCACCATCACCGCGCCCACCTCTCCCATAAGCACCGACGCAGCCGCCGGCACCGTGAGGCCGAGCTGGACCTGCTCCGGCGTCAGGCTGACTCCGAGCGCGACTGCGGTCAGGCCCATCGTAGTGGCAAGCGTGAACGGGATTGCAAACCAGCACATGCCGCCAAGCAGAAATCCCTTGACAGTGGAGCTTGGCCTTGCAGCGATTGCGCGCTGCCAGTACGCCTGGTCGACGAACACCGTGCCAAAGTTGCCGACTATGTTGATGATGCCAAATATCAGGCCGCCAAGCGACGCCATCGTGAGGTACGCGCCAGCCGCGTTGCCCTCAACAGGCTTTATGGCCGCGGCCTCGACCAGCTTGTCGTACATCCCTTGCACGCCGCCCGTGACCGGGCTGATAAAGTAGACAGTCGACACGAAGGTCAGAATCACCACGAATATGATGATAGTGTGCATATAGTCTGCCACAAAGGTCGCCTTGAGCCCGCCGACGAGCGTGTAGATCATGACGCCTATTGGTATCAGAAAAGCCGCGATAGAGATGTTCATGCCTGTCAGGCCGTTGACCACCGCGGCTCCTCCAAGAAGAAGCATCGCAGTCACTATCATGTTTGTCATGAGCGCAAACACGAGGAACACCCTGTGCGCGCTGTCGCCAAACCTCGCGCGGATTATTTCCAAAAACGTGTGCGCGTTTGGAGCCTTCCTCTTCAGCTCTATCGCAAGGATGCCGAACAGCAGCACCTGTATCGACGCGCCGGCCGCGTACCAGAAGGGCCCGCTTACCCCGTACTGGTATGCGACAGTCGACGACTGCAATAAAGTCGCCGCCCATGTCCACGCAGAGACTATGGCGGCCGCAGTCAGCCCTGTCTTTATCACCCTGCCGGCGGTGTTGAACCACTCTGACGTCTTTGTGACTCCAAGGAACTTTTCCTCGACCTTGATTTCAAGCGATATGACCACGGCAAAAACAGCGCCGAGGCCGACCACTATGAACCAGCCTATGGACTCATCGAGGACCTCCCCTATCCTGAATTCTCCCGTTATTGCGCCTGCAGCACTTGCGTTCTGGGCGCTGCCCATCGCAAGTATTGCAGCAACTGCAAATAACGACAGACCTACCAGTTGCAGCCTTCTCATGGCTGTTGAGAATATTATGATTTACTTATCGGTTTGAGCAGCTATTTTCCTTATTAGCTTGATTTTGTAAACTAAATCCAGCCGACGTCGGCTAAATCGAAAAAACTTTGCGAAAGGCCGGGGCCAGACCTGGCCGGCTTTTTCACTTTTTTTCAAAAACTAGACTCGGCACCATTTCCTGTGCGACTCGATAAGGTAGGGCTTGTCTGTCGCAAGGAGCTCGCCGCACTTGTCGCAGCGCAGGACCCAGTTGTCATCGCGAGTATTTTCATCAAACATTATTATTTTGATGAATTTCCGTAAGCGGTTCATTAAGTGAGATATCCCAAACGAGTTTATATGCACCGGGTATGCGCTGCGGTGCAGTGCGCCCGGATCCGCCGGCCACTTTACAAAATTTGCGATATATGCCGTAGTTTACACATTTTGTACTCAACCATAAATACGGCGCACCGCAACTATGCGCCATGATGCTTGCTCCACGCGAGATAGACAAGCTGTACGTTTTCATGGCAGCCGAAGTCGCGCGCAGAAGGCGCGCAAGGGGCCTGAAGCTGAACTACACGGAGGCAGTCGCGCTCATCTCCGACCACATAGTCGAAGGCGCCCGGGACGGCAGGTCGGTATCTGAGCTGATGAGCTCCGGCAAACACGTGCTGACAAGAAACGACGTGCTTCCCGGCGTGCCTGAGCTGATAAAGCACGTGCAGGTAGAGGCGACCTTTGAGGACGGGACAAAACTCGTTACCGTCCACAGCCCCATAGCGTGATAGAGTTGATACCCGGCGAGTATTTCATATCTGACAGGCCAGTCGTCGCAAACGCCGGCAGGAAAACTGTCAAAATGCAGGTGAGCAACACGGGCAACAGGCCGATACAGGTCGGCTCGCACGCCCACTTTTTTGAGGTGAACAAGGCGCTTTTGTTTCCAAGGGAAAAGGCGTACGGCTTTCACCTGAACATTCCTTCCGGCACGTCGCTCCGCTTTGAGCCGGGCGACACGCGCCAAGTGGAGCTTGTCGAATACGCCGGCAAAAAAATGGTGTACGGCTTTAGCGGCCTTGTGAACGGCAAATTGTCTGCCCGGAAAAAGCAGGCGCTTGCAAAGGCAAAAGCGCGGGGGTTCTCCGGCGCATGACGCTAGAGATACCTAGAAGGCAGTACGTCGACCTTTACGGGCCGACTGCCGGCGACAAAATAAGGCTTGCAGACACGGACATCATAATCGAGGTCGAGAAGGACCTGCTCTTGCCCGGCGACGAGCTGGTGTTTGGCGGGGGCAAGAGCGTCAGGGATGGCATGGGCCAGGCAAGCGGCGTGCCGAGCAGGGGCGCGCTTGACATGGTCATAACAAACGCGATAGTGTTTGATCCGGTTTTGGGGATAGTCAAGGCAGACATCGGCATCAAAAACGGCAGGATTGCCGGCGTCGGAAAGGCGGGCAACCCAAACGTGATGGACAAGGTGGACATGGTGGTGTCTGCAAGCACCGAGGTGGTCGCAGGCGAGCACACGATATGCACGCCCGGCACAATCGACACCCACATCCATTTCATATCGCCGCAGCAGGCAATCGAGGCAATCTGCGCCGGGACGACCACGATGATAGGCGGCGGGACGGGGCCGGCAGACGGCACCAACGCGACAACCTGCACGCCGGGTCCCTGGAACATACACAGGATGCTTGAAGCGCTTGAGGAGTTGCCGCTTAATTTCGGCCTGCTTGGCAAGGGCAACGACTCGCTCGAGCCTGCCCTCATGGAGCAGATAGCAGAGGGCGCGTGCGGCCTGAAGCTTCACGAGGACTGGGGCACAACGCCGGCAACAATCGACGCGGCGCTTCGCGTCGCGGACAAGACAGACACGCAGGTTGCAATCCACACGGACACCTTGAACGAGTGCGGCTTTGTAGACGACACGATAGAGGCGATAGCGGGGCGGGCAATCCACACCTACCACACGGAAGGCGCCGGCGGCGGACACGCGCCGGACATCATGAAGATCGCCGGCGAAAAGAACATCCTGCCGTCGTCGACAAACCCGACGCGGCCGTTTACAGTAAACACGCTTGAAGAGCACCTTGACATGATGATGGTCTGCCACCACCTGAGCCCCGGCATACCGGAGGATGTGGCTTTTGCCGAGTCGCGAATAAGGGCTGAAACGATAGCCGCCGAAGACGTGCTGCACGACATAGGCGCCCTCTCGATGTACTCGTCTGACAGCCAGGCGATGGGGAGGATAGGCGAGGTCACGACGAGGGCTTGGCAGACTGCCGACAAGATGAAAAAGATGGCCGGCAGGCTCAAAGAGGAAAAGGGCGACAACGACAACCTGCGCGCCAAGCGCTACCTTGCCAAGCTTACGATAAACCCTGCGATAACGCACGGCATCGCCGACCACGTCGGGTCGCTTGAAAAGGGCAAGGTGGCCGACATTATAGTCTGGACGCCGCAGTTTTTCGGGATAAAGCCCAAACTTGTGATAAAGGGCGGATTCATCGCGTACGCGCTGATGGGCGACCCAAACGCCTCGATACCGACGCCCGAGCCGGTCTACTACAGGCCGATGTTCGGGGCGATGGGCTCTGCAAAATACTCCACGTCGTTTACATTCACGTCGAAACTGGCGATAAGGCGCGGGCTTGGAAAAAAGCTTGGGTTGAAGAAAAAGCTCCTGCCGGTCCAGAAGTGCCGCAGGATAGGCAAGCGCAACATGGTGTACAACGACCTTGCACCGAAGATAGAGATAGACCCCGAGACCTACGTCGTCAAAGTCGACGGCAAGGTGGCGACGACGGAGCCGGCCACAAAGCTGTCGCTTGCGAGGCTGTACAACCTCTTTTAGCGGGCGGTGGCACGTGAATATTTATATATTTAGTAATTAGATAAAATGGCATGCCTCCTGTAACTAACCAGAAAGAAGTGGAAGCCGTCGCCAAAAAGGCCATCGAGACGCTGTACGGTCCTAGCTTCAAGGACCTGAAAGTAAGGGTGCTTTTGCCGTATCCAAACGAGCACAAGCGCACGGGCTGGGACGCAAACGTCACGTTCCTGCTGGGCGGCCTGCAGTACACGGTGGACCTCCTGATAAACGAGAAGGACGGCCAGGTGACAAACGCAAGGCTCATCGACACGATGACGCCCCTCTGATTTTTTGGCCGGCCGGCAGTAGGTTTAATATAATAATTAGCGCAAGCTCGTCCGGATGGACGCTCGGAACATCGGCCTCCGCAACATCGAAGTCGCAGACACGAGGATCTGCTCAATCGACGGCGAGAACGGCAAGCTCATCTACCGCGGGTTTGACATCCTCGACCTCGTAAACCATTCCACTTTTGAAGAGACGTCGTACCTCCTGCTTTTTGGCGAGCTGCCAAACGCAGAGCAGCTCGCAGACTTTGGCCGCCGCCTCCGCGAGGCGCGCAACCTTCCCGAGCCCATCATAAAGAACCTGAAGAACAGGCCCAAGAGGGCGCAGCCTATGGACGTTTTGCAGTCGTGCGTGGCCGAGCTTGCAGACTATGACCTGAACATAGAGGACATGAGCAAGGAGGCGCACGTCAGGCGCGCGATTTCGCTCATCGCCAAGATTCCGGCAATTGTCGCGGCGTGGAACCGCATAAGGTCGGGCCAGCACGTCGTCGACCCGATGGAGGAAGGCTCGCACGCGACGAACTTTTTGTACATGCTGCGCGGCGTCGAGCCATCGACTGACGAGGCAAAGGTGATGGACATCTGCTTCATACTGCACGCAGAGCACAGCTTTAACGCGTCGACTTTTGCTGCAAGAGAAATATCGTCAACCCGCGCGTCGATGTACGCGGCAGTCAGCGGCGCTGTTGGAGCATTATCCGGCGAGCTCCACGGCGGCGCAAACGTGCAGGTAATGAAGATGCTCCTGGAGATAGGCGACCCTGCAAACGTGGAAAAGTGGGTCGCGCAGCGCCTGTCGTCTGGCGGCAGGATAATGGGCATGGGGCACGCCGTCTACAGGACGACGGACCCGAGGGCCGACATACTGTCGAGGCTCTCAAGGGCGATATCGAAGGAGAAGAACAACAAGTGGTACGAGATGACAGAGAGGGCCGAGCGGGCGACCAAAAAGTGGATGCTGGAAAACAAGAAGCAGGCGATCTATCCAAACGTCGACCTCTACAGCGCCTCGATATACTACAGCATGGGGCTTCCGCTCGACCTCAACACGCCGATATTTGCAGTTTCAAGGATCGCAGGATGGTCGGCGCACATCATTGAAGAAAAGTTTGCAGAGGCAGCGCCCAAGCCGGCGCTCTACCGGCCAAAGGCCGTGTACATCGGCAGGTATTGCGGCCCGATGGGCTGCGAGTACGTGCCCCTTGCCGAGCGCAATTCGAAAAGCTGATAAGAAGACGGCAATTGTAAAGGGCGGACAGGAAAGGCATGGAAACCCTCAGGGAAGGCCCAAAAGGCAGGCGTTGGGCCAAAAAGGAAAAGCCCAACTTAGGCAAGGAGGCGCTGGAGCTCCACAAAAAGCTCAGGGGCAAGATAGAGATAAGGAGCAAATTTCCCATTAAAGACACCCACGACATAAGCATCGCTTACACGCCCGGCGTTGCAGAGGTGTGCAGGGCGATACACGCCGACAGGGAGAAGGCGTTTGAATACACGTCAAAGTGGAACAACATTGCCATTGTCACGGACGGCACGAGGACCCTGGGCCTTGGCAAGCTCGGCGCAGAAGCCGCATTGCCAGTGATGGAAGGCAAGGCGCTTTTGTACAAGCAGTTTGGAAACGTCGACGCATTTCCAATCTGCCTTGCGACGACTGACATCGAAGAGATTATCGCAACCGTAAAGAACATCGCGCCTGTTTTTGGCGGGCTCAACATAGAGGACATCGAGACGCCAAAGGTGCTCGAGATTGTCGAGAGGCTGGACGCCGAGCTTGACATTCCTGTATTCCATGACGACCAACACGGCACAGCTGTTGTAACATTGGCAGCTCTTCTGAACGCCATGAGGCTAACAAAAAGAGAGCCCGAGTCGACAAGCGTGGTGGTCGCCGGCGCGGGCTCTGCCGGCTATGGCATTGTCAAGATACTCAAGGAAGTGGGCGTGCAGGACATCACGGTGACCGACTCGCAGGGCGTGATATCCAAGGCCCGCGACCTGACGACGATGAACAAGTACAAGCTAGAGCTTGCAGAGATGACAGACCGGGACGGCTCGAAAGGGAGCCTCTCGAGCCTTGCCGACGCGGTGAAGGGCAGGGACGTGTTTGTCGGCGTGTCAGGGATAAAGGGCCTGCTAAGTGCAGAGATGGTCTCTTCAATGAACAAGGACTCGATAGTGCTGCCGCTCACAAACCCTGACCCCGAGATACACCCGAGGCTTGCCGCAAAGTCGGGCGCAAAGGTGATAGCGACTGGCAGCTACAAGTTTGAGAACAGGGCCAACAACGCGCTCGTCTTCCCGTTCACGATGCGCGCTATTTTGGATAATAGAGTGCGCACGATAAACCAGCGCCTGCTCGTCGCCGTTGCAAACGCGCTTGCAGATCTGGTGCCCAAAAACAGCCTGACGCCGTTTAACATCCTTCCCGACGTAATGGACAAGAGGATACAGCCGGCAGTGACTGCAGCGGTCAAGTCGGTAGCAAAGTAGTCATGCTGTGCGGGCTTTGAGCCACTCTTTGGCCCTCTTTTCTGCCACGTGCTTTTTGAGGATTATCAGGGCCATCTCGTAAAAGGTCACGCCGTTTCTGCGCGCCTGCATGTCTATCCACTTCAAGCCTTCGGCAAGCTCCGAGTCGCTCTCGGCGCTCATCACCATCTCGTCTACCATCTTCATGAACTGCTCGTCGTCGGCTTCAGTGATGGACATGCGGGCAAGTCGCGCATTTGCGCTTTTACTGCGCTATTCAAGCACACTTGACAGATTGCGTATATTATGTTGACAAGGCTTTTTTCGCTGCAAATCGCAAGAAGCAGGCAGAAAACCGCAGGATGCCTCGAAAAACCGAACCATCCTTCAAATACTTAAATAAGCCCCCTCTTTGACTTGTATCCTAAATGAATTGCGTGATTGAGACTTCAAGTTTGGGGGCTATTTTCTCATGAGAATAAAATTTGGTTTCACGCAGGGCCTCAACGTCGCAAGGCTCGGGCTTGACGAGACGCAGATAATGACTGCCGCCCAGATGGCCGACAGGCTGGACTATGACTCAATATGGGCCATGGACCACTCGAACGTGCCGCAGTGGAAGAACGCGGTGGTAAACGACGCGTGGCTTATGCTGGCTGCGCTTGGCGCCGTCACGAGAAACGTCGAGCTTGGGACGTGCGTGACCGACGCTATCAGGCGCCACCCGTCTGCAATAGCGCTTTCCACCATCACCTTGGACAGGATAACAAACGGCAGGGGCATCCTTGGCATCGGGGCCGGCGAGGCGCAAAACGTCGTCGACTTTGGTATCGAGTTTTCAAAGCCCGTGACAAAGTTCAAGGAGCAGCTTGAAGTGATTGAAAAGCTGTTCGAGTCCGACCCGGATCACAAGGTAAACTACAACGGCCAGTACTACAAGCTGATAAACGCCTGCCTGCAGGCAAAGGCGATAAGAAAGCCAAGGCCGCCCGTGTATATTGCAGCAGGCGCGCCAAAGACTCTGGAGCTGTGCGCGACATACGGCGACGGCTGGATCCCTATTGGCTACACGCCAGAACTTTTCAAGGCGCATGCAAACATCATAAAAGACCACGCAAAGAGGCTTGGCCGCGACCTGACAAACTTCCAGTTTGCAAACGACGTGGACATCTACTTCTCTGAAGACGGCGAGGAGGCCTGGAACAAGATGAAAAACGCAGTCAAGGTCAGTTTATACAAGCCGGAACTTTTGAAGGTGCACAACATCACCGGCGACTCGGAGTTTGACTTCCGCAAGTACTTCACCGAATACACGATGGACAAGCCAGAGCTGATGGAGCAGATGAAAAAGGCGGCGCTTCAGATACCTGACAGCGTTGCAAGGACTGCTATAGGCGTCGGCTCGCCTGACGACGTGATAGAGATGCTGGAGCGCTTCATCAAGGCAGGCACCAACCACTTTATCATCAGGTTCTGGGGCGACGGCTACTTCAAGAACATCGAGATGTTCGGCAAGAAGGTCATACCCTACTTCCGGGACCAGAGGAAAAAGTAGCTAGGAGAACGCGTCGAGCGACATCGCTCGGCCCTTTGCCTTTTCTACAGGCTCTGCGTCAAAGCCCATCTTTTTTAATGACACCGCGAATTCTTCTGCAAAGCCGTGGAAGGTGTAGACCTTGTCCGGCGAACATGCCTTTACCGCTTGTACAAGCTCTGCATAGTCGCAGTGGTCGCTCATCGGAAGCGCGTAATCAAGGCCCATGCGGTACGGGTACCTTGGGTCTACTGCCCAGCCCGAGAACCCGATTGTGACTGCGCCGTACTTTTCCTTCATGTCTTTTACAAACGAGCTCCTGCCTGACATGAGAGGAGCTATCATCACCCAGGGCCGGCGCTTTGAGAGCAGGCCCTTTTCCTCGGCCTCTGTGTGCGTGACTGCGTCTTTCAAGTCAATGCCAAGGTCCGAATACACGCTGTTCATCTTTGCGACAGAGTCGTGCACAAACACCGGGTCCCAGTGGCCGAACATACTTGTCAATAATTGTGCCTTGCCAAGCGCGTAGCCCATCAACACGACGGGGATTCCCATGCCGTACATTTCAGATATTATCCTGTTCACCTTGTGCGTTATTTCGTCAGTGGCTGGAAAAGAGTAGCCGGGCCTGCCAAACGTCGACTCTATGATAAGCGTCTTTGCCCTTGGCATCTTTGCCGGCTTTAGAAACTCGCGCGCCCTGGTCGAGAGGTCGCCGGTGTAATAGACGCCGTCGCCGGTGAGAAGGCCGCGGGAACCAAGGATGTGGCCCGTGTCGACGAGCTGGAATCCGTCGTATTCGTTCCCTTCAATCTCGTAGCCCCGGGCAGAGGCAAGCATTGCAGTCTCTTTCGACGCTATCAGCTTTGACTTGCTGTTGCCCTTTCTGTGCAGGTGGTCGACGTGGGCGTGCGACACGAAAGCATAGTCGCAGCCGTTGGGCGTCGACGGGTCAAGCGCTATCGTGGTGCCGTCCTTCTGGCGGACGGTTATCCCTGACTTTTCATGCGAAACGCTTGCCTGCAATCCCGAGCTATCGGGTAAAGCATAGTGTTACTATTTTAACTTTCTTAAAATAAGTTTCTAGGATAGCGATGGGCGATTGAGTCGCGCCTACCGCTATCCTGCAAGAATTAGAGCTGGTTGTTGTTTCTGCTGCCCGCCAGTACCGCCAATCCTGCCAATAACAACCCTCCTAATATCAGCCAATGTGGTGCATCGTGAACTAGGTGACCCAATGGGTCAGTAGAGGGGTCTCTCTCATCCCAGTGTACTTTGTAGTATCCTTGA
Source organism: Nitrososphaera sp. (assembly GCF_013388945.1). Taxonomy (GTDB): domain Archaea; phylum Thermoproteota; class Nitrososphaeria; order Nitrososphaerales; family Nitrososphaeraceae; genus Nitrososphaera. Next base: position 27,493 of record NZ_JACAEH010000014.1, on the reverse strand, counting down.
TAGACTTTGACGTGAATGCCCCTGCCGTCTTGCAGTCCTACTCCATAGTCAGCGAGCTGTCCATCATTGTCTGCATGCCGCGTGCCAAACCCTGACTTTGACGGATGCGGGACCATCCATCCTTCTATACGCAAGTCCTGATGTTTGGGCAGAGGAGCTACCATACTGATCACTTCCGACCAGGTGTACTGTTTGCTTACCGTTGGTATATACAGAGTCATAGTTTTGATTTCCTGATGATTTTTGTCATCACCATACCATTTCCGAATCCTGCCTAATAAGGCAGGATTTTATCAACCCCGATACCACTAGCAAGTTAATCGGTTAACGCGGCTACCTCGTAAAAATTAATTTTCCATCACTTTATTAACCACCATTCAACTTCTTAACTTCAGGTTAAGCGACGATGTCTGTGACGAAAGACGAGGATCCCACACATGACCTTCTTACATTGATAAACTACATCAAACCACTTGTAAATGCCAATGATGATGGCTTGTCTCATCAGGAACTTGCGAGAAAAGCTGATGTAAGTGAGGCGATGGTGAGCAAGATCAGAAAAAAGCTACTTGCAATCTGTGATATCGAGCACTATTCACTACAAGGGCGTAAATTCAGACTCAAATATTCATTCGATACCGGTTTCTCTTTGCTAATTGGTTTTGTATTAGACTCTAATCTTAACTTCTTTGTCAAAAGCAGGTACTTCCGTTACGCTGTTCTAAAGATCGACTTTCATGAACTGATATGTAAGAAATTCCAGACTTATGGAACCTTTTTCACGCCTGAAGATACGAGACTTCTTGTAAAGATTATTGTAGAAAATATTCAGATTACTCCTGAGACTAAATGGAAATTTATCAAAGCGAAAAACGAACAGCATCTCCTGAAGCTCTTGATGGAAGATCTTCATACAAATGTCCCGGTCATTGTTAGCCGATGGAAGCTTACGATAAAATCTGAAGAGGAACTTTTGAGAATAGTGGATCTGCGTAGGAAACTGCAGTCAATGGTAAAACAAGTTGTCGCCAGTTTGATAGAAAATATGTTGCCAGTACAATTTCTAAAGAAAAGAAATGATCCAAAATATAGCACCTACATGGAGGCTTACCGTTACCTTGCCGACCATTACATAGATCGTATTTTCAATTCTGTCAATGGCATCATTAGAAAATCATGTCCCCCGGAAGTGAAATATAAAAATGAATATGATAGTTAGCTAAAGGCTCTTTGAATCTTCTACTTATTTATGATCGTCAAGGTACGCTTTGAAGGTTGAACGATGCTTGTGATAATCATATCTGGATTTGAACACGTACATTTAGCTAGTGACATTTAAGAACGGGCACACGAACATCAGTACCGTTTGATAAATCTGGGTATCCTCATTTCCGGCCGGGGAAGCAACATGGACGCGATTCTGGCCGGAGTAAAGTCAGGCATCATCCCAAACGTCAGGCCGTGCATAGTAATCTCAAACAAGCCCGACGCGGCAGGACTCGAGACTGCGTCAAAAAAGTACGGCGTGCCCACAAAGGTCGTCCCGGCAGACGGCCTGAAGGGCTGGGACTATGACAAAAAGCTGGCCGCAGCACTTGAAGACGCGCGGGTCACGCCCGAAGAGGGACTGGTGTGCCTTGCCGGTTTCATGCGCATAATGAGCCCCGAGTTTGTCCGCCACTACAGGATGCGTATCCTGAACATCCACCCCGCGCTCCTGCCGTCGTTTCCGGGCCTGCACGCGCAAAAGCAGGCAGTCGACTATGGCGTCAAAGTATCTGGCTGCACAGTGCATTTCGTGGACGACGGAGTCGACTCGGGCCCGGTGATATTGCAAAAGACGGTCCCGGTCAGAGACGACGACACCGAAGAGACGCTCTCGGCAAGGATCCTCGAAAAGGAGCACGAGGCGTACCCCGAGGCGGTCAAGCTGTTCGCGCAAGGGCGGTTGAAAGTAGAGGGCCGCAAAGTCCGGATACTATGAGCTCTTTTTCATCGCAATAGCGCTTGCAAGCGCCGCCCCGATTATAAAGAACGCAAGGTAGGGGCTGCTGGGCCCAAACGCGTCCGACGAAAGGCCGACTGCAATCGGGCCTGCTGTCCACCCCGCCCCGAAAAGCGCGCCGTAAATCCCGAGCCTTGAGCCCATCTTTTCCACCGGCGCGTCCCTTGTCACAAGGTTGAAGGTGACAGGGTAGAAAATGCTTGTGCCTACCCCGATGAGCATGAGCGCGACTGCAAACGACAGGACCGACGAGAACGCAAACGAGATAGCCATTCCAGCAGCTGTCATCACCACTGCCATCGCAAGGGCCATCCTGCCGTGAGGCGCTATCTTTTGGACAAGGGGCAGGAACGCAAACCTTGCCGCGCCGAAGGCAAAGAAGATTATCTCGATGTTCTGGTCAGAAATCGCCGCGTCCTTCATGTACGCCGGGATTATTGCAAGCGTGACTCCAAACGTGACTGCGTAATAAAGAATCGACGCGCTCAGCACCGGCTTTGATGAAAACTCCTTCTTGATGTCGCCAAGCGACGCTGTCTGCATGTGGCTCGCCTCGCCCTTGACCGGCCGGCCGTGCCTTACCAGCAACAGCGCCGGCACTATTGCAAGCGAGATGCCGATTGCAGACAGCTGGAAGAGGACGCGGTAGTCAAAGTAGTCTAGTATCAGCTTGCCAAGGAGCGGTCCGGTCATGAACCCTGCAATCCAGGTCGCTATGAATATCGATATCCACTTGACCCGCCTCTCAAGCGGGGTGTTTGTGGACACGAGCACTTCAGAGGACGGCCAAAAGACCGCGTGCGCCACGCCTGCAAGACCGCGCAATGCTATAGTCTCGGGGACTGTCTGCGCCTGCGATAGCATGAATATGGCGACTATGTTGAGCGCGACGCCGGCGGAAAGCAGGAACGCCTTGTTGGTCCTGTCAAGCATCGCGCCCACGAAAAACGGCACGAGCATGTACGGCAGAAAGTTTGCCATGCCAATCACTCCCACCTGGGAAAAGTCCGCGCCAAGCTCCTGCCTTGCAAACACGGGCACTATGGGCGAGTGCATGCCGTACGCAAAGCCGACGATGCCGGCGCACGCGGCTATCAATATGATGGCTTTCATAACAGGTCATTTGTAGGCGGCTACCATGACTGCGCCGCCCATCATGCCCTTGTCAAACACGACCTGCGAGAATTTCTCCTTCAGCATGGCCTCAAGCTCGGAGTTTTTCGGCCAGCGCAGGAACGTGCCGTAAAGCGTCTTGAATTTCAACCCTACTTTGCCTGCGGCAAAATACGCCGAGATCCCAAGGAAATACTTCAAGTATACAGACACGACCCAGCGCGCAAAGGAATTGTCAGGCTTGCCAAGGTCGACTATAATCAGCCGGCCGCCGGCCTTGAGCACGCGGTGCATCTCTGATATCGCCTGCCTGAGGTCTATTGCGTCTCTCAGCGAGTAGCCGCACATCACGGCGTCAAACGCGCCGTCCCTAAAAGGCAGATGCTCAAATATCCCGGACGAGAGCGCCGGGTGCTTTTCGCCCCAGACGTTGCGCACGTTTGCAAGCATCTCCGGGATGGGGTCGTACATCACTATCCTGGCGTCGCCTCCTGCGGCCTCAAGCGCAAGCCGGGACATGTTGCCAAACCCCGAGCCGGCGTCCAGAACTATATTGCCGGCAACAACGCGGCCGGCTATCGCATGCCTCCTGTACTCCTCGTCCTTGCCAAGCGAGATGACGCGGTTTACCTTGTCGTAGACGGGCACCACCGTGCGCAGCACCTCGATTACCTCAGGCCAGTATCTGTCGCCAAGCCCGGACAAGACAGGAGCACCGGAGCAGTCAGTCATTATTGTATCCTTCGGCGGTCCTGGCTTTGTAAAAAACCGCCTTAAAAGAACCAATTCTGCGCACGAGATTGCTTTTGCCTCTTGCCATCCTGCAAAATTGTATCATTTTTTCGTGCTCAAAATGTTACACGATGTAACATTTTTTCTGCTGGGTAGAAAAGGGTTCTGGACCTGTCCGGATTGGGTACAGAGTCCGACCCTGGCTTTGTAAATGTGCAGGCAGAGGCATCGAGAGGCGACTTTTTTTACAAAGCCGGCGGTCCTGCACCGATAGTTTCAAATCGATGCAGGTGCAGCCAAGTGTGGCGATTTTCGCTGTCAGAACCACTAGGCTCCGTGTCGCTTCTCATCCAGCTGCTGGACCTCTTTGGCACGGCGGCGTTTGCCGTGACAGGCGCGTTCAAGGCAGTCGAGCACAAGTCCGACATAGTGGGCATAGTCATCCTTGCAAGCATAACGGGGCTTGCCGGAGGCGTTATCCGGGACATCACGTTCAACCAGTTCCCGCCGGCCGCAATGTCAAACCCGCTCTATGTCGGAATCGCCATAGCGATGGCAGTTGCCATCTTTTTCCTGTACGGGTCTATGAAAAAGCACTGGAACCTATTCCTGAAGTTTGACGCAATTGGGCTTGGCGTGTTCACAGTCATTGGAGCGACTGTAGCCTACAACCTTGCCGGCCTCAACTTTCTTGCGATGGCCTTTGCCGGCCTCATAACCGCGATAGGCGGTGGCATACTGCGCGACGTCTTTGTGAACGAGGTGCCCATTGTGTTTGTAAAAGAGCTGTACGCCACTGCGAGCTTTGCCGGCGTCGTGATGCTCTTTGCGCTCATGTCGGCCGGCGTGCCTCTGCAGGTGGCGGCAATACCGTGCATAGTTGCGGTGACGGCGCTCAGGCTCTTGGCGATGAAGTACAACTGGAACCTGCCGAGGCCTAGGGTCTAGCTTCGAGCACCATGTTTGTCGGCGACTGCGTGGCGCGCCTGAACCTTGTAAAGCCGCCTGCCGTCACTACCTGCCTCAGCTTTGCTTCGCCTGCCTGCGCCCCAAGCGCAGCACCGTTGTGCGCAAGCGACGCCGGCACGCATATCGTCGCAGATGCAGAGTAGAACAGCCTGCCAAGCGGGTTGAGGTTGTCCTCAAGTTTGTCGCCTGCAAGAGGCTCGACTATGAGCCACGTGCCGTCATTCTTGAGCGTCTTGCGCACGTACGCGGCCGCCCCTGCAGGGTCGCCCATGTCGTGCAGGCAGTCAAAGAACGCGACCATGTCATAGTCGGTGCCGGGGAAATCCGTTGACTTTGCTACCTGGAACCTGACCCTGTCTGACACGCCCTCCTTCTCTGCCTGCCTTGTGGCCCACTCTATCGAAGGGGCGTGGTAGTCAAAGCCAAAGAACCTTGAATTGGGGTACGTCTTTGCCATCAGTATCGTGGACGCGCCGTGGCCGCAACCAACGTCTGCCACCTTGGCGCCTCTTTTCAGCTTGGCCTCGACTCCGTCAAGCGCCGGTATCCACCTGGCGGTCAGGTTGGCGTTGTAGCCCGGCCTGAAGAACCGCTCGGTGCCCTCAAACAGGCACCTGTCGTGGTCGGCCCACGAAAGCCCCTTGCCTGTCCTGACAGCGTCGATTATCTTTTGCTCGTCTTTGAAAAGCGAGACCATCACCTGGAACCCGCCCTGCATGAAAGCAGGCCCGCCTTCCTGCGCTAGCGCAAGGGCCTGCTCTTCGGAAAGCGAGAACCTGGCAGATGCGGGATCGTAATTGACGTAGCCGCCTGCAGCCTGGCTTGCAAGCCACTCTCTTATCATGCGCGCATTGGTGCCCGTCTTTTGCGCAAGCTCCTCCGCAGTCATCGGCCCCGAGCCGGCCATCGCCCTGTACAGTCCGAGCCTGTCGCCCACAAACGCCAAGAGCGCGCCGCATGCGCCTCCCATGTCTGAAACCGCTTTTCCCAAGAACGCCTCAAGCTTTGCCTGATCCACCATCTGCATCAGCAAGGAATCGGGGATTTTATACTTAAAGAATTTTCCAGATCTATTCCGGTTTCATTCCCTGCGCAAGCTCGGCGATCTTGTCCGGCCACGACCTGGCTTTTACGACGCCGGATGCAACGAGTATGCCGTGCGACCCAAGCTCCACCGCCTTTGCAACGTCGCTCTTGTCGGTTATGCCCGCGCCGCAGATGACTTTGGACCTGCTGCCTGCCGCCTTTATCGAATTTGTGATTATCGCCGGGTTTTCCTTCGACACTGCCCTGCCACTGCCTATCAGCTCCGGCGGCTCGATTGCGATAAAGTCCGGCGAAAACGACGCTATCTTGTTTACCTCGTCGGGCGTCTGGGCACACACTATGGAAGTCATGCCAAGTGCGCGCAGCCTCTTTACGAGGCTCTCAATCGTGCTCAACTCGATCCTGTGTTCGCTGTGGTTGACAAGCGAACCGGAGGCGCCGTACATCTTGGCTATCTCGGGCACGAAAAACCCCGTGGTCGAGCCTTCCTTTGCGTCGTCTACGTGCTGGCAGATGACGGGGATGCCGACTGACTTTGCGACAAGCGCAAGCGACCCTTGCGGCGGCGCAAGCACTATTTCTACTTTTAATTTCCTGGCTACCTGCTCGGCGGCACGCGCAAGCTCTAACGTCCTGTCTCCAGAAGCGTCGGAATAATTCTTGAAATTTATGACAAGGGGCCGGTTCAACGCTTGCCCTTGCCCTTCTTGCCAGAGTCCATGTCGCGGAACTTGGATTCGAGCTTTTTCATGCGCGCCTCGTAGCCCTTGTTGTATTCAAGCTCCTCAGGTATGAGCGTAGCAGGGTGGATGAACCCCTGGTTGCGCATTATCATCGCCCGCTCTGACGCCCTCATGCGCTGGAGGTCCCAGTCGGCTGTACCAAAGCCGTCGTGCGGGCCTGTCAGCTTGCCCTCGTGCATCGAGAAGAGCAGGCACGACACAATGGGTATCGAGTAGTTGAGGCTTGCAGCAGAATTGAGTTTCACGGGCATCAGTGGCATGTGGTGGCTCCCCCTCGTGTTGCCTGCAACGTAGTGCGGGTCGTTGAACGCGCTTCCAGCCTCTTCTGTTGCAGGGAAGTTCTTTTGCGTCCTGACTATCATTATCGGGTCGTCCTTGCCGACGTAGGTGCCGGCGATGTTGTGCAGGCGGTCAGTCGACGCAGAAACAATGTGGTCCTTCATGTCTGCAGAATAAACAGCCGACACGACGTACCTGCCGGGGTACATCAGCGCGGCTTCAAGCTCGGCCTTGTCCTCCCACATCTTCAGGTCCGCAATCTTGCCTGACATCACGTCAAGTATCCTGAACACGACGCCCTCTGCGAGTTTCTCGTTTATCAAAAGGCCGGTGTTGCTCCTTGCGTCCACGAACATGCGCCACAGCGGGAAATTATATGCACCCGGCTCGGTCTTGTCCGCTGCGAATATGCAAAACACCTCGCTTGGGCGCTCGTCCATCTCTATCTCGGCAACGCCGGGCCCCATGCCCTTGACGTTTCCTGAAAACGAGTCCTTCAAAAGATCCTGGCCGGCGCCGTACAGCCCCTGCTTCTTGGCTACTTCGGTGCCTGCAGTAAACGCGTCCCATGCGAGCTTGTGGATCTTTTCGTCGTCAACGCCGCGCTGGTGCGTCATTATGATGTGTATGTCGTCGCCGGCGTAGCCTATGTAATGGTCGATTAGCATCCCCTTGCCGTTTTTTGCAACAAAGTCCTTGACGGCCTGCACCAGCTCGTCGCTTGGGCGCGTGTGGCCGCCTATCCCGCCTATGTCAGCCTTGATGGCGCTGATTGTAACTCGCATGAGCAAAACTCGCTCTCTTTGGTTTAAAACTCTTCCGATGTTTTCTTCTTGCGATTTTTTTCAGCAGCGCGGCAAAAAATTGCCGATGAGAGGAGCTAGATTTCGCAACAATTCAGGGCGAAATACAAATAAAGCCCATAAAGCGTTCATGCCCTATGAGCGCAAGCAAAAAGCCACACCTGAACATTGTGGTTGTAGGCCACGTCGATAATGGTAAATCTACTACTGTAGGTCACCTACTTGTCGATCTTGGTGAAATTGACCAGAGGACTATAGATGCCTATGCCAAGGAATCCGAGGCAACGGGCAAGGGCGACACATTCAAGTACGCATGGGTCATGGACAGCATCAAGGACGAGAGGGAAAGGGGTATCACCATCGACCTCGCCTTCCAGAAATTCGAGACCAACAAGTTCTTCTTCACGCTTATTGACGCACCGGGCCACAAGGACTTTATCAAGAACATGATCACAGGCGCGTCAGAGGCTGACGCCGCCATCCTTGTCATTTCAGTCAAGCCCGGCGAGACAGAAGCTTCAATCGAGCCAGGAGGCCAGGGCAGGGAGCACGCATTCCTTGCCAAGACCCTCGGCGTAGGCCAGCTGGTCGTCGCGCTCAACAAGATGGACGACGCAGGCTACCAGGAGGCGCGCTACAAGGAGGTCAAGGACCAGGTAGAGAAGATGCTCAAGTCAGTCGGCTTTAACACCGCCAAGATCAACTTTGTGCCGGTGTCCGGCTGGAAGGGCGACAACCTAGTGAAAAAGTCGACCAACATGCCGTGGTACAAGGGCATGACGCTTGCAGAGTCCCTTGACGCGTTCGAAGTCCCCGAGAAGCCGATAGGCAAGCCACTGAGGATCCCGATACAGGACGTTTACTCCATCACAGGCGTCGGAACCGTGCCGGTAGGCAGGGTCGAGACAGGCAAGATGAGGCCAAACGACAAGGTGGTCGTCATGCCGTCAGGCGCTGTTGGAGAAATCAAGTCAATCGAGACCCACCACACCCAGATGGAATCCGCAGAGGCTGGCGACAACGTCGGCTTTAACCTGAGGGGCGTAGACAAGAAGCAGATAAAGAGGGGCGACGTAATCGGCCCGGTCGACAGCCCGCCAAGCGTTGCAAAGGAGTTCGAGGCGCGCATCATAGTCATCCACCACCCGACAGCAATCGCTCCGGGCTACACGCCTGTGCTCCACGCGCACACGGCGCAGGTCGCAGCGACGATCTCGTCTTTCGTGTCCAAGCTGGACCCGAGGACCGGCGCCACGACAGAAGAGGCGCCCAAGTTCCTCAAGACAGGCGACGCGGCGATTGTAAGGATCCGCCCGGTGAGGCCGCTTCCGATAGAGACATTCAAGGACTTTCCGGAGATAGGCAGGTTTGCGCTCCGCGACATGGGAACAACCATCGCCGCAGGCGTCGTCCTGAACGTAACCGAGAAGTACGACCCGAACAAAAAGTGACCTGAATGCCCCAGGCAGCAAGAATCAAGCTCACGAGCACCAACCTCTCCACGCTTGAGAGTGTGTGCACCGAGATAAAGGGCATCGGCGAAAAGGGCGGCATCAAGATCCGCGGCCCCCATCCGCTTCCGACAAAGAGGATGAAGGTCGTGACAAGAAAGTCGCCGTGCGGCCAGGGTACCAACACCTACGACAAGTATGAGCTCCGCATACACCGCCGGGTAATCGACGTGGGCGCCGACGACAGGGCGATAAGGCAGCTGATGCGCCTGAAGATCCCGGACGACGTCTACATCGAAGTCTCGCTGACTCAGTAGATTTTTCTGTAGGTGCCCTTGGGCACTTTTATTTTCCTCGAAGCTTCCGGGTGGATTATCTTTGCAAGTATCTCAAGGCCGACCACAGTCCGCGGCCCGGGCTTGCTGAAATACGATCCAGCCTCTACTGCGTACACCTTCTTGTTTCTGACTGCGGAAAGAGAATTCCACGTTTCGTTGCTTTTCAGGACCTCCATCTCTTCAAGAGTGCGCTTTATTCCATAGCCGCAGGGCATCATGACTATGATGTCGGGGTCGAACCGTGCAAGCTCGTCTATCTGCATCCTGCGCGACTGCTCGCCTGCGGCGCTCATGCCGTTTATGCCGCCTGCATACTCGACCATCTGGGGCACCCAGTGGCCCGCGGTGAAAAGCGGGTCGACCCACTCGACACACGCCACCCTTGGTTTATCGTCAATCTTCATGGACCTGACTGCGTCTATGCGCTTTTGCAGAGACGCCACAAGCCTCCTGCCTTCCCTCACCCTGCCCACCTTCTCGGCAACGTCCATTATCGAGACCAGTATGTCGTCAAGGTCGTGCGGGTCAAGCACGAGGACGTCCGGTGCCCCACCAAGTATCCTGACCGCCCTGCCTATCTCCTTTGTAAAGGGCGAGCACACCTCGCACAGCCCTTGCGCGACTATCAAGTCGGGCTTGGCTCTTCTCAGCGCCTTGTCGTCGACCAGGTAGATGTCGCCGCCAGAACGCACCAGCTCTACAATCTTGCTGTCTATTTCTTTGCCTGTCATCGAGCCCGGGTCAAACGACGGGCGTATCACCTGCGGCTTTTTCCTTGCGGCCGGCGGGTACTTGCACTCGTGCGTCACGCCGACGATTTCCCTTGCGGCTCCAAGCTCGTACAGCGTTTCTGTAGCGCTGGGCAGGAATGAGACTATGCGCAACAATTACAGATCTTTTCTCACTGTTAAAAAGCCTACTTAGAGCATCCAAAACAGTTTAATGTCACTAAATGTGTTTTTCAAACAATGAAGTCGAGCATGGCTCTTGCTGTGGGCCTGGCGGCTGTTCTGGCAGCGGTTATTTCGCTGCCTGCGCCGGCGGCTTTTGCAGCAACAATCAACGTGGACATAGTTCCCGGAGCGACTAACAAGACAACCGATGCGTTTTCGCCCAACCCTGTAAATGCTAACGTGGGCGACACCATAGTCTGGACAAACAAGGACAGTACCTTCCACACAGTGGTTTCAGGCAACCTCGATGACGGGCCCTCTGGACTCTTCGGTGGAGACGGTGACGAGATTATAGGTCCGAACAAGACACAGGAATGGACTGCTACTGAGGAAGGCGAATATGAATACTACTGCAGCTTGCACCCAGCAATGGTTGGCACAGTAGTAGTGGGCGCTGGTGGCGGAGGCGACGAGCCAACAACAAGCACTGCCACAGCAGAGCTTGGCGGCAACAGCTACGAGGTGACTTCAACGTCTGCTGACAACTCGATAACAGCTGCAGAGATAGCAGCAGGCGAATCGGTGACCCTGACATTCGACGGTCCGGGCGCTGCGGAAGTAACCTTGCCAAAGAGCATGGTAAGCGGCAGCTTGATGGTGGACGGAGCGGCGGCTGAAGTGGTGAACGAAGACGACCAGTCGACGACTATCAGCGTCACTGTCCCAGACAGCGGATCGGTGGAGATAACGGGCGCAACCGTGGTTCCGGAGTTTGGCGTGATAGCCGCCCTGGTGCTTGCAGTCTCGCTCGTGGCTGTCATAGGTGTTGCCCGCTTCAAGGGTAACCTGTTCGGCCTCGGAAGGTTCTAAGCCTTCCCTCTCTTTTCCTTTTTCATCTTGCTCAAGGCAATACTGACGGTACTTTTGCTCCTTGTTCCTCTGCAGGCTTTTGCGCAGGAACAGATAATGCTGGAAGCGCCAAGCGACCAGAGCACTTTTCTGGTGGAGATAGGGTGGACGCCAGCTGACATTGGCGCCGAAAACACGTTTGAGATCCGCTTCATAGAGCCGGAGACAGGCAAGGAGGTCGAGGACGTGGTCTATGACTTTGCAATAGCGCAGGCCGGCAACACGGTGCTGGAGAGGACGGATCAGACTTCAAATACACAACAAGTCGCGTTCAGCGTGGCCGGGCCCTATACCATCATAGTCGACAACATTGACGGCCTCGGCGAGGGTGCCTCGTTCCCCGTGCAGGTCACGCCCGAGTTCCAGGTCGCCTGGGTGCTGCCCGGCGCACTTGCGTCGATTTTCGCATTGCGAAAGAAACTCTCCAGATAACTTATTTACCTTCAATGCACACCTTTCATTGATGAAGGGATACATGCTTGCTCTTTTGGCGGCCGCCCTTGTGCCGGCCGCGTTTTTGCAGCCCGCGTTTGCGCAGGGAATGAACCAGCCGTCAAGTGGCGGATCGCTTGATATCGAGGTAGACCCACAGTGGGGCCAGGACGCGCAGGCGCAGATCAAAGTCTCGTTCCTGCAACCCGGCTCGCAGACTGTCCAGGAGCATATCGACTACGATGTCAAGATTGCTGACAGCAGCGGAAACGAGGTGTTCAGCGCGGCAGGCCAGGTCAACCAGCCCACCCTGCACACCGCTGAGGGCGTGGTCACAATCCCGTACAAGTTCGAAGGAAACGGCGACTACACGATAACCGTAGAGATGACGGGCATACAGTTCATCCCGATAACGCCAGAGACCGCCGAGTTCCCAGTCAACGTGACGCCCGAGTTCCCGGCCGGCGCGCTCTCGGCAGTAGCCGTGACTGCAGGCGCAATAGCGGTTGCAAGGATGAAAAAGCTCTAGGCTTTTTTCGAAAGCGCTACTGCGGCAATGGCGATTCCTGCCACGCCGACGCCTATGCCAACCAGGCCGACCAGGTACGCCCTGTCGGCCGCCGACCTTGTTTCGCCTGCAGACTGGGCCGCGCTTGCAGCCGCGTCGCTTGCATTCTGCGCCGAGGTGTTGGCGTTTTCGACCTGGACGGTCAGGCCGGTTATGACCTGGCGCATCTGGTCAACAAAGTCTTCCGGGATGCCCTGGTTCGAGTCTCCGCCCTCTGGGAAGTTCAGCCTCTTTGTGTCATCGACGTCTTCAAGCTCTATCTGGGTGTTCACCTGCTGCGTGCCTATGCGGCCTGAAAACGCTATGGCATACTGCCCGAGCTGCGTCGGGATGATCTCTGCCTCGTACCAGCCGGCCTCCTCTGCCGGAGTAAGTTCCAGCGCTTTCTGCACGCCTCCCTTCTTCACGACCACGTTTGCATTTGCAAACGCGTTCGTGACAGGGTCGCCGGTCGAAATGCTCGTGACCTGAATCACTATCGTGTTGAGCTGGCCTATGAGCGGCGGCTCTATTCCCCAGCCTCCGACAATCCTGATGTCGCCCACCTCCGCCTCGTTGTGCGCAAATGCGGGCTTGAAGGCAAAAAGCAAAAGCGGCAGTGCGAGTGCAAGCGCAAGGGCTGCCTTTTTCATCTGTAAAAACTTGATTTGCAATGCTTATAATCTTTGAGTCTGGTTCGGGGTTTGTACCACAAAACAAGCAAGAGTCAAATATACGCCGGCGCGTAATTTCTTCCATGGGCCGCCGGCTGCTGTACGTCCCAGTAATGGTAGCAGTGGCGGCGCTTTTGATTGTAAACGTGCAGCAGGCGTCTGCACATCCCATCCTGACCGGTTCAGACCCGCGGCCTTTTGCAAGTGTCTCGTCCACTCCTCCGGAAGTGACGGTGCATTTCAGCGAGGCGATAGAGATAGACTACAGCAAGATAGCGGTGCTCGGTCCGGACGGCTCGAGGGTCGACAGGAACGATCCCGGCTATGCCGACGGCGACACGGCCTCGCTTCGCGTCTCGCTCCAGCCAAACCTTCCGGAGGGCGTCTACACAGTCACGACGCGTGTGCTCTCTGCAGTCGACGGCCACGTGGTTGACAACGCCTTCACGTTTGGCATCGGTGTTGCACCCGTCGAAACAGACAGTCCTTCTGCGCCGCAATCAGACGTGCTGTCGCCGGAAGAGTCCGCGTCGAGGTTCCCCGGCATGGTAGGGCAGATTATAGTGGTCGGCGCTGCGTTTGGCACGCTCTGGCTGTGGAAGCCGCTTGAAAAGGTGCCTTGGCTTGCAAACGCAGTAGCGGCAAGGCGCCATGAAATAGACCGCAAGATGCTTGGGCTCGTGATCATCGGCACCGGGCTTGTCCTTGCATCGAACGCGGCGATGATATCGGTGCAGGCGTACGAGATAAACGCAAGCATCGGCGACGCCATAGCGACAAAGTTCGGCACGATCTGGACGACGCGCATGATAGAGTCGTCGATTCTCATGATAATCGCAGTCTTTGTGCAGCGCAAGATGGCGCGCGAAGGCGCAATCCCGTCGCGGGCAGAGATGATTGCAATCCTCGTCATGGGACTTGCGGTGCTCGTCACGTCCAGCCTCATCTCGCACGGCGCGGCAACAGGGCAGACAGCCGCAATCCTGCTTGACTTTTTCCACAACGCGGCTGCAAGCATCTGGATAGGCGGGGTGGTGCTCATGGGATTCGTTGTAGTCCCGCGCCTGCTTGCGCTGTCAGACGAGAGGGCAAGGCCTGCAGCCATATCAATACTCATCCCGCGCTTTTCGACAGTCGTCGTGACAATCCTGGGACTGTCTGTAATCACCGGCCCGCTCCTGCTTTTCATGATAGAGGACAACCTGTCGCTCACCCTTGCGTCCACCTACGGCAGGGTGCTGATTATCAAGCTGGCGCTTGCAGGCGTGATGGTCGGCATGGGCGCCTACTCGCAGGCAGTCGTCCAGAAAAAGGCAGTGGCGGCTATGGCCGGCGGCCAGTCAATACAGCACACCGGCGTGGGCAGGTACGGCAGGACGCTCAAGGCCGAGGCCGAGGCCGGGATAGCGCTCCTGCTTATGGTCTCTCTCATGGCAAACGGCGCGCTGCCCGAAGGCGAGTTCCCGCAGTACGCCAAGGACGACACGCAGAGTGCGTTTGCGCAGGCGCCTGCGGACCGCGGCTACGTGCAGACCCTGATAACGTCTGCCGGCAGGATAGACCTTGCAGTCAAGCCCTACGCGGTGGGCCAGAACACGTTCACGCTGTCGTTCTTTGACCTGGACGGCAAGCCGGCATCAGGCATCGAGTCTGCGTCGGTAAAGATGACAAACGTCGAAAGGGGCATAGGGCCTATAACAGTAGAGACTGCCAAAAAGTCAGAGGGCGTCTACACCGCAGAGGCCGCGTTTGGCATCGCCGGCACCTGGAGCGTGGTGGTGGAAGGCGTGAGGCCCGAGTCGACAAACATTGTCGCAAGCATCGACCTAGACGTGGGACCGGCGGTCTCGGACCTTGCATTTGAGCTCACAGAGTACAGGATACCGGCGTCGCGCAGCCTGCCGCTGTTCCCTGTGCTTGACGGGGAGCGCAACTCGATATGGGTTGGAGACTCGCTGCCTGTCCAGGGAAGCACGACGGGCAAGATCTGGCAGCTGGACATGGCGACCGGAAATTACACGCTGCATGAAGTGCAGGGCGCGGCAATCATCACGCAGATGGCGCTTGACGGAAACGGCATGCTGTGGTACATCGACCCGACGGGGATACTTGGCGTGTACGACCCGGACACAAGGGCCAACAAGAACTTCCAGCTTCCGCAAAAGGGCATAGTCTCGGGGCTTGTCATGGACGGAGACGGGAATCTCTGGATGCCTGTCGTGCAGCTGAACAGGGTATTCAGGTTCGACCCTTCGACAGAGCAGTTTACCTACGTTGACCTGCCGACGGCCGGCTCGATACCGGTTGCAGTCTCGCTTGACAGAAACGGCAACGTGTGGGTCGCAGAGTCTGGCAGTGACAGGATAGCGATGATAGACACCAAGACCGGCGCAGTCACAGAGTACGCGCCGCCGGGTAGCAACAAGCTGGACGAGCCGACAGTCGTCTTCCCGGACCCTGACAGCAACACGCTTTTCATTTCAGAGCACACGGGCCACACCGTGACCGCGTTCAACCCGCTCTTTGAGACTTTCAGGGAGTATCCTTCGGTCAACGACGGCGGGCTGCCGTTTGGAATGGCAAAGGACAGGTTCGGCAACCTCTGGTACGCCCAGCACGAGATAGACAGGATAGCCGTGCTCGACCCGCGGACCGGCCAGGGCACGGAGGTCAAGATACCTACGCCCGGCTCGTTTGTGCAGTACATCCTTTCTGACGACTTGGGCAACATCTGGATAGCCGAGCAGCAAGGGGCCAAGATTGGCAAGATAGTGGTGACTGCCAAGCCGCCGACGCAGCAGCCCGGTCCAGAGGAGCCGGAGCCGGAGCAGCAAGCCGAGATGAACCTGCCACTTGCCGACTATGCCGGCCCTGGCATCGCCGCGGGCATCATCATTGCGGGGTTGTTGTATGCAAAAAGCGCTACCGACCTTAGGCGCAACGTGCGCGAAGCGTCAAAGCTGGGCTAGGTTCTTACCGGCTACAAGCTCTGGTTCATTCTACGAATGAACCAAACCGCTTATTTCAAAACAAGAAAGAAAAAATTGCAATGACTGATAATGCAAAGCACCTGCGGCTTTTGCTGATTGCCGCAGGCCTGGCTGCCATTGGCGCCGTATACGGCGGGACCGTTTTTGCAAGCCACAGCTTCGAGGCAGGCGTGTCCGGAAATACGATCCCGGACAACACGCACGTCAGGCTCGACGGCCTGACGCTGCCTGCAGGCGGGGTCCTTCCGCTGTACGACGCAAGCCCGAACTTTGTGTCGGGACACTTTCTCATGAGGGCGCCGTGCGACCCTGATACCCACGTCCCGTATGTGACTGTGATCGCAGGACACGTCGACGAGAGCGCACATGGAACATACGTGGACAAGATGCCGCTGTACTACATATTGCACGCGTCGACGGCTGACAGCTGCGTGTACCACGCGCACATGCCAGACCCGCTCAACGGCGGAGCGCCCAAGATAACCGACGTGGCGCTTGTCAACCTGTCCGGCGAAAGCGTCAGCTTTGGCCCCGGCGACGCGGCAGACATCAACGTCCAGCGCGTACTTGGCAGCATGTCAAGCGCGCCCTACGACGAAATGAAATTGCCTGCAGACCTGGAGCACGGAAACCCTGTGTTTGACCTGAACGATGAAAACCCGGACAACGACGGGCTCGGGTTCGTCCACGAGGAGTGAGAGAAATGACAAAAGCAATCATGGCGGCCATCCTATCGATCGCGCTCGTCTCGGGCTATGCAGCCATCCTGCAGCCTGCGTTTGCGCACGCGCACACGACGCTGGCGGTGCCGGACGGACCTGCGGCAGGCCACGAGATCCAGCTAGTCCTGGGCCACACAAGCGAGCCGACCTTCGGGGCAAAGCCCGGAGTGCACGACGGCAAGCACAACATGGAGGTTAGAATCAGCGACGCCGCGACGAGCCTGCCTGTATCTGGCGCAAGCCTGAAGGCAGACAAGTACTACTTCAAGGACATCAGGTCGTTTAACAGGGCAAGCTCGGCTGAAAGGGCAGACGAGGTGGTAAAAGGCGTCACCGTCGGCGGGGTGTTTGGCGAACCGGGCCATTACGTCGCAAGGCAGGTGCAGAAAGAGGGCATCTACGGCTACCGCGTCTACGGAACGATAAACTATTTCGGAGAAGGGACGGTGCCCATAGACTCGACCATATTCTGCAAGTCTGCCGACGGCGACACGACCAAGTTCAACAGCCCCGGATGGACCGGAAGCTTTGGCTGCACCGAAGACGTAAACGACATCCTGTTTCCCAAGAGGAACAACGACGTAACGCGCATCGGAACTGAATCAGGATCCGCAATCCAGCAGGTGGCAGTCGGGACCGATGTTCCGCAAACCGGGTCAAAGGCGTCCGGACCTGCGTACGGACTGCTCATAGGGCTGCCGCTTGCAGCGGCGGCAGGCGTGTTTGGCTGGCGGAGCCTGAAAAGGAAGGGCGACGGACAGTAGCCCTCATTCACTTTTTTCTAGTTCTGGCTTTGTACCATTCGGTTTATTAGTTGAAAACTACCAAGTTACTTGTGGATGCAGACGGGTACCAGGCCTGCCCAGCAAACAGCTAGCAAGCCGCTGCTTTTCGGCCTAGTTGCCGCAGTCGTGGTCGGGATAATAGCACCCTTGACCCTGCCGCACGTCACCCACCCGTCGATGGTCTACCATATCATTCTCCACATTGCAGCCGTTGCCATCGCCGCGTTTCTGAGCATAGTCTCGCTGACGGCGTACAGCAGGGCCGGCGGCGCAAGGACGCTTTTTATGACCATCGGCTTCATCGCTCTCGGCGTGGCGGAGCTGTTCTACCTGCTTCAGGCAGCGGCGATACCGCTTCCATTCTATGTCCCTGCCATCAACATCGAGGCGTCGCACATCATCACGCTTGTCATGCTCATGATGTTCGGGCTTGGAGTGCTCAAGGTGAACAAGTGATGGAAGTCTCGCAGCTGGACACGCCTGACCTGCTCCTTGCGTACATCGCAAAGGAGCCGGGCATACGCTACCGGGAGCTCTTGCGGCTGACGGGACTTGCAAACGGCGTGCTCACCTACCACCTGTCGGCCCTTGAAAAGTCGAGCATGGTGCGGGTGGACAGGCAGTCTGGCGCGACGCGCTACTACCCGCTCAACGTTCCCGAAGGCGAGTCGCACGTGCTCGGGTTCGTGAGACACGGGCCGGTGCGCGAGATAATCTCGTTCATACTTGCAAACGACTCGTGCACCTTTGCCGAGCTTGTTGACCACACGGGCAAGGCGCCGTCAACCGTGTCGTCGCACCTGAAGCGGCTGAAGGAGGCCGGGATCGTGCGCGTCAGGTACGGTGAGTACCAGCTGTACAGCCTTGCAAACCGCGACCTTGTGGCAGACGTGCTTGCAAAATACAGGGCGACATACGCAGACAGGGTCGTCGACAATTACGTTGAAATGCTCGACGAGCTGTAGGATGCACGTTGAGGCTGGCATTTTTAGCAATCACAATAGCTCTTTTGATCTCATGGCAGCAGGCCTTTGCAGACCCGCTTACAGGTCAGGTCACGCGGCAGCGCATCGGCAACTATGACTTTGAGATAGCGACTGCGCCCAGCCCGCCTCAGGCAGGCCAGCCTGCAAACATAATGCTCAGGATAGCCGGGGTAAACGGCGACGACCTGCTTGACGTGCCAATACAGATAAGGATAGAAAAGGACAACCACGCGCTAGAGCGCGCAGGCCCGCTCGTCGTGCCTTCGGGGCACTACAACTACACCTACACGTTTGCAGAGCCGGGCAGGTACGCGCTCTTTGTCGACCTGCGCGACTATGCCTACAGCGGCGAGGTGCTCACCTTCACGTTTTTCCTCAACGTGCCGGGGCCTGCCGACTACCTCTTTCCGGGCATAGGCGCCGCGGCGGCTGCCACGGTTGGGGCGATAGTCATACTGAGAAGGCGCAGGCACGGTTGATGGGGAAAAGCCCCATCACGTGCAATGAACAGGCGATCCGCCGGTCTGGCGTCTCGTCTTTTCTGGTGCGAATTTGCATATTAGCGGTTGTGGTTCATTCGCCAAATGCACCAATCCTAAAATATCGAAAACGGTGCAATCATCCCGTGTTGCGGTACCTGCCTTTGGCGCTTGTCCTGCTCTTGCTTGCGGCAAAGCCGGCAGACGCGCACTTTTTCGGCGACACAAAGGAGGTGGACGGCTTTCAGGTGATATTTGCGCCGTACCCTGACAACCCCGCGATAGGCGAAAACTCTACCCTGAACTTTAGCGTGCTCCAGAACGGAGCCAACCTCTTCAACATCCATGCCGCAGTCAAGGTGGAGAAGTCCACAGGCGAGGTGGTGCTGCAGGAGCCGTACAGGCAGTACGAGATAAGCGACATCACCGTGCCGTACGTCTTTGAAGAGTCGGGCGACTACAAAGTTACCGTCGAGGCGCGGATACCCGGCGATGAAAAATACCAGGCGCAGCCGCTGACGGCAACTTTTGACCTGACCACGTTTTCCGGGCTTCCACTAGACGAGCTTTTGATCTACTACGTGGCTCCGGCGGCCGCGGCCATCGCTGGCATAGCCTTCTACCTGCATTCCCGAAAAATGATCTAGCGCAGGTTCGGCGCATGTACTAAAAGGCTAATTAGAGGAAAGCGCCAAGGCTGGTACATGAAGCCAACGAAAATCGCAGCGCTGGTGATGGCAGGCATGGCCCTTGCAGGGATGACCTATGCCGCTGCAGGCCAGAGGGCGTTTGCGCACAGTTTCACCGAGGACGAGAGCGCCAGTTTTCTTGTAAACGTCATGGCTGCAAAGGTTCACCTGATGCTGGTGGGCAAGAACCTTGACAACCCTGAAGCGGCTCTTGCACACATCGACCACGTGCACATGATAATAGACGACGAGATGCTCAACGAGATAGCCGAGCAGAACGAGAGGATATCTGCAGATATTCCTGCCGCGCTTGACGACCTTGCAGCAATGGTGGAAAGCGGCGAGGAGCGGAGCGTAATTATCGGCCAGTTCCGCGAAATAAGCAGCCTGCTTGCGGAGGCTGTCAGCGTCAGGATAGACAGCGAGCACGTTTCTGACCCGCACGTCCAGGCGCTCATAGTGGCAGGGCTTGCAGACAACGCGCTTGCCTCGTACGAGCAGGCGCACGGCCTTGGCGAGCACATGATGGACGACGGTCAGGTGATGGAAGAGGACCACGCGATGGAGGGAGACCACGTGGCAGGTGGCGACATTGTCGACCATGACGCCTACGTCGCGGCAAAGGCCTTTGCGACGCTTGCCAAGAACACCTTCTACCGGGAACACCTGGTAGACGAGGGCACTGAGGTGGCGCACGACGTCCAGTCCGGCCTTGTCGAGCTGAGAGAGGCCATGTATGGGGGCCACTCTGTCGAGGACGTGACAGTGGTGGTGCACATCGGCGTCCACGAGAAGCTGAGGGAAGCCTACGGCCTTGAAATAGAGGGGCACGCGACATCCGAAGAGGAATCAGGCGACCACATGGACGAAGGCGCGATGGACGACCACATGGAAGGGCAGTAGCCTTCCCTCCACTTTTTTGGACAAATCTTTATTTTGAGTATCAGGTCTTGCTTTTAGCGTGCGGCGCTACATTGTCACCGCAGTTATCGCTCTCCTGGCAATTTCTCTGCCAAGCGCCTACGGGCACGGGCTTGGGTTTGACGAGTCGCCGCCTGTGACAATATCTGGCAGGCAGGTATCTGTAGAGACCACGCTCTCACCGTTTTACATCGAAGGCGCGCAGGCAGGCCGTCCCGTGTTCACAGTCAGGGCGCACGACCCTGCCACCAACTCGACCATAGCCGGCACGGACTTTAGGGTTGTAGTGAACCTGCAAAACAAAGTGCTTCTGGACCAGAGGTTCACGTCGCCTGACGGGCTTGTGATAGCAAACCTTGTGCCCGACGACATCGAAACTGCGCAGGTAAACGGCCAGCCGGCGTCAGGCGAGCAGGTGCAGGTGAGCCGCGACAGCCCTGCAGAGGTGAGGAGCGGGATACTTGCAGACGGCGGCCTGTACCACGTCGCAGTAACGCTTGAAAAGAGCAGCACAGGCCTGCAGCTTGAGCAGGACCGCAAGTTTGACCTCTATGTCAGCATCTCAAAGACCCAGGAATTCCAGGTTGACACGCAGCAGGGCACGCAAAAGATGTCCGTCAAGACCTACTATGCCGACGTGGAGGACTTTGCCTACGACCCTGATGACGGAAGGCTGTCATTTTCCATGCCCTTTGACTGGAGCGCGCAGTACGTGAGCCAGGTGCAGCTCGTGCACATGGAAGTCGAGTTCCCAAAGGCCGTTGAGAAGCTGCAGTCAAACGGCTACTCTGGCACGGTAAACGGCGTCGCGCTGACGCCAGACGCGGTGCTCATAGACGACTACTCTTTCCCGGATTCCCGGGTCGTGCACTTTGTGCTTAACAACGCCAAGCTGGCCGGCATCGCAGAAGAGGCCACAGGCCAGAGCATGGATTTTGAGCTGGTTCCGGCGTCAGTCCCGAAATTCCCGCTGGACCTGTACTCGACGACTGAAAAGTACGACTGGCAGGTAGCCTGGGGCCCTGAAGTGATGAAGACGGGCGCGCTCACGACGTTTGCCATGAACATACAGGACCCTGCAACAACCGACCTTGTCAGGAACGCCTCCTTTGACTTTGTGCTTGAAAAGGACGGCAGGGAAGTATACAGGCAGCGCCTGTCGTCAAACCAGGGCATATTCTCGCACCAGTACACCTTTGCAGAGCCCGGAACATACACGCTTGCCGCCCGGAACATAAACGGCGAAAACGAGAGCGCCCAGATAGACATCGTCGTTCTGCAGGGAACCACGCCAGCCGAGCAGCCGCAGCAGCCGTCGGGATGCCTTATAGCCACCGCGGCTTTCGGGTCGGAGCTGACGCCGCAGGTGCAGTTTTTGCGGGGCTTCCGTGACAACTATGTCATGCAGTCTGCCTCCGGCTCGGCTTTCATGAACGCGTTCAACGCAGTCTATTACTCGTTCAGCCCGCAGGTTGCAGACTATGAGCGCGACCAGCCCTGGCTGCAGGCGACTGTAAAGACGGCAATCTACCCGCTGTTTGGCATACTGCTTGCGTCAGAGAAAGCATTTGCAGCATCGGGCGGGGGCGAGGCCGGGACAGTGCTTGCAGGCGCGCTGGCAAGCTCTCTCATCGGCGCAGTCTATGTCTCGCCTGCCGCAGCGGCAGTTGCTATTGCAGGTAAAAAACGCGTGAGCGCGAAAATGCTCCTCGCTGCGCTTTTGGCAGTCGCGGCCTGCCTTGCGGCCACTGCTGTCTCCTTGCAGGCCGGCTCGTTTCTGGCATTGCAGCTTGCCGCGTCGGCTTTTGTAGTGTCAGCCGCAGGCGCGTCGGCGCTTGCAGTCGCCAGACTTGCAGGTTCAGTCCGGACTAGGTGACAACGTCGCCGAGCCTGCCTTTTTTCTTGGCTATCTTTACTTCGCGGGCGATCCTGCGGCCCATGCTCATGGGCTCGTCGTAGAGCAGGCCAGAATAAGGCGAGCCGTCGACGTAGAGGTTTGTGCCTGCCACTATCCTTGCGGAAAACTCGAAAGTGGTGAACCTGCCCTCGCTGTCGTAGACGCCCTCGAGGCAGAAGGGGCCCGGCATGCCCGGTTTTACGAGCCTCTCTGCAGCCCTGCAGAACGCCTCGCCCATTTTATAGACCTCGTCAAGGAGCGACTCGCGAAGTACAAGCGGGATGTTGCCGACGACGGTGTAGGACGGCTCGGAGCCTGCGCCAAGCTGCTGCCTTGCAGGTATCCTGCCTATCCCGTCGATGTCAGACTCGTAGCGCCTGTCGACGCCTAAAAGCTCGAGCTCCTTTGTTACCGGCGAGTAAAAGTACTGCAGGTATGCCGGCACTCCCCGGATGAATTCCTGTATGTACAGGTCCTGCTCGCCTTTTATCATGTTCTGCGAGACGAGCCGGCTTGCGCCCTCTTCAAAGCTCTGCCTGTCCCATGCAAGGTAATACCCCTTGCCTCCGGCCGCCCCGTGCAGCTTCACTATGCAAAGCCCCTTTATGTCGTCTTTTGAAGCGACCGGCCTTGGCGTCCTCAACCCCGCCTCTTCCATCAGCCTCTGCTTGAGCGCCCTGTCGGCCTCCCAGCGCAGTATCCACTTGTTGCCAAACACGGGCGTGCTTATCTTCTCTATCTGGTCGCTTGACATCTGCGATATCAGGGTGCCGTGCGGCACCAGCACCGCGTTTGCTTTCTTTAGCTTGCCCTGGATGCCGTCGCGCAGGAATTCGTTGAAGCTGTCGACTTGTATCATGCTGTCTATAAAGCCGAACCTGCCGTACAGCCCGGCGCGTTTTTTCTCGCATATCAAAAGCGTCTTGAAGCCCTCGTCCTTTGCCCCCTTGAGCACCTGGAGCGCGCAGTGCGAGCCCAGCGTAGCGATGGTAACAGCCCTGCCCTTTGCCAACAGTGCAGGTTGCGGGGCTGGAGGTTAAAATCGTTGTCGAAAAAAAGAGGGGTCAGTAGGAGAAGTCGAGCCTGTGGCTCGCACCGCTCTCTACCACGTAGTCGTTGACTATTTTGTTCGTGCCGTCAGGGTACGCTACCACGATTATGTAGTTGCCCGGCGGAAGGTCAAACGAGTAGTTGCCGTCGACTGAGACAAACTCGTTGACGGTGTGCCCTGTACCCTGCTCTGCTGCGACTACTGCCGCGCCCACGGCCGGAAGCCCTCCGGGGCCGCCAACATAGCCGTGCAGTACGCCCGGCACGTTGCCCGGCGCGGCTGACTGGACGTTGATGTTTGGAAGCATCCCTCCGCTTATCACCGCGCCTGCCAGGATTATCGCGCCGATTATGCCGCCTGCCACGTACATGCCGAACCTGTACTGGCTGCTCCTCTGCTTCCTTTCCTCCGGCGTGGGCATCTTTACTTCAACGCGGGGTTCCAGCTGCGCCACCTGGCCCGAGCCCTGGGCCACCCTCGGGTGCTCCCTGTGGCGGTGCTCGTGGCTCACGGGATACGCGCCGATGCTTCCGGTGTAGTCGCCTGTTATCTCCACCACGTCGTCAGAGTCGGAGATCTCCTTGAGCATCTCAAGGGTCACCTTCTGGTTGGTGGCATAGTGCGTTCCGTTGTCAAATATGGCGGGGCTCATGCCTGTCTTGCTGAATATGTAGTCGCGCGCCTGCTCGGTGTTGACGCCCGGCTTGGTAAAGACTTCGAGCATGTAGATGGGCGCAACGCCGGGGTTCTCCATCTGCCTGAGAAGGATGTCGTGGACCAGCATGGGGTCGACCTTTGGCAGGTACTCGCTGTATTTCTTCTGGAGTTCTGCAAACTCTTTGCGTAATTCGCCTGCGTCTGTCATTGGCTCTTTTATGGGGGCCCGTGCAGATATCCGTGCTTGAACAACCCTGTTCAAGGTTAAGCCGCGCTGCTTAAACGTGCGAGAAAGCCGGCAATTCTTAATTACGGCCAGAGCTTTATCTACTCGTGGACTCTGCTGAGGTGGAAGGCGGAGCAGACCTGTTTCTCGAGCTTGCAGGCGAGACCCGACGGCTGATGCTGGAATCGCTTGCAAGGAGGCCGGCCAGGATGAGCACGCTTGCACGAGAGCTTGGCGTGACAGTGCAGGACGTCCACAGGAACGTGAACAGGATGATGGGGGCAGGCCTTGTAGAGCGGAACGACGGCATGCTCCACCTGACAGAATCCGGCAGGATGGTCGCACGGCAGATAAGCTACTTCAAGTTCGTAGAAAAATACTCCAAGTTCATGAACAGCCACACGCTTGCTCCTGTACCTGAAAAGTTTGCCCAGAGAATCGGCGTCCTGCAGGGGTGCCGGCTAGTCGAAAGCGTGACTCTTGTCATGCAGGAGCTGAAGCGGCTGGAAGCCTCTGCATCTAGGAGGCTCAAGATAGCGGCTACTCAGGCGTGGCCGGAGGAAGGCTCGATACTGGTGGACCGGGCAAGCCGCGGCGTGGAGGTGTGGGTCATAGTCGGGCACAACACGGTGTTTCCGAAAAACGTCGTAGAGGAGATAGTCCCCCTGATAGAAAAACTGCCTACCGCTCCCCGGAACAGGATGGTCAAGCAGCTCGACCTTGCGCTCTACGTCGCCGACGAAGAGGCGGCTGTGATGTTCCCGAACAGGAACGGCGAGGTGGACATGGGCGCGATGTTTGTAGGCAATGACAGCGGTTTCGTGGAATGGTGCTCGGACCTGTTTGACCACGTGTGGGCCCGGGCCGGCCCGTTTGACGTGATGAAGACCCGGATAGCGTGAACCTATTATTGCCGGCCTTTCTAACGGCTGGGCGTGGATACGCGAGCCGCTCACACAGCAGAGCACGCATTTGTCGGCGCGCTGCAAAAAGTGCTCGGCCAGACGCTGAGGGTGCGAAAGGTCGAGCACAAGAAGGACGGCAACACAGCTTTCATAGTCGTCTCGCAGCTTGGAATCGACGCAGTGGTAAAGGCAGAGAACATGGTAAACGCGCTCATCGAAGAGGGCCGGCAGGTCACGACGCGCTCGTACCCGTCGCTTGAAGAAGCAAAAAAGCACAACCCTTCTCTTCGCGCAAACGAGGAGCGGATAGCCAGCGAGGTGAGGGTCGTGGAGATAGAGGGCCACGACGTCACGGCGTGTGCCATGGAGCACGCTGCAAACCTGCGCGAGTGCGAGTTCTTCCTCGCTACGCGGCTTTCAAAGAGCGGAAACGAGTACGAGGTCGACTTTGTGGTGGGAAGCCAGGCCAGGGACGCGGCAGTAGCGCTTTCTGCAAAGATGATGAAAGTCTGCGAGGAGCTTGGGGCAAACCCGAACACCGTCGAGAGCACTGCGAGGAAGGCAAGGGCGGAAGGCGACGCCAACTTCAAGAAAGCAAAGGCGCTCAGCAGGGAAAAGCTGGATGCGCTCGTTCCGGTTTCAAACGGCAAGGTCTCGGTGTTAAAGGGCGCACTTTCCGGCCTTGCCGACGAGGCGCTTTTGGAGTTTGCCGGCGACATGATAGCAAAGCAAAATACCGCGGTTATCCTTTCAAACGCCGGCGCGCCTGAAATGGCGTACTTTATTTTTGCGCGAAGCGAGGCTATGAACCTGGATTGCAACAAGCTGTTCCGGGAAACAGCCGGCGCCGACGGCCGGGGCGGCGGCAAGCCGCACTTTGTGACAGGCGTCGTCAGGAAGGAAAAGGCGCGGCAGATAATCGACGCGATATCCGAGAGCGTCTTGAGGTAAAATTATAACCTCTTGCATACAACACGCTCTGTTTAATTTGGAAACCCTCAGAGAGGAGGATCTAGGTCAGTGGAGGCGCACCCACTACTCGGCAGAAGTCGGACCCTCGATGGCAGACAGGGAGGTAGTAGTAATGGGGTGGGTCTCAAGCGTGCGTGACCACGGCAACATCCAGTTCATAATAATCAAGGACCTGAGAGGCGAGGTGCAGGTGACTGCAAAAAAGAGCGAGATAGGCGACGGGCTTTTCTCTCTTGCGCAGGAGGTAAAGGAGCACTCCTCGATTGGCGTGAGGGGCAAGGTGAGGCCGCAGGAAAAGGCCCCGACTGGCGCAGAGATAGTGCCGGCCGAAATCCGCGCGTTTTCGATAGCAAAAAAGGCGCCGCCCTTCATGACGCAGGGCAAGAGCTCGCCGGTTGGCATCGACACGCGGCTTGACCTCCGCGCAGTGGACCTGCGCAGGAACTACTTGGGCTCGGTGTTCCGCATACGCCAGACGGTGGTAAACGCAGTAAGGGAGTTCCTTGCCCGCCAGCAGTTCATGGAGGTTAGCACGCCCAAGATGATAGCGACTGCCACGGAAGGCGGGGCGGCGCTTTTTCCCATATTCTACTACGACAGGGAGGCCTTCCTTGCGCAGAGCCCCCAGCTTTACAAAGAACAATTGACGATGGCCTTTGAGAGCGTGTTTGAGATAGGCCCGATATTCCGGGCCGAGCCTTCGCGCACAAACCGCCACCTGTCAGAGGCGACGTCGATAGACGTCGAGCAGGCCTTTGCCGGCTATGGCGACGCCATGTCGCTTCTTGAGCGCATGATAGTGAACATCGTCGACACGGTCAAGGAACGCAACGCGTCAGACCTGAAATTCCTTGAAGTGCAGATGCCGGCGCTGGAGCTGCCGTTCCCCAAGTACTCGTATTCAGACCTGATAGACAGACTGCAGGAGGCCGGCGAGCGCATCCAGTGGGGCGACGACATCTCGCCGCAGGCGCTAAAGAGCCTCTCAGACGAGAGGATGAAGGGCTTTTACTTTATAGTCGACTGGCCCACTTCGGCAAAGCCGTTCTATGTCAAGCCCGGCTCAGATCCCAAAGTGTGCGAGTCTTTCGACCTGATGCACGGCCCGCTAGAGATGTCGTCTGGTAGCACTAGGATAAACCGCAAGGACCAGCTTGTAGAGCGGATGCAAAAGCAAGGATTGAAACCTGATGCCTTTGACTACCACCTGAGCGTCTTTGACTACGGGGTCCCGCCGCACGCCGGCTTTGGCCTCGGGCTTGAGCGGCTGCTGATGGC
>NZ_JACAEH010000003.1 GCF_013388945.1 Nitrososphaera sp. | reverse complement strand
GCAGGATTACGGCAGGCTCCCTTCAGCAATAGTCGCCTGCGTCGGCTGCGGAAGCAACGCCATGGGCTCGTTCTACCCGTTTGTCGACGACTTGGGCGTGAAACTGGTGGGCGTGGAGGCCGGCGGCGAGGGCATCAAGTCGGGCAAGCATTCGGCGACTCTTTGCGCCGGCACCGAGGGTGTGCTTCACGGCATGTTCACGTACCTCTTGCAGGACAAGCGCGGCCAGGTCGTGGACACACACAGCATCTCTGCCGGCCTCGACTACCCCGGCGTGGGACCCGAGCACTCGATGCTAAAAGACGAGGGCAGAGCGACGTATGTTGCGTGCACCGACGACGAGGCGGTAGACGCGTTCATGACGCTCTCTAGGCTCGAAGGCATAATCCCTGCGCTGGAATCGTCGCACGCAGTGGCGCACGCAATCAAGATGGCAAAGGAGATGGACAGGGACGAGATTATTGTCGTGACGCTTTCTGGAAGGGGCGACAAGGACGTCACCGTGGTCCAGGACTACCTGAAAAAGAAGAAGGGCCGCAAAAATGCAAAGTAGGATAGAGGCGCGTTTTTACGCGCTTGCCAAGAAGGGCGAGCGCGCACTTGTATGCTACGTAGTTGCAGGATACCCGGACCTTGCGGCCACAGAAAAAGCAGTAGACGCTCTTGTTGCAGGCGGCGCGGACATCATAGAACTTGGCATACCGTTTTCAGACCCGATAGCAGACGGGCCGACAATCCAGCAGGCTTCGCACAGCGCGCTTGAAAGCGGGGTCACGCCGGACAAGGCCCTTGCAGTGGCAAAGAGCATCCGCAAAAAACACCCGGACCTGCCGCTACTTGCCATGACGTACTCTAACATCCTTGTCCATGCAGGCATGGAAAAATTCATGGATAAAGCCAAGGCATCCGGCATCGACGGATTCATCCTGCCTGACATGCCGGTGGAAGAGGCAGGCGAGTACCTGAAAAGCGCAAGGGCGCGAAACCTGGCGACGGTGTTCCTTGCGTCGCCAAACACCTCGGAGCAGAGACTCAAAGAGATAGTAGAAAATTCGTCAGGCTTCATGTACCTTGTCTCAGTCTACGGCATAACAGGCGCGCGCAAGAATTTCGAAGATTATACTGTCGAGGCTATCAAGCGCACAAGGCAGGCGGCAGGTGGCAGGATACCAGTCGGAGTCGGATTTGGGATAAGCAAGCCCGGACACGCAAGGTTCATGGCAAACGCCGGGGCCGACGCGATAATTGTCGGAAGCGCCATAGTCGACAGGATGTCAGGACCAAAGGGCAAGATGCAGTCAAGCCTAAAGTCGTTTGCAGCGTCTCTCAAGAAGGCGCTCAGGGGATGACAAGGCCGGACTGGTCGCTTGCAAAAAGTATGTTGTTGAGGGTCACCTGGAAGCGCCTGCCGTCGTGCTCCACGATGACTTCAATGTCGTCAAGCGACTCTGAAGTGTCGTCGCCCTCCAGCCCTTTTATGGCGACGTGAATCGCCTCGTGCGACACAAGCGCCCCCATGAACGGCTCGATGTACTCGAAACTGTTGACGCCTGCCTTTGCGTCCTGCGCCGACTGGATGACTAGCATCGTCTCTTTTTCGTAGGTGAAATAAGCCGGCGACTCGTCTATTGCGCAGGCAAGGGCAAAATCGTTTATTGCCATCGCGCTAGTCCTTTTCGCTGTAGAGCAGCTTTAGCTCTTCAAAACTGAGCTTCGAGCCCGATTCCAGTTTCTTCCTTGCAGTCTCCTTGACCTTGAAAAGCGCGTCGCTTGGAAGGTTGTAGCCGTACTCCTCGCGCTGCTTCTTTCTCATGGCAGACATCTCGTCAAGGCGCGCGTTTATGGATTCAAAGCGCTTTGCGATGCCGCCGTAAACTGACAGGAGTTTTTCGCGCTCGGTCATGAGCGCGCGCTTGGTGTCGTACAGTCTGTCAAGCTCGCCATTTTCCTGCGCAATCTTGGCGCGTAGCGCGTCGCATTCTGAGTTGAGCGCCTTGACCGAATCGCCTATCTTGGCAGACTCGTCTGCAAGCGCCGCGTACTGATCCTTTATCGTCCTGGTAGCCTTGATGGCCTCTATTTTCATTGACGCTTCTTTTATCCGTGAGAGTATCTCGTTTTTCTCGCGCTCTCCTTTGAACTCCTTGGAGTCTATGAGCGCTTGGTTCTTGGCTACTTCCGCCTGCAGCTCCTCCTCGCCTTCCTTTGGTAGTCGCGCCTCCATTATGCTCAAAAAGTTCTTTGACTGCGACATCTTTTCGCTGACTCCAAGCAGGCTTGTGTTGTGGCCGTCTATTTCAGATCGGGCCTTTCTCAATCTCTCAGTGGCAGAATCGTATGCCGACTTGTGCTCTTTTATGCCTGCTGCAACTGTGCGCAGCTGGTTCCTGTCGATGTCGACTATTTTGTCAGTCGACTCTTTCAGCTCGGACGCGACCTTGCGCTTTAGCGCTACAAGCTCCTCCCATCCCATTGAGCCCAGCTCCGAGCTTTCAGACAAACTGCATGAAATACGATTCATCTTGTTATAAAAATATACCAGTGCGCGGACTGCGACAGACACGGCTGCGGCTATCTGAAAAACGCCAGTGCGTTACCGAGGCGAATGCGAAAAGCGGATTTGAGAGCCTGTTCCTTAATCTTGACGGATGCCGATTTCTGGACATAGCTAAGCAGTACGGCGTGGCGGATTCCAGCAATAACATGCGGCGGGACAAGCTTTCAGGCGATTTTTAAGCCAAAACGTGCCTGCGCTCCTTCGGCGAATGCAGATATTTTCATTCAAGAGCCATTTTTTGAGCAAATTTACAGTCCTTTTCAAGTCAAAAGCTCGAAAATCGGCCTTTTTAGAGCTATTCTTATATCCAAGCACGCTCGACCCAAGCACGTTGGCAACACAAGGATACTGTGTAAAGTGCAAAGCACCTAGGGAGATGGCGGGAGAGAAACAAGTCGTCATGAAGAACGGGCGCAACGCGACCACCGGAACATGCACGGTCTGCGGGACCAAGATGTTCAAGATAGGTGGCGGCGGAGGCGGCGTCAAGGCGAAAGCAAAGGCCAAGGCAAAGCCCAAAAAGGCTGCAAAGAAGGCCAAAAAGGCAAAAGGCAAGAAGAAAAAGTAGCTAGCCTAGGACTGTCCGGGAGCTCAAGCCTCCCGGGCGTTTTTTCTTTGTTTTGTAACACCCTCCCCCTCCCCCCGGAGTGTGCCACCTGTTAAATACTCGAATCGATTGCCTATCTGCAGTAATGACTGAATCCAAGAACGTCACAGAACTTGAGATAGAGGATCTCGAAGGAGTGGGTCCGACGACTGCGCGCAAGATGAGGGAAGCAGGCATAAGCTCCGTCATGGAGCTGGCAACAGCTGTCGCCGACGAGCTTGCGGCCGACCTTGGCGGGTCAAAGGAGGCTGCGACCAACTTTATCATGGCCGCGCAGAAACTGCTCAGGGAATCCGGCGTTCTTGACAACGAGTTTACAACCGCAGACGTGGAGCTTGAAAAGAGAAAGTCGCTTCTGCGCTGCACTACTGGCGCAAAGGTGCTCGACGAGCTCTTGCTTGGCGGAATCGAGACGCAGGCGATAACAGAGTTTTACGGAGAATTTGGCTCCGGCAAGTCGCAGATATGCCACACGCTGTGCGTGACGGCGCAGCAGCCGCCCGAGCAGGGAGGCCTTGGCGGCGGCGTCATACTCATAGACACGGAAGGCACATTCAGGCCGGAGAGGGTCGACCAGAT
>NZ_JACAEH010000005.1 GCF_013388945.1 Nitrososphaera sp. | reverse complement strand
TACTGAGCCGTTCGCCACGCTTCCCACAGTTGGGAAACGTTCGACTCGCATGGCTTAGCCCCACTCCGATAGCAGTCGGGTCCGGTAGGATCAACCGGAGTCAAGAGTACGGTTGGCTTTCACAGCCAACCGTGCTTTCTAAGGAGGTGATCCGGCCGCAGGTTCCCCTACGGCCACCTTGTTACGACTTCTCCCCCCTTGCCGAGTTTAGGTTCGATGGTGTCAATAAGGCACCACCTCACCCAAGCCCAACTCGGGTGAAGCGACGGGCGGTGTGTGCAAGGAGCAGGGACGTATTCACCGCGCGGTGGTGACGCGCGGTTACTAGGGATTCCAGATTCATGAGGGCGGGTTGCAGCCCTCAATCACAACTGGGGTAGGGTTTGGGGATTGCCTCCCCCTTTCGAGGTCGGAGCCCGTTGTTCCTACCATTGCAGCCCGCGTGTGGCCCCAGGGTTTCGGGGCATACTGACCTGCCGTGGCCCCTTCCTTCCTCCGCCTTAGCGGCAGCAGTCCCGCTAACTAGCTTCTCGATCCTTTCGGATGGGAGTAGCAACTAGCGGTAGGGATCTCGCTCGTTGCCTGACTTAACAGGACGCCTCACGGCACGAGCTGGCGACGGCCATGCACCTCCTCTCAGCTTGTCTGGTAAGGTCTTCAGCCTGACCTTCAACCTGCTGTCAGCCCCAGTAAGATTCCCGGCGTTGACTCCAATTGAACCACAGCCTTCACCCCTTGTGGTGCTCCCCCGCCAATTCCTTTAAGTTTCAGTCTTGCGACCGTACTCCCCAGGCGGCAGACTTAACGGCTTCCCTGCGGCACTGGGTTGGCTCAAAGCCAACCCATCACCGAGTCTGCATCGTTTACAGCTGGGACTACCCGGGTATCTAATCCGGTTTGCTCCCCCAGCTTTCATCCCTCACCGTCGAGCGCGTTCTGGCAAGCC
Source organism: Nitrososphaera sp. (assembly GCF_013388945.1). Taxonomy (GTDB): domain Archaea; phylum Thermoproteota; class Nitrososphaeria; order Nitrososphaerales; family Nitrososphaeraceae; genus Nitrososphaera. The sequence continues at coordinate 8,275 of NZ_JACAEH010000005.1, read as the reverse complement.
GCCTTCGCCACTGGTGGTCTTCGGTGGATCAGAGGATTTTACCCCTACCCACCGAGTACCGCTTGCCTCTCCCGCCTCCTAGCCCTGTAGTATCCCCCGCAGCCCATCTGTTGAGCAGGTGGATTTAACGGGAGACTTGCAGAACCGGCTACGGATGCTTTAGGCCCAATAATCGTCCCGACCACTCGGGGTGCTGGTATTACCGCGGCGGCTGACACCAGACTTGCCCACCCCTTATTCTACACTATTTTTAGAAGTGTCAAAAGATGCCCTTAACGGACACCACTCAGAGTAACCCTGTCAAGCTTTCGCCTATTGCAGAGGTTTCGCGCCTGCTGCGCCCCATAGGGCCTGGGCCCTTGTCTCAGTGCCCATCTCCGGGCTCCTCCTCTCAGAGCCCGTACCGGTTACAGGTTTGGTGGGCCATTACCTCACCAACAGCCTGATCGGCCGCAGTCCAATCCAGGGGCCATATAGGTTTCAGCCATGATCCATTCCAGAAATCTTGGCCTATCGCGGTTTATCCTCAGTTTCCCGAGGTTATCCACGTCCCCTGGGCATGTTGACTACGTGTTACTGAGCCGTATGCCACGCATTGCTGCGTTAACTCGCATGGCTTAGTCCCACTCTGATAGCAGTCGGGTCCGGCAGGATCAACCGGAGTCAATCCATTTTTTCTCGTTAAAGAGAGTACGGCCGGACAACTTGGTTAATTGTGCGGATCGCTACTGTCGTTACGGGTTTGCACGTGTGACCTATGTCGGATCCAATGTTGACATCGAATCCCCATGATATGAGCGCAACTGGAGGTCAGTGAATCATAAAATGGCACAATGCCAACATCATCACCGACGCCGCCTAATGTTACGTTCGTTCCTTCTCTTTCCAGTCCAGCGATATAAATCTTTCAGAGTGAGCGTAAACCGTGAGAGAACACTTCAATACTGCCGACTGGCTTTGCCGTATCTGGTGTTAGCTCTGCTAAGGGAAAGCTTGCTAATAAAGTCTTTGATTAATTTCTCCATCGAAAACGCCTGTCTACATCGATCTATGAAAATGCAGTAGCTTTGAAGCAGATTTTCATTTTCAAAAGATTTTGTTGAAAAATTCCGTTTCTACAACGTCTAAATACTGTCACGAGAAAAACCTGTACGTGCACGACAGCGCTCGCCGCGGCAAGCCAAACAGGCTCGCAAAAGAAACGAGTCCGTACCTTTTGCAGCACGCCTACAACCCTGTTGACTGGTACGCGTGGGGGGAAGAAGCTTTAGAGCGCGCAAAAAAAGAGGACAAGCCCATTTTCCTGAGCGTCGGATACTCTGCGTGCCACTGGTGCCATGTGATGGCCCACGAGTCGTTTGAGGACGAAGAAACCGCGAAGATAATGAACGAGAACTTCATCAACATCAAAGTCGACAGGGAGGAGCGCCCCGACATCGACGACATCTACCAGCGCGCGTGCCAGCTTGCAAGCGGGCAGGGCGGCTGGCCGCTTTCTGTTTTTCTGACGCCGGACCACAGGCCGTTCTACGTCGGCACATATTTCCCGAAGGACGGCCGGCACTACGGCCTTCCCGGCTTCCAGACAATCCTGAAGCAGCTGGCAGAGGCCTACAAAAGCAAAAAAGGCGAGGTCGAGATGGCTTCAAAGGAGTTCATGGACGCGCTCTCGCAGACAGCGCGCGACGTTGCCCTGCCTGCAGGGGAGGCAAAGACAGGCATTGAGCGGTCAATACTTGACGAGGCTGCTGTGGGTCTATTGCAGATGGGCGACACCATATACGGCGGATTCGGACAGGCGCCCAAGTTTCCCAACACTTCAAACCTGCTCTTTTTGCTTAGGTACTACGACATTTCAGGAATTGCGCGCTTTCGAGACTTTGTCCTGTTTACCGCAGACAAGATGGCGCAGGGCGGAATACACGACCACCTTGGCGGCGGCTTTGCTCGCTATGCCACCGACCAGAAGTGGCTGGTGCCGCACTTTGAAAAGATGCTGTACGACAACGCGCTCTTGGCCCAGCTGTACTCTGAACTGTACCAGATAACCAAGGACGAGCGCCACCTTGCAACCGTGAAAAAGACGCTTGACTTTATCATGCGAGAGATGACGCACCCAGACGGCGGATTCTACTCTGCCCTTGACGCCGACTCTGAAGGGGAAGAGGGCAAGTTCTACCTGTGGACAAAAAAAGAGATCCGCGATATCTTGGGCGACCCTGCAACGATAGACGCCTTTTGCGAGTACTATGGCGTGACAGAAGGCGGCAACTTTGAATTCAAGAACATACTGAACGTGCGCTCGTCGCTTGATGCGATAGCCAAGCGCGCGGGCAAAAAGCCGGAAGAAATAAAGAAAATGATCGACGGCGCTTGTGCAAAACTGCTTGCAGAGCGGGAAAAGCGCGTCAGGCCCGGCAGGGACGAAAAGGTGCTCACTTCGTGGAACGGGCTCATGATATCGGGCTTTGCCAAAGGCTACGCCGTGACAGGCGACACCCGGTATCTTGAGGCGGCAAAGAACTCTGTCAGGTTCATCGAGGCCCGGCTCGCGTCGCCTGAAGGCAGGCTGATGCGCACTTTCAAGGACGGCCAGTCAAAGCTCAACGCATACCTTGACGACTATGCGTTCTATGCAGGCGCGCTGCTGGATCTGTTTGCAGTAGAGTCCAAGCCAGAGTACCTGGAAAAAGCGGTCCGCTACACGGACTACATGCTTGCGCATTTCTGGGACGAAAAGGAGGGCAACATGTTCTTCACCTCCGACGACCACGAGCAGCTAATAGTCAGGACAAAGAACTTTTACGACCTTGCGATACCTTCGGGCAACTCTGTAGCCGCGTCAAACCTGCTCAGGCTCTACCACTACACACAGGATAACGCGTACCTTGACAAGGCGGTGCGGATAATGAAGTCCGGCGCCCGGCCTGCCGCAGAAAACCCGTTTGGCTTTGGACAGCTTCTCATGGCTATGTACCTCTACGTGAAAAAGCCGGTCGAAGTCACGGTCATGGGCAGAGGCGCCATGTCAAGGTGGCTCAACGGCACCTTCCTTCCAGACGGGATAACCGCGTCAGTCGATCAGAAAGATATGGCCGCGCTTGAAAAATACGCGTTCTTCAAGGGCAGGGGCGCAGAAGGCGAAGCGGCGTTTGTCTGCCGCAACTTTGCGTGCTCGCTTCCGCTAAAATCGCCGGAAGAGCTTGCGCGCCAGCTGGGCGTCAGGCCAGCCTGATGTCGACTGTCAGCACCTGGCCGACCCTAGGGCTTCCAAGCTTTTCATACCTGCGCTTTGGCATCGTCATCTGTATTACCGTGCGCGAGTAGCTCCTGACGACTGTCTGCGGCTGGGAGCGCAGTATCGCCTCGAGTATCGGCTTGACCTGCTCTTTTACTTCCTTGTCGACTATGGACCTGTCGACTGCCTCGAGCATCATCTGCTGCTGCGAGACCGGCTCGAGCTCCACGTCCTCGGCAAGTGCAAGCGTGACGCTTGTGCCCGTGTCTGTGAGCTGGGTTATCTTGAACCTTGCAGAATCGTCCTGCATGGCTTGTGGGTGTGCGGACTCCTTTGTAAATCAATCCCTGAACATCTCTTCCTCTTCAAGCTCGCGCTCCTTCCAGAGCAGGTAGACAAGGACCGCAGCACTTGCCGAAAAGACGACGATGTTGACCACAAGCACGGAAAGGTCGACGCGCAGGTTCATGACATAAAGCCTGACAAACGCGTAGGCTATTGCTCCTATCATGGCTGAAATGGCGCCTGCGATGCCAAGGCGTATCGTCCTTTTCTGCACGAAACAAGTTGTAGAATCGTGCGTATAACTTTTAACGGCATGGGTGCTGTAGACTAGTGTGCAGCTGGTCAGGAAGTTCGAGATAAAATCCCGGGAAAAGATGATAGAGTTCCTGAACAGCCAGCCTGCGGGCCGGCTAGCCTCGATAGACGAGAAGGGCTACCCTCAGGTCATACCCATGAACTTTGTCTGGGCCGACGGGGCTGTATACATGCACTCGCACCCTGCAGGGGAAAAGATTGAAAACATGCTGCGAAACCCGCATGTCGGCTTTGAGGTTGACCGGGACGTCTGCTTCCTGCCTTCGTACTATTTCCACCCTACAGACGCGTCGCAGGCCGACACGCTATACATAAGCGTCGTGATAAAGGGGAGGGCGGAGCTTGTGCGCGACGCCGGCGAAAAGGCGCGTGCGCTCAACGCGCTCATGGAAAAGTACCAGAAGGAAGGAGGCTACGAGCCCCTTGCGCCAGAGATGCCTGTCGTAAGGGAGGTAGCAGTCATCAAGGTAATCCCGGACGATATGCGCGGAAAATACAAGATAGGCCAGCACTGGTCAAGGCCGTACCGGCTAAAGGTAGCGCAGAGCATAGTACAAAGGGAGGGCCTTGAAAACGCAAGGCCGATTCTTGCAGTCATGCAGGTAATCATCAAAGACGGCAGGCTGGAGATAGAAAGCGATCCCGAGATGTAAAGATGACCTGCACCATCCACACCGAATTTTTCGACGACAGCTGCGAGATGTGCAGGCAGGAATACCTGGAGATGAAAAAGGCCGGCGAGCCTGCGCCGGAAAAAGAAAAGAGGTACAGGGAGTTCACTGAGGAGCGCGCGAAAAAACTCTACGAAGAGGTGCTCTTGCAGTACCTGAAAAGCGGGCTTGGAGACGTCGAGGCCGCGGGCAAGGCCCGGGCCGTGATCCGCAGGCAGTGCGACATCCGCAAGATGCCGTACTGGTCCTGGGTTTAGATTATCATCTTTTTGCGCTTGCTGTTTTGCGGGTAGATCATCTGTCCGACTTCTTTGTACATCTTCAAGAAGTACTTGCCCTTCTCCGTAGTCCGGTACTCCCTTTCCTCTTCTGCGTATTCCAGAAGGCCGCTGTCAGTCAGCAGTTCCAGGTATTCCTTCAGCTGAGGGAACGATAGGAACGCCCTGTACATTATCCTGGTCTTTATCGCACCGCCAAGCGCGATGTCCAGAATAGCGGCTGCAATGTCCATCCTGCTCCTATACTTCACGGCAGATCCTCTACACTCATCAGATAAATATGTGTTCTAATAAAAACCCAGAAGAAAGCTCTATTTTTACTCTACATCCACCTTTTCCTTGCGGTCAGATGCCCGCTTTTCCTCCTCGTCAAGCTTTTTCAGCTCTGAAAGGAGGAACTGGCGGTACTTGCTCTTGTCGTCCCTGCTCATCGTGCCTAGGTTCGAGCTCAGCGCCGTGCCTATCGTGATTACCCTGTCCACAAGGTCGGTTGCGACTGCTGCGCCCACGTTTCCTATTCGAAGGATGACGTCAAGCTGCTTGTGTATGATGCCGTTGAGCGACTCGAGGTCGCCTATGATGGCAAGCCCCTTTTTCGTGATGGAGTACCTGCCGTCATCATTTTCTACTACAAGCCCGTCGTCAAGCAGCCTGCCAAGCAGCGGATAGATGAGTCCCGGCGACGGCTTCCACCGGCCTTCTGTCTGGGCTATCGCCCTGTCGATTATCTCCTTGCCAGTCATCGGCCTTTCCTTCAGCAAAGTCAGGATGTAGTGTCGCGAAAAGCCCCTTGGTATGGAGCTTCCAACCCGTGCAAGCCATTCACTTATCATATCACTAGTAATATCACTAGTGAATATAAGCGTATCGCTAGCGATATTTGCTAAACAAGCTTTGTGGCTGGTTTTTCACCAGCAGAATGTTTGGCGCCAAGAAGGCCGGAAGATTTTTCCTCACTTCTCGCGTGCCTGCGACACAGCTAATATTATATACACTCGGGCGCCAGTTGGCTAGTGCTGTTGGGTAGGGTCTGTGAAGTACTAGGCAATCTGCACGAGGACATTTTGATGGTTGCAGTAATGGACGGTGAAAATGCCTCGGACGTCTACCTGAAGCAGGGCGTGCCGTTTCCGCAGGAGCAGGCCTGGAAGCAGATGATCTTGAAAATGCAGATAATGACGTCGCTTGCCCGGAACACAAAGAGCTTTCTGGGCACGTTTGACCACCTGCTTCTGCGCCACGAATACGGCGACATCTTTGTCTTTCCAATAGGCGTCGAGAAGGTGCTTTTTGTGGTTTCCAAGTCGGCTGCAGACAGCGCGCTTGTCAGCCTTATCCGGCGCAATGTCCTGCTTGCAACTCGCGAATAAGACCTGATGTGCAGTTTTTCCGGTCTAAAAATAAAAAAGGTTAGAGCGGCCCCTTCTGACCTGCTCCTATTCCTCTGAACCTGCTGTACGCCACTACGCCTACGATCGACGCGCCCAGTACCAAAGCGGCGATGACTCCGAACTCGGGCACCACCGCGGTTGAAAGCGACGTGTTGCCGTAGGTGAGGGACCTCAGTATCTCTAGGTTGTGCTCGCGCACGGCTTCTGGCAGAGGCACGTATTCCAGCGGCTCTGCGAACTCTTGCCCGTCAGTCACGGCCCACGAGACGAACCTGACTATCTCCTCTGCCTCCTGCTGGTTGATGCTCGGGTTCGTGCTCATGTCCTTGTAGAGGAGTATGTAGGAGAAGCTGGCTATCGGGTACGAGTCCTCGCCCGGCGCGTCGAGCAGCGAGACATTTTCCCAAGACGCGTCGCCTGCCGGCAGCGTGCCTGCAAGCGCTTCTACTGCTGCCGCAGTCGAGTCAAGCGAAGGCTCGACAAAGTTGCCTGCCTGGTTCTGTATGCTTGCATAGTCCATGCCTGTCGTCAGCGCGTACGCAAGCTCGTTGTATCCCATCGAATACGGCGTGTTCCTGACAGAGTTTGCGACACCTTCGTTGCCTGGGGCTCCTATGCCAGTAGGCCACTGCACTGCTGTGCCACTTCCTACCTCGTCTTCCCATCCAGAGCTTACAAGCGAGAGGTAGCTTGTCCATACAAACGTCGTGCCCGAGCCGTCGGACCTGTGGACCACTATTATGTCCCTTGCCGGCAGGCTGACGTCTGGGTTGAGCTCTGCAATGGCGGGGTCGTCCCACCTGTCTATGACGCCGAGAAAGATGTCTGCTATTATCGGGCCTGTAAGGTGCAGCCCGCTTTCAACGCCCGGCAGGTTGTATGTCGCAACGACGGAGCCTATTGTCTCCGGAACGTGCACCGCCACGCCCGGCAGCGCGTCGCGCTGAGCCTGCGTCAGCGGGGCGTCTGTCGCCCCAAAGCCCACGGTCATCTCTGTGAACTGCCTTATTCCTCCTCCGCTTCCGATCGACTGGTAGTTCAGGCTGACGTTTGGCCTGACGTCCTGGTATTCAACCCTCCATGTGTCTATCAGGGGGAAGGGAAACGTCGCTCCCGCCCCGTCTATGCTCACCTGGCTTTGCGCAGAGGCCGTGCCGTAGCTTGTCACCGCAAGCGGTGCAAGCAAAAGCAGGCCTGCCAAAACCCCATAAAGTACGGTTCTCATTGCGGGCTAGTCAAGACCATGTAATAAAACAGCTGTCGATATACTCGCCGTATGCTCTCACGATGACTATAGTTCATATAGAAACGGTACGACTAAATGTTATAGAGGGAGCCTCTATCACAGAGCCGTTGCCGAATGACCACACACAGTCATAACTGCTTTGTAGTTGGCAGCCGCGGTTATGATTTCTTGCAAACATACAGGGCGTTTTAACGCGTGGCTGAACTTGTCAGAACAACCTTTGAGCACCATTTATGATCTTTTCCTGCCATAGATAGCACATGAACATGATCGAAGCAATCCTCTGGACAGCGCTCGGGTTTGCGCCGACCCTGGCGGTCATGAAGGTGGCGTGGAACGTGGCGCAGAACAACCGCATGGAAAAGGTGGCAAACTAGATGGCACCGGGAAGCAACATCGACTTGGCGACATACGAGAAGAAGTACCCGCGCTCGCTTTTCAACAAAGGCGTCAGGTCGCAGGACGAGGAGCACCTGGGCCACGTGATGAAAGAGACGCAGGACAAGATAGTGGTGTGGGGCCACCACGACTGGCGCTTTGACTTCCCCAAGTCGGCGATAATCGCAGTCGGCCGCAACGTGATTGTGGGCATGGACTACAAGGACGCCTTCAAGTACAAAGTAGACAGAGACGCGCCGCTTCCGGACGTAACGCCCGTGGAAAAACTGAGGCAGAAGCAATAGCTCCATTTTTTAATTGTTAAATACGTACTTTCTGCAATATCGGTAACCGTGGAGCAGATAGAAGTCACGCTCTATCCGAACCAGGCAGAAGAAATAGAGGCAATACTTGAGGAGTTTCAGGTTCCTTACGTCAAGACTCCTGCAGAGTCGTACAAGATCCAGTGCTTC
>NZ_JACAEH010000013.1 GCF_013388945.1 Nitrososphaera sp. | reverse complement strand
CCTCTATGGTGTCCCTTGGTATCCAGGGCGCAAACACCTCGTACTGCGCCGACGAGAGCACGCCTTCCCTGTTGCGGTTGATTATTGAAGCGACGCCGCGGGCGTCGATGAAATAGTCGCACCTCAAGTCGCCGTCAGAAGTCTTGACAACATAACTTGTGTCGTCGCGCTGGATAGAGCGCACCGAGCACTTTACCCTGACTTCTGCGCCGGCCCTCTGAGCCTGCAGCGCGGCCTGCTTGTCAAGCGCGCGCCGGTCAAGCACTATCACCTTCTGTCGCTCGGCATTTACCTCAAACCCCGAAGACGGCGAGACTATCCTGGCCTTCTTTATCCTGTCGTTTTCTATCGCGTCAGGAACCATCCCGAGGTTCTTGATGCCTTCCATGCTAACAAGGCCGCCGCAGTGCTCGGGCGTCCCTATCTCGGCGTCCTCTTCAAGCACGACGACAGAGGCCCCGCCGGCTGCCGCCTCCCTCGCGGCCAAAAGGCCGGATATGCTTCCGCCTGCGACTGCGACCTGAAAGCCCGGCATGAGAGAAAGTCCAGCAACGTATTTCTCACTCTGATAATTAAACTATAGGAGCGTGGAAATCAAGCAGGTGATGGTGGTAAGGCGTGACCTTGGCATGGGCACGGGCAAGATTGCCGCCCAGGTGGCCCACGCGTCACTCATGGCCGCCAAAAAGGCGGAGGAGAAAAAGCCCGACTGGTTTTCAGAGTGGTTTGAAGGCGGCCAGGCAAAGGTGGTCGTCAAGGTGCAGAGCCTCGAGCAATTGATGGAAGTGAAAAAGCACGCAGACAGCCTGAAACTGCCAGTGGCACTTGTACACGACAGCGGCCGCACGCAGATAGAGCCCGGCACCGCTACTTGCGTCGGCATAGGGCCGGCGCCTGAAGACCTGGTAGACAAGGTCACTGAAAAACTAAAGCTGCTCTAGCGCCGGCTCAGTATCAGTATGCCGGCTATTATCAGCCCCGTTGCCACCACCTGAAAGACAGTTATCGACTCGCCAAGCGCTATCGCCGCTATTGCTATTCCAAACACAGGCGTGGTCGAGAACACCGACATCGTCTTTATCGTGCCGATGTGCTTGATGCCCTGCAAAAAGAACAGCAGCGCGGCGCCAAAGCCTGACACGGCAAGACCCGTTATTATGAGCCAGAGGTTGACTTCAAGGCCGGACAGCGCGCCCAGCTTGCCAGCAGCTACAACTACCGCCAGCAGGACGAGCCCGCCAAAGAGCGACTTTAGCATCGCAATCTTGGCAGGGCTGATGTCTGAAAACGTGGTGAGCCTGCGGCTGATGTTGTTGTCTATTGCCCACATCAGCATCGACGCAAGTATCAGGATGTTGCCGGCGTTGAACTGCAGGATTGTGTCTGACACTTCCATGTTAGTCGTTGCCATGAAAAGCCCGGCGATGACTATGCCCACTGCAGCCATGCCAAGCATCCCCTTTGGCCTTTCGCCGAAAAAGAGCGACGAGAGGACTATCGTAAAGAGCACCTCGCCGTTTGTGAGAATCGACGCGTCCGACGCGCTCGTCCCTTGCAGTCCGTACAGCAGGAGAATCGGGGCCGCAATCCCGCCAAACGCAGTGAGCGCCACCATGTAGCGCAGCTCCCTGCGCGATTTGAGCCTGAAAGACGCGCGGGCAAACGGTATGAGCGAAAGACCTGAAATGACGTATATCACGGCGGCAAGCGCAAGCGGGTCCACCGTTGCAAGAGGCACCTTGGCTACCGTGAATACAGAGCCGAACAGCGCGGCAGAAACAAGCACCGAGAGGTAACCAAACAGGTGCCTTCCGGCCTGCTTTTTCGCAGGAGTCTGCTCTGTCAAACAGGGGTCCTGTACGCAGGCCACATTTAATGCCTGCCGGACCCAGACAAGGGTTATATGTGGAAAAACAAAACCGGCGTTCGTTGTCCCGCAAGGGCAGTCCTGCAAACAAGAGGATAATTCTTTACGTCGTTATCGGCATACTCGCTGTTTCTGTCGTGGCCGTCACGGCCTTTGGAAGGGGACCGGCGGCCAAGACACCGGAGGAGCTTGCACGGGAACAAAGAGAACAGACCATAGCCGCCAACAAGGCGCGGTTCTGTGGAGAAAGCCCGGCAAACTCCAACGCCTACATAACAGAGCACGTGCTGCCATCAGACTGCGAGCTTCCGCTTGGCATCGCGGTTGACAGCGACAGGGTGTGGTACCTCTCGACAAAGCAGGGCACGCTTGGCAGCTACAGCCTTGCGACAAGCAAGTTCGAAGAGTTTGCAATCCCGTCGTGGCCGGCGCGCTCAAACCCCGACCCCGGCGTCTTTTCCATGACATGGGCCACCAGGATTGACAGCGACGGCAACATCTGGTTCACAGACGACAGGCAAAACCTGCTCTGGAAGTTTGACAAAGAGACCGGCGAGTTTGCAAGCTTCAAGTCGCCGGCATCCGGCCCTATATCGTTTGACTTTGATTCTGAAGGAAACATCTACCTTGTGGGTGTCAGGTCCAACTCCTTGTACTTTGGCAACGTGGCAGAGATGAACCCCGGCACGCTGGACGGCTTTACAGAGATAAAACTTCCGCTCGACGCGTTTTCAGACATTGAATTTGGCGTAGTCTCGGGCTCGCTGGCAGTAGACCGCGAGCGCGAGGTGGTGTGGACGTCTGTGCTTGCTTTTGACCAGAAGGGCCAGATCTACAGGTACGACGTTGAGGCAAACGAGGTTTCCGTGTACGACCTGCCAGAAGACCTGAAATCTCCTGTCGGCACCGCCGTTGACGGCGAGGGCAACCTCTGGGTCACGGACCACGCGACAAACATATTCTTCATGCTAAACCCTGAAACTGGCGACATTACAAGGTACTCCACGTCAGTGCTTTCGGCAAGGGTCCTTGGCGCCACGCCGTCTGACGGGGCGTACACCCTGCCGTACTGGATACAGACAGATGCAGACGGCAACCTGTGGTTCAACCAGCACGTGGGTAACAAGATAAACAGGTTCGACCCGTCGACGCAGACAATGACCGAGTACTGGATACCCACGCAGAACGCAAAGTGGGCCAACTGCGCAGAAGGCGCCGACGAATGCGGCCTTTCAAACACGCTCCAGATGTCGGTAGGGCCGTCGGGCCAGGTGTGGTTCACAGAGTGGACCGAGAACAAGATAGGCAACGTGTCAAACGCGCAGGTGCCGCTCTCGGTGTCTGCCCCAGAAGAGATAACGGTGAGCAGGGGCGACAGCGCCGAGATAAAAGTAGACCTTGCGTCTGAAAGCGCCCTTGACGTGAGCATGGTGTCGGCAGGCACCTTCACAAGCACCGGCACGCTCGGCAGCTCGACTGGGATATTCAGCCAGCAGTCTGTAAGCGTTGACGCGGGCGGCTCAAGGCAGGTGTCGTACGTGTTCACACCGGACCCGGACCTTGCGCCGGGGCAGTACGTGCTTATGCTGGGCGCAGACCAGGGCGACTTTGCGGTATTCAAGGCAGTCAGGGTCAACGTTGTATAATTAAATACGGCTCGCAACCAATCAGCACTTGGTGTCCGGCGACTATCCCGTTGCAGTAAATGAAGAAGGCATCAAGATAAAAGCAGAAAGCATGGAGCCGGAAAAGCTGTACCACTGCGTCTTTGAGAACAAGGTGTACCTCTTTTACAAGGACGAGCTCGGGCTTCTCAACTGCTACGAGGTAGACGACCCCGACGCGGTCAAAGAGATCGCAGAAAACCCCGCGGATCTAGAAAGCATACTGAAAAAACACGCGGGCCTATGAATTGATCTTTGTTCGATAAACGTTATATGCCACCGTTCCGAATAAGGGGCACCATTGTCTACCAGCACCAGCACCACGAGACCGCCAAAAGCAAGCAACGAAATTTTTATCGGCAAAAAGCCGCTCATGACCTACGTCACGGCCACGCTGGTCCAGCTGGCAAATGAGCCGACGGTCCTGATAAAGGCAAGGGGCAAGAGCATCACGAGGGCTGTCGACGTGGCGCAGATAATAGTGAAGAGGATGGACACCATCGGCTACAAGATAGGCCAGATAAAGCTCGGCTCGGAGCAGGTGACGTCTGAAGACGGCAAGATGCGAAACGTCTCTACGATAGAAGTGCCCATCTCAAGGGCGTAGGCCGCCTGCAAGAAACTGCGTGCCATAGTACGCCAGGACGCCTGCAAGTGCAAGCATCATTATTTTATAGTATTTTGAGCCAAGCACCGAGCTCCCCTTTGACGCAAGGTATGCGGTGGCGCCGAGCCAGGCATAGTCCATCCAGACGTGCAACCCGAACAGCAGGCCCACGCCTGCGACCGGCCCGAACGAGGACGAGTCTGCCACGAGTTTCAGCCCCGCTGTCAGCCACCAGACCAGAAAGAACGGGTTGAGCGCTGTCAGCGCGACGCCTATCGCAAAGGGCGTCCTCTTTTGCGTCGCTTGTTCCTGTATTCTTTGTTTCAAGACTGAATACACCTGGAGCGCCGCAAAGCCAAGAACGGCGACCCCGCCCACGATTGCTATCGGAGCGGAATATTGCTCAACAAACGCCGGCGCGGAAAACAATCCTGCGGCAACAGCCACAATGACTGCTATTTCCACCACTGCATGGCCGTGCGCCACCTTGACGCCGGACATCGCTCCCTGTCCCGAGCCGCACAGCATGTTTGCGACAAACAGCGGCCCGGGCGCAAGCACTCCTGACGCAGAGACTGCCACCACCTCGGCCCCGAACGAAAGCGCGTCCACCTGCATGGTTGCGCCGGCGTTGCTTGTCAAGTTTGCGCACACAACGCAAAAATACGTCAGACTTGAAGTCTAGGGAAATGGTGGTCGACACCATCCGCACGCTGAAGCTCCTGAGCAAGTGGGGCGCAAACATGGCAGTCGGCAGAAGGCGGCCGGTGATAGCCGTGTTTTCAATGACGCACTATTGCAACTTTTACTGCCCCATGTGCCCGTTTGGCGACGCGGACAAGGAGGGCCAGATAGTGCTTGCAAGGAGAAAGGACCTGACGACTGAGCAGTGGAAGACCGTGTTTGACAAGGTATCTAGCCACTGCGTGTGGTCGATAATAGAGGGAGGCGAGCCCACGAGCAGGCCTGACTTTATGGAGCTTGTGCGCTACCTGCACTCAAAAAAGATGCCCATCACTCTCATCACCAACTGCTCGCTATTGCACACAATCGACCTTGACGAGCTGAAAAAGTACATCCAGTTTGTCACGTGCAGCATCGATTCCGTGTTTGAAGAGCCGTACTGCAAGGTCCGCGGCGTGACGCCGCAGACGTACAGGCGGGTGATGGACAACCTGCAGCTGCTGACAGAGCACAAGGTGCCCCATTACTTCAACAGCGTCATAACAAAATACAACACTCAGGAATTCATCGACCAGACGTATTTTGACCGCGCAAAGGAGCTTGGCGCAAACGCGGTCTCGTTCACTTTTGTCGAGGACCGGTCCGATGTCGACTACTCGTTGTTACCAGACAGAGAAACCATGAACAAGGTCTGTGCAAGCATCCTTGACTACATGGGCAAAAAGAAAGAGCCGCAGGTGATGATCCCGCCAGAGTATTTCCAGCAGATACTGCAGGACGGCAGGGGCCACTTTGACGAGTGCGGCGTGTGGAAGAGCATCTTTGTAAACGGCAATGGCACGGTCATGGTCCCGTGCTGGAAGTTCAACTCGCCTGAAAACACGTACAGCCTGCTTGAGCATTCAGTCGACGAGATATGGAGCGCGCCCCAGTGGGACATCGCAAAGACATGCCACGACTGCGAGGTGCTTGGCTGCATCTGGTACTCGTCGCAGCCTGTCACTACTTTTGCAAGGAACTACATGCGCGGGCTTGGCAAGATGATAAGCAAGGAGCGGCCCGAGCTTGCAGAGGCAGTCTAGAAGATATATTAAGCTGACCAGATTGCAAAATAGCAATGCGTAGAAAGGTCAAGGTTGCCGTTGCAGGCATTGGCAACTGCGCTTCTGCACTCATCCAAGGAACTCGTTATTACCGCGAAAACCCCGAAGCAAAAAAGCAGGAAAGCGACTGGATAGGGCTCACTGCATACAACCTGGGAGGGCTCGAGCCATCTGACATCGAGTTTGTGGCGGCCTTTGACGTGAACGCCAAGAAGGTGGGCAAGGACCTTTCAGACGCCATATTTGAAAAGCCCAACAACACGGTCCGCATCGTAAAGGAGATGGACAGGATGGACGTCAAGGTGCAGAAAGGCGAGGTCCACGACGGCATCGGCCGGCACCTGGCGCAAAAGATCAAGGTTGCAGACGGGCCTACAGTCAACGTGGCGCAAGTGCTAAAGGACACCGGCGCAGAGATGCTTTTGAACTATCTCCCAGTCGGGAGCAGGCGCGGGACGCAGTATTATGCCGAATCGGCCCTTGACGCGGGCTGCGCGTTTGTCAACGCCATTCCGGTATTCATCGCTTCTACTCCAAAGTGGCAGCAGGCCTTTGTAGGCCGCGGGCTTGCGTGCGCAGGCGACGACGTGATGAGCCAGCTCGGGGCAACAGTCGTCCACAAGACGCTGGTGAAGCTGTTCGTCGACAGGGGCGTCAGGGTCAACGAGACGTACCAGCTGAACATAGGAGGCGACATGGACTTTTACAACATGCTCGACGAGGACAGGCTCGAGGACAAGAGGGTGAGCAAGACCTCGGCAGTGGCGGCAATGGCGCCTTACCCGGTGCCCATGAGGATAGGGCCGTCCGACTACGTCGAGTTCCTCGACAACGACAAGGTGTGCTACATTTCGATAAAGGGCCAGTATTTTGGTGGAATCCCGGTGGAACTTGACCTCAAGCTGAAGGTGGTGGACGCCTACAACTCTGCAGGCGTCATGATAGACGCTGCACGCTGTGCCAAGATAGCCATCGACAGAGGGATTTCAGGGCCTCTTGAGAGCATCTCGGCCTACTGCTTCAAGCACCCGCCCATCCAGATGCCCTATTCCGTGGCAAAGGCCAACTTCCTCGAGTTCGTAGAGGGCAAGCGCGAAAGGTAACATCTGCAATCGTCGTTGAGACGATGAGATTAAAAAAAATTCACAAAAAGGAGCTGTAACCTCTGCTACTACGCATATTAGCCGTTTGCAACTTCTCAACCCAGTAGCGCTTGGTACACATAAAGAAGCTAGAAGTGTACGGGTTCAAGTCGTTTGGATTCCGCAACACCGTCGTGCACTTTGAGAATGGGCTCGTCGCTATCACCGGTCCAAACGGCTCTGGCAAGAGCAACATACTTGACGCCATCATGTTTGCAATAGGCGAGAACAGCCCCAAGGCCATGAGGGTCGACAAATTTCAATCATTATTTCACGACTCGCAGAACCCGGGCCACAGACTTGTCAGGGTGAGCATCACGTTTGACAACCTCGACCGCGGGATACCTATGGACGAGGACACGGTCACCCTCACGAGGGAGATGGAAGGGCTGACAGGCGACTCGCAGTACCTCCTGAACGGCAAGAAAGTATCGAAAACCGCCATCATGGAACTGCTCGAAGTCGTGCTCTCGGCGCCAAACAAGCTGAACATAGTCCAGCAGGGCATGATTACCAGGATATCAGAGCTCAATTCTGAAGAGCGCAGGAAGATAATAGAGGACATCGTCGGGCTGTCGTACTTTGACGAGAAAAAGGCAGAGGCGATGAAGCAGCTGGACGAGGCTGACAGGCGCCTCGAGGTGGCGTTTGCAAGGATGGGCGAGATCCGAAAGCGCATCGACGAACTTGAAGCAGAGCGCAACGACCAGCTGCGCTACGAGCAGATAGGGTCTGAACTAAAGCGGTTCAAGGCAGTCCAGATATCAAACAACATTAGGATTGTAAGGAACAAGCTGGCGACAAGCACCCAGATACTTGACGGCAACAACCAGCGCTCGGCGCAGCTGACAAAGCAGATAGACGAGCTTCGGCAGGAGATAGAGGGCCTTGAAACTGAAAAGGTCAAGTTCATGGAAGAAGTCGACGCGGCAAACAAGGCCAAGGCGCAGATAGCTACTCGAACTGCTGCAATCGTCCACGATTCCGAGCGCGCAAAGGCGATGCTTGGCGAGGCGCAGAGGAGGATTGCAGACATTGAGAGGCGCCTGCCGCAGATAGAATCAGGCAGGCAGGAGATATCCGGCAGGGGCGACGGAATGAAGACAGAAGCAGAGCGCCTGCGCGCAGAAAAGGAGCAAAAACAAGCAGCGCTCGAATCGCTCAAGACAAGGCTTGATGGCATAAACGCGGATGTCGAAAGGATAACTGCAGTAATTGCGCGCTACACAGGCGCAAGGCAAAAGCTCGAATCAAGGCTCAAGCGCCTGTCATCGCTGAAAAGCGCGATGGAACTTGCGTCGGCAAGGACTGAAGAAAAGATAAACACGATAACCTACAAGGCAAGCTCGGGCGATTCCGCGATGGCATCGCTCAGGGCAGAGATTGACGCGGCAAGGACGCGCATTTCAGACATGGAGCAGGCGCTCAAGTCAGACGGCGCGCGGCTGGCCGAGATTTCAAAGGAGATAGACAGCCTGAGAGAGGTCAAGACCACTTTGGAGCACGAGCTTGCAGGCTCGGCCACGCTCCTTTCAAAGGCCGACAGCATGGCGATAAAGTTCGAAGAAAGGGCGAGCATCGCCAAGCACGCAATGAACGAGGACTTTGCGATAGCCGAGCTCACAAAGGACAGCAAGAAATTCGGCATAAGGGGCCTTGTAAGGGACCTGATACGCTATGAAAAAAGTTACGAGCGCCCCGTGCTTGCTGCCGGCGCGGAATGGATGAAGGCCTTTGTGGTCGACGACGTAAGGGCCATGATAGCAGTTGCGGCGTACGCAAAGGAGAAAAAGCTCCCGCGCCTGCGGATTATCCCGCTTGACATTGTCAACCGCTACAGGTCAGGCCGCAAGAACACCGGAAGCGACAGGAACGTCATAGGCAATTTGTCAGGCGTTGTCTACAGCGAGTACGAGAGGCTGCCCGAGTTCCTGTTCTCAGACACGATACTTGTTAAGAACTCGTCGTCGGCATACATGCTTGCAAGGCAGGGATTCCGGGCAGTGTCGGTAGAAGGCGAGCTGTTCGAGCCCGCAGGCGGCTCGATGGCGCTTGACTTTGGTTCCAAGATATCTGACCTGACAAAGGCGATACTGCTTGGAAGTTCTGTAGAGGGCCTGCGCGAAATGCTGGGCAAGCTGGCAAAGGTGGTGGAGAAAAAGAACGCCCAGCTGCGCGAAGCATCAGAGCGCCTGGCAGCCGCAGAGGCTGAAAAGATAAAGCTTGACTTGAACATTTCAAACAAAGAGTCCAGACTTGCGTCAGAGCAGGAAGCGGCAAGGGCAAAAGAGAGGATGCTCTCAGAGCTCGTCTCAAGGGCTGGCCTGCTCGAGTCGGAGGGCCAGTCGCTTGCTACAGAACTTGCAGTTTTCAGGAGGAGGCTTGAGCTCATCGCGCCTTCTGCCGAGCGCGTGTCGGCGCGCCTTGCGACCATCGACGAGTCTGCTGCAAAGGCCGAGCTTGCGTCGATACAGGTGGAGCGCAACCAGGTGGTCAAGCAGGCGGACGGCGCAAACATCGAGCTGAGCCAGATATCGACCGCGCTTGGCGGCATCGAAAGCAAGCTCGAGTTTGACAGGCGCCAGCTCGATCAGCTGGAGGAGGAAAAGACGCGCCTGTCGATGGAGCTTGAGCAGAGGAAAAAGCAGGTCGACGAATTGCAGTCAAAGTCGCAGTCGCTTGAGGCGGAACTGAAATCGCTCAGGGACCAGGAGCAGCAGATAATCGACGCGTCCGGGAACGCGTACGGCGTGTTGCAGGAGTACGAGCGCAAGATAAAGACGCGGTCAGAGGACGAGCGCAGACTGACAAAGGAGAACAACGTGCTAGAGCGCGAGTCGGCGCTTTTGAAAAAGGACGTTTCTGACCTGACAGAAAAAGAAGCGCGGCTGACAAACGACCTTGTATGGCTTGGCTACAAGAGCCTGCTTGACTCTATGGACGTCGAAGCCGCGATTATAGAACTGTCAAAAGAATACGAGGGTGTCAAGTCGCGCATCAACCTGCGCGCCGACGAGGCGTACGTGCAGGTCATGGAAGGCTACAGGGGCATGTCGAGCAGGCGCAACCAGCTTGAAAGCGAGCGCAACTCGATTGTCTCTTTCATAGAGCAGATAGTCAAGGAGAAGAAGGAGATGTTCATGGAGGCCTACAACAGGGTCGACTCTGACATCCGCGCCACGTTTGCAAGGCTCACCGGCGGGACTGCACATCTTGAGCTTGAAAACCCGGACGACGTGTTTGCAGGAGGCGTGATGCTCCTGGTGGCGTTTCCAGGCAAGGTAGCCCGCGAGTCAACTGCGCTGTCGGGCGGCGAAAAGACGATAACTGCCACCGTGTTCCTGCTTGCGCTCCAGTCGCTCAAGCCGTCGCCTTTCTACCTGATGGACGAGGTCGACGCGCACCTTGACGCGCAGAACACTGAGCGCCTGTCAAAGGTGCTGACTGAGCGCTCGCAGAACAGCCAGATAATAATGGTGACGCTCAAGGACTCGACGGTTGCAAAGGCGTCGCTCATCTATGGCGTTTACCCGAGGCAGGGCGTCTCGCAGGTCGTGAAATACAGGAACCCCTCGCAGGTCCCGCTAGCGCAGATAGCCGCCGAGGGCAGTTAAAGGTCGTTTATGTGGAACTTGGACATGCAGCCGGTGCATTCGTAGATCTCGTCGCCCACGGGCCCTGAAACCTTGAACTTGACAATCGTCGTGCACTTGGGACACCTGCCGTCAACCATGGCGGTCTTTTTCATCGGCCGGGCGCTGGTCTTTCTTCTTCGACTCCCCATTACACCAGCATGGCTGCAGTACCGTTTTATAAACTAAATTTCTGAGATTACCTGACAAAAGTGCAGACTGGTCGTACAGGTTTTATACCGAGCACGACAAGTCGCATCCGTGCTTTTGCCCGAGTCGTGCTCCGTGAAGGTGGACGGCGTGGAGTGCAGGCTGCCGCCGACGCAGGTTGTCTCTGTCCATTCCAGCGACGGCGAGTACATGGTGGCAGTCGTGTGCGACGACCACAGGGCAGGAATCGAGGGCAAGCTGCGCATGCTGCAGAAGGAAGGAAGGGTCCCCGCAGGCCAGATACGCTTCCAGCCCGTGCTTCCGGTGGTCACCGACTGCGTGACTGGCATGGAAGAGGACTATGTCGAGATCGAGCTAAAGCGCGGGGTAGACTCTGACAGAAAGGCCTAGGTTTCTTCCTCGTCGTCGTCCTTGACGGCCCACGGGAACCACTTGCCTATTATCTTGCCCCAGTCTATCCTGAGCGAGTAGTATATCACCAATCCCATGATGGCGACGCTTGCCACCGTGAGAACTACAAGCGTCAGCGTGTCCTGCGTGTTTGTGACCACGTCTTCCACAAGCGGCCTGCCAAGCAGGATTGCGCTCCACACTATTGCCTCGTTCATTGCAAACTTGCCCGCAAAAGTGGCAGTCACGAACTTCCACGGGCTGTACTTGGCAAGGCCAAGCGGTATGTAGACGACGTCGTCCGGGACCGGCGTCGCGGCGGCTATAAACGCGCCGGGCCAGCCGTACCGGCTGACAAGCCTCTGCAGCGGCAGCATGCGTTTTCTTGTCTTTGTGCTGAGCAGGTTTCGGCCATAGTAGCTTGCGAAAAAGATTATCGTCTTTGCTATGACTGCGCCTGCCGCGCTTGAAACTGCTATCAGGTGCGGGTCGAGCTTGTCGCTGATGGCGGCAGCCAGGAGCACCGGGGCGTACGGTATTGGGATGAACACGACTATGCTTCCGACAAAGCTGATGAGCAGTATGCTGAGATACCCAAGCTCATTGTCGAAGGGGAACAGGTCCCCGATGCTGACCAACTGGACTAGGTCAAAGCCTTTCCTTTATTAGTATGCCCTTCCGAAAAAGGCCAGCTTTTTCGCAGGCTCGCCGCAGTATATGCACCTGTCAGGTTTGCCTTCCTGGTCAAATGGTATGACGCGAATGTCCGCTCCGGTTTCGTCCTTTATCTTCAGCTCGCACTCTTGCGCCGTGCACCAGCCGGCCGCGGCAAAGCCGCCTTTATCTATCGCTGCTTTAAAGTCGTCATAGGTCGCCGGCCTGCTCATGAACCCGTTGAGTATTGTCCTTGCATTTTCGTAGAGTTTTTGCTGGACCTTGCCGAGCAGGTCGTTTGTAACGTCGACCAGCTTGGACTGCTCGTGCTGTGCCTTTTCCCGGTTGTCGCGTCTCACAAACTCGAGCACGCCCTTCTCGATGTCGCGGGTGCCTATGTTGATGCGCAATGGAACTCCTTTCATCTCCCACTCGTTGAACTTCCAGCCCGACGTGTACTCGTCCCTGTCGTCGACGTGCGCCCTGATGCCTGCCTTCTTCAGCTCCTGCGCTATTTCTGCCGCCTTGCCCTTGACAAGCGCGGCGTCCTTGTCCTTGTGTATCGGGACTATGACAACCTGCACCGGCGCGACTCTTGGCGGGATTATCAGCCCCTTGTCGTCGCCGTGCACCATTATGAGCGCGCCTATCAGCCTCCACGAAACGCCCCAAGAAGTCTGCCAGGCAAAGTGCTCTTTCGTGTCCTTGCCCAAGTACTTTATCTCAAAAGGCTTTGAAAAGTTCTGGCCTAGGTGGTGCGACGTGCCCATCTGCAGCGCCTTTCCGTCTGCCATCATGCCCTCAAGCGTCATCGTGTATTCTGCGCCGACAAACTTTTCCTTGTCGCTCTTGAAGCCCCGGATTGCAGGCACTGCCAAGTAATCTTCTATCAGCTCCCGGTAGATGTCAAGGATGGTCATGACCTCCTGCTCGGCCTCCTGTGCTGTCGCGTGCACGGTGTGGCCTTCCTGCCAGAGGAACTCTGACGTGCGGACAAACGGCTTGGTGGCCTTGATCTCAGCGCGAAGAGCAGAGTTCCAGAAGTTTATCTTCAACGGCAGATCGCGGTAGCTTGTTATCCACTTTGCAAATATCGAATACGCAAGCGTCTCTGATGTCGGGCGCAGCGCGAGTTTTTCGCCGACGTCGTTTCCGCCGGCCTTTGTCACCCAGAACACCTCAGGAGTAAAGCCGGCAAAGTGGTCCTCCTCCTTTGAGAGCAGGCTCTCAGGTATCAGGACAGGCAGAAAGCCGTTCTGGTGGCCCGTCTCCTTGAAGCGCCGGTCAAGCAGGTCGCGGATAGACTCCCAGATGGCATAGCCGTAAGGCCGAAGCACGATAAAGCCCTTTACCGGCGCATAGTCGGCAAGGCCGGCCTTGAGCACCACCTGCGTGTACCACTCGCTAAAGTCTTCGCTCTTTTTGACCGTAATGCCGACTGCTTCCTTTGGAGAGCTCAATTAACTGCAAACAACGCCGGAGGGTTTATGAAGTTTTGCGCTACAGCGGCTCGCCCTTGCAGTACACCTGGCCGGAGACCCTGCTGTGGAAATTCTTGCAGACGTAGCACTGCAGGAACCCGACGTCCTGCTTCAGCACCGGGCAGTCGACTGCCTCCAGCTTCATGCGCTTTATCATCTTGGGGCTCACGCCTTTTATCTTCAGCTTGCCCTTCTCGTCCATCATGCCGGAGCTCTGGAGCTCGGCCTTGGCCTTGTCGGTTATCTTGACTGACTTTTCTACAGGCTTTATCGGGACAACAAACTTGACGCCTTCTGGAAGCGTGTCGCTCATCGGCATGACTTCTCTCCAGAAGTATATGACCCTTTGCGTCAGAAATCAGTTATCCTAGTCTGCGACCTGAGCGACCTGCACATCTGGCTGTGCCGTGTTATTTCTGTCTTTGACTGCGACATCGTAGAGCAGGCAAACGCAAGCGCGCTTTCAAGCGAGTCAAAGTTTGCCGCCGGTTTTTTCATGGCTTCGCGCACGCCCTCCCGTATCTGCCACACACCGACTGGCATCACGTACTCGGGATGGATTTCGCGAAGAACAAGCGCGGCGGATTTTCTGTTCCTTTTTGACAGGTGCTCGGCGACTGCAAGCCTGGCCGCAAAGTACGCGCCTGCAATAGAGGGGTAGTGGTCAAGCCCCCTTGCGTCCTCGTAGTCGGCTCCAACTGCCATCTTGCCGTCGCCGGCGTACCAAGACTCTATCATCTCAAAGCTCCACACGCTGTCAGGCACCAGTATGACAGAGTAGTAGTTGCCAAGGTGGGAGAACTGCCTGACCTCGTGGAAGGTTATCTCGGCGTTTGTCTCGTTCTGTTTGACAAGCCTGGCAGATATCATGTCGTCGGTAGCAGTTATGCTCCAGCGCGTGGGCACCAGCTTGCGGTTCTTTTTCACGCCAAGCATGCCGACAGAAAGCACTCTGTGTATCCTGCTTGACTCGACTCCTTTTTCATACAATTCGATGACGGCGTCTGCCGCCTTCATGTCGCCGTCGTAAAACGCGGCCTCTATCTTCTGGTCTGCAGAAAGCGACGACGCCTTGAACGTCTTTATCGGGGCGGCAGGCCCGAACGGCGCGGCCTCGCTGTTCAGCCTCAATTCCCGTGCAAGGTCGGTGTCTGCAAGCGGCCTCTTTTCAAACGTGGCCTCGCTCTCTGCAGGCCTCTCGGACATGGCAAGCTCCTGCAGTTGTTCAATGTAGCGGCCTTCAGTCTGCCCCACGCTCAGGCTTGACACGCCCCTGACAAGCGACAGCCTGAAATTGGCAATCTCTTCGAGGCTCTTTCCGACCCACATCTCGCTCTTGTCGTATGCAGTGGTGTCGCCGTGCACGGGCGGTATCATGGGCCCGACCCTGACCTTCGGGTAGCCGTACCTTCCGACGAAAACCGAGGGCGGGCTTGAGCCGTCAAGCGAGTCCATCGACAGCTTGGCAGAGTTTGCCTTCAGAAACTCGAGCCAGTTCTGCTCAAGGCGGCGCTTTATCTCTGCCGGCGTGGACAACGGATATTGATGGCGCAGGTTGCTTATTTGCTTAAGGCTTATTTGCCACAATCGACGCTGTCAGGTCATGGCAAACTTTCCCGAAAGGATGCTCTCGATTTTAAACGACGGCATGCTCTGCCTCATGACAAGCATCGGCCACAGGACGGGCCTCTTTGACGCCATGTCCAGGATGGAGCCTGCGACAAGCCAAGAGATTGCAAAGGCTGCAAAGCTGAACGAGCGCTATGTGCGCGAGTGGCTCGGCGGCATGGTGACTGGCAGGATTGTAGAGTACGACGCTGCAACCGGCAAGTACAGGCTGCCGCCGGAGCACGCTGCCGTCCTGACCCGCGCTGCAGGAATCGACAACCTGTCCATGCTTGCGCAGTACATTGCGCTCATGGGAAACGTGGAGGACAGGATAGTGGAGTGCTTCCGCAGGGGCGGCGGGGTTCCCTATTCGGCGTACCCGAAATTCCAGGAGCTCCAGGCAGAAGAGACTGCGCGCGTCTTTGACGCAAGGCTTGTCGACCAGATACTGCCCCTCACAGGCATGGCCGACAGACTGAGAGAAGGCGTCGATGTGCTTGACGTGGGCTGCGGCGGAGGCCACGGCATAAACCTCATGGCAAGGGCGTTTCCAAAAAGCAGGTTCTATGGCTACGACATTTCGCGCGACGGCATAGCGGCCGCAAGGGCGGAGGCAAAAAAGATGAAGCTTGCAAACGCCCACTTCAAGATTGCAGACGCCGCCAAGCTCGAAGACAAAAGCAGGTTTGACCTGATAACAGCGTTTGACACGATACACGACCAGGCAAAGCCGGCAAAGGTCCTGAAGGGGATAAGCAGGGCGCTCCGCAAGGACGGCGTTTTTCTGATGG
Source organism: Nitrososphaera sp. (assembly GCF_013388945.1). Lineage (GTDB taxonomy): Archaea > Thermoproteota > Nitrososphaeria > Nitrososphaerales > Nitrososphaeraceae > Nitrososphaera. Next base: position 18,687 of record NZ_JACAEH010000013.1, on the reverse strand, counting down.
CAGACATCGCCGCGTCGAGCAACCTGCATGAAAACATGGAGAACCCGCTCGCGCCTACGCTCTATACCATCTCGACAATGCACTGCATGACGGTATCTCTTGCCTACGGAGGCGATGGCCTGGGCACAGTTTGGGGCAGGCAGAAGGCATTGGAGATGCTAAGCCAGGCAGGCTTTGGCAACGTAGAGATAAAGAACATTGACGGCGACATATTCAACCACTATTACATTGCAAGGAAATAGTTGCGAATGATTTATAGCGATATGCAGACCCACAACCACTGCCACGGGATATAGATGGATCCGGTAGACAAGGCAGTCCTCGCTTCCCTTTACGCAAGCGCGCTAGAGCCCTCGATACCTGCGTACGAGCGGCTAAAGTCAAAGCTTGCGGTGAGCAAGGAATTCTTTGACGAGCGGATTGCCAGGCTTGCAAAGATGGGCATGGTCGAAAAGGCAGACCATACAAAACTGACATTCATAGGGCGCGACGCGCTCAAAGTCGTGCTTGTGGGCGGAGTGTTTGACCTTATACACCCCGGCCACATACACACGCTCAAGGCCGCAAAAGAAGCAGGCGACGTGCTTGTGGTAGTAATAGCAAGGACGGCCACCGCGCAAAAGATCAAGAAGGACCGCAAGATCTACCACGACGAGGCGCTGCGAAAGGAGCTTGTCGAGTCGCTTGGCTTTGTCGACCTTGCGCTCATTGGCAGGGAGGGCACGCTTTATGACACAGTCGAGTACGTCAGGCCAAACGTCATAGCCCTTGGCTACGACCAGGCGCACAGCGAAAAGGACGTCGCTGAAAACTGCAAGAAGCGCAACCTCGACGTGCAGGTCATAAGGCTCTCGACGCCTATTCCGGGTTCCAAAAGCTCCAAGATGAAAGAAGAGCTTGGCGACACCATCTACGGCATCTGAATCTGGACGCGCACCTTCACCTTATCGCCCACCTTGATGCCGGCTGAATCTTTTATCGAAACAGGCGCTATCACTTCAAGCATGCTGTCGTCGTAGTGCGTGCGCTCCAGCACAAGGGCGGCAGCGTTTTCCACCCCGTCGATTGTAGCGCGGTAGCACTTGACCCAGCCGTACGTCCTTGTGCCGTCGCTAAAGCCGTCGACGAATATTGAAGGATGCCTGCCAAGCTCGCGCCGGGCAGTCATGTACAGCGGGTCTACAAGCCTTACGTTGAGCGTCCCGGGGTACGGCTCGTAGCCCAGCTTCTCCTTGAACTGCTTCCTGTAGCCTTCAAGTGACATGTAGTAGGCGCCCTCGCCCATCCCCGATACGACTGTTCCTTCAAAGTCTATTGAGGCAGGCGCCGACTCGAGCGCGGACTTCAGCGACGCAAACAGGTTCTCTATTTCAGAAAAGCCCTTGTCAGTCACGCGGACTGCGAACTTTTGGCCCCGCCTGACGCGCTCTATGTAGCCTTCTGTCTCCAGGTCGAGCAGGTGCTTTGACGCGGCCTGCTGCGACCTGCCGATGTTCTTGCCAAGGCCGCCCGTAGTGACTTCTACAAAGTTGTGGCGCGCCCCCTTGGCAAGGAGCTGCACCAGGGTCAGTATGTGCTGAAGCTTTATCTCCGGCATTTAGTTCGTGATGCCCACGTCGCCAAAAGTCCTGACCTTTATCTCGGCTGCCTTGGTGACGCCTGTAGTCCTGTGCCCCACGATGTACTCGATGCCGGCCTTGTCGGCTGCATCGACCAGTCGCTGGGTGACGATTCCGTCTATCACCAGGTACTTGGCGCCTTCTGCCGTGTCGAGCCTCTTGATTACCTCGGATACCGGAACTTTCAGCAGCTGCTTCATCGAGCCGTCGAGGATCACAGCCTCGAGCGTCTCGTTTATCTGCGGGTACACGTCGCGGATTGCCGTCAGCACTTCCGGCGCGTCGTTTGCCGCTGCTGCAGACGGCTGGCCCGGCGTGACTGGAGCCTGCACAGGTTCGGCTTCGGGTGCAGGCGCGTACTCTTCGCGTGGCCTTTCATAGTCGCCCCTTTCGCGGTCTCCGTATCCGCCGCGGTCGCGGTATCCGCCTCCTCCGCGGTAGTCGCGGTCGCGGTATCCGCCGCGGTCGCGGTACCTGCCGCCACGTCCGCGGTCGCGATAGCCACGGTCACCCCTGTCGTCCCTGTCGCGGCGCTCGTGCCTGCGCTCTTCTTGCACCGGCGCTTCAACCCGCGGCTGCGGGACTTCGGAATACGCGTCCTTCAGTATCTCGGTAATCTCTAGCGGCGTGCACTCCTCGACTTCCCTGCCGGTCGGCGCGCGAAGCACCTTGTCTATTTTCACGACTCCGGCAAGCTCTTTCAGGATGAGGTCGCCAGCCCTGTCGCCGTCGAGGAAGGCTATGACCTTCTTGCCCTCGGTCAGCTTGACGACGGTCTCGTCAATCCTGGCGCCTTCGATTGCAATGGCGTTGTCGTAGCCGGCGCGCAGCAGGTTGATGACGTCTGCCCTGCCTTCTACGAGGATTATCCACTCTGAATCAAAAACGCCTGTCCCGCACGCAAGCTGGGCCTTGCCGTAGGAGGTCAATTTCCCGGGCTTGCTTGCGTCGTAGACATCTTTTAACATCTCCTCGCCTTCAGAGATTGTCTTAGTCGCCCAGTCCTGTACTATCTTTTTGGCCCTGTCCACTATGACCTTCTTCTTGATTGCGCGGATGTCGTCGATGCCGACGAGCTGGAATTTGGCCTGGAAGGGCCCCACCTTGTCGATGCTCTCGATGGCTGCCGCTATGAGCGCGGCCGTCGAGATGTCGGTGCTCATGGGTATCAGGGCGTCGCCCTTTGCCACGCTTCCCTTCGTCTCGACGTTTACCTCTATTCGTCCAACCTTTGACACTTTCTGCAGCTCGTTGAGGTTCATCTCTGGTCCGAGCAGGCCTTCGGTCTGTCCAAAAATCGCACCGATTATGTCGGCCTTCTCGACCAAACCATCAACTTCAAACTTTAGCTTAACATGATACTTTACTATTCCTGTGCTAGGCAATTCTTCTTCAATACCTCGTTAGTGGTTTGTTCGTTAGTAGTTGAAATTCAGTCCTGCTCTGATATAAGTGCTTTTATGTGTAAAAGTAGAGGTCTTTTCTCGCACCTGTGATGCCCGACATCCGAGGCGCAAAGATGGTCAGATCCTCGACGTGCCTCACCTTGCCGCTTGTTATCTTTGCAAGAAGGTGCTTGTAGAAAAGCGTCACGTTGTTCCGTCTCGTCTGCAGTTGAGACACGAGCCTCCCCGTGAGATACTTGCCCGTCCTGTCCATGTCAAGGAGCAGGATTATCTTTTTGCCCGTATGGCCGTGCGCGTCGACAAAGTCGGCGACTCCCTTGAAGTTGTGGAAAACTGCAGGGCTCCCTGTGAATCCTATGCTTGAGAGCGCCTCTGCGTCGCGCCTGCCTTCGACCACCACAACGGAGCCTTTCTCGCATTCTTCGTTGAGCTGGCCGACAAAGCTCCTCAGCTTCTCTATCACAAGTTCATCTGAGGTAGGGTAGCCCATCGGGCAGCTCTACTCTCGCGGCCGAGCGATTTAACGCTTTTGCCGGGAAATAAATACCGCCTTCGCAGAATCGGGTTGATTGAGAAAGGTCCTGTCTGTTCAAAACATCGCCTGCGAGACCCTGGGCACGCTTCAGAGGCTGCTAAAGGCCGACGGCTTTGAAATAGAGAGCAAGAGCGCGCAGGAGCTGAAATCGGCAAGCTCTGCCGGCTACTCTGCAATCGTGATACTTGGAGGCCCGATGGCAGTCTATGACAATCTGCCATATTTGCAAAAAGAGCAGGAACTTATCCGCGACGCCATCAAAAACGATATTCCTCTTCTGGGGATATGCTTAGGCTCGCAGCTGATAGCGCAGGCCGCCGGTGGTCATGTGTTCAAGGGCGCAAGGAAGGAGATAGGCCTGTTCGACGTGTCTCTGTCTGGGGAGGGCAAAAAAGGGCTTTTTGCCGGCCTCGAGTCGCCCATGAAGGTGTTCCAGTGGCACGGCGACACGTACGAGCTGCCAAAGGAAGCAGAGGTGCTCGCGTACAGCGACCTGTATCCGCAGGCCTTCAAGATAGGGAGCGCCTACGGAATCCAGTTCCACCTTGAAGTGGACAGGCCGATGGTAGAGTCCTGGATTAAAGAGTACGATTCCGAAGTCAGGGCCGAAAAGCTCGACAGGGCAAAGGTCGCTCCAAAGGCCAGCGAAATCGAAAGGCTTGTTGAAAGGTGTCAGAAGGTATACCGCAACTTCGTAAAAATCAACCATCTATAATCAGGTTGAATTGTCAGAAGGACTAGATGGAGGGTCTAGCCTATGGCCACCGCCTCCTCGTAGTCGCTAAAGACTTCCACGACATAGTGGCCCGATTCCCGGGCGTGCTTGTCAAAATCCTCACGGGACCCGAACTGGACCTCGCACGAGACGCATTGAAAGACTGGCATCGCTTTTCAACTAATCATATACTTTGTAGCATAAGAAATGTTGTTTGTACGTCCAGCTGAACAAGCGACGACTGGCTTGCAGCGGCGGTTCACATTTGGTATAGAAACTTGGCACAGATAGTTAGGTAACTTTAAAAGAAGCTTGAGAGGCTTTTTTCAACACAATGGCCAATCAAAAGGTCCAAAGCATATTTGATGGCGTTTTCTCAACCAAGGAAAAAGTAATCACAGAGGAGCTAGCTAAACAGGTCTTGACGGAATATGGCGTCAAGGTTCCCCCGTACGCCCTGGTCACAAGCGAGGCGGATGCCCAGAGCAAATCAAAGCAGATAGGCTTCCCGCTTGTCGCCAAGATAGTCTCGCCACAGATCCTGCACAAGACCGACGTCAAGGGAGTCAAGGTCGGCCTGCAGAACGAGGCGCAGGTAAAGGAGGCATTCTCTGACATGCACGGCAGGCTTTCCAAGCAGTACAGCGTCAAGGGAGTGCTTCTTGAAAAGATGGTGCCGCAGGGCGCCGAGCTCATTGTCGGCCTGCAGAACGACGCGCAGTTTGGCCCAATCATCATGGCAGGTATCGGCGGGATCTACACCGAAGTCTTCAAGGACGTCGCGTTCAGGGTGCTCCCGATAACAAAGGAGGACGCGCTTTCCATGATAGAGGAGCTGAAGGGCAAAAAGATCCTCGAAGGCTTCCGCGGCTCCGCGCCGATTGACAAGAACATGATAGCAGACGCGCTCGTCAACATCGGCAGGCTCGGGACAGACATGGCGACGTTTTACGAGAGCATCGACTTTAACCCAGTCATTTTCTACCCAAGCGACTATTACGTCGTAGACGCCAAGATAATCCTGCGCCAGAACGCAGACCCGAACGCTATCTCAAAGGCGCAGCCCGACTCGTCGTTCATGGACCTGTTCTTCAACGCCAAGTCTATTGCGCTCATCGGCGCGTCGCCGGAGGCCGGCAAGGTCGGCAACTCCGTCCTGGAGAGCATGGTCAAGCACGACTACAAGGGCAAGGTCTACCCCGTAAACGCCAAGGGCTACCCGGAGATAATGGGCATCAAGGCGTACAAGAGCCTTGACGACATCGCAGACCCCGTGGAACTGGTCGTCGTGACTGTAGACCTGAAATTTGTGCCAGAGCTGTTGAAGTCAGCGGCAAAGAAGAACATACACAACTTTGTAGTGATTTCAGGAGGAGGCAAGGAGCTTGGAGGCGAGCGCGCTGCAATCGAGGCTGAAGTCAAGCGCCTCTCGTCTGAACTGAAAATAAGGATAATCGGGCCAAACTGCATCGGCATGTTCAACGGCGCAAACAGGCTCGACTGCGCGTTCCAGGGCCATGCAAGGATGCTGAGGCCAAAGAACGGCAACGTCGCGTTCCTGTCCCAGTCCGGCACCGTCGGCATCGCGTTCATGGAGAGCTCTGACGTGTTTGGCATGTCCAAGATGATCTCGTACGGCAACAGGTCCGACGTGGACGAGGCAGACATGATCTGGTACCTTTCAGAAGACCCGAACACCAAGGTGATAGGCCTGTACGTTGAGGGCCTCGGCGACGGGCGCAAGTTCATGAACACGGCAAGGAAGGTCATAAAGGAGCGCAAGAAGCCGATTGTGATGTTCAAAAACGGCAGGTCCGCAAGGGGAGCCAAGCAGGCAGCGTCTCACACGGGATCACTTGGCGGCTCGTTTGGCGTCGTCAAGGGCGCGATGGAGCAGGCAGGCATAATCTCAGTCGACAGCTATGAAGAATTGACTGCTTCGCTCAAGGCGCTCAACTGGCAGCCGACGCCCAAGGGCAACAGGGTCGCGCTTGTGACAAACGGCGCGGGCCCGATTATCGCAGCGATTGACAACTTTGAGCGCCTGGGGCTGCAGGTGGCGGAGCTTTCAGAGCAGACAAAGAAGGCGTTCAAGGAGCACTACCCTGCCACTTATGTCATCGGAAACCCGTGCGACATCACCGGCTCTGCAAACGCCGACGACTACCGCTTTGCGATACAGGCTTTCATGGACGACCCCAACATCGACATCATCATGCCGTGGTTTGTCTTCCAGGACGACCCGCTTGAAGAGACGATAGTGGACGTCTTGGCGTCGTTCCAGAAGCAGGGCAAAAAGCCGATTGTAATAGGCGCGATGGGCGGACCGTTCACGAAGGACATCTCAAAGCGCATCGAGGCGGCAAATGTTCCGGTGTACCACTCTGTCATTGAGTGGGTGACGGCGGCAGGCTCGCTTGCAAGGTGGGCCAGGGTGTCGGGCCAGGCCAAGTAAGGCCTCCACCTTTTTATTGGCAAAGGTCTCACATGGTACCGTTGTCCGACCCTGCGCTTGAAACAAGGCGGGCGTTTGGCGTCCTGTTTGCAGGTGTCTCCGCGGCCGTGTTTGCGGGCGCGACGCTGTCAGAGCTTGCTTTTCAGAACAACGCGCCTTTCTATTATTACGCGGTAATCTGGGTTGGAAGTTTCGGCGCCACCTTTGGCGTCGCATGGCCGCGCTTTAGAAAGGCGATGCCGGCTATCCGCGAAAGGATGAAAAACAGCGTGCGCTGGTCGGCAGGCGCAAAGGCGCTCAACGGCATCTGCTGGGCGGGCCCCTTTGCAAGTATTGCCGCCTTCCCTTCTCTCTACCAGTACCTCATCCTGCTTGGGATAGGTCTTGGCAACCTGTCCACATACCTTATGATGAAAAAGTACAGCAGGCTTGATAACCGCGAGCAGCTGATAGTTGCAGCCATTTCGCTTGCGGCGCTTCCTGCGGCGCTTGCAATCGACACGTCGCTCTTTGCAGACCACCAGGACGTGGCAGTCATGCTGTCAAGGATGCTGATTGCGCTTGCGTACGGCGCCGGCGGGACGTTTGCGCTTTTGGCACGCGAATAGACGTACGTCCTGAAAAATAACTACAAATCGTTTTATCAGACGACGTTCTCGTGCGAGATAGCGACCCGGCCAATGATGCACGATAGCACCTACGATGTCCTGAACCAGATACTGGACTCTGACGAGGGGATAAGGTTTGCAGGGTTTGTAGACAGAAACGGGAGGCTCGTTATGCACGCATATCACGATGGGATAGAGCCTTTGCTGACTGAAAAAGAAGCGCAGAAGTCCACATTTCTTACAACATTAAAGATGACGATGAGGGAGCCTTTTGAAGAAAAGCTGGGAAAGGTAGAGTATTCCCTGACCGTATACGAAAAGGTCAAGCGCCTGACTATACCGGTAAAAAAGCAGGGGCTCTTGCTCCTCATTTCCACCGAGCGTTCAGCCGACCATGAAAGGATCCTTGAGCAAAAAGTATTTCCGATGATAGCCGCCATGCGGTAGGTTTCGCGGCGGTAACATGCGAATGTGGCAATAGAATATGGCGGGCCCGGTGGTTCCCTGATTCTCCAGATGTCGAGTCCGAACTCAAACGGTTGATTTCGGACATGTTTGCTCTATTGGAGTGGCAAATTATATAGTTTTATACGCTATTTCTGATGTCAGAAATAGATTCATCTAATATACAAGCATATTTGATGATTTGGTGTTTGGTTACGGAGCTTGAAGTAAAGACCTTTGCAGAAAAGAGCGTCAAGATGCCTGCCTTCACAGGTTACTTGGCTAGGGGCTTGGCACTGAACATCCTTAACAGGATCGATCCAGCACTCTCGCAGGACTTGCATGAGCCCAATGCGCTCAAGCCTTACTCCGTCACGCCACTGTACTTCAGGTCTACAAAAAAACATGCTGACGGCTACCAGCTTGACCCATCGACACCCTGCATCTTGAAGATCAGGTTCCTTGACGACAGGATAGCCAAAAGCGCACTTGACTTCTTTTCCTCCAACGAAAGCCTGATGATATACGATTCGCACTTCAAAGTAGCTTCGCTGACTATCAGGACCGAGGATTTCTCAAAAGTGCAGGATGCCCGGCGCTTCAGGCTACTTTTTGACACACCTACCCATCTGTCAAAGATAGGCTCCAAGTTTGACCAGTTATTCCCAGAGCCTAATGTGATTTTCCCGCACCTGATGAGGGTTTGGGACGCCTGCATGGCCGACAAGTTTGGAAAAGAGACACATGAAAAGTACAAGGCATGGACAGAAAAGAGCATGACAGTTTCCGGCTATGACCTGCGGACGCTCACTGTAACCGGCAAGAGCATGAAGATAGGGTTTGTGGGATGGTGTGCCTACAGGATAGACGAAGAAGGCCGGGGTGATTCAGGGTTTAGCCTAGTTACAAACAAGCTTGCCAAGTTTGCAGAATACTCTAACATCGGCATGGAAAGAACGGCAGGGTTTGGAGTAGCAAGATATTATCTATAAAAAAGATAAATCTGTGTTTATTTTAGTAGTATGAAGTGAAAATCGAGCTCACCGGAAATCCTTTTGTCGATACAGGGCTTGCAGTACTTGCTACTCTGGCCAATTGTAGAGACATAGATGACTTGACGCTTGATCATATGAAAAAAGTACATCAAAACGGAGAGCAGCTTGCAAGACGGAATTCCAAGCTTAAGAGTACCAGCATGATATTCACAATAAATTCGCTTGCTACCCATCCGGGAATCAAAGACTATGAGAAGAGGGTTCTATACTATAGCAAAATGACTACAGGCATCCTGAACAAGATAGGAAAGGAAGATATTAAAGAAAGATGTGAGTGTTGCGGACATACCTACAGCCTAGACATTGACAAGCTGGCTAGAGAGATTCTTGTTCCACTTGGCAATAAAGATGCAAAAAGGTATGTCGGTAGGGATTGGTTTCCACTAGCAGGCAGTGTTGGTAGTGACGCCCAAGCATTACCGGCCAGCTCGCGTGCACCGAACATCTGTGCAACGTGTTTATTTGCAGTTCACTATCTTCCTTTAGGAGTTCTCCTGATTAACGGCCGTTTGGCTGTTTTTCAGTCTACCTCAACAAGCTTCTGGTATGATTATGTAAGGTTAATTACTGAAGAAATTCGTCGTAGGATATCTGCCGGAGATACAAGTACACTGGGATCAAAAGAGGGAAGCATCGCGGCGATAAAAAGGATCCTCTCAGTCATGGAAGAAATGCACAAAGATGAACTGCCCGCAGGAACTTCGCTCTTTGTGTGGAGATTTTCAAATTCTGGAACGGGCCCCGATTGTGAGATCAGAGAAATTCCAAGCCCTGCTCTTGTTTTTCTACAAAAAGCTGTGCAACATGGTTGCCGCAAGGAAATCGAGGATGTGATAGCAAAGGATAGAAACCCCGAATATTCGTTTCTTAACTGCATTTCAAAAGGTACTGACTATTCCTTTTTGTATCCATTCAAGAAGTTTAACGGCGTATCATCAAAACTTTTCTTCCTTTATCAGACATACATAAGACATATCAACCCCGCATCACTGAAAACTGCCCACAAGATAGCAGAATACGCCAAGTCCAAATTTGATAGAAAGGAGTTTGAGAGTCTAGGAAAAGACATCGACAGAGATTTTGCAAAGCAGAACGCCTTAAGAAGGCTGATTGTCATAATGGTTGAAGGTAAGATTCTAAGCTTTGGAGAATATATGGGGCTGTTTTCTGCTGATTCTGACGCAAGTATCGGAATAAACCGTGATGCTTGGAAGTTTGTAAAATACTATATGCACCATATAGGTGAATTCTATGAAACAGAACAGAAATCAATCATTAGAAACTATGAGAATAGCGATAGGATATCTTATGTCGGAGCAGTAATCTTTAACTCCATCGTTAATGACAAAGGAATAGAAAAATTTCAACAGACGGTTCTTGAGCCATTAGCGCGTGGAAAGCTCGGCTTGCCTTGGCTCAGACGCCAGTTTGTCAAGAACGCAGAGAAATATGAGGGATTTACTTACGAGGATTGGAAGAGTTTATGTCTAAACGAACAGGGAAAAGAATCCGTATCTGAGTTACTTTTCAGATTTCGGCTGATGTGGACCGAATGGACAAACAAGAAAAGTGCACCAGAGATAAGGAAACCTGTACCAATCACAGAGCCCAGAGATCTAGAAACCGACCTATTGCAAGAACACAAAGACTTGTTGGCAAGAATTATGAATGATTATTTGAGCAGAAAAGGAATATCAAGATTCCAAAAGCATGTCTTGGAAGAAATGAAAAGAGGGGAGAAAGACCTATTCTGGTTTAGAAGACGGCTCTCACTGTTTCAGAAGAAATTTGATGATGACGGAACTTGGGATGCGTTCCTTAGAGACTCAAATGGTAACTCTATCAAAACGTTGAGGTTGTTTCAACTCAGCCTATATCTGGTAAATTCTTATAGAGAACATCTTTTTAAGGAACAGTTACAAACTCTCCACCAATGAGTACACCCAAAGAGTTAACTCACATAGCAGGAACATTTGTTATTGAGGCACCCGCGTCATTTCTAAACGGCGCAGGTCTTGGCGAGGGGGAAGACAGGAATGTCACAGTACCAAAGACCTTCAGAGATGGTCAGTATCGTGTTCCATATGTTTCAGCACAAGCCTGGAAAAGGTGGCTCCGCAATACTATAATCGAGGAAACTGGATGGCCTGCGAGTGAGTTAAGAGCTTTAGATATAAATGAAAAAGGTAACACAAACAAGATTGGTGGAGAGTTCAATCCAGTCGACTTTCCAGAGGATGATATTTTTGGGTACATGCGCGCAGAAAAAGGCCAAGGTAAATCCAAGTCAGAAGACGAAGATGAAGCAGAAGAAGATAGGAAAATTGCAGGGAGTAGGACGCGTGCCCTTATGCGTGCTTCGCCATTTTCTGCGTCAATCCTTGTGTCGCTACGCAAGACGGGCTGGCAGGGAAGAGACGAAGGTTTTGTGCATCTGAAAGAAGGCTCTCCTCAGCCCTACACGACAGAATTTTACAATAGCAATATGCAAGCAATATTCTGTCTAAACTACAAGAGACTAGGGCTGTTCATGAATATTGGAGATAGAATAGAACTGGATGAAAAGAAGGCACAAGAATTTTTGCAGAACAAGAAAATCGTAATAAAAAAGGATGAGGGGAAGTCTGGCAAGATATACGAAATGGTCGACGCAGAAGTCAAAAGAAAAGAACGTGCAGCAGCATTACTGAAAGCCTTATCACGGTTGCGCGGTGGAGCAAAGCAGGCAGCTTTCGGAACTGATGTTTCGCCCAAGGTTCTAATAGTCTCAGGACTTGCATGCGGAAATCCAATCTTCAACGGCCTATTCAGTGATGACGGGAACGGTCCAATTATGAAAGTGGATACGTTGAGAGAAATTGTTAGGGATTATGCTGACAGAATAGTCACCCCTGTGTACATAGGAATCCGCAAAGGCTATCTGAAGAATGAGAATGCGGTTACTGCATTGTCGGGATTGAGTGAAAATGGTGTGTCTTTTGTAGTTACTACACCCATTGATGCCTCACAACAGATTGCTAAGTTACTGAACCGTTCAGGATAATCGGAGAAGCGTGCAATAGTCGATGGCTGACCGCATACAGGCAGCGCACGTGCGCATGGAAGGGCTGACCGCATTTTTCAAACACCCTCTTACTATATCTGGAACTCAACTCACTTTGCCATGTCCACCATATAGTACCATACTTGGACTGATCAGCACTTGCGCGGGTAAAGTAATATCATATAAGGATACGAGGATAGGCTACGAATTCCGCTGCATGTCAACTGACGTGGAACTGGAAAAAACTGATCGTCTTGTATTGGATGACAAGGGCAATCTGAAGGAACATCGTGAGGGCCAAGGAATTTTGAAAAGGCATGTACATTTCAAACCTCAGCTTGATCTATATCTGACAAATCTTGACCTTGTTGCAGCATTTAGAAATCCTATCAACACTCCTACTTTGGGAAGGTCCCAAGATATAATGTGGATCACTGACGTCAAGGTAGTGGAGTTAACCCCAGTCGAATCGGGAAATTTAGGTCCTACCATGATACCCGTAGTGAAGGAGAACATTCCTTCTCTAATAGTGAGGTGTCCGGAGTGGTTTGACAACAGTACTCAGAAAAGGACTCGAATTACTGGACCTATAGGGCGTTATCAAGCAATGCTTCCCACTACAGAATCTAGATTCAAAGTTACCCTAGAAGAACTTTACCATCCCTCAGATGGTTCTGATCCTGATGACGTAATTTACCTTCACAAATGGATCAAGACATGAGCGACGCCGTTATTCTGGCTAAGGATAATGGTGAGACTCTTGCGGAACACACATTGCGTTGTCTTCGGGCAGCTGAAATATTACTTCGCAGGCTTCCTTTTAATGACGATGTAATTGCAAAGCTTGAAAGGGATCTGAAGATTGCACTTGCAGTGCATGATGTAGGAAAGGCTGCAACAGGTTTCCAGAAAGTACTTCGTCGCGATATGGGGAAGTGGGCGCACAGGCATGAAATACTCTCTGCTGCATTCGGTTCTTATTTGGGTCTAGGCGAAGAGATTCTGCTTGCCGTAATAACCCACCACAAATCCCTCCCAACGGATGGAGTATCGCCAGACAAAGGCTGTTTACCGTATGAAGAGATTCCTTGGCCTACGGATCTAACACCGGTATGGAATGAGATGGCAAAAGAATGGAACGACAACATAATTACGTTCAAAAAAGAATGGAAAAAAATTATTGCGGCAATAGGATGGAAAGTGGATACAGAAAATATAGGCCTCTCTCCTCTTTGGATAGACAAAAGCTGGCTACGGAGGAACAAACAATCAAGGAATATTGAATTCCAGAAAAGATACTATGCATCGGTTCTGCGCGGCTTACTTGTCTCAAGCGACCACATAGGCAGTAACATCAGAGTAGATCTGGAATCAGCACTCCGTACTATTCCACTTCTGAATAGCTATCAGATAGCTCCACACAACATAAGAACATTCCAAAGAAATGCCGGAAAAGTGAATGGGCATCTGATTCTTAGAGCTCCCACCGGGTCGGGAAAGACTGTGGCTGCACTTTTATGGGCTCAAACGAACCAAAAGAAAAATGGGCGGCTATTTTATGTTCTTCCCAACATAGCCAGCATTAATGCGATGCATGATCGCCTCAAGAGTTATTTCGGTGACGATAATGTAGGTCTTTTGCATTCTCGCGCAGCTTCTTCACTTTATTCTATCTTCGAAAGTGATGGCGATTTAACTTCAAGACTTCGTAACCAAGGTACCGCCAGAATGCTCGGCTCACTTGCAAGAGAAATGTGGTTTCCCGTCAGAGTCTGCACACCTCACCAAGTACTCAGATATTCTTTACATGGCAAAGGTTGGGAGACGATGTTGTCAGAATTCCCAAACTCATGTTTCATATTTGACGAAATACATGCCTATGATCCCAGCATAACAGGTTTGACGGTAGCTACTGCAAAGCATTTGATAACAAAAAATGCATCTTGTTTATTCCTTTCAGCAACTATGCCGGAATTTCTCAGAAAGCAAGTTCTTGAACGGGAAATACCATCGATTTCATTTCTAGAGCCTTCAACTGATGAAGCTACGGACAATGCGATACTTGAGCTAAAACGTCACAACTATGAAATAATAGGCGGAGATATTATGTCCAATATTGATTTAATTGTCAAAGAAGCCGAGAAGGCAAGGTCTACGCTAGTAGTTTGCAATCATGTTCCCACAGCTCAGCAGGTATATGCAGAAATTAAAAACAGAATTAAAGAAACAGTTCTTTTGCATAGCAGATTCTGCAAGAGAGATAGAAATAGGATTGAACAAAAAATTAGAGAGTCACTACCAAAGATCCTTGTTTCCACTCAAGTAGTGGAAGTAAGCCTAGATGTGGATTTTGATCAAGGCTTTTTAGAGCCGGCTCCCTTAGATGCATTGGTTCAGCGTTTTGGGAGGATAAACAGGTACGGAAAACGACAACCTGCACCTGTAAGAATTTTCGAAAAACAACTACACAGATACAATATCTATGACAAAAAATTTGTAGATAAGTCGTTACAAGAGCTATCATCGCTTGCTAACCCACTTAGAGAACAGGATCTGGTACGGGCGGCCGACAGGGTATACTCGCAGGGTTATAGCGACGAGAGCAAATTCCGGTATGAAAATGCTCTGAATCATCCCCTCATAAGAGACTTTGAAAATAACCTCATTGCTGGTATCAATTATGACTGGGTAGAAGATGTGATAGACCGGGCAGACGGAACAATCGACCTTTTGCCCGTATCGTTGCGTTCAACGTATGAAAAGCTTGAAGAAGAAGGCCTCACAATTGAAGCGGCTGACCTCCTAGTTCCAGTTCGCACTGGTAAATCGTATGCCTTGGCGGAGTACGTAGATAAATCACATGATCCGTGGATAATAAAAATGCCATATTCAGATACCATTGGATTGAATCTGGATATAGATGGAGATGAATAGATGCCGATCTGATCGATGGCTACGATGCTCTACAAGTACTGTAAATACGAGAAACATCCTTGAGTGTATAGACAGGCCGAGCGATTCTGGTCAAACAGGGTCAATTCTTTCTATTCCATATCCCGCCGCATATCCAAAGATATCCGCAGCCTCCCGTGCACCTTGACCGGGGAATTCTGGCAGACGGCTCTTCGCCACCTTCGACTACGTTGTGAATTGCCCTTATAGCTTTCTTGAGATAGGTCTTCATACTCTCAGTTATCTCTACTTCTACCGCCAGGTCTTCCGGCAGGTAATAGACAAAACCTCTCCTGACGATGGTCGAATATTGTTCCTCCAGCAAAAGGGCATAGGCCGTCAGCTGAAACCTGTGGTCTGTCCACGCTTCGCCCTTCTTTGAAAACATTCTCTTGTAATCCACCGGGATACGCTCCCGCCCGTTGACTATTACGCAATCTGCGATCCCTTCAAGGCCGAGCGACGCCGAAAACATGTGCACCCTGAACAGCTTCTGGCAGCCGGGAAACTGCTCGTCGTAAAACATAGTCTTTCTACGCTTGTCCTTCTTCTCCTTTTCCTTGTGAATCTTTTTTGCAACTTCTTGCTGCGAGCTCAGGACAGCGTCAGCATGCATGACTTTGTCAAAGTAGATTATCTTGGGGCAGTAGAAATAATGCTTGATATCTGTAACTGATATCGTATTCTCGCCGGCATCGGTAAACGAGTATTCGCTCCCGTCGTTGTCAGAAGAACTCGACATCCTTATTTTCCTCTTCTACGAATTCCACTCCTACCGAGACCATGTTGCGAAAGTCTGCATCGCAAAGGGGAAAGACAAGCACGCTGTCGACAGTCACCATCCGCCGCAGGTCTGCCAAGAGGGAGTTGAGTATGTGCTTTTTCAGGTTTCCCATAAACGCGCTTTTCTGGATCCTCTTCAGCCCATAATCCTTCAGTGTCTCAGCCGTTAAAGTGCGGAGGTTGTCGTCTGTTATGTCGTAGACTACTATGTACCGCATGCTCCTCACCACGCAAGCTCAAAAGTGGAGTACGCCTTTGCAGGGTTCATCAGGTAGGCTACAAGCGAACGCGCCTGGTTCTGTATGGCGTCCTTTAGCTGGCAGCGCTCGCCCCGGTATGCAACATCGCTTTCAAGCTGGCCAGTGATTTCTTTAGTCAAAACCTGGATCGTCTGCTTGCTTAACCTCTGCTGGTTTTTCGCCTCGTCAAACTCTGTTATCTCTTCTGCCTTGAGCATCTTTTTGCTGAATATGGCAAGTATCACGCGGTCCACCGTATGCTGTCTAAACTCCTCCATGAAATCCAGAGCAAGGGAAGGCTTGCCGGGCCTGTCCGCGTGGAGGTATCCAGCGTACGGGTCCAGACCTGCATAGTAAATCGCTTTCCAGCATTCCACGAAGAGCATTGCCTTGTACCCGAAATTCAACATGGCATTGACAGGGTCTGTGGCCCCTCTTGTCTTTCTGCCTGGAAAGCCAAGCTCGGCAGGAATGAGGCTTGATATTGCAGTCCAGTACTCTTTTGACGCCCGCGCCTCCCTGTTCATGACATCGGTCCTGATCTTGTCCACGCTGTCACCGTTGATCGCTTCTGTTTCCCTTGCAAGCTTTTCCACCTCTTCAGAGGCCTTGTACAGCATTTCTGCAAGCGACGGCTCTGTCCTTACCCTGTTCTTCCACAACAACTTCAAAAGGTTCCGCTGGTTGTACGCTTTTCCTGAAGCGAACCTTTTTGCCAGAGTGGCGCCCCGAGAGTCCTGATAGGCCAGAAACTGCTCGCGCTTGCCCCTGATGGTGCCTGATATCTTTGCAGGGACTACAAAGCCGTGTGGCCACCCGTTCCTGCTCCCGAGCACCACCAAGGTCTGGTTTGTCAGTGCCAGCCTCATTGCGCTTATGGAAAGAGAAACGCCCGGGTTGAGTATGTGGATCTGCTCTACGTCTGTGCTGAGTATCTCCTTTTTCTCCTTGCTGTTCCTTACAACATACCTGTTCCGCTTCCTTCCAAGGAACAGCCCAAATTCGCTAAGCACTAACTTCAATCTGCTCCGGTCCCGCTCCGCAGTGCTTCAAAAACTGGCAGTTTGCGTAGCATTTGCGCGGCAGCCCTGGGTCGCGCCTGTCGTATATCATCTTCATCTTGGCATCCCTTGCTTCCAAGAACTCTCTTCGTAATGGCTCGTCTATCAGGTGCGGAACTCGCTTTATTATCGGCACAGGCGAGTTGTTGTAAAAGTTCACGTAGACTATGCATCCAACGTTTATGGGGTATTCAAAGATGCTCTCGTATACAAGAGCGTAGCCTGTTGTTGAGAGCTTGTGAAATTCCTTCTCTTCGCCCGTCTTCAGGTCTAGGATTATGGAGTCAAAGCTGAAGGCGTCGACGCTCAGATGTGTGCTGAGGCCAAGGGCGTTGCCGTCTATTTTCTGCTCAACTATGACAGGTATTGCAGTATGCACAAGCGCGTCGATCCCTATCCTAGGTTGCTTTGACAGTATGCTCTTGACCGATGATGCCATCTGAGAGGCCTCATAGGTCCAGAGCTTGTGGAGGTTCATCTTGACTTCTTCAATATCCGCTTCGGTGAAGGCTGCCTCTTTGAAGAGCATTCCGTGAGTGAGCATGTACGCAGCAAACCTCTCTTCAGCTATTGC
Organism: Nitrososphaera sp.; assembly: GCF_013388945.1. Taxonomy (GTDB): domain Archaea; phylum Thermoproteota; class Nitrososphaeria; order Nitrososphaerales; family Nitrososphaeraceae; genus Nitrososphaera. The sequence continues at coordinate 1,198 of NZ_JACAEH010000013.1, read as the reverse complement.
TACAAGATGCTCGTACAGGTCTGCAGCGCCTAGGACTCCCTGTTTGTACATGTATGTCTTTGCTATCGAGATCTCGTCAGCTACAGCATGGTGATAGACCAGGCCCCTAACCATGTCTTTTGAGGGCGTGCCTTTGATGCCGTCTATCCGCCTGACAAAAACATCCCGTCCTGATGCACAATACTGGCCGGCCACCTCATAGACTCCCAGCTTGATTGTATCGTAGGGCGGCTCGACGGGAGGCTTGTCCCAGTTCCATCCCCTCAGGCTTTCGTCAACCGTCATGCTTCTCCCGCGTGATACTATGCCTTTGAACAGTTTTCTTCGGTCTTCCCCGGAAAGGAAGTACATTGATCTGTTAACTATAATTGAATACTTTAGCTTTTTGATGTAAAACTCTCAAATATCAATGAAATATATCATTCCTTGCAAATAATGAGGCACATTGTGAGTTTTCGAGACATTTCTGCAATACGAGCTGGACGATTGTCGCGAACAAGGTGTGGGACACAAAGAATGCTTACAATGATGCCCCTCCTAACTTGTTTCATTCCCGTTCTGACCTGCTGATAGGCAAGGCTGTAGAATTGATTTCTTTCGATTATATTTATAAGGGCAGTTACAGATAGAACATAATCGGTTCCTACCGATGGCAGGGGCTTTAGTTCGTGCTCTGCTTAACCAGAACGGCCGAAAAGGCGCCCAGTTAAAACGTGAATCTCCAAGCAGCGGAGATTGAAAGGCTATTAACTTTCTGGCTTGGGAAAGATGCCGCATTGTTTGTTAAAACGTGAATCTCCAAGCAGCGGAGATTGAAAGTTGATCCTCCAGTAAACCGTAACAGACTGGATTACTTGGTTAAAACGTGAATCTCCAAGCAGCGGAGATTGAAAGGACAATTACTACATTCTGGCTCCGCGCATAAACGAGCAAGTTAAAACGTGAATCTCCAAGCAGCGGAGATTGAAAGTTGAACCGCTACTCGTTACGACACACGCAAACCAGAAAGGGTTAAAACGTGAATCTCCAAGCAGCGGAGATTGAAAGGCCGCTTTGCAGATACCAAATGACACCGGCAAAAGCGTTAAAACGTGAATCTCCAAGCAGCGGAGATTGAAAGTTGGGTATCAGTGTCGCCAGCTGAGCGAGTTTTTCTTGTAGTTAAAACGTGAATCTCCAAGCAGCGGAGATTGAAAGT